>NZ_JBQFPA010000015.1:0-1177 GCF_056534105.1 Ruegeria sp. E5 | reverse complement strand
ATGGCAAAGGAAAAGTTTGAGCGTAATAAGCCGCACGTCAACATCGGCACGATTGGGCACGTTGACCACGGCAAGACCACGCTGACCGCAGCAATCACCAAGTATTTCGGTGACTTCAAAGCGTATGACCAGATTGACGGCGCGCCAGAAGAAAAGGCACGCGGCATCACCATCTCGACCGCCCACGTGGAATACGAGACCGACAACCGCCACTATGCGCATGTCGACTGCCCCGGCCACGCCGACTACGTCAAGAACATGATCACCGGTGCCGCTCAGATGGACGGCGCGATCCTGGTTGTGAACGCAGCTGACGGCCCGATGCCGCAGACCCGCGAGCACATCCTGCTGGGCCGCCAGGTTGGCATCCCGAAGATGGTCGTGTTCATGAACAAAGTTGACCAGGTTGACGACGAAGAGCTGCTGGAACTGGTTGAGATGGAAGTTCGCGAACTGCTGTCCAGCTACGAATACCCCGGCGACGATATTCCGATCATCGCAGGTTCGGCTCTGGCCGCAATGGAAGGCAACAACCCGGAAATCGGCGAAGAGAAGATCAAGGAACTGATGGCGGCGGTTGATGACTACATCGACACCCCTGAGCGTGAAGTTGACAAGCCGTTCCTGATGCCGGTCGAAGACGTGTTCTCGATCTCGGGCCGTGGTACTGTTGTGACCGGCCGTGTTGAGCGTGGCGTGATCAACGTTGGCGACGAGATCGAAATCGTCGGCATCCGCGACACTCAGAAAACCACCTGTACTGGTGTTGAAATGTTCCGCAAGCTGCTGGATCGCGGTGAAGCGGGCGACAACATCGGCGCCCTGCTGCGCGGTATCGACCGTGACGGTGTTGAGCGTGGCCAGGTTCTGTGTAAGCCGGGTTCGGTTACACCGCACACCAAGTTCGAAGCCGAAGCCTACATCCTGACCAAGGAAGAAGGCGGTCGTCATACTCCGTTCTTCGCGAACTACCGTCCGCAGTTCTACTTCCGTACAACTGACGTGACCGGCACCGTGACCCTGGCGGCTGGCACCGAGATGGTTATGCCCGGCGACAACGTCGGCTTCACCGTCGAGCTGATCGCCCCGATCGCGATGGAAGACGGCCTGCGCTTTGCGATCCGCGAAGGCGGCCGCACCGTCGGCGCCGGCGTCGTCTCGAAAATCATCGAGTAAT
>NZ_JBQFPA010000014.1:0-4009 GCF_056534105.1 Ruegeria sp. E5 | reverse complement strand
CCTCCGCATGAGGGGTCGATGATTGCGCCTTGGACCAGTTCGGGGATGGCGGCTTTGGTGACGCCCAGGTCAGAGAGTTTGCGGGGGATGGCGAGGCTGTCGTTGAACTCTTGCACGAAGCTGCGGAAGCCGTCGAAGCCGCCGTCGATGCCCAGATAGGCGGCGGCTTGCTGGAAGCGGTCGGCGATGACTGGCGCGTTGAACTCGAGCACGGCGGGCATGCAGACCGCGTTGGTGGTGCCGTGGTGGGTGTTGAACACCGCGCCGACGGGGTGGCTCATGGCGTGGATGGCGCCCAGGCCTTTCTGGAAGGCGGTGGCCCCCATCGCCGCCGCGCTCATCATCTGGGCGCGGGCTTCGATGTCGGTGCCGTCCGCATAGGCACGTGGCAGGTAGTCCTTGACCAGCCGCATTCCTTCCAGCGCGATGCCCTGAGACATCGGGTGGTAATGCGGGCTGCTGAACGCCTCGACACAATGCGCGAACGCATCCAGACCGGTGCCTGCGGTGATGAACTTGGGCATGCCCACCGTCAGCTCGGGGTCGCAGATCACCACGGTCGGCAGCACCTTGGGATGGAAGATGATCTTCTTGGCGTGGGTTTCAGAATTGGTGATGACGCTGGCGCGTCCCACTTCGGACCCGGTCCCGGCAGTTGTGGGGACGGCGATGATCGGCGCGATGGCATCGGCATCCGCTCGGGTCCACCAATCGCCGATATCCTCAAAGTCCCAGACCGGGCGCGTCTGACCACACATGAAGGCGACCATCTTGCCCAGATCCAGCCCCGAGCCGCCGCCAAAAGCGATCACCCCGTCATGGCCGCCCGCGTTATAGGCCGCAACACCGGCCTCGAGGTTCTGTTCATTGGGGTTCGGGTCCACATCCGCGAACAGACCCCGGCCCAGACCGGCGGTCTCCATGATATCCAGCGTCGCGGTGGTGATCGGCAGGTCGGCCAGCCCCTTGTCGGTGACCAGCAGCGGCTTCTTCATGCCGGCCGCAGCACAGGCTTCGGGCAATTCATTGATCCGCCCGGCCCCGAATTTGATTGCGGTTGGATAAGACCAGTTTCCAACAAGTGACATGTTTGCTTTCCTTCGTGTCAAAAGGCCTGCCCCGGCGAGGGGGTCATTCCGAGGCAGGCCGGCGTCCTTAGCCCGTGACCTTTTTCAGGTGATAGGATTTGGGACGTGTCAGGTTGTGATAGCCAATGACCGACAGACCGCCGCCGCGCCCGGTATTCTTGCAGCCGGTCCAGCACAGGCCGGGATCCAGATAATCGGCCCGGTTCATGAAGACGGTGCCCGTCTCAATCTGGTCACCCACCCGCGCTGCACGGTCCAGATCGCGGGTCCAGAGGCTCGCTGTCAGGCCAAACGCGCTGTCATTCATCAGCCGGGTGGCCTCGTCATCCGAGGACACTTTCATGATGCCCACTACCGGACCAAAGCTTTCATCCCGCATCACCCGCATGTCATGGGTGACATTGGTCAGGATCTGCGGCGTCAGATATGCGCCGCCATCATCCTCGGGGAAAATGTCGATATGGGCCACCGCACCAGCCTCGACCGCCTCGGCAATCTGCGCCCGCACCTCATCGGCAAAGCGCACATTGGCCATCGGGCCAATGGTGGTCTCAGCGTCCAGCGGATTGCCCAGCTTATAGCCCTTCACGATCTCCACCGCCCTGGCGACGAAGTCGTCATACAGGCTTTCATGCACATAAATCCGCTCGATCCCGCAGCAGCACTGGCCCGCGTTGAACATTGCCCCGTCGATCAGCGTCTCAACCGCCGCCTCCAGATCGGCATCGTCCATCACATAACCCGGATCCTTGCCGCCCAGCTCAGTCCCGACGCCGGTAAAGGTGCCCGCCGCCGCGCGCTCCATCGCCTGGCCGCCGCCGACCGAGCCGGTGAAGTTCACGAAGTCGAACGCATTGCCCGCGATCAGATCGTTGGTCACGTCATGGCTCAGAAAGACATTCTGGAACACGTCTTCCGGCACACCCGCTGCATGGAAGGCCTGCGCCATACGCTCGCCCACCAGCAGGGTCTGCGTGGCGTGTTTCAGGATCACCGTATTACCCGCGATCAGCGCAGGCGCCACCGTATTGATCGCCGTCATATAGGGGTAGTTCCACGGCGCCACCACAAACACCACCCCATGCGGGATGCGCCTGATATAGCGCTTGAACGTCTCATCTTCGCCCACCGCGATATCAGCCAATGCGCTTTCGGCAATCCCGGCCATATGGCTTGCGCGCTCGTTGAAGCCGCCGAACTCACCGCCATAGCGCACCGGGCGACCCATCATATGCGCCAACTCGGGCACGATTTCCTCATTCATCGCGCCAACAGCAGCCACACCCGCCATCACGAGATCAATGCGTTCCCGCAAGGGCCGCGCCGCCCAAGCCGCCTGTGCGGCCCGCGCCCGGCCCGCAACCTCAAACGCCGCCTCCCGCGACAACACCTCGCGCTCGGCAAAAACCGACCCATCAATCGGCGAGACACATTGCAACATCTGCCCCATAGTCACTCCATCTCTAAAGAGAGCAGGATCCCTGCTTCATCTGGCCATAAATATCTCGGGGGCCGCCATTGGTGCGCCATTGGTTCGAGCGCCAATGGCGGCGGGGCTGGCCCCTCGCTTTCACCCTCTCAAGCCCGCTCGAACCCGCGGGCAATTTCCCAATCGGTCACCACGCGCTCAAACTCTTCGATCTCAACCTCGGCCGCGCGCGCATAGTGATCGACAACGTCATCTCCCATCGCAGCCCGCAACATCGCCGAGCCATGCAGCGCATCCCGCGCCGCGCGCAGATCGCCCGGGATCATCCCCGTCTCTCCCTGATAGACGTCGCCCGTGGTCGGCGGCTGCAACTCCAGCCCTTCTTCGATCCCAGCGATCCCCGCCGCCAGCATCCCAGCCATCGCCAGATAGGGGTTCATATCCGAGCCCGGGATACGGCATTCCACCCGCACCGCCTTGGTGCCGTCACCGCACAGGCGGAACCCGGCGGTGCGGTTGTCCACCGACCAGATGATCCGCGTCGGCGCAAAGGTCCCCTTCATGAACCGCTTGTAGCTGTTGATGTAGGGCGCCATGAAACAGGTGTAATCGGCGGCGTATTTCAGCAGACCCGCCATGTAGCTTTTCATCACATCCGACATGCCGAGCGGGTCTTTTTCGTCGAAAAAGATCGGCCGCCCCTCGGACCAGAGCGACTGATGCACGTGGCTGGAACTGCCCACTTTCTCATGATGCCATTTCGGCAGGAAGGTCGCGGCATGCCCATGCTGCCAGGCAATCTCTTTCACCGCGTTCTTGGCGATCGAGTGATACTCGGCCGTCTCCATCGCAGGCGCATATTTGATGTTCAGTTCTTCCTGCCCGGTCTCGGCCTCACCTTTCGTGTTCTCGACCGGTATCCCCGCATCCCACAGATGGTTGCGGATCGGGCGCATCACATGCTCTTCCTTGGTGGTCTGAAGGATGTGATAGTCCTCGTTATACCCCGAGATCGGCTCAAGGTCGCGAAAGCCTTCCTTGCGGATCTGATCAAAGCTTTTCTCGAACAGGAAAAACTCCAGCTCGGTGGCGCACATCGCGTCATAACCCATCGCCTTCAACCGGTTCACCTGACGCTTCAGGATCGAGCGCGGCGCGTGTGGCACTTCTTCATGCGTGTGATGATCCAGCACATCGCACATCACCATCGCCGTGCCTTCCAGCCACGGTACAGGGCGCAGAGTGCTCAGATCCGGCTTCATCACATAATCGCCATAGCCCCGCTCCCAACTGGTCGACGCATACCCATCCGGCGTCCCCATCTCGAGATCCGTCGCCAGCAGATAATTGCAGCAATGTGTCTCTTCCCACGCACCCGCAACAAAATGACCCGCATGAAACCGCTTGCCCATCAAACGGCCCTGCATGTCAACCAGACAAACCAATACCGTATCAATCTCGCCAGACGAAACCTCAGCCTTCAAATGCTCAA
>NZ_JBQFPA010000013.1:0-2500 GCF_056534105.1 Ruegeria sp. E5 | reverse complement strand
TACCCCGGGGGGTAGAGCACTGGATGGGTAATGGGGCCCCACAGGCTTACTGATCCTAACCAAACTCCGAATACCCGGGAGTACTAGATGGCAGACACACTGCGGATGCTAACGTCCGTAGTGGAGAGGGAAACAACCCTGACCTACGACTAAGGCCCCCAATTCATGGCTAAGTGGGAAAGCAGGTGGGACGACCAAAACAACCAGGAGGTTGGCTTAGAAGCAGCCATCCTTTAAAGATAGCGTAACAGCTCACTGGTCTAAATAAGTTGTCCTGCGGCGAAGATGTAACGGGGCTCAAGCCATGAGCCGAAGTCTAGGGATGCGTAAGCATCGGTAGCAGAGCGTAGTGTGACATAGTCTCATTCCTCCTTCATGCCTTCGGGCAGATTGGAGGAGAGAGGCTTTCGATGAAGCGGGCGCGTGAGCGATCCCGTGGAGAGATCACTAGTGAGAATGATGACATGAGTAGCGACAAAGAGTGTGAGAGACACTCTCGCCGAAAGTCCAAGGGTTCCTGCTTAAAGCTAATCTGAGCAGGGTAAGCCGGCCCCTAAGCCGAGGCCGAAAGGCGTAGGCGATGGGAACTAGGTTAATATTCCTAGGCCAGGAGGATGTGACGGATCACAGGTGTAGTTCAATCTTATCGGATTGATTGGGCTGCTGAGTGGTTCCTGGAAATAGCCCTCCATCAGACCGTACCCTAAACCGACACAGGTGGACTGGTAGAGCATACCAAGGCGCTTGAGAGAACGATGTTGAAGGAACTCGGCAAAATACCTCCGTAAGTTCGCGAGAAGGAGGCCCGGTTCCTAGGCAACTAGGGGCTGGGGGCACAAACCAGGGGGTGGCGACTGTTTATTAAAAACACAGGGCTCTGCGAAGTCGCAAGACGACGTATAGGGTCTGACGCCTGCCCGGTGCCTGAAGGTTAAAAGGAGAGGTGAGAGCCTTGAATTGAAGCCCAGGTAAACGGCGGCCGTAACTATAACGGTCCTAAGGTAGCGAAATTCCTTGTCGGGTAAGTTCCGACCTGCACGAATGGCGTAACGACTTCCCCGCTGTCTCCAACATCGACTCAGCGAAATTGAATTGCCTGTCAAGATGCAGGCTTCCCGCGGTTAGACGGAAAGACCCCGTGCACCTTTACTACAGCTTCGCACTGGCATCAGGATTGTGATGTGCAGGATAGGTGGTAGGCTTTGAAGCGGAAACGCAAGTATCCGTGGAGCCTCCCTTGAGATACCACCCTTCGCACTCTTGATGTCTAACCGCGGTCCGTTATCCGGATCCGGGACCCTGCGTGGCGGGTAGTTTGACTGGGGCGGTCGCCTCCTAAAGCGTAACGGAGGCGCGCGAAGGTTGGCTCAGAGCGGTCGGAAATCGCTCGTTGAGTGCAATGGCAGAAGCCAGCCTGACTGCAAGACTGACAAGTCGAGCAGAGTCGAAAGACGGCCATAGTGATCCGGTGGTCCCGAGTGGAAGGGCCATCGCTCAACGGATAAAAGGTACGCCGGGGATAACAGGCTGATACTGCCCAAGAGTCCATATCGACGGCAGTGTTTGGCACCTCGATGTCGGCTCATCTCATCCTGGGGCTGGAGCAGGTCCCAAGGGTACGGCTGTTCGCCGTTTAAAGAGGTACGTGAGCTGGGTTTAGAACGTCGTGAGACAGTTCGGTCCCTATCTGCCGTGGGTGTAGGAGACTTGAGAGGAGTTGCCCCTAGTACGAGAGGACCGGGGTGAACGATCCACTGGTGGACCAGTTGTCGTGCCAACGGCAGTGCTGGGTAGCTATGATCGGACAGGATAACCGCTGAAGGCATCTAAGCGGGAAGCCCCCCTCAAAACAAGGTCTCCCTGAGGGCCGTGGAAGACCACCACGTCAATAGGCCGGAGATGTAAGCGCAGTAATGCGTTCAGTTGACCGGTACTAATCGCCCGATAGGCTTGATTTGATCCAGTAATGGAAAGACAAATCACCAAAAGCATACACTGACCTTGAGTTGGATAACGTCGCAGCGCCAAGCCGCGATGTTGGTTGATTATATAACCGAGTGGCAACGCACCTTTTGCAAGCAAAAGACGCTGCCTGCCACCTCGTCGCTTTCTTGCAACGCAGGAAAGTCGACATGGGCTTTTCCTCGGTTTGGTGGTCATAGCGCAAGTGAAACACCCGGTCCCATCCCGAACCCGGAAGTTAAGCACTGCCGCGCCAATGGTACTTGGGCTTAAGCCCCGGGAGAGTAGGTCACCGCCAAACCTAGAAAAAGTCCACATCTCTCAAACACGATGAAAAGAACACTACCCGGTCTCAAGTAGCCGAATAGGCGATAGACCAACAAAAGACCTCAAGTAGCGTAAGCGATAGGTCACTTAAAGTGTCGCGGGATGGAGCAGCCCGGTAGCTCGTCAGGCTCATAACCTGAAGGTCGCAGGTTCAAATCCTGCTCCCGCAACCAACTTTAGAAAATCCCAGAGCAGCCCGCGCAGACTACAA
>NZ_JBQFPA010000012.1:0-8810 GCF_056534105.1 Ruegeria sp. E5 | reverse complement strand
TCATAACCTGAAACTCAGAGGTTCAAATCCTACTCCCGCAAACAAAAAACACCGTGCAACATCAGATGTTTACGCACCGCCCTAGGGCGGTGTTTCTATTTGTGCCAATACTTCTAGAAGCACTGTGGAAGCAACGATAGGAAACTTCTTTTCGTAACTAGCCACTTACCCCCCTCAGCTCTTTTTTGCCAACTTCTGTGCTTCGCCCACGGTGACCTTACCGTGATGACCGATGGAAATCCTCTCCTTAGAGCGTGTTGAAGCATTCAGGGAACGAACAACTGGTTCGGCGAACTGCTGTCTTTGGTATCAACTATTTTGGTAATAAAACGATAGCCTGCGGCTTGACCCGCTTGGTGGACGGGGAAATGGAGCGGCGCGGATGACTTGATCTCTGGCGGCGCGTTCGATTTCAGGTGAGCCAGAGCTATCGACGATATCAACCCAAGCCAGTGATCCATCAGGATTAATTTCGAAGAATACCTGCGCAAACCCGCGGACCGGGACATAGACGACGGGCGTTTGATTGAGGTGGACCAGGATTTGTCCGGCATAGTTCGTGGTATCGGAGTTTCCAACGCCGCGACCCGAGGTTTGATTTCGGCCACTGCTGGCTCGGAACGGGTCAGCCCCTTCCTTTTGATAAAGGCTAAGCGGCGACTCCAATGTTTGCGTAGGGTTGCGCAAGTTATCGAAATTACTGAACCCATCAAGTGATTTTTGTGTTTCCGTTGCTGGCTTTCTGTTCGGGAGGCGGGGGCGTTTGGAAACAGATACGGCCTGATCGGAAGGCGCGGCTTGTTCTTCTGGTGTCTCGTTTGTTGGCTCATCGACCGAACTTGGGATTTCTGGTTCGACTGCCGTACTCTCGATTGGGGGGAACGGCGCAGTTGAGCTGTCTGTGGGTGGTAAAGCTGCCAAGCGCTCGGGTTCCGGGTCGACCGCTGACGTTACGGAGGTATCTGCATCTGTTGCTGGTTCCGGGTTGGACGGGGCGACCGGTTCGGTCGGCACCTCTTCCTGTAGCTCTGATCGTGGGGCGACGGGCGCTCCGACATCGGGTGAAGATACCTGCTGAGGATTGGGGGAAGCGACGAGTGTTTCGCTGATCGGGATGTCGGCAGTATTGGGCTTAATAGTGTCTTCAACCGGGGGCTCGGGTGTTTCAGCAGATTCCGGTTGGACCGGGTCTGTCGTGTCTTCGGTGAATTCTTCGAATGTGTTGCCAAGCTCGATCAAACTGACCGATTCCTCATTGGCCCGCAGTTCTGGCAGGCTGGACCCATACAAGCTGATCCCAAAGATATGCAGGACAAGCGAAAGCACACCCGCCAACGCAGCGATGGCCGCTGACTTCCGGATCATTTCAAAGCCTGCTGGGTCACAAGGAAAACAGAAGGCGCGCCATACCGCCGAAGGGCACCGGTTACCTCCATCAATCGTTGGCCTGAAACATTGCGGTCGGGGACAATCCTGACGGGCCCGTCATCATGGCTGGCCATAAAAGCCTCGGGATCGGTTTGCACTCCGCGAAAGCTGAGGATGCCATCGGCGTTCAAGACAAGCGCATCGGGAGGGTCGCGGCCTTCGAGTTCCGATGTGTCGACAAGCTGAAGCTCGGGATCAAGCGGTGGTGCCAGGGTGCCTGCAATCAGAAAGAAGATCAGCATCAGAAAGACGACGTTGATCAGAGGGATGGTCGAGTCTCGTTTGCGGCTTGGGCGACCAAAGCGGATCATCGGTCTACTCCAACACCGTGACGGTCAAGCCATCGCGGCCACGCAAAACAACCAGCAAATCCACAAGTCGTTGGGCGGACGTATCCGCATCAAGGCTTACCAGTGCCTGACCGGCCCCGATCCGCGTAGACAGTTCATCCAGCGCCAGTGTTTCGCCATTCAAAGTCACGCGCTCGGTACCGATCTGGATGAATATTCGCTCGACGGGTTCAGCCGATTCTGATGCGCCTGAGGTTGCGCTGCTGATTTCGATCTCCGCGAACTTTGAGAAAGTTGAAGACAACATGAAAAACAGCAACAGCAAAAAGATGACATCGATGAGCGGGGTCATCGACATCGGTCGTCTGACAAAGGGTTCCGTGTTACGCATGTTCAGCGTTCAGAATCTCGGTCCTGCCTGAGGCGGACTGGTTCGAGTTGTTCGGGACCAGAACCGTACGCAGTGCTTTGTCCGCAAACACCCGTTCCCGGGCAGTTCGGCTTTCAAACCAAGACAAGACCATTGAAGTCGGCATTGCCACCGCAAGGCCAACGGCTGTTGTTACCAGAGCAACCCAGATGCCACCTGCCAACAATGAGGGATCGACAGAAGACCCGGCAGACTGAAGGCTTTGGAATGCATTGATCATTCCCAAAACTGTTCCGAACAATCCAAGCAGGGGTGCAAGCTGGGCGACCGTATCCAAAAGCCGAAATCCGCGCTCCAGCCCGGCCAGTGCCAATCCAGCTTCGGCATCCAGTCGAGCGTCCAGATCAGGAGTGTCCGGCGCGTCCATGGCGGCTTCGACAAGCGGTGCAAGATAGCTGCTGCTCTGAGCGAGGCGCGCGCGTGCAGTGGCTCGATCTCCAGCATCCCAGGCCTGCAGCGCTTGTGACAGAACCTTGTGCCGCCCTACGCCACAGGCAGCGAACTGCCAAAGCTTGTAAAGAGTAACTGCTACGGTCAGGACCGACATGACAATAAGGATAGCCACAACGGGCCCGCCAAGGGTCAGGATCTCTCGAAGAGAAGAGAGAATATTCATCCAAGCAACTCCACTTCAATCCGGCTGCTGAGCGTTAGGGTCGATTGACAGATGTCGCTCTGGGAGCCTTTTACCACGCATGAACTCGCGCCATTGATCAATGCGCGCCCAACAGTCGTGCAAGACATCTCTGGCAGATCGAACTGACGGACACGTGGGCGATCCAAAGGTAAGTCGCGAAAATCAAAAAGCGAGAGGGTAACGACACTGCCTTCGGTGTCAAATATCACCGTCTCGAATACGGCTTCATCGATAGTGGTTCCGGATTGGTTGGTCACCAGAAAGGTCAGTCTGCAGGCACTACCAACGTCTTCCAAGGCATTGAGCTCTAATGAAATCTCAGCGGCAGGTGCCTCAGCGGATTGGGCCAGAGCTGCAAAAGGAAGCAGGCATGCGAAACAGGTAAGCAGGACACGGAGAGATCTCATTGAAGGCACCTATATGCTTGGGCGAACCGCGATTGCCCGCGTTGTATAGCCGACAATGGTCCTCTCATACCTGATAGTACAATCACTTCAAAGGAGCGCTGAAACGATTGTGAATTCGACCATGTTCGAAGTCATATTCGAGTAAGCTATTTAGCAAAGTGACGTATAATATGGCAAAATGACGGAAAGTTACCTCATTTCGTCAAGATACGATCTGCAATCCGAACAAGTCGCCCTTCATAATCAAAAGAAACACAGAATGGAGGCGCGTTTTGAGCTGGAATATTTGCGTAGTCGGGGCGGGGAAGATCGGTCAGATGATCGCGACTTTGCTGAAAACCTCGGCACATTACACGGTGACTGTTGCCGATCACGATCTTGCGGCCCTGTCAGCATTCAAGAAGCGGGGCATTTCTACGCGGCAGATTGATGCCAGCGATAGCGCGGGCTTGGAGAAAGGCCTTAAAGGTTTTGATGCGGTGATCTCTGCCGCGCCGTTCTTTCTGACACCGGCAATTGCAAGCGCAGCTAAAACTGTTGGGGCGCATTACTTTGACCTGACCGAAGATGTCGCCGCCACCAACGCGGTGCGCGAGCTGGCGCAGAACAGCGAGACGGCATTTATGCCGCAATGCGGGTTGGCCCCCGGGTTTGTCGGGATTGCAGGCGCTGCGCTGGCGGCGGAGTTCGATGAAATCGACAGCCTGCATATGCGGGTCGGGGCGTTACCGCTCTATCCGACCAACGCGTTGAAATATAACCTGACTTGGTCAACCGATGGGCTAATCAACGAATACTGCAACCCCTGCGATGCCATTGTGAATGGCGAGAGGGTTAAGACAGCCCCCCTCGAAGATTATGAGCTGATCGGCCATGACGGAGTCGAGTACGAGTGCTTCAATACATCGGGCGGGCTGGGCACCTTGCCCGAGACGCTAGACGGTAAGGCGAAGGCGGTATCCTATCGCTCGATCCGCTATCCGGGCCATCGGGATATCTTGCGCTTGTTGCTCAGTGACCTGGGACTAGAGCGTCGCCGCGATCTGCTGAAAGAGATTTTTGAAACGGCCTTGCCGCGTACGGATCAAGACGTCGTGTTGGTCTATTGCACTGCAAAGGGCATCGTTGCCGGCACGTTGCGTGAGAAATCCCTGATCAACAAGTCCTTTGCGCGCACCATCGATGGACAAGTCTGGAGTGCGATCCAAGTAACCACTGCGGCAGGCGTATTGGGTGTCGTCGATCTGATGCGGACAGGGGTTCTGCCCTCGAAAGGCTTTGTTCGGCAAGAGCAGGTAAAGCTTGCCGATTTCCTGAACACCGAATTTGGCCGGCTTTATCGCGCCGGTGACGTTACCGAACAAAACAAGGCGGCTTGAGATATGAAAGACATTATAATGACTGCTGAAACCACGCTTGCGAATTTGGACCTGACTGCAGCGGAGCTTAGCGGCGGGTCGCTGCGGGTGACCTCTCCGATAGATGGCAGCCTGTTGGCCGAGGTTCACGAAACTCCGGTTTCCGAGATGGGGGCCATCTTTGCCCGCTCGAAAGCGGCGTTCAAGGAATGGCGCGTTGTGCCGGCTCCGCGCCGGGGTGAGTTGATCCGACTGCTGGGCGAAGAGCTGCGGGCCGCCAAGGACGACCTTGGCGCGCTTGTCAGTTGGGAGGCAGGCAAGATCACCTCGGAAGGTCTGGGCGAAGTGCAGGAGATGATCGACATCTGCGATTTTGCAGTTGGTCTGTCGCGGCAGCTTTATGGTCTGACCATTGCTTCGGAACGCCCGGGTCACCGGATGATGGAAACGTGGCATCCGGCGGGACCGGTCGGAGTGATCTCGGCCTTTAATTTCCCCGTGGCGGTATGGTCGTGGAATGCTGCGCTGGCGCTGGTTTGCGGCGATCCGGTGATCTGGAAACCGTCCGAGAAAACGCCTCTGACCGCGTTGGCTTGCCAGAAAATCTTTGAGCGGGCGTTGGCCCGGTTTGGTGACGCCCCCGAGGGGCTTTTGCAGACCCTGATCGGTGGTGCCGATCTGGGTGAGGTGCTGGTTGCCAGCGAGGATGTGCCGATCATTTCAGCCACCGGCTCGACCCGGATGGGCCGCGCGGTTGCGCCGATCGTGGCGCAGCGCTTTGGCAAGTGTATTCTTGAGCTCGGCGGAAATAACGCGATGATCGTTGGGCCGTCGGCTGATCTGGAAATGGCGGTGCGCGCGATCGTATTCTCGGCTGTCGGGACAGCAGGGCAGCGCTGTACGACACTGCGGCGGTTGATTGTACACAACTCGATCCGCGAGGAACTGGTTGGGCGTCTGAAGAAAGCCTACGCAGGTCTGCCCATCGGTAATCCGTTGACCGAGGGTACGTTGATTGGGCCGTTGGTGGATGAAGCTTCGGGCAATGCGATGATCGCAGCGCTTGAATCAGCAAAGGCCGAGGGTGGTGCCGTGTTCGGGGGTCAGCGCGTGACCGAAGGTGTGCCGGGCGGTGTTTATATACAACCGGCCATCGTTGAGATGCCTGGCCAGACCGCGACTGTGAAGGCCGAGACCTTTGCTCCGATCCTTTACGTCATGGGCTATGACGATTTTGCCGAGGCGATCGAGATCCAGAACGACGTGCCACAGGGTTTGTCGTCCTGCGTTTTTACACTGAACATGCGCGAAGCCGAGCAATTCCTGACAGCGGCCGGGTCGGATTGCGGGATTGCCAATGTGAACATCGGCCCGTCCGGGGCCGAGATCGGTGGCGCATTTGGTGGCGAGAAGGAAACCGGAGGCGGGCGCGAAAGCGGATCAGATGCCTGGAAAGCCTACATGCGCCGTCAGACCAACACGGTAAACTATTCGGCCGAGTTGCCATTGGCGCAAGGTGTCAAATTCGACATCTGAACTCGAATGTCCGGCGGCACCTGATCGTGCCGCCGGATTCAATCAGCGAACAGGTAATCCAGTTGCATGATCGCTTTGGCCTGATCGGCACTGATCCCCAGAAATTCCGCGATAATCACCTCATTCTCCGAACGATCCGCCGCCTCACGCAAATGGAACAGCCCATCATTCTGGGTGCTGCGGATCAATTCGGATTCGTAAGACAGCGCGTTGCGAAGGGTCGGTAGCAGACGTGCAAGAGAATCCTGTGAGCTGTTCTGGCCCGCAAGACCGACACGATGGGCATGGCCCGTCAGATATTCATCTGAATAGGCACATTCGATTTCCAGAACTCGTGTTTGGGCCTGATCTGCACAGAAATCCTGAATGACGTCCAGATTGGCCGGATCTATGCAGAGTACCAGCCTGTCGCTTTGGAAATAATCGAACAACATACGTGCAACGGCCCGCCGATGGCGCGACCGCTTAATCAGGGTCGTCTCGATTCCACCCAAATCGGGCAATGGCGTATCCTGCTCATCATAGATGTATTCGATGCAGGGAATGGGGGTTTCCGACGCGATCTGGTCAACAAGCCGTTTGGCGACATGCCACTTCTTGCAAACAATCAGAAACGCCTGACGCTCGGGGCCTAACGTATTGCCGACCTCCCAAAAGCGCTGAGCGAAACGTCGTCCTACCCGACCGCGACCGGCAAGGAAGTGATACAGATTACGCCCTTCGTCCGAGATGTGGAACGTGACCCCTTCGCTGGCATAAAGCTGACCCAACCGTTCCTTCAACTCATGAGCCTCGGGGCTGATCTTGCGAGCGAATAGGTAGTTCTGCCCCAACAGCATGTCATAGTGATCATTGTAGAAGGTGACAGGCATGCCATAGTCGGAAAACATCAAAAATGTCAGTGTACGGTTTTCGATTTCCTGCTTCGGGACGAGGTGGCGAACAAGCGTCTGAAAGAACGTCTCGTCCGGAATCCAGGTGGTCGAGAAAAACCGGACCACATCGCGGCGTTGGCGCAGGAAGTCCAGAATCATCTCGACTGTGCGACGGCGCAGGCACCACCACTGGCTGCCGATCTTGACCTGCAGGTCTGCAGGTATGCCGCGGGTCAGACCGAAACGCTTTTGCATTTCGTATGCGGCATAGAACAGGCGCGGCTGATTGCGTTCGTTGAAATAGTGACGATAGATCAGCCGGTCTTCTTTCATTCCGGTCTTAATCCAATTGCTTTCGAAGAAGTCATGGCTTTCGATGAAATCCATGTCGCGTTCATCAAGGAAGCTGTGCACATACTCGGCGGTTTTAATTGCCATGCAATCGCCGGACAGCATGTAAAAATGGGTGACCCTCGGGAACTGATCCACCGCCGCCTGTAATGCATGGAGCGTGGCCTGAACCAGTGACCATTCGCCCCATCCGCATTTGATCCGCTTCGTCGCAAATGCGACGCTGCGGTTATCTTTCAGGGCGTCGCGTATCTGCGCATAATCCGTATCGTTGGCGCGAGCGTCAAAATGGATCGCCATACAATCGCCGGCAGCCGTTAGCTGACTGGCCTGCGCAATGATCGCGTCAGGATCTTTGTGGCACAGCAAGATATAGGCAATCTTTGCCATTTGCGTCTTGTAATTCCCCGTTTCTGCCCAATTGCAACCGTGATACTGAGGATGAGCGATTGAATAAACAGAATATTTTTGGTTCTTTGGGTCAAAATGCCGGAGTATCAATGCGATAACTGGCTAAGGAGGCGCAGTAGATGGGTTTTCCAGGAACATGGATGACCGAAAGTCAAAGCATGGTCTACCGTGTTGTGCCGAAATGCGCCTGCTCGACGATCGGGCAAATCATGTATTTCTCGGATCATGGCAGCTTCTTTGATGGTGACATTCACGACGCCAAGGACGGAATGCACAAGTGGGCCTTTGGTGCCAGTCAGGATCCGATTGCCAGAAATGTTCAATCGCACCAGTCCTATACGTTTACCTGCGTGCGTAATCCCTACACACGCATTCTCAGTTCCTTTTTTGACAAGATCTGTGGCATTCAGCGCAACGGCAAACGCTATCGCGGCAATCTGGTGCCAACGCTGATCTACAATTATGGGATCGAGGTTGGCGGTGACGATGGCAAAGGCGAGTTCGATCAGATCGCCAGTTTCCGCCGGTTTCTGTTATTTGCACGTGACACGATCCGTTGGCGGCGGCCGATGGACCCCGACATTCACTGGTCGGCCATGTCTGGCCATGTCTCGACGCTGATCGCTAATGGCGGGCGATATGATCGGATTTTTTGGACCGAGAAGTTCAACGATGGGATGCAAGGTGTGTTGGACAATCTTGAAACCTCGCATCCCGTGACTCTGTCCGAAATCCCGCGCTTCAACGAATCCGAAGGCCATGGGCCAAAACGCGTGCATCCGGTCGAGGATTACTTTGACGATTTGTCGATGCATCTGGTCTACGAGATCTACAAACAGGATTTTGAACTGTTCAAGTATGATTTCGAAAATCCCGCCAACAAAATGCCGACGGGTGAGATCGATCTAGATGAGATTCACGCCAAGCTGGGTGATTAAGACGCTCGAAGTGTGAGGCTCCCGCCCATCGGCAATATCTCATGTGAGACATCTCCTCTGGTTGGGCCCGGAGCCGCGCAATGCGCGGGGCCGGGCCCAAATTCCGAAAGTGGAAACGGCTCAGCCGATTCCATGTATCCGGTGCGGGA
>NZ_JBQFPA010000011.1:0-16447 GCF_056534105.1 Ruegeria sp. E5 | reverse complement strand
AGAGCGCTTGCCAGCCGAGGCACCTTCAAGCTGATACTCACCGCCGCTCTCGCCGAGTGGCGGGGTCTTTGTGACGAATGAAGGACAGCTACACTGGCCTAGCTGAGATTGGTTCGAATCCCTGTCTCCCCGCCACTCATACCTGTCTCACTTCAGTTGTGTTTTCTGACCCGGAATTGTTCCGCAATTCCCGCGAGTTGACGCATGCTCTTTCAATCAGAGTCGGAGCAGATCGTACACTCGGATCACGATTCAGGCCACAGTCTCAGTGCCGCATTTTGGTGGGGTCGCTTTGGGCGGGATTTCCCTGATACCCGGAAGTTTACAGGGAAATTTCGCAAAACGGGACTGAGTTCAGTAATTTCACCTGTCAGAACTGAATGTTTTACAGGGGGTTAATGTTGCAAATTCCCTAAAAGGTGGAGCAGGGAATTTTCTCGTGCGAACGGGGAATTGTTCCGCCGGATCAGGGAGGGCGAAGTCTGTATCAGGGACGCAGGATCTGGAGATGTCAGAAGCCGAACAGGCGTTCCTGTTCGGACCATTCAAGTGGGTGGGTCACGCTGACCAGACGCTTGAGTGTGAGTTCGGGCGGCTGGGTGCCGTTGAGAATCGCGGCCTGAATCTTCGGTGAGAGAAACGCGAGCTGAGCACGGGCAAGGATGAAAGCGCCGGGGACGCTTTCACGCCGCGCAACTTCCATCAGTTGAACTCCGGACTTCAGATCGTGGGTCCAGCCATGGGCGCGGATCAACATGGACCGGAGGCGGGGATCGGGTTGCGCCTTTGGTATCTTCGCCTGTCATATTAATAGGTTTTTTTGCGCTGTTTTCCTCCGGGGACACAGGCGCGTATCCCATTGTCTTTCAATGCTTCACGGAACCAATTGGTATCGTACGCGTGATCAGCGAAGGCAACACTTGCAGGTATCGAAGACACACACATGATCCGCGGAGATAAAATACGCCTGGACTCGGTTAGTTTCAACGCATCGCGGATTTGGCTGCTTTACCTGTTGATCCGACGAAATTTCCACGTTCAGCGATAAATTTCGCGACAGAAATCCGCCCTTTGAAAGCAGGCCCACTTCACTTTCTTTCAAGCGTTTCTGGGGAAAAGGGTATATTAAACCGTGGGCTAATGATCTGCTTTGGTTTTTTTGGTTCGAGCCTCTGCTTCGCACTGTTCTCCGAGCGGCGCGCAGAAAACATCTTAGCAAGTTTGCGCTTAATCTTTCGTCTCATCCATTTACTCCTTGACGAGGCGTTCTGTCATGGCCGCGAAATACCGCCATTGGTCGAAGCCAAAAAATATTCCATTGAATCGTACTTTTCCGGCTCACCGTGATTATCTGAATTGGCCTCACTAATTTCCAACATTGCGTCGACAACCTTCCTTAGATTGCCTCCAAGTTTATTTTGCTCTGCTGTACCTTGACAAAATAGATCTTGAAACGCGTCATATTGTTTGCGCACAGTTTCATTACGGAACAGCGATGAACACCCAAATCCATCCAAAAACTGCGGGCTGCCACCTGTCCAATGGGCAATTTTCATTGCAATCAGTTTATCTGCGATTGACCGAGCTTCTTGATTGTCAATTGCCGTAGTTGAGGCAATTTTTTCAGCATAGTAATCTCTCAGGTTTAAGGTTTCTTGTGCATGCTCCAGATAATGCAGACGGCTGGGCGGTCCAAACCTACTATGAGTGGCTAGTTTTGTGGTGAAGTAGCCAATTTCTGGCAAGGCCTTGATCTTCCCAGCCAGACAATCGTGGAGGCCGACATTATAGTCGCCAAATATTTTCATGGCATTAAGCTGTAAGTTGTTACATCTTTCAAGGTAGTGATCGCGGCGTGTCGCAGCATAACTGGTCGCGAAGGCCCATTGGCTGTATTTAGACAGACGAGAAACTATGTCTTCGTCTTGAAGGCTGAATGCATGAAGAAATTTCGCGTTGAACTGATCTTCGTCTAACATTGACAGGCAAATGATCCCGCCGATAGCGACGACGTGGTCGTGGTTTGCGCGCAGGAATTCAACACCTTGATAGAGTGTATCAAGCACAGGAAAATCATCATCTGCTCCGACGAAGATAATGTCATCATCCAACCCGCTCACACAATCAACCATGCGGTCCCGAAAATGCAGATCGGAATCGTACTCCTTATATTCGATCTGCAAAAGACTGTCGTTGTCACGTACCGCTTCCTCATAAGCAGCAAGGTATGAATGATGACTGCCATTGGCGATCACCACACGTTGTCCCGGATTGAACTCGCCCAGATACTTAAGGAGAAAGGACAAAGACATTGGACGGTTACGTGTGGGAATAACTAGTGGGACCATGGTGCATCCTTATGCGGCTAATACCGGAGATCTAGTGGGCTACACGGCGTCGAATTATGGTCTATTAGAAATTTGACGGTGTAGATATGCGGTCCAGCGCGGCTCATAACTTGATATTTTCGCATGTGTCCAACCCCAAAACACGATCGAAGTCAATCTGTGAAAATATAGGTGCTGGCAACTTAACTGGAATTATTCCATGCTAACCAGCTTCTGACTCTTGAATTTTTGGCTTGTTCGGGCGGGAGCAGCCTCACTTCGTTGCGCTCGATCAGATACGCTCAACCTCTGGGCTGACTACTCCGGTAGAATGGCGGCATGAGACAACATCTGCGAATAGATCGCAG
This sequence comes from Ruegeria sp. E5, assembly GCF_056534105.1. Lineage (NCBI taxonomy): Bacteria > Pseudomonadati > Pseudomonadota > Alphaproteobacteria > Rhodobacterales > Roseobacteraceae > Ruegeria > Ruegeria sp. E5. Next base: position 13,752 of record NZ_JBQFPA010000011.1, on the reverse strand, counting down.
TCCGCCGCAGACAACTTGGCAATACCCGAGTTCAATCAGGAACGCCAACTCAACTCACGACCGAACTTTGAGCTGACCCAAAGTGGCAGCTTTGATTCACATGGGTTTTCAAATTATGTAGCAAACTGAGACCAGCTCGACGCGTCTCACACCACTCTCCTTGCTAATCAAAGTTATCATGCTTAAAGGGAATTCAATTATCTGCGGCCTGTTGGTCGATTAGAACAGAGCGGAGCGATGATTTGAAAGCGGTAATTCTAGCGGGCGGGCTTGGAACTCGGATTAGTGAAGAATCTCACCTCCGCCCAAAACCCATGATTGAAATTGGTGGTTTGCCCATATTATGGCACATCATGAAAATCTATGGCGCCCATGGGATCACTGAATTTGTCATCTGCTGCGGCTACAAAGGCTATCTGATCAAAGAGTATTTCGCGAACTACTTTCTACATACATCCGATGTCACATTTGATCTAAAAGACAATAAGATGAAGGTGCACAATCGATACTCGGAGCCTTGGCAGGTTACATTGGTCGACACCGGTCAGCTAACCCAAACCGGTGGCCGCCTAAAGCGTGTGAAGGAGCATCTGACCGACACGTTTTGTCTTACATACGGCGACGGTGTGACGGACCTTGATATTACCAAGCTTTTGGCCTTTCACAAAAGAACTGGCAGCCGTGCGACCGTTACCGCCTTGCAACCAGCAGCGCGGTTCGGAGCCTTGGAGATCGAGGGTGATTTTGTGACCCGGTTTAACGAGAAACCCGATGGAGATGGCTTCTGGGTTAACGGCGGTTTTTTTGTCTGTGAGCCTGAGGTGATTGACTACATCGACGGAGACGAAACGATTTGGGAACGCGCTCCATTGGAAACTCTGGCAACTGAGCGACAGCTTTCAGTGTTCAAGCATTCGGGTTTCTGGGCTCCGATGGATACGATGCGGGATCGTGATTACCTTGAAGAGCTTTGGAAATCCGGCGATGCACCATGGAAAACTTGGTGATGAATGCGTTCTGGAAAGACAAACGCGTTCTGATTACCGGACATACCGGGTTCAAAGGTGCATGGCTTGCGCTGTGGTTGACGCAACTCGGTGCCAAAGTCACTGGCATAGCACTGGCACCTGAAAGTCCCTTTTTTTCCTCTCTGAAACTAGAAGATACCATCAGGCACATTATCGGTGACATTCGAGATTCGTCTGTCGTGACAAACGCCGTAACAGCGTCAGACCCCGAAATTGTTTTTCACATGGCAGCACAATCTTTGGTTTTACGTGGATACGAAACCCCGATTGAGACCTGGTCCACCAATGTGATGGGGACGCTCAATCTTATGGAGGCGCTGCGTGATCTGACCGGTCCACGCGCCGTGGTTATGGTAACTACAGACAAAGTGTATGCCAACGACGAACAAGCGCGGCCATTTCGCGAAACTGATCCCCTAGGTGGTCATGATCCATATAGTTCCAGCAAAGCCGCGATGGAAATTGGCGTCGATAGCTGGAGAAAATCTTTTTTTGCAAAGACAGAGATCCGTATGGCTTCGGCGCGCGCAGGCAACGTTATTGGCGGTGGCGACTGGGCCGAGAACCGCATCGTGCCCGATATTGCACGTGCCCTGGCGGCCGACATTCCAGTCAAAGTGCGCAACCCGAATTCCGTTCGACCATGGCAACACGTCCTGGAGCCTCTGCGAGGGTATTTGATACTCGCGGAAAAGCTGTTTACGTCGGCAGATCCCGATCTCCAAAGTGCGTTCAATTTTGGTCCACCATCTGAGGGGGTAAGAACCGTAAAGGACGTTGTTACAACGGCACTCTCCATGTGGCCGGGCGCATGGGAAGATACTTCTCGGAAATCCTATTCTGCCCACGAAGCTCAGATTCTCCGGCTTGCCACTGACAAGGCAGAGGCACTGCTGGGTCATTTCGCCTGTTGGTCTTTCGAAGACGGCATCCGCGCTACAATACAGTGGTACCAGTCTGTTGCGGAGGGCCAGTGCCCTCGTGCGGTCTCACTTAAACAGTTGCAATATTATGGTGAATCTTGAAGCTTATCCCTCAAGATATTGATGGGCTTTACGAAGTCCAGTTGGCGCGCCAGTCCGATGCCCGCGGTGCTTTTGCTCGTACATTCTGTGCTGACGTTTTTGCGCAAGCCGGTCTGCTGACCAATTGGGTGCAAATGAATATGTCGCAAACCAAGGGGCAAGGTACTTTGCGCGGTCTGCATTTTCAGCGTGCGCCGATGGCTGAGGCAAAGCTTATACGTGCAACCGAAGGAAAGGTATTCGATCTGGCGCTTGACCTGCGCGAAGGCTCTCCAACCTTTGGTCAAAGCAGAGCAATCACATTATGCGCTGAGGCTGGGAACGCAATCTACATTCCTGAGGGCTGCGCTCATGGTTTCCAGACATTGACCGAGACTGCGACGCTACACTATTGCCACACTGCTCCGTACACACCGGAACTTGAGGGTGGTGTGCGTGCGACAGACCCCGATCTGGGCATTGATTGGCCCTTACCTATCACGCTTATGTCGGAAAGAGATCAAAACTTGCCTGCCCTGCTGGATGTTCGCCCCTTATGACCAATACCTGCCGACATTGTCTGTCTTCACGCACTATGGCGTTTCTTGATTTGGGATATGCACCCCCGTCAAACGATTATCTAAGTGCGGAAGCGCTTTCTCGTCCCGAACTGACCTATCCGCTGCGGCTTTTCGTGTGCAAGGAGTGCCGCCTTGTACAAACGGAAGACTTCTCGTCGGGCGAGGCGCTATTCACCGAAGAATACGCTTATTTTTCTTCCACCTCGACCTCTTGGCTTGCCCATGCCAAAGCCTATTGCGACACGGTTATCGAACGATTTGCTCTAGATGCGGATTCTCATGTGATCGAGGTTGCATCCAACGACGGTTATCTGCTGCGCAATTTTCGGAAGGCAGGGATCCCCTGCCTAGGTATTGAACCCACACATTCCACCGCCTCCGCAGCGACGGCAATCGGGATCAATGTTGTAGAGGAGTTCTTCGGGGAAGGGTTGGCTAAGGGGCTGGCCAAATCTGATCTTGTCATAGGTAACAATGTCTTTGCCCATGTACCCGACATTAACTGTTTCTCGCGAGGGCTGGCGGTTTGCCTAAAACCTCAGGGCGTGGTCACACTCGAGTTTCCGCATTTGTTGAACCTGGTGACGCAAAACCAGTTCGATACCGTGTATCACGAACATTTCTCCTACATTTCTCTTCTTTCAGCCGAGCGTATTCTGGCGGCGGCAGGTTTGCGGGTGTTCGATGTTGAACAACTAACAACTCATGGCGGCAGCTTGCGTCTCTTTGCCTGTCTTGAAGGAGCCAGACATGCGCAAACCGACGCCGTGAAGGCCATGCGTGATCTCGAAGCATCTCACGGAATGAATGACGATGACTTCTACACAGGTTTCCAACTCAAAGCGGAAAAGGTCAAAGACGATTTCTTGCGGTTCGTGCTGGATGCTAAGGCGGAGGGAAAGTCGGTAGCAGGATACGGCGCAGCCGCGAAAGGCAACACGCTTATGAACTTCGCAGGCGTTGGTCCAGACGCCATTGAATTCGTATGTGATGCTGCAGAATTTAAGATCGGCAAATACCTACCGGGCAGTCATATCCCCATTCTGGCGCCAGACGAGCTACAGAACCGACGTCCAGACTACCTGGTGATATTCCCATGGAACCTGAAAACCGAGATTATGCAATCACTTGATTGGCTTGTAGATACCCGTTTTGTAACTGCTGTGCCAGAACTGCAAATCCTATGACCGACCGCATCGTCTATACCCGACCCTCTATCACCGATCTCGAGGTTAGTTATGCCACAGATGCCGCCCGCACTGGTTGGGGGCCGAAATGTTATGACTACATTCATCGCTTCGAGGCGACCTTCGCAGAGTATGTCGGAACAAAACATGCTATTTCGACTTCCAGTTGCACGGGCGCGATGGAGATGGGTCTGGCTGCGCTAGGTATCGGTCCGGGCGATGAGGTCATCCTTGCCGACACAAATTGGATCGCTACGGTTGCTCCCGTCGTGCATTTGGGCGCAACACCGATTTTCGTTGATATCTTGCCAGACAGTTGGTGTATTGATCCTGATCAGGTCCGCGCGGCGATTACATCGAAAACCAAGGCCATCATAGCCACACATCTCTACGGTAATCTCTGTGAGATGGACACACTGTTGAGCATCGCAGATGAATGTGGAGTGGTGCTTATCGAAGACGCGGCCGAAGCGTTGGGTGCGCGATATCGCGCCATTCATACAGGCGCGATGGGAAAGTTCGGGACCTTCTCTTTTCATGGTACGAAAACGTTGACCACCGGCGAAGGCGGGATGCTGGTGACCGATGACGATGCTTTGGCGGATCGCATTCTGACGCTGTCCAATCACGGACGTGACAAGGCGCAGAAAAAACAATTCTGGGCTGATACGGTCGGCTACAAATTCAAGATGTCAAACATTCAAGCTGCAATAGGAATGGGGCAGATTGAGCGCATTGAGGAACTGACGAACCGCAAAGCGGAGATACTAGCGGCCTACAAAGAGCGGCTGTCGCATCTAGGGCTATCGATGAACCCTGAGCCTCCTCACGTTCGGAATGGCGCGTGGATGCCCACTGTTGTTTTTGACAAGGCACTTGGCGTCTCCCGTGAGAGGGCCTTGGCAGCATTCGAGGCAGCAAACATTGATGCGCGTGTATTTTTCTACCCGCTTTCCAGCCAGCCTATGTTCGTAGAAGCGCCTACCCCGCATGCCCATGATATTTGCGAGCGGGCACTGAACCTGCCCAGTTTTCACGACATGACAGACGGGGACATTGATCGAGTCTGTCGGGTAATCGAGACCTTGGCCTCTCCTTAGGCTTTCACAATCTCGTCAATACGCCCGTTGATCTGGGCGCCTTTGGCAAGTCCGCGATACATGAACTCTTCGTACCCGCGCTCTTTCATCGCGCGTATCGTGCGGTCGATGTCATAAACGACTCTGTGCAGGGCAATCTGGCCATCTGATAAGATTGCGTAAGCTGCACGTGGGTCTCCATCGCGCGGCTGTCCGACCGAGCCCGGATTGCAAAAGACGTGCGTACCGAAGTCTAGAATGCATTGCACATGGGTATGACCCGCAAAGAGCCGTGTTACGCCTTTGGGAAACGTATCGATCCCCACTTTATAGAGGTATTCATCGACATGATCCTGCGGTCCTCCGTGTACAAACAATGTTGTGCCATCCTGGATGCTGTCCATTGATCGGCTTAACCATGCCACGCTGTCCGAACTTAGCTCTGTCTGATGTTTGTCTATGATACCCGCGACGACCTTAGAGCGTTCGCAATTCTGTCCCGACGTAACGTAGCTGTCGTGATTGCCCAGTATATTGCGCACCCCTTCTGCCTTGAGCAGTTGTACGCATTCTTCCGGCTGACCATTATACCCAATAACGTCGCCAAGGCACACAAACTCTGTCACCCCTTTGGACTTCGCGTCAGCCAAAACCGCCTCAAGCGCGGCCAGATTGGCATGAATATCAGAGATCAGGCCCAGCATAACGTATCCGATCTGCGTTGTGACGCTGCGCAATCCCTTCACGCAAGACAGGTTGCGCAGGCCGTCGTCGGTTCAGGTAAAAGTCAACACACATCTCAGCTTCGTTGAACCCGAAAGCGGTTCGCAAGGAACAACTACTTGAAAACCGAGGGTTGATTTCAAGAAGATAGGCATCCTCACCTTCCAAACGGAATTGTAAGTTGGTTGGACCCAGCGGCTTGTAGTAGCGCATGATTGTATCAGTTGCTTTGGATACGGCTTCATGAGTGACGGTCTTTGCCTCGCCAGTGTTACCGGCACGTGTCAATCGGCGCTGAAAGATCAGTGGGCCAATGTAATCGCCGTCGCCAAAGCCAAATGTACCGACAGTATATTCATCGTCGTCCGTACCAACAATCCGTTGCACAAGAAATTCGCCCGAGGTTTTTCCGCTCCAATAATCAAAATCTACTTCGTCATGAAGAAGTACAATGCCAACGGAGCCTTCCCCAGTGCTGGGTTTCAAAAGAAATGGCGGTTTCCCCAGCGCCGTGCAGGCCGCTTCCCAAGTGCCACCTCCTGTAATCGACGGGATGACTGGCAACCCCAACTGCGCATAGTCGGCTGCAAAATCCGACTTGTTTTCAGTCAACGCGATAAGATGCGATGTGTTTAGGGCCAACGCTACCCCGAGGTCTTCGAAAATACTTCGGTGGGCGTCTAGAAACGCCATGTCGATGCTGATACCTGGAATAATCAGTTCAATTCCGTGATCCTGCACCAAATCTTTCCAGAACGTCAGATACGCATCTGAGCTTTCGTCTAGCTTGGGTTTCAGCAGAGTTTCATCGCACAGCTCTGCGCCGAATAGCGACATGCGCCGGTCAAGTCCAATTAACCACGACCGCCCGTCATCCCGCAGACTGCTGGCGATGCCCTGGCCTATGAGCGCTCCTACGCCGGTGACCAGAATACGTCGGCGCTCGTTCACAACTCAGGCCCCGCACAAACAGCTCTAGTCATGAGACACTTCTACAAGAAGACCAACACAAAGATCTGGAAAGTCAACGCCAACAGCCATCATCGCGCGCATGTTCTCTTCAAAGTTATCTAGCGTTCTGAGAACACCCAATGGAAGAGGCTTCAGGTAAAGCCCTTCCTCATGCGTTACTCTGTACCCGGCCAGCTCGATGGCGCTTCGCAATGTATCGCGGCAAAAATTGCGTTGATGTCCGAGCATTAAATCCGTTTCGTTCAGATCATAAATGTCCTCGATCATCCCCATCTCAAGCCCGAGGCGCCGGTTTAACGATTTTGCATTCGGTACAGCAATCCAAATGCGACCGTTGGGAGCTAGAAACTTTTTGTACCGGCTTAGAATGGCGACTGGATCATCCACATGCTCGAGCACGAATCCCATGACAATCAGATCGAAGGTGTCGGTAGGTGTGTAAGTTTCGAAGTACCCCGCCTCCAATGATCCAGTATACCAAGGGTTCTTGGACTGAAAATTCTCGATGACCTTTTGAGAGCCTTCAACGACGACGTGCTGGTCACTCATCTTGAAAAAGAAGGGAACTGTGTAACCATGCCCCAACCCAAGCTCTAGCAAACGCCCAACATGTCCCGCACGCTCAAAAATCCTCTCGGGATACCACCGCATAATGAGATCATTCTCAATCTCGACACTAGGTGGCTGCAAATACTTTGATGCGACGTCGTCTAGGTTTTCCATCAGATAGTCAGCCCTTTCGAATACACGTCATGACAGGTAGAGGAATTTCCGATCAGGGGTCTGAAAATTTGGAATTCCTTCAATTATTCGGCGCGCGTGACGTGGGTTTAGCCCCACCAAAATTGCCGCGGGCTCCGATTGCAAATCTCGCGGGGGGACTATCGGAATGCCATCAATCTCCTTGCCATGCAGAAACGGATTCTGATCGACAAAATAGCTGACGCGGCAGGGTTCTTTCAGACAGGAATAGATGAAATGGCCATAAATCCCGGCACCATATATCGCCAAAGGCATGTCCACCTCGACTGTCTCCTCGAATGTGGTGATCCGTGTTTTGATGTCGCTCCAAAAAGCGGCCAACTGCTTGGCATCATCTACCCGGTTCGGGAATTCTGGTGGAGTTAGAACTTGCGCGTCAGTTGAGGTAAGCCGACCTGAAACGACGTAAGCCGACGCATGAGCATCTGAATCAATATCTATGCTATCGAACCCAGCATCGGTCATGAGGCGCCACAAAGACGACTCGGAGAAGTGGTTTACGTGATCTGCGACTACGAAATCAGCCGCGTTCTGATACATGTCCGGCACGATAAAGTAGAAATACCCTCCTTCTTTGAGCAGTATGCTGACCTCCGCCAGTATCCGATCAAGATGTGGGATATGTTCCAGTGCGTAGAACGAAAGAACGACGTCCATCTGCCGTTGCCAACTCGGGTCAGGTGCATGAGTGGCCCATTTGGCGCTGGTTGGAAAGCGTTCCCAAAACGGTATGTATTTGTCCGTCACATCAAACAAATACGGCTCTATCTCTGGTATTTCTTTGCAAACGGACCTTAGAGTGGGAGCCTTGGCGCAGCCGTAATCTAGTACCTTTCGATGTTTTGAAAGATCAATTTTTGACATCAGCACATTCGCCTGATGTTGCGACCGATAAACTTCCTTGCCGTCTACGACGGCGTAAAGCTGATCATCGTCTTGGCTGTCAATACTGATCTCATACTCGGTGGAATAAAACGCTTCCAGATCGGGCAGTTCATTGGTTTGAGCGTGCTGGCAAACCTCACAGAAATAAACAGTAGTGCGACCCTCAATGAGGTTGTTCATTGTGGTAAGTGATCTGTTTTCGCTGCTTTCAAAAATCGGAGCACCGGAAGGCGTACCGCAGACATTACATGTTGTCGTCATATCTTACGTCTCGTCGTTGTCATACCTTACGTCTCGATAAAATGATCGGGAAACACCTGTGCGACGTCAGTACCGGATGTCACCGACGCTTTCCAACCTACTTTCTGTCCCACAGGATCGCGGTAGTTAAAAAAACGGCTTTGCACTGACCAGCGTGCTCTTTCTGCTCGGTTCACGCCTGAGCCATGGAGCGTCAAAAAATCCATTAACAATAAGTCACCGGGTTCCGTCAGTGGGGCAGCTTGTTCGTATTTGCCGATAATCTCGTCCTCGTCGTGCAGGCCGATCTGATATGCGCCTTGCTTGTCAGCGTAGTTCGCTCCGCGAGAATAAACGCAAAGTCCGTCGCGATGGGATTTGGGTAGAACAATCACAGGGCCATATTCATCAGTTACGGGTAAAAGCGGGGTCCAAAATACAATTCCATCAATGCTTTGAGGCTGGTACATGAATTCTTGATGCCAATGAGAGCGAAATTTGTCTTCGTATGGGACATCAATCCGAATGCCATAAGACGCCGCACCAATCCCCGAATGCGTAGTATTGCGCAAGCTACGAAATAGCGCATCTGATCTCTCGTTACAAACCAAGCGCAGGAACGCCGGTATTTGCTTAACCAGATCGTAAATCTCGCCGCCATAGCTACGGTTCCTAGCAATAAGGGTGTTGTAACCTGCGTCAAATTGTTCAGGCGTAAATCGGGGGCGGTTCAGATCTTCACCATGACGCTCTGCCACCAGACCGATAATTTCATATATATCTTTCTGAATCGGTGCGATTTCTTTAGCGACGTCGTAAAAGCCCTTGATTATCAAATACCCTTCAGCTTCGAAGAATTTCCGGTCCGCTTCGGATAAGATCGCTGTCACGTCAAAGCTCCTCATACCTCAGGACTTCGTCTTTCATAATGTCCCGAGACCGTCAATACCAGACCGACGACCCCAAATAGACGGCGAATTAGCGAGTTCTTTTGGAGTAGGACAGTTAAAGCTGAGGACATTCGAATTGGCTGAACTGATCATGGGCCAATTCATAAAAGACACCGAGGCGGCTATGATGTAACGATAGCAACATGGCCCCGGTAGTCGCTAGAACGTTCTAAGAATTCGGCACACTTATTCAAAGTGGGATGCTCTATTGTTTTAGTAGAGACCTTTGAGCTATTCATTTCGGAAGCTAGACAAAAAAGTGTTCGGGTTGTTCAAAAGCGTGTCGGACCGACGCGAATGTTCGCGATATAAAACCTACTCACACAATGGATGGTGACACGACCTGCAACAAAGCTTAGATGAGAGCTCCAGAGCGTGGCAAATCACTTAAAAATGCTGAAGGCAAATCATGACGTCAAAAGACGACCGCAAAGAGTTTGAAGCTCACAAGAAAAAGCAATGCTTGGCGCTTGGGCAAGACGAGCAGGTTTTTCAAAGTTCAATTGCACATATGTTGCAACTTGATCCTTATGACTACTCTTATCTGTGGAGCTGGATGGGTGCACCCATCATTCAGATGCCTGCAGATGTGATGGCGACACAGGAAGTGATCTGGAACACGAAACCCGATGTCATTATCGAAACTGGCGTGGCACGCGGTGGCTCGGTGCTGTTTATGGCCTCACTATTGCAGTTGATTGGCAACGGCACCGTGATCGGAGTCGACATAGATATCCGCTCTCATAACCGTGACACGATCAACAAACACCCTATGTCGAAACGAGTCACCCTAATTGAGGGGCCGTCGACCAGCGAGGAAACACTGGCCGCTGTGCGTGCCGAGATCCCTGAAGGCGCCAAAGTCATGGTAGTTCTAGACAGCGATCACAGCCGCGATCATGTTCTGACCGAATGCCGTGCCTACGGTCCGTTGGTGACACCCGGCTGCTACATGGTCGTTGCAGATACGATGATCGGGCATGTCGCCCAAAAGGACAGTCCGCAAAATCGGTCGAAATCGTGGTTTACTGGAAACGAGCCGCTATCAGCGCTCAATGACTATATGTCAGAGGCAGACTTATTCGAAATTGATCCGGTGTTGAACGGCAAGCTTGTGCTATCCTCTTCGCCTGGCGGGTACATTCGCCGCAAACCAGCATGACCACCGTAGTCATTTCGCAACCAATGTATTTTCCTTGGCCGGGGTTTTTGGCTCAACTCGCCTTGGCCGACATAGTCGTTTGGTTGGTAGATGCGCAGTTCTCCAAGGGTTCGTTTACCAATCGGGTGCAGGTAAAGCTGCCAACAGGTACCTCCTGGCTCAGTGTACCGGTAAAACACACTGGCAGTAGCACCAAAATCGTTGATCTCACCGCCGCCAATCCACACTGGCTTGAAAGTCACGTTGCTAAACTCAAACAATCGTTGAAAGACACCCCTTATTTGGACACGACATTGGCGTTGGTTCAAAGACTGGAACGATACGACAAGCTCTGCGACGCCCTGATTGCCAGCAGTGAAGGACTGGCCTCTAGATGTGGAATTGCGCCCAAAAGTACCTGTCTCAGCACTGATTTGAATATTGGCGGACACGGGTCAGAACGGGTCATGCACATCGTAAAGGAATTGGGCGGAACGCGCTATGTCACCGGACATGGCGCTCGCAACTACCTGGAGCACAAGGGGTTTGAATTGGCAGGGATCAACGTCGAATACATGGAATATGATGTCAGGCCGTGGGGGCGTGTTGAAGATGATTTTTCGCCGTTCGTGACCGGGCTTGACCTGTTAGCACATGTAGGCCCTGCTCAAGCTGCATCTTATCTAAACCCGCGCACACGCCACTGGAAAGAATTTCTTCAGAACCACCAACAGACATAGGCTTCCTAATATGGAATCGTTTCCGGTTTGGAACAGGATCGCATCATAGCGTTGACGGCTCGGAGTGTTCTATCTGTACCCCCAACTGTCCGGGGCAGAGGAGGTGATAGCCAAAGGATTGACGCCGCCTGAAGTGAGCTCCCACGCCCAATCTTACTGTGCCGTTAACTATTGGGCGCTAACTTGAGTAATTTAAAAAAATCAGTGCCTTATTGTGGCCCTTAGTTCTGGTCTATATCATTAGCTCCCGGTGTCTGACATCAGTACCATTGGGACAGTATTGATCGATTTGATAAGAGTAGATTTCTGGCTCATCGTAGCTGCCAAGGAGTGGAGATGAGAAAGAACCCCTAAAACAAGCAGAGTCACGGTGAGAAGCCAGCAAAGGACATTTGGCGTTCGACCCGTAAACAGTATTCCGCACAAGAAAAGATCCAGATCGTACTGGTCGGCCAAATAGGCGAGGAAAGTATTGCAGAGCTGTGCCGTCATGAGGGCACCGCGCAAAGCCTGTCCTGGGCGGACGCCTGTGGGCGCACCACCCTTTCGAACTATATTAAACTTGCTACCCCCCAACCCTCGCCGGGAGCAGGTTTTAGAGACGAGCACCCTGAAGGGCTTCGCCCAAAACCAGTTGTTAAAGGGAAATATGTACGACGCAACCACTTGGCAGAAGGCATGGCTGTGCGGCGTAATGGAAAATTTCTATCGCAAAAGGCAAAACTATTTGTCGCACATAGGGAGTAGGTGGCGGACCAAGGGGGAACAACCCTATTTGAGTAACCACTTTTCATGCAAAAAAATAACTGCCACAATATGTACCACGAAGTGGACAAGAATCGGTGGCGTGATCGGTCTACCACTCAGGACTTCGGGCTTTGTGCGGCCTGCCTTGTACCCAGTTCAAAATGCAGCTTGATGCATGGATCAATCCGAATTGGTAGATTCACTTTCAAGACTTTGGTTTCACTAGGGCAACCTGGGCTCTACAACGCTATAGATTCTAACGCGCGAGCACAGATATTCGCTATAACCAAGCGAATGAATCTTCGCTCAGATCCATAAATGCCAGAACCTCAACTAAGACTTTGGCACCACTTAAATTAAGCAGCACCCCGTCATCCAGATCCCGGTACTTAATGTCGGAGATATCGTCTGCAAATAGACCTGAGCCAATCCCAATCTGATCAATCCCAACTTCAAAATCAGTCATGATGTTGAAGCCATCAAAAAAGTGAAACTCAAGAAGGTCAGCTTCCTCTCCACTAATAAGAACACCGCGGCCTGGTCCGCCTCTCAGGATATCGGCGCTTTCCCCACCATCCAATTTATCTCTTCCAAAGCCATCCTCCAGGATGTCAGCTTCATCCAAGCCATTGATATGGTCTCGTCTCCGACTTCCCGAAAGCGATACGCTGTCATCCAGTATGTTTACAGAAATGAGGGCCGTGGCTTCGGAAGTTCTACCGAACGTGTCTTCAAGTTCATACGTGAATGTCTGGACTATCTCGTCACCGGGGGCGACCAAATCAAGACATCTGAATCTGCTTCCTATGTAAACGATCCATCATTATTCAGGTTTGGTAGCCTCTCTTCCGGACCTGAAAGCAGGGATACGGTTAGTCCTCCGCCTGTGTACCAGTTGTCGTTGGCTAGGATGTTTCCAGCGATGACATCGTCTTCGTCAATGTGAAAAACATCGTCTTGTGCATTTTGGTGGAAATGAAGCTGCTATGGCCGTCGCCCCATCGAGATCTTTCACCGTAGATTCCGAACCGGAATAATCGCCCCCTAGAACGATGGTTGTATCGGCAAATCCATCATTGTCTGTGTCTATGCCCAAAATTGCGGACCCCAAATAAACACTCAAATCACTTCGATCAAAACGGACACCATTCAATATAAAGACGTCATCAATCCCAAAGGTCTTGTCGGTAGACCTTGCCTTGAGGCGGGCAGGGGGCTTTCTCAGCATTTACCCAAGACAAGACCTGCTTCTTTCAAATACTATAAACACCTGTCCTGAGATCATCCGCCTTGCGGTGATGCAGTACATCCGCTTCCCGCTTTCGTTTCGGAATGTCGAAGTTCTGCTGCACGAACGAGGCATCGACGTGAGCCACGAAACTGTCCGCTATTGGTGGATCAGGTTTGGCCCGATGTTTGCCTCTGAGATCCGAAGAAAGCGGGTGCAACAACTGGGCGCATTCTCGAAATGGAAGTGGCATGTGGATGAGGTTTTTTGAAGGTTAATGGCAAGAAGCATTACCTCTGGCGGGCCGCAGATCATGAGAGCAAGGTGCTGGGAGCCGTTGTCACCAAACGCCGAAACAAAGCTGCAGCGCTGAAATTCCTCAAGACATTGATGAAGCGACACGGTAAAGCGGAAAACGTTGTCACAGATCGCTTCGCCTCATACAGAACCGCTTTCAGAGAGCTTGGTGCTGACAAAAAACAGAA
>NZ_JBQFPA010000010.1:0-17744 GCF_056534105.1 Ruegeria sp. E5 | reverse complement strand
CCGATCGCGATGGAAGACGGCCTGCGCTTTGCGATCCGCGAAGGCGGCCGCACCGTCGGCGCCGGCGTCGTCTCGAAAATCATCGAGTAATCACGGTAGTCGGGCTTTGGCCCGACAAATCGGTGAACTAAAGAAGGCCGCTCCACATGGGGCGGCCTTTTCTCATCCAATCTTCTCGGCGCATTGAGATTATTCGTCGAATGATCTCGGGCAAGCTGAGTTCATTGAACAAAACAGCTGTCGATCTCGCATTCTTAATCTACCGTCCACTCCAAACGAAGACTGAACTCCCAGCTCTCTATTGCAACAGCAAGGGTGACGCGCAAATCAAGCGCGTCCCGGCGATCAGGGGAGACTAAGATGTTTGGTTTTGAATTTCTGAACTATGGAACGCAAATCCTTCACAGCAAGGATTTGGACGATATGAGAGCCGCTGTTCTCGGTGACGGCGAACAGGAAGTTGAGTGCAAAATCAGCGACTTTTGCCGAGAGCGCAAGCGATTTGATATCAAGCTTGCTGAAATGTCGGACAGCATGGCGAGAGGAGCGACCTCGGTCAAAACCAGCGCAGACGCGGCCTAACGGCGAAATAGTCGTTTCACGCCGGTTTCTGGGTTCACATGCTCTTTGCCCATGGCTCACGCCCGACCATCCGGTCGGCCTCGGCGGTGATGTCGTTCATATGCTGCTCAAGGCTCAGACGAAGGGCCTCAATCTGCTCTTCGCTGGCCTTGCGTGGAACTGGATCGGTCCATTCGCGGCACAGAAACACGCCGTCATTGCGCCAGGGGCGAGGCATCAGCAGACGATCCCAAGTTCCGGCTTCGCGCCCGTGCCGCGCGGAATAGGTGATGCCGAAAACTCGTTTACCTGATGTGCGAGCCCAGACCAGCGGTACGGTCGAGGATACCCGCTCGGGTCCGCGAGGGCCGTCGGCGGCAATGCCAATCGAGATACCCTGTTTCATCTTTCCCAGCACTTCGCGCGACAAGGCGACGTGGCGCTTGCGGCTGGACATTGCAATTGTATCCATCCCGAATAGCTTCTGCACCCGCCCCACCATGCTGCCCGCGCGCGCTGCCGAAGTGATCGAGCAAATGCGGCCCTTGTCCAGTGGGAAGAAATATGGCGATTGTGCCAGTCTCTGGTGCCACAGCACCACGATGACCGGTTCGCCCTGTTCGGCCAGTTGATCCAGTTCTTCGTAACCGATGCGCTGCCAGCGTGTGTTGCGATGCACCAATCGGATATAGCTTGCGATCCGTCGCGCGACCCAGTTCAGCACGGCTTCGCTGTCTGCGATTTTCTTGCGGATGCTCAAGGCTGCGGTCCTCCTGCTGGCCGAGCCTTGTCTTAAAGAACTGCGCGCCGGGCGCAACTTTTTTGTCAGCGGTAAAGTGTTCGGAAAACTCAAAAAGCCTCTTGAGTCCGCTGCGCCTCTGTCATATCTGATGGCCCAGCCTAGGGGTATAGCTCAGTTGGTAGAGCGACGGTCTCCAAAACCGTAGGTCGCGGGTTCGAACCCTGCTGCCCCTGCCATTTCCCACCCGACAAGCGAAATTCCTGCAACAGAGGCGTGGGCTTGGTGCTTACGTGTGGCGCAATTCACTTGACGTGTGCGGCAATAAAGAAAAAGCTTGATCAAGGCTGAAGGAAAAGCCTTCAGGACTGTCCAGCTAATGTGCTAAAGTCGTTCGGCTTTTGTGTCACAATATGCAAGCCTGACCGGGTAGGGGAACCCGGAGACGATCGGGGACAACGGGGATAATGACAGAGATCGAGGCATTCCTTGAAGAACACGGGCTGTCGAAGTATGCGCCGGTATTCGCGTCGAACGAAGTTACATTGGCCGATCTCGCACACCTCTCCGAACATGATTTGATCGACCTTGGGCTGCCACT
Organism: Ruegeria sp. E5; assembly: GCF_056534105.1. NCBI lineage: Bacteria > Pseudomonadati > Pseudomonadota > Alphaproteobacteria > Rhodobacterales > Roseobacteraceae > Ruegeria > Ruegeria sp. E5. The sequence continues at coordinate 15,843 of NZ_JBQFPA010000010.1, read as the reverse complement.
TGGACCAAGGCGCCGATTGATGGCCGCATTGGGGCAGGCGCGGGATGCCAATCCGACACCGGTGCAAGGCAGTGGGAAGATTGTCGCCGAGCGGAGGCAACTGACAGTTATGTTTGTTGATCTGGTTGGCTCGACTGCCATGTCCGAGCGGCTTGATCCCGAAGACTTGGGGGAGCTGCTTCGGCGGTTCAAGGAAATTTGCTCGACCTCGGTTGCTCGCTTTGGTGGACATATCGCCGATTTCATGGGTGACGGGGCGATGATCTATTTCGGGTATCCTCACGCGGTGGAAGATGCGGCCTCGCGCGCCGTTCATGCGGGTCTGGATATTCTTGAAGGATTGAATCGCATGGAAGGCCAGGAGCGTCTGACTGCGCGGATCGGTGTTTCGACCGGTCTTGTCGTTGTGGGCGAGATCCATGGCGAAGGGTTGAAGGAACATGACGTGGTCATGGGGCGGACACCCAATCTGGCAGCACGTTTGCAGAGTTTGGCCGAGCCCAATACACTGATCATCAGCCCATCCACTCGCAGATTGGTGGGCAATGCATTTGAACTGCAGGATCGCGGGTCTTTCGCACTGAAAGGGTTTTCGGAACCGATACAAGCCTGGAGCGTCACAGGGCAGGCGCGGATCGAGCGCAGATTTGACATAATGCCTGATGCCGGTTCTGGTCGGCTCATTGGGCGCCAGGCAGAGTTCCGCAAGCTGACCGACAAATGGAATGAGGCAAGTCAGGGCGCTGGACAATCGGTTCTTGTCACTGGCGAGGCAGGGATCGGCAAATCACGCCTGATTGAGGGGCTTAGCCAAGAAGTGCTGGATCAAGGCGCGCTTCGCCTGAACTTCCAGTGTTCGCCCTTTCATGCCAACTCGGCACTTTATCCGATCATTCAGCATCTGGAACGCGCCGCAGGATTTGCGCCGACAGACAACGATGAGGATAAACTGGGAAAACTCTCGTACCTCTTGCGCCATCACCCGCCGGAGCATGTGCGCCTGATCGCTGATTTGTTGAGCGTTGATGCTGATGCTACGCTGGGACCTCTCGACCTGCCGCCGCAAGTGAAGCTTGAGAAGACGTTGGAGGCAGTGACAGAACAGCTTGCAACGTTAGCGCGAGAACGACCGGTGTTGCTGTTGTTCGAAGATGCGCATTGGGTTGATCCGACCACCTTGTCTCTTACAGATCGGGTGATCGAACATATTCGGGACTTACCGGTGCTGATCGTCGTAACAGCACGTACCGGTTTCGATCCGGGTTGGGGTCACCACAACAATACCCTGCGTATACCTCTCAAGCGTTTGACCAATCGGGATGTGGCTGAGATCGTAGCTGAGGTGGCGGGGGGGCACCCTGTACCACCCGAGGTTTGCGACCTTATTGCGGCCAAGACGGATGGCATTCCGCTTTATGTCCAGGAAGTGACCCGCGGTCTTTTGGAATCGGGGCAATTGCGCTTGAGCGACAAGGGGTATGTCGTGCGCGGCCCCCTGCCATCGCTTTCAGTTCCCAGCACGTTGCAGGATTCGCTGATGGAGCGTCTAGACCGTTTGGGCAAGGCCAAAGAAGTGGCGCAAACCGGCGCCGTGTTCGGGCGGCAGTTCTCGATCGCGTTGCTGGCCTCTGTTTCGTTTCTGTCTCCGACGGTTCTGCAGGCCGGACTGGAACAGCTCTCATCGGCCGGGATCATTCTTCAAGCCCCGGATGCGGCAGAGGATGAGTTCATCTTCCGCCACGCATTGATTCGCGACATGGCTTATGACAGCCTGCTGCGCACGGAACGGCAGTCGCTGCATGACCGCGCGGCGGGTGCGTTGCTAGAGAACCAGCCGCAACTGGCCCAGACTCAGCCCGAGGTTCTGGCACAGCACTACACGTTGGCCCAACGCGCGGATGAGGCCGTGATGCACTGGCAAAGCGCGGGGCGTCGAGCGATCGAACGCTCGGCCCAGGCCGAGGCGTTGACCCATCTGTCGAAAGCTCTGGATCAGCTTGCCGATCTGCCAAAGAGCCGTGCACGGGATTTGCAAGAGATCGACATCCAGATCCTGCGTGCCGGTGTCCTGCGCTCAACAAGCGGTATTTCGGGGGATGCGACGGGTGAGGCCTATGGGCGTCTGCGCGAACTATGTCACCGAGCGGACGAGACCGAGCGGCTGTTTCCTGTGCTCAACGGGCTATATGCATTCCATCTTGTGCGTGCCGAATATCGATTGGCGAAAGGCGTGGCTGCGCAGATCCTCGATCTGGCGGCGACAAGCGGCAAGACCGAACACCGCATGGTCGGTCATCGCGCCATGGGGGCGGTGCAATTGCATCTGGGCAACCTGTCAGATGCAAAGCGCCATCTTGAGCAAGCTTGGGCGCTTTATGATTTTGATCAGCACAGCCAGCTAGCCTATGTCTATGGAACGGATCATGCCGCGATTACATCAGCATTTCTGGGCACATGTTATTGCCTGATGGGTCGGCATCAAGATGCCCTGCAGGTGCAGAATACAGCGCTGGAATGGTCCAAGAACCTCAAGCACGCTCATAGTGTGGCGCAGATCTTGGTTTACATGTGCAAGGTTCACCTGCTGGCGCGCGACATCCCTGCATTGCAAAGGGATGTTAAGGCGCTGTCCGAAGTCGCCGAGGAGCATTCGCTACCCTTTATGGCGACCATTGCGCGGCTATGGGAAAGCTGGGCAAAGGCGACCACGACCTCTGAAGTCGAACATATCGAGGACCTGCGTCAGGCGTCGGAAGACTGGTGGTCGGTTGGGGCCGGAAATTACAAGACTTTCTTCCCTTCGCTGATTGCCGAGATTCAGACAAACGCCGGCCATCACGACGCTGCGCATCAGACTCTGACGCACGCCAGAAATGTTCTGAGTAAAACCGAAGAGAAATGGGCCGAGGCCGATCAGCTTCGTATCGAGGCCGCCCTTGTAGCCAAGACAGGGGGCGATCCCGTACCGCTGCTGTTGCGCGCTATCGAAACAGCGCAAAGGCAAGGCGCGCGGCTTTACGAGCTTCGTGCGGCGGTCGCGTTGGCGGAGTGGCGGCAACACCGAGGCGAACCGGTTGGTGAGGCGTTGATTTCGGTCATGTCGCATTTCCATCAAGATGCCCAACTGCCGGACCTCAAAGACGCACGAGCGTTGATGGAAACGATTACTTGACCCGAAGGCCAACTTGCTGCCAGCTTGGGCGCGGGCAGAGTTGGGATGATACCTGAATTTCGACTTTTAAGCGCTGGGTCACCAGTCCGGCGCCCCGCTCTTGTGGTATGAGGAGACCTAATGCGTAAGATCAGCAAAACCCTTCTGGCCAAGGATGTCTTGGCGCAAAGCCGTACCGATCTGGCGCTGCAGCAGTACCATTCGATCACGCCCGATGAGTTACGTGAATTTGAGAAGAAACTGATTGGAACGGTCACTCTGCCGACCGACGCGGATTACAACAATGACCGGCAGGTTTGGAATCCGGCTTTCCAGGACTACCCAGAGATCATCGTCTATTGCGAGACCATTCAGGATGTACGCGCCAGCCTTGCTTTCGCGCGTGAGCATGACCTTTGGGTTGTTGCGCGGTCAGGGCGTCACAGCACGGCGGGGTATTCGGTCAATAACCAGATGGTGCTGGATACCAGCCGAATGCGTTACGTGACCGTCGATCCAAAGGTGCCGATGGCCTATGTCGGTCCGGGCACACCGTTCAAGATGCTGAATTCGGAGTTGAACTCCTATCACCTGCATGTGCCGGGCGGGGCCTGTCAGGATGTCTGCGTGGCGGGTTTCATGATGGGCGGCGGCTATGGCTTTACCTCGCGCAGGCTTGGGATGGCTTGCGACAGCGTTCTGGGTGTCTCCGTGATGCTGTGGGACGGCAGTATCGTGATCGCGGACAAAGACACGAACTCCGACCTCTTCTGGGCCATACGAGGCGGGACCGGCAACAACTTTGGTGTGTTGCTGGAAATCCGCTACCAGCTGCACCAGCTGTATAAAGTCTGGGGTTGCCACATCACATGGCCGTTGGACAAAGCCGCCAAGGCACTGGAGTACCTGCAGGCCAACTACATGCGCACCTGCGAAGATGACCGTTTCGGGGCCTATATCTTTCTGGCCTATCAGGGAGATCGAAAGGTGTTGCTGGTGTCGGCGCTCTATGATGGCACGTCCGAAGAGGGGAACGCGTTTGTTCAGCCCCTGCTGAGCGATGAAATCGGCGGCGAGATGGGTGAGGACGACCAGAACTATGGCACCTATCAAGAAATCAACTCATGGTTATATGACGACAAATATGACATCCCCGTCGTCCCCGATCAGGCGCGTGAAGATAAGCAGGCCGGATATATTGAACGCCAGCTCAGCGAAGTCGAATGGCAGCGCGTCGTAGACTACCTCGACAGCACACCCAACGCTTATGGCGCTGTGGCCATCGAACCCTATGGGGGGGCGATCAATCGGATGCCGTTGGGCAAACAAGGCAATGCCTTCATTCACCGTGATGTGTCGCTGAACTTCTACGTCGATGTGTTCTGGGTGTCGGAAGAAGAAAAAGAGATCGTTGTGCCGTGGCTCGACGGATTCATGGAACTGATGACCGAAGAAGGCTATTTCATTGACCGCGTCTATCAGAACTATCCACGGCGGACCCAGAAGAACTATCGCTGGCAATACTGGGGCGAGTATTTCAACTCTTTGCTGTTCGTGAAGCAGAAATTCGACCCGCATAATTTCTTCCATTATCAGCAGAGCATTTCGCCGGTGCCGGATGACGCTCCGCCAGACATCATCCGAGATACGTCCAAGTCGATCTTCGACGACCCAACGATCACATACGAGAGCTATTCGAACCCCTGAAAGCGGGGGCTGCCAAGGCCAAACGGGGGAGGGCCCAGTATGGACACGATCCAAGAGATTTTCTTTCTGCCACCCATGGCGGTTGCCCGTCTTGGACCGGGTGAGACACCGCTGGAAAGCTATGAGTGGCAGCAGGACATGGATGCCCATGGCAACAACAAAACGGTCATCCGGTCGAACATAACCTTTCGCGAGATCGAAGATGGCAGTGTCACCGCCTATCTTCCCGATCCCGACACGATCCGCTTTCGCGACGAAGGCGGCGCGTTGCGCCCGGTTGCCCCGTTCTTTGAGCTGTGGGCGCGGATGCATGATGCCGAAACGGGCGAGGAATATGAGACACCGGTGACGCTCGATCTGCTCGACAATCAGGGCCTGTCGCTGCAAAACGTGCGCTATTCGGTAACCGTCGGGAACACCAAGGCCGAGCGCCGGACTGGCGACGCGGCTTGCGGGTTTCGTGCACGGGTCGAGATTGCGGGTCAGGATTTCACCCCGAAACCCCTGCTGGCCTTCAGCCCGTATACGTCCGAACAACAGCCGATGGTCTATGAGCATAACCCGATCCCGCTAGGCTCAATCCGTGTGATGCATCCTGTGCAGGGTCATGATGAACCGGTCGAAGGGAAGTTCATCGACCGCAGCATCCTGCGCCTGCGCTTTATGCCTCCGAAAGGTGAGGTTTATGGCCCGCCTGATGCTGCATACGGTCCGGCGACGCTGGCCGTACCGGGCTATCAGAACGACCCGCCGAAATCGGAATATGGTCGCATCCACGAAATCGTGCCCGAACAGAACCGCATCCTGAACCCCGACACCCCTTGGTCGAAATGGATCATGATGTCCGGCACCTCGGACGACCCTGAGCCGCACGATAGTTACGACGGTGCCCGTGTGGGCAATGACCAATCCTGGGGAGTGGCCGATGACACCAGCGATGGCGTGATCGAGGCGACGCTGGCAGTACGTGGCGAACGCCTGACCGCGCGCGCCACGATCATGACCGGACCACCCGATTTTGCACCTGATGCGCGGCCGTTCTACAGCCTTGAGGATGATCTGGCCGATCGTGATCTGTCGCTAATCTCGGTAACTGAAGAAAACTACACCCAGGCCAAAGACGAGGTGGTCGATATCTTCCGCCGCGCCTTCGAGACCAACAGCCTGATCAACCTCGACGATATCCGCGCGCAAGGTTTGAAGGACAATGCCAAATTACAGGCGAAAACCGGGATTTCCCCGACGCCGGGCCTGCCGTCAACCGATGCGAAATCCATGACGGAGGAGGATGCAAGGCCGCCGGACAAGATCGACGAACTGATCCGCCCGCAACCGATCTCGGTCTTTTCGAACTCCGTGCCCAATGATCGGCTGCCCTATACAGTTGCGACGAAGTTCGTGCATGAGCAACTGATCGACGAGGCCAACCTGCTGGATTTCCTACGCCGTCGCCCGGATTTCGTTAAAACACTGCTGCGTCCACCATATGGTATCCTGACCGAGCTTGAAACCGACCCGAACCCTGATCAAAATCCGAACCCGGATTTTCGCGATCCTCGGATTATCCGCGACTCGATGCACGACGCGCGGATGCCGCCCTATATGCGCGATTCCAACTATTACCCGCTGTCGCTGTCGCGCAGGCAGTACCATCTGGTGATCTCGTTCATCGACTATCTGGTTGCACAGGAAACGGAGGCTCAGAATGTCTGATCAGCCCGGCCAAATCCGCGTTAAACCCCGCAACCTGACCGCCCGCGCGGCCTATAAGGTACCGGGCAACCCCGACAACACGCGACTGGACGGATCGGTGGGGAATTGCTTTCCCGGTCTGGAAATGGATGTGCGCAACCTGGACCGCCGCTTTTTCCCCGGTCTGGTGTTCAACGCCGCGCGGGTGCCGCTGAACCCCGTGCCCGAGGCACCGAAGAATTCGCAGGGCTTCCATCTGGTCTTTGTCGACTATTTCTACGACCCGATGCTGCCCGACAACAGCCCCGAAGAATGGGTGCAGACCTTGCTGGAGGCTTACAGTGGCGTCGTGGGCGCGAAGCTTAGCCAGGGGCGCTGGTTCCTGTCATGGGTCGAGCAGAGCGGTAAGCGCATCACTTTCAAGGAGGAAGACGGCACACCCTATGACGGGCTGATGATTTGGCGGTTCATCCGCAGTCTGGAACATGGTGATGACAAACCGGTCAGCATTGCGCTGGAACGGCGCAATCATGAAGGCATCGTGGATACCGAGCAGGTTGTCCTGCACGGTTTTCGCCGCCAGTACCGGACCGAGGCGGGTGTCTTCAGCGAAGCCTATGATCCCGGAGAATTGACGCAAAGCCTGTGCAATCCGTGGTCCCATGACTTCCGCGACTGCGGCTGCCACTACTGGCCTTCGAACCACCCCGACGTAGTGATGGCTGAGGTGGCGCATGACGATCAGTTACCCTCGGGTCAGTCAACGAACCCGATCGAGGCCGAGACCTATCTGGATTGGCTGCGCTCGGACAAGTCTCCGTCCGGTAACGTCGCGGCGCTGAATACGGTCGAACAAAACCGCCCCTACCAGATTGACCATTATCAGGTAAATCAGATGTGGAGCGAATTGCCTATCGTCGTTGAAGGCCGCGAAACGGGCGAGGTTTATGAAGTTGATCCCGAAATGCCAGGCGTGGAGCCCTATGACACGCCGCAGGCGATGATCGAGGACCTCAAGACGCGTCTGGCCGCGATGGAGATGACGCTGAGCCTGCAATATCTCTATGCCTATTTTTCGTTGGCGGATCCCGAAACGGCGGATACCCGAAAATGGCCGACGCTGAATGACGATCTGATATTTGCCCGGCGTTCGGTGCTGGAGGTCGCGATTGGCGAGATGACCCATATGCGCTGGGCGAACCAATTGCTGTGGGAGCTTGAGCCCGAGGGGTATGAACCCATCTTGACCCCGTCCGAAACCTTGCCGGCGGGCAAGGGTAAGACGCAGCCGCGCGCACTGAGGCCACTAACGGCCGAAGCGCTTGCGGATTTCATCGAGATCGAGCGCCCCGGAGGCTTTATTGACCGCGCTTATGCACAATGTGTGGCGACTTTGGAGCAGGAGGAATTGTTCCCGGAACGCCGCCTTTATGCGCTGGCGGTACGGATCGACACCGACGGGGACGAGCACTTCCTGCGCTTCAGTCAAATGAAGGACGTTTTGGCCAAATACGATACGGGAGAAGGCACGCCTGCCTATTTGCGTCAGATTGAGGTTGGCACTGAAGAGGAGGCCAGGACGGCGCTGGAACTCTACGCTAAGGTCAAGGATGGGTTAGCCAACGCCTATGCGCTTGAAGCGGATGGCAAATTTGAAGACTCCCAGGCCTACATCCAGCAGGTGCGCGATGACATGAAGCTGTTCCGCGTCGAGGGCGAAGCGCTGGCCGCCAAGGGGATTGGCATCCCGTTCTGGACGGAGGGTAAGGCGTGATCCCACCCGCCGCGCTGGTGCATTTCTTTGACACAGGGCATGGAGATCACATGCTGGCCGTTGATGGATCGCGCGTGTTTGATGTGCCTGAGGGGACGGCGGACCAATTCGCAACGATGGACAAGAGAAGTCAAAGCGCTTTCCTCAGGTCCATGGGATTGGATGGAACACCTTTCATCGATGACACGCCGCCTCAGAGTATGCCCGTGAGGTCGCTGTCGCTGGCAGTGGCGCAGAAATGCAATCTGGCTTGCACTTATTGCTATGCTGCAGGGGGAGAATTTGGTGGACCCGCGCGGAATATGGAATGGGAAGTCGCCAAGGCTTCGGTTGATCGGCTGGTGGCCGAAGCCGAACCCGGTGTGCGGATTAACCTTGCTTATTTGGGTGGAGAACCTCTGATCAACCGTGATCTGGTGCAACGCACTACGAAATATGCTGTCGATCAGGCGCATGCCAACGGGTTGAGCGTCGGGTTCTCGATCACAACCAACGGGACCCTGCTACGCCCCGAGGACGCGGCGTTTTTCGATGCGCATGGATTTGCTGTCACCATCAGTCTGGATGGCGTGGGCGAGGTCCATGACAAGCTGCGCCCAAATCGTGGCGGTCGGGGTAGTTTTGATACGATCCTGAAGCGGGTCGAGCCTTTGCTGGCAGCTCAACACCGTATGCAGGTTGGTGCCCGGGTAACGGTTACGCCGAAGAATATGAACCTGCCAGAGACGCTGGATCGGTTTGTGGGAATGGGATTTCATTCGATTGGATTCTCGCCCATGCTGGCCTCGCCCAACGGTCAGCATGAACTGAACCGGAGTGATTTGGACGAGATGTTATCGCAGATGATCCGTTGCGGCGAAGTTTTCGAGGCGGCGGTAATCGAAGGGTGGCGCTACCCTTTCTCGAATATGGCAGCGGCGATGCAGGAGATCCACCGAGGCACCCACCGGCCCTATGCCTGCGGGGCAGGGGGCGGGTATTTTGGCGTGTCTGCTGATGGCGGCCTGTTCGCTTGCCATCGCTTTGTTGAAGACGAAGCCGGAGCCATGGGCAACGTCTATGATGGCCCCGACCTACGGCGCGAGAACTGGTTGGCGGATCGGCACGTGCACACGCAATCCCCGTGCGGCACCTGCTGGGCGCGGTATCTATGCGGCGGCGGGTGTCATCACGAAGTCATCCATCGCGGACGCCCCGCTTGCGACTACATTCGAGGTTGGTTGCACTATTGCCTTCAGGCCTATGTCCGCTTGTCCGAAGCACGTCCGGATTATTTTGGCGTGTCCGCACGGGTGGCCTCTGCCTGAACGGATGGAGATTGAGACCGAAATCTGCGTGATCGGAGGCGGCCCGGCAGGTAGCGCTGCAGCGCTGAGGTTGGCTCAGCTAGGTCGGCGCGTCTGCCTGATCGAGCGGCAAACGTTCCCGCGCCAGCATGTCGGCGAGTCATTGCCGCCATCAATCTGGCCGATCCTGAACCTGTTGGGGGTCGACGAAACCGTTTCCCTAACCGGTTTTCTGCGTGCAAGCGGATCGCTTTTGCATTGGGCCGGAGCGTTCGAACGTCGCGGCGTCGAAGGTGATCACCCCGGACTTTTGGTTGACCGGGGCCAGTTTGATGCGGTGCTGTTACGTGCAGCACAAGCGGCAGGGGCGCAGGTCATCCAACCTGCGCGCGCATACCGCCCGGTGCGCCAGCAGTCTGGTTGGGAGATTCCCGTTCGGACCGACACGGGCGCCTTTCGGATCCAGGCACAAATCCTGCTGGACGCAGCGGGACGGCAAGCCGGGCTGGGCCGCAGGTTTCGCCCTGCATCCCAACCTTTGTTGGCGCTTTATGCTTATTGGCACGTGCCGCCGGGCTTTGGCCCGCAAGCCCGGGTCGAGGCGGGACAAGGGCATTGGTATTGGGGCGCGTTGTTACCGGGAGGAGTGGTCAACGCAATGGTTTTTGTCGATCCCGACGCCTGCATCGGGCTGCCACCCGCAGATCGACGCGATCTCTATCTGAATCTTCTGGCCCGTTCGACACTACTAGCGCCCTGTCTGGAACAGCGCCGTATCGGGCCTGTGCGGCGGGCGGATGCGACCAGCCAGGCCGAGACAACACCACCAACGCGCGACCTTCTGCGGGTTGGAGAGGCCAGCTTCGCGGTAGACGCTTTGTCGTCGCAGGGGGTGCAATTGGCGATGGGGCAGGCGGTGCAGGCCGCAGCTGTGGTGAACACGCTTCTGACAACCCCCGAACATAGTGATCTGGCCTTGTCTTTTTATGCGGATCGGCAATTCGAGCGTGTGCAGACCCATGCAGCGCTTGCAGCCGATTTCTATGCACGGCAGCATGCTGTCGATCCTTCGCACTTCTGGGCTGAGCGCGCAAAGCCGTTGGATTGGGTAAAGTCTCCAGCGTTCGATCCAAACACGGAGGCGTTGCGTGATGATCAGCCCCTGATCCTGTCACCTCAGGCCAAGCTCATCGCTTCCGGCGTGCAAACCGCTTCGCATATCGAACCCGGCCTTGTCATAGGGCACCCGAATCTTCCAAGGCCAGTTGCCAATATGGAGGGCGCAATGCTGGGACCGTTGTTAGAGCGGCTGGGCGCCCCGACAACCACTTTGAACATCATCAAGAGCTGGTCAGAGGTTTTGGCCACACACACGGCGTCGCGCATTCTGCGCTGGCTTTGGTATCATCGCATCGTGATCCCCGCCGCTGATCAGGCTTAATCGAGGTTTCCTCGGCGCGTTGAATCACCTAAAGTCCGCCGCAACGCCAACCGCCAAGAAACAAGAGGTCGCATGTCGCGTTTTGATGGGTATTTCCTGCGGCAATTGCTGGTGCTGTTTGGCTTTTTCACCCTTGTGCTTGTCGGGGTGTTCTGGATCACGCGTTCAGTCAGCCTTTTTGATCGGGTCATCAGCGGCGGCCAATCGGCGATGGTATTCCTGGAGTTCACAGCGTTGACCTTGCCGACGCTGATCCGGACGGTCATGCCCATGGCTGTGTTTGCGGCCGCTGTTTACGCCACCAACCGTTTGAGCCGCGAAAGCGAGATGACGGTGATGCTGGCAACAGGCTCCAGCCCGTGGCGACTGGCGCGTGCGGTCTTGGTGTTCGGGCTCAGTGCGGGACTGATGATGGCTGTCATCAGCGTCTTTTTGCGACCTGCATCGGTTGATCAACTGGAATTAAGACAGGATGAAGTTGCCGGAGATGTCACCGCACAGCTGTTGAATGAGGGCGAATTCTTGCATCCAGCAGAAGGTGTAACCGTCTATATCGGCGATATCGATTTGGACGGAACGCTGCGCGAAGTCTTCGTCTCGGATCGTCGCGATGGGATTAACCCTGTCAGTTATTCCAGTGCCACCGCCTATCTGGTCAATCAGGCTTCGGGCATTCATCTGGTTATGCTGGATGGGATTGCGCTGCGGTATGATCAGGCTGGTAACACGCTGTCATCCACGTTGTTCGAAGACGCCTCTTACGACATTTCCGAACTGACCCAGAATTCGACTATGGGCCATCGCAGCCTTGAAGCCATCCCGACGGTCGAGTTGATCTGGGATCGCGAAGCGGTCTCAGTGAAAGATGATCACAGCATCGGCCATCTGGTGGATGAGCTGCACCAGAGGTTCTCGTGGATTGCGATATGTATTGCGGTCGCATTGGTCGGATATTCGACCCTGATGCTGGGTAGTTTTTCGCGCTTTGGGCTTTGGCCTCAGATCCTGGGTGCCTTTACCATTCTGGTCCTGCTTGAGGGGGTTCGGGGATTCGTATCCCCGTTCGTCATCAATGATCCCAGACTTTGGGGCTTGCTGTATCTTCCCGCCGTTATGGGCGTGCTTGTGTCGGTTCTGTTTTTACTGGCCGCGGGGCGACCCTTGCTGCGAAAAAGGGTTCGAAACGGAGCACCAAAGCCGTCACCGGTCTGAAGTCAGCGGCGAAGTTCCTCCAGGCACTGCAGGATGTTTTCAACTTCTTGACTGTCCGAACGGACCACCAAATACAGCGGTAGCATTAAGTCGCGCGCATCTTTCTCGCGCAACAGCTCGCCTGAGTTCAGATGCTGAGTGATGACATAGTCCGGGAAATACCCATACCCGCCACGCTGTAGGAGATAGCGTAAAGCCATCAAGCAATTACCCAGAAAGATAGTTTGACCTGTCGCGAGACGCGCTGTGGAACGGACATGATCCCGGTAGGTCTCGCCCAGTTCTATGTTGACAAATACCCGTTCAGCGTCGGTGTTCGCATCCTTCCTGCTTTGAACCAAAGACAGCCGTTCGGGCGCAAGTTCGTGGAATACCACGCGCCGGTCCGCAGGTTTTTCATGGGTCAGCGCGGCGTCAAGTACGTGGGTCGCAACGGCGTCGACCATATCCAAATCATGGTCGTAATTCAGGGTTAAAAGCAATTGTCCAAACCGTTGTTCAAAGCGAACAGCAAGGTCCACCAGTAACGGATCCCACACGCTCAACTGGGCACCCAGACGCAGTGCCAACCGATTTTGAATCTGTTCAGGCAGGTCGTTGGCTGCGAACGACCACAGCGACAGCATCTGTTCAGCATAGGGTTTGAATTGGCGACCGTACTCGGTCAATACCGTTCCGCCTGCCCCGCGCGAGAACAGCGGTTTGCCTGTTGCGTCTTCCAGGGCCCTGATCCGGGCGCTGACTGCGGTTTGGGTTACATTCAACTTACGGGCCGCTGAGTGAAACCCACCGGTTTCCGCTACGCTTAAAAATGTTTCCAGAGATTTGGTTTGCATATTGAAAGTATTTTTTGATCGTATTGATAAAATCAATTCATTTTTTTGCCTATATCTGCCGCTTTAAAGTGATTTGACGAACGTAGCCAAAGGATTCGCGCGATGCTGGACAAGAGCCACAAACCCACCTGGACCAGTTTTGAAGAGGCGACCAAGGCCGACTGGGATGCGGTCATGGAGTATGAAGAGAGCTACAACGCTGCTTTGCCGGATCGCATACTGGACGCCATTCGTTCACTGGATGAAGAATGGACGCCGTATCCGGTGAATCGCTATCAGCACAGCCTACAGGCCGCGACACGAGCGTATGAGGACGGCGCTGATGAAGAGTTGGTTGTGGCTGCCCTGATCCATGACACCGGCGATATCTTGTCGCCTTATAATCACGGGGAACTGTCCGCCGCGATGATGAAGCCTTATGTCAGTGAGAAGACACACTGGATTCTCAAGCACCACTGCGTGTTTCAGGGCTACTACTACAATCATCATCTGGGTGGTGATCGGAATGCCCGCGACAAATATCGCGACAGCCCGTATTGGGAGGACTGCCGCTATTTTTGCCATGAATACGATCAGAAGGCGTTCGACCCGGACTATCCGACCAAACCGCTGGAGTTCTTCGAACCCATGCTACGCCGCGTTCTGAACAAGGGCGAAGGGCACATGGAACTGAATGAAACCGCGGAGAATTAACAGGCAGCCATTAGGCGATAGACGATCTGGGCGGCGGTAAAATCCCAGGCGGCATTGCCGTTCGGGGCCAGTTCGACGACGTCGAAACCCACACATTTTCGGCCCTTCAGGGCGTGTTCCACCAGGCGCAGGGCTTGATAATATCCCAGCCCGCCTGGGACGGGTGTTCCAGTGGCGGGCATGATTGCCGGGTCCAGCCCATCAACGTCAAAGCTGACGTACACCAGTTCGGGAAAATCCTTTGGCAGATCAACCGAGTGGATGTTGCCGGTAACCAGTTCTTCGGCGTCCACATGAAACACGTGGTTTCTCAGGCGGCTTTGGGCTTCTTCGGTCGAAAAGGCGCGAACGCCGAATTGCGCCAGACGGATACCTTCTTCGGCAAGAAGATGCATGACTGAGGCGTGAGAATGTTTCTCGCCCTGATAGGCGTTGCGCAGATCAGCATGGGCGTCGATCTGCACGATACCAATCGGTTGGTTTAGAGCGCGGGCAACACCCAACACTGCGCCGTAGCTAAGTGAATGCTCTCCACCTAGCGTCACCGGGATTTTGCCGGCGCGAACGGCCGCTTCCGTGCGTTGGGCTAGGCGTTCCATTATCTCTGACAACGCTGCATCGCAGTCAACGGGTTCTTCGGTCAAGATCCCCTCGACGCAGGGCTCGGCGTGGCCAGTGATGCGTTCCAGTTCATTACTGGCTTCGATAATTGCGTCCGGGCCTTTGGCGGTGCCCGCCCCGTAAGATACGGTGCGTTCCAGCGGCACAGGGATCACACGGAACCGCGCGTCCTCGGTGCGCTCGGATGCGGACAGTTCACTGTCGAGGAAAATACTCATGAGAGGCGGCCTTTAAAGTCGTCATAGCCGAACTGTTTGATGATTTTCAGTTCGTCCGTTTCGCTGTTCCACAGCGCTATAGTCGGTAGCGGAACTCCGTTGAAGGTGTTGGTTTTGACCATCGAGTAATGCGCCTGATCGAGGAAGGCAAAGCGTTGGCCGATTTCCAATGGCTTGTCCCAAGTGTAGTCACCGATCACGTCGCCCGCCAGACAGGACGGGCCGCCAAGGCGATAGGTATGGCCTGCCTCGGCCTCATCCATGAGGGCGGGGCGATAGGGGGCTTCGATGACGTCCGGCATATGGCAGGTGGCCGAGATATCGGTGATCGCAAGGGTCATACCGTTGGTCGGCAAGTCGAGGATTTCGCCAACCAGAATGCCCGCATCCAGGGCCACTGCCTCACCGGGTTCCAGATAGACGTCGATACCGTGTATCTCACGGATGGATTTGATGAAGGCGACCAGCCCGTCGCGGTCATAGTCATCACGGGTGATATGATGCCCGCCGCCGAAGTTCAGCCATTTGATTTGGCCAAGGTACGGTTTGAGCTTTGGCTCAACCGCGTCCCATGTCCGCTGCAACGGCGCGAACCCCTGTTCGCAGAGCGTGTGCATGTGCAGCCCGTCCACGCCACTCATAGTCTCGGCGGACAATTGGCTGACCGGCGTGCCCAGACGCGAGCAGGGCGCGCAAGGGTCGTATTTGGGGATTTCGCCTTCGGAATGTTCCGGATTGATGCGCAGACCGACCTGTACGCCGGCGGCTTGGGCTTTTGCCAGAAAGCGGTCCTTTTGCGCGGGTGAGTTGAAGATGATGTGGTCCGATAGCGACAGGATTTCGTCCATGTCCGCGTCTTTATATCCGGCGCAGAAAGTGGCGACCTCGCCGCCATATTCCTCGCGCCCCAGCCGCGCCTCATAGATGCCGGACGCGCAAGTGCCGCCGAGGTGTCGGCGCACCAGTGGGGCCAGCGAGAACATGGAAAACGCCTTAAGCGCGCTCAGGACATGTGCGCCGGAACAGGTGCCGATCTCGGAGAGGATGGTCAGGTTGCGCTCCACGGCTTTCTCATCGACCACGAAGCAAGGGGTGGGCACGCGGTTGAAGTCGAAATTGCGGAAAGCTCCGGCATCTCCGGCTTGGGTGGTCATCATGTCGGACAATTCGGGTGTCTCCGGATTGTGGAGAGGGCGGGGGGCGCTGCCCCCC
>NZ_JBQFPA010000009.1:0-87362 GCF_056534105.1 Ruegeria sp. E5 | reverse complement strand
TGCTGACCGGGGATCATGTGGCAAGCCCTGGCGACGGAACCCCGCCCCCTGTCGATGAGACACCCGTTGACGAGACGCCTGTCGATGAGACTCCGGTGAACGAAGATCCCGTTGAGGATGATCCTGTTGATCCGACACCTGTTGATCCGACACCAGGTGATCAGGATGACAACTCGGATGGTGGCGGAATCCCACCCGTAGACGTGGATTCGGCCTTTTCCGTGGCCGGCGGTCGAGTGACAACGCTACAGGTGGAAAATAGCGAATCCGTTGAAAGTATTTCTATTCTGGAAGGCCCGGATCACGGGAACCTGACCGTGAACCCGGACAATACACTGGCGCTGGTGATGAGCCACGAGCAGGAGTTTTCGGGTCAGATAAACTTTACCTATGAAGTCACTTATGCAGGCGGTGCCACCGAAGTGCATGGTAGCACTGTGAACGTGCAGCCGACCACGCAGGGCGATGGCTGGGGAAAAGGTGACTTCTACATGCTCGAGCAGGATGAGAACGGGAATGTCGTTGTCGAGCATGGTGACAATCACCGTGAGGTCTATGTTTCGGGCAGCAATGATGCGCTGAGCATCTCGGATATCGCCGCCATTGAGGGGCTGCGTGCTGACCAGATTACGGCGCAATGGCTTGTCAACAATCCTGAATACGGCGGCAGTGAAGGTATGGCGCTGGACAGTCAGGCCGGGATGATGCTGTGGCGTCAGATCACGGGTTCCGGCTCCGAGCCGTCCTCGCACTGGCTCCTGTTTGAGCGCGGATATGAGTATGATGGGCTGGGTAGCATCATCGAATGGGGCACTCAAGGTGAGAGCCCCCTGCATCCGATTCATATTACCGCTTATGGTGACGGAGACCGCCCAACCCTTCATGACAACATCTCGATCATTGCCGAACAAAGCGACTATATTGTCTTCTCCGATCTGGAGGTGACCGGTGGGGTCCAATCTCTAACTGGATCTCACCTGTTGTTCGACAATGTGGATTTCAACAGCAATACTCTGCTGGTTGACGGTGCCGTTGGATTTACCCTGAATAACTCAACAGTCACAGATGTTTATCTTACGTCACCATTGGAGGGCGGGTCTTGGACTGGCTATGAGGGCGCGACGGGAATTCTAATGAGCAATACTGATGGTCTGCTCATCCAGAATACTCTGTTTGATCAAAATGGGTTTGCTCCAGACTATGACCCGAATTTGTCGACCTCTGGTGGCCAACCTCCGAGTGTGTTCAGTCACGGTGTCTACATTGACTACAACAACTTGGATGTCACATTCCGCGACAACATTGTGATGAATGCGGCAAACAATGCGATGATGATCCGCTCAGGCGGCTTCATCGAGGACAACGTCCTCGCAAACAGCAACGCGGCAGGCAACTTTGCCGGGGGCAATTGGAACGGTTCGGGCTACATTGGCAATTATACACTTTTTGCAGACAACGTCGTGACCTCGGCAGGCTATCACGTGGCAGAACATACTGGCGCGCCATCTATAGGGATACACAACAACGGTCTAGACACAACGATGATAGACAATATCATCGCGCACTTGGCCAACCCCGACAATCCGGAAGAGATAGCTTATAAGGAATGGGCAGGCTATGCTGTTGGTCACACCCAGAACCCTTTCTATGACGACACCATCGTATATAACTGGGATGGTTCAAGAGAAGAGCAACCAGACCAGAATATTGATGGTCTCAACACGGACATTCTTAACGCGACCACGATTCAGAATTTCACCCAGCAACTTCTGGGCGATCCGAATGCAGATATTCCGGATCTGGTGGCGTTTCTGCGGGCTCAGGCCGACGGCGAACTTGATCACTATGTGGACGCCGACCTGATCATTGACTTCTTCCAGACCGGCTTTGGCTTGGCCGTCGAGGAGCGCGTCATCGCTGAAACCGTGCGGTTCGTGCCCAGCGATCTGGGGGATGGTATCCGCTGGGACAACAGGCTCAACTGGACGACCGAAGACCTGCCTGGCAGCGTTGCCGGCGACAGTGTCGATCTGGGCGGCAATTGGGTCAGTTACGGTGGCACAACTGTCATTGCGAACCTCGAGTTGGGCGACGGCGGTACGCTGACCGTTGGTAATGGCAAGCTGACTGTCACTGGCGACACCACGGTCGGCGAAGATGGCGGCACGATTCAGGTCTCCAATGTCGGCCAATTGTGGATGAATGGCTATGGCGACGACGATACACTCGTGCTCAATGTCGACGGCGGCCGTTTCGTCAATACCGGTGATATGAGCGGGAGTGCCCAGACCACCGTCACGGATGGTCAGGCGATTTTGGCCACAGATGGTGCCAATTACGATGTCGAGGCTGGTGCGATCCTTCATGTTGAAGGCAACGATGCCAAGGTCGGTTTCGATGGAGAAACAGGCGACACCGCCGTGCTGCGCCTTGCCGAAGATGGTACGTTGGCCTTCTCGGCCGAGGATGGCGACATCGGCGGGATCGGGGAGTTCCGCTCAGGTGCCTTCGGTGACGACCCGGACGTCGCTTCGGGCGCGAACCTTGGTCTGGGTACGCTTGATCTGGACCTCTCTGGCCTTTCCGCCGGCACATATGAGCTGTTGTCCGTCGATGAGATAATCGGGGAGTTCTCCGACGTGTATTTCAATGGTTTGGCAGGCAACCATGACGCCGATCTGGTGGTCGATTACACCAATGATACGATCACCCTGTCGGTGACAGAGGGCTCGGGCTCCGTGAATATGTCCTATGTTGGTGAAGAGGGTGATATGGACGACCATGGCGCTGCACTTTGGGCGGCCTTGACAGATGGTCATGATCCGCATTCCGATACCCTGCCGACGGAAATCTATAACGAAGCCGAATTGGTCTATATGATTGGCTGAACCGGCCACTCAGATCCTCAGGGCGGTTGAGCATTCCTCTACCGCCCTTTTTCTACAGAAATCAGGGCTTCTGTAGCAGGCCGAGGAATGGCTTTCGGCGCTTGAATGACAGGAAGTAGTTTTCATAGGTTCTGAAGCTTATTTCAGCGATTGCGATGGAGATCGGAATATAAGCCAGAGTGACCAGAAGCGACCAGCTTGGATCACCCGCGGAGACGCCCAGAAATGCCAGGCCGCGGGTTGTGAAATCCAACCCGATCAGATGATACAGGTAGACGCCGTAACTGATCGCACCTACCCGCGCGACGGGTGGTAGTGACAGAACAGGGGACAATGCGTTGTCCTCCCGCACGACCAAAGACCCCAGCAGGAGCGCCATGATCAGATGCACAACAAGCTGTGGCCAACCTGTCAGGTTTACGGGTAGAAATTCCAGAGCAACTATCAAGACACCGAGCCAGATCAGCGCGCTCCATCGACCACCAAGGCCGCGTGACAGTACCATGTAGCCACGACGATTATTCAACAATACAGCCAGAAATGAGCCCAACAAGATGGCCTCATAAGCTCCCCCCGGTAGTGCCCAGACCGCGTTCTCGGTACGCAGCGGGCCTGGCCACATCCCCCATTGTTGGGCATAGGCACAAAATACGATGGCCGCCGCCAAAAGCCAGCCGCGGATATGGCGCATATGCAGGGTCAAAAGCAGGACCAGCGGCCAGAGCAGGTAGTATTGTTCCTCGACCGAAAGTGACCAGGTTGGTGCTAGAAGCGGGATTTCTTCGGTCAGGAAATTGGCCATAAAAAAATAGTAGAACTTGACCAACGGCACATATTGGGTCTCGCCTTTCAACGCGATGTAATAGATCGATAAGGCTGTCACGATCAGGAAATAGACCGGCAGGATCCGCAGCGCCCGACGCCAGTAGAAGCCCGCAATAGAAAATTGCCCCTTACGGGCCTCTTCGCGCAGTAGAAGCGTCGTAATCAAGAACCCACTGAGCACGAAGAACAGGTCCACACCAAGGAAGCCGCGATCCAACAGGCGTAAAGGTTCCTGACCCGGATCAAAGAGCGGGCTGTGGTGCCACAGTACTGCGCCGATGCAAAGACACCTGAGCCCGTCAAGCGAGCCGAAATGCCTTCGTGCAAGATAGTCGTCGTATAGATCTTTGGCCTGCATACAAAATAACCGCTCAAATTGCGCCGCTAGTATTACGAAACACCCCAAAAGAACCAGTGCCGGATTTGGTTTTAGGCCAAATGTTTAGCGGCGGCCACGCTGAAGGCCGCAGAGGATGAGACATTTTTTTGCCGCTGGAGCAAGAATAATGATCCCGTGACGCTCTTGCTGCAATTGTGCGACGGTCGTTCAAAATCCAAAGCGCCTAATAGACACTGTTCTGTGTTGAGAACATTTGATCACTTCAGCCCGCATATCAAAGCGCATCCGGTGTTGCGAATGCTCGTTATGGTCGTCTCAGGGACTTCTGCAGGCAATTCATCGACACAGTGAGAACATCACCAGTCGAACACCCGCTGATGTCTGCGACGGCAGAACTGTGCAGAGTTTAAAAATGGAAGGAGATCAAGAAAAAGACACCCTAAAAACAACGCTTGCAGCCCTGATTTGCCGTCGCCTAAACTGAAACCGAACCAGATCGTACTGTACGAAATCACCGACGTGTTCTGAAAAGCTCTGATAACAGACGAACGCGGCTTGGGTTTATCTTGTGTCGAAAGGTTGGGTGTATCGGTAAATTTGATTATTGAGTACTTCTAGGGACAAAGGATGACGGTCTCATCATCTGACTACAGACGTGAAATCGATGGCTTGCGCGCCTTGGCGATCCTGCCGGTTGTGTTTTTCCATTTTTCGCTCCCCGGTCTGGGTGGCGGGTTTGTTGGCGTTGATATCTTCTTTGTCATCTCCGGTTTTCTGATTGGCGGGTTGCTTTGGTCGGAACTCACCCAGACGGGTGGAATCCGATGGGACCAGTTTTTTCTCCGCCGGATACGGCGACTGGCACCAGCCTATTTCACGATGGCGATCAGTTGCCTTGTGGTCGGCTGGTTTGTCCTTCTGCCGTTCGAGTTTCAAGAGCTGGGCAAAGAGTTGATCTCTTCTACGGTCTATTTGTCCAACGTTTATTTCTACCTGTCTGCGGGATATTTCGACACCGCAGCGGACGAGAAACTTTTGTTACATACGTGGTCACTGGCGGTCGAAGAGCAGTTTTACATCATATTGCCGCTTTTTCTTTTGCTTTTACGACGTGCCCAAAAATGGCTGCCAGCTATCCTGATTAGTCTTGGGCTGGTGTCATTGGTGGCATGTATTGGCTTCACCTCCCTGTCTCAGCCCGCGGCTTTCTATCTGTTCCCCTTCCGGGCCTGGGAGCTTCTTGCTGGTGTTTGTCTGGCGATCTTTGGGCATCGCTATGGCTGGCGATGGTCCATACATCCGCTTGTCAGCTGGATCGGCTTACTGCTGATTGTTGGGTCCGTGACGCTGATCCCGTCGGACGAGAGTTTCCCGGGGATCTGGCCCCTTGCGCCGGTTCTGGGCGCAGTTCTGATCATCGGAAACGGTAAACATGACAATCCCGTCAATTGGGCATTGAACCATCCGGTGCTCGTCTTCATCGGGTTGATTTCCTATTCCCTCTACCTTTGGCACTGGCCGGTGATCGTGCTGGCCCAATACTATTCGGGTGAGGAATTGAGCCTGCTGGTACGAGTGATGTTGATCGGCGTCTCTGTGATATTGGCTTGGGCGTCCTTACGGTTCATTGAAAAACCTGTTCGTTTTGGCAATCTGAAACCTCAGGCGCTTTTGGGAGGCGCTGCCGGAGCCTCGATAATCACCCTAGGCGGTGGCGCGGTGATCTATCTTGGGGATGGGATAGTCGAACGCTTCCCCCACGATGTACGTACCCACATTGAAGCTTCACAGGACTTCAGATGGGATACACCGACCTGCCGTCTTTCCGAGAGCTACGCCTTTCCGGGCAGCACAGTTTGCCACATCGGCCCAGAAGGTGACCCTGAAGTATTGATTTGGGGAGACAGCCACCTTGTTGCTTTGTCGGCTGGTATAGAGGCTGCCGCAAGATCGGCTGGCGTGCCTACATTGGTTGTTTGGCAGCTTGGCTGCGCACCTGTGTTCGGGATTGGAAAGGACGAGAGCTTTCAGCCAGAATTAGAAGACAGGAAATGCGAAACCGCAAATACGTCTCTTCAGAAAGGCTTGGAAGAATTGCCGGATTTGAAGGCGGTGCTTTTAGTGAGTCGCTGGGCCTATCATGTTGAGGGTAAGGGCGTCGGCTTGGATGAAGGAACAACGACCAAGTTGTTTCCATCAATTGGCGGGCTTTCTGGGGATGATCAGCCACAACTTTTTGCAAAGGCTCTTCATTTTACCGTTGATGAACTGGAGAATAAATCTGACAGGGTGTTCGTATTGGAACATCCGCCAGAAATTTCAAACTATCTATCATATTTTTTGGCACGCGATGCGGCGCTACGTGGCATGGATGACAGCGAACTTATGGCCCGTACACTGGTTCAAAGCAAAGATTTGAAACAACGAATGTACAACACTAATCGAGCGCTCGAACCCGTGCTGCGTCGCCCGAATGTCACACTTCTGGAAACCTGGCCGGAGTTTTGTACGGGCGACATTTGTTCAGCGATGAAGGATGGAAGAGCCGCATATCACGACAACAACCACGTAACCATAACCACAGCCCTGGGTTTGCAACATCTGTTCTCCCCCGTTTTTGAATAGGGATGAATTAGCGAGAGGGAAATCTGTTTTCGAAAACCTTCTGGCCAGAAGGCAAAAATAACGGCATAAGCTCCGAAATTTATGATGAAACGCAATTTGGTATCACCAGACGCGGACCACGCGTGCTCTTTCCTCATAGAGTGAAAAGATCAAATCCTTGATTAAAACGTCATCCGCTCGCGATCCACTTTTTCAAAGACTGAGCCTTGCCTGATCGCTGTATGTTTGATGACCTTGCCAAGCCTTGTCTGTACAGTTGTAAAGTGCCGGCTTCCCAACCAGAGAGGATTCTTTTGTGGTGATCGACACTATCAAAATGCGTTGGATGGCCGCGCGCTTGGCACGGGGGCGCGGGGGCGACTTTCTGAGCAGGGCAGATCGTGTTCACGAACTGGCCCCAGGTGAGCGCTCCTCAAGCCAGCCTGCGGTGTATTCGGAAGTAGACCTGGAAAAAGTGCAAAGGATTGCTCCTTGGCGCAGCTGGGATATCGAACAGGTTTTGATCAAGGGCGCGCCAATGGACCACGGGCCGACCTTGTCTTACGAGATGTCAGATGTACTGGTTTCAGGCGCGTATCTTTATAAGGGTGCATTGCGGGGGCGCTATGGGGCGGGCAACGACAGATTGTTTGGGAAGCCCCAGAGAGAATGGCAGGAGTTGGACAGTGCACAACTTGTGACCTGCAGGGTCGGAAGTGAGCATTTCGGTCATTTCATGTGGGACAACCTGCCCATGGAGTTGTTGCCCGGGCCGAATGATCATCCAATCACCTTATGCGCGTTACCCCGCTGGCACGAAGAGGGATATCGTAAGGTCTTCGGTATGGCTGCACCGCCTGTGGTTATGCGTGGCCGTGTCAGGAATCTGACCGTTTACTCAGATGTCGGACAAAATGCATTCCGGGCAGCGAGGTATCAGGAGCTGCGGGCGCGGGCGCGTCGGTTTGTGTGTGCTGATGGACCTCTTCCGGACCGACGGGGCGTTTATATCCTGCGTGGGCGCGGTGGCGAGCGTCGTGAATTGATTAATGAGGCTGAAATTGCCCAAGAACTGAAGGCCGAGGGCTTCGTGATCATCGACCCTGACAAAATGGATGGGGAGGAAATTACCCGACTGTCTATGGGGGCTCGTGTCGTTGCTGGTGTCGAAGGCAGCCATATCGCCCACGCGCTTTTTTCCGTTGCCGATGGTGGTGCCTTTTTGATCATACAGCCACCAGATCGTTTTTCGATGGTATATAAAGAGTTTACTGACAGGATGGGCTTGTCTTACGCTTTCCTTGTCGGAGACCCGGTCGACAACGGATTTCAAGTTGAACCGGATAGTTTGAAACGCTTATTGGAAAGGCTTTGAAGCAGATTCCTCGAGATGCACGTACAATTGAAGAGCGGCTAAATTATAGCAATACCCTCAAGGGAATTGGGATGGAAAAGGCTGAAAAAAAAGCCCGAAAATTCACCACGACACACTTAGCTGTGAAATTCGTTGAGGCGAAGAATCCAGACATACCTTTGGTCGCCAGCTTGTTGGAAACCTGTTCGGCCATGAACCAATGGGCCAACTTTGGACCTCTTTATGACCAGTTGGTCGCCGATTACTCCACGCATATGTCGCTGGGTCCTGAACTGACGCTGACGCCTTGTGCCAATGCTGGGATCGCGCTGGAGATGGCTGCACGAGCCTTGGCGGCTGACACAGGAGTGCCGAAACTGAGGTGGGTTGGGTCTGCCTTCAGCTTCAAGAACCTCGGGCGAGGATATTTCTCGGACATGTCTTTCGTCGATTGCGACGAACAGGGCGTCATGGACCTCGACGATATCCTGACGCTGGAGGCCGACAGCTATGATGGCATTATCGTTACCAACCCTTTTGGTCTGGTACGAGATTTTGACCGGTTCATCGCTTTTGCCAAGCAAACTGGCAAGCAGCTCATCATAGACAACGCTGCAGGGATGGCGCGCAACATTCCGCCTTGGCCGTGGCAGGTTTTCAGCCTGCACCACACGAAACCCTATGGATTGGGTGAAGGGGGGATGGTGCTATCGCCAGCTTCGGCGGCCCAGTTTCTGCGCCTGCTGATCAACTACGACCGGATACCAGAGGCGCCAGAATACTGGCTAAACAATGGCAAAATCTCTGACATCTCATGTGCGTTTCTGATTGCGCGGCTTGCAAACGTCGCTAAGTGGAAACCCGGTTATCTCGAACAGCGTACCCGCATTGCCGCCCTCTTCACGGACGCGGGCGCCGCATCGCTTTTGCCAACGGATGGAGCCCCGGTCACCAACAGCATACCCGTATTGTTGCCACGTCCGATTGATCATGCACGTCTTGCCACCCTGAAGCTTGGTGTGGATATCGCCCGGCAGTACCCGCCGCTTGCACCGCTGCCACAGGTCAGTGCCATTTACGAGCGGCTGATCAATTTCCCGACCCATCCCGATTTGAGCATTCTGACGGATGCAGAGATTTCAAAGGATATCGAACTTTTGCTCGAGCATTGACATATGGCCTATTCTTCACGTTCGGATCATGGACTGACGGCGCTGGTGGCGCTTCTGATCACCATGCTAGGTGCCGCTCTGGCATATTGGGTTCTGATGCCGACGGTTGGCATTGACGATGCCAACATCACGCAGGTTTATGGTCGCAACCTCGCGGCGGGGCATGGCTATGTCTACAATATCGGCGGCGAGCGGGTCGAAGGCTCAACCTCGCTTATCTGGACTCTGATCAACGCAGTGGCCTTCTGGATCTCAAGCACGCCTGAAATAGGCCTGGCAGCGCTTAGCGCCGTGTTTGCCTGGGTTACACTCTTTAGCGCCATGCGGATCACCCGGGAGTTGACAGCTGAAAGTGGGCCGATCCCCGCGCTTCTGACCGGGGCGGCCTTTCTGGCCTTCCCGGCGTTTTTCGGCTGGATGATCTGGTCGCTGATGGATGTCACGCTGTGGGTCATGGTGATCGCAGTGATGGTTTGGCTCTTATGCCGGATCGACAGGGCAGGGCCGCGCGGTAATCTAGTTTTGGGGGTAGCGGTGCTGGCCGCGCTGTTGCCTGTGACGCGACCTGAAGGGATCGCACTGACCATGGCGCTTGCGGGGTTTTACGTATTGCGCTGGCTACTTTTTGCTGTGCCAGGTCTGTTGACCGGGCTTGTGATCGGATTGGCAGGCGTGGGGAGTTTTGCCGCCGCCACAGCGTGGCGGCTGAGTTATTTTGGTTATCCGGTTCCCAACACCTTCTATGCCAAAACCTCGACTGATCTTCTGGCGCAAGCTGAACTCGGCGCGCGCTATGTGTTGTCTTACTTACAAGAACCGCAGAATGTCTTGTTGTTCGTCAGTTTCTGTCTGTCTGGTGCGATGGTGCTGTCACGTGGGGGCTGGGCGCAAAGGGGGGCCTTCTGGCTTTCGGTCTATCTGATCGTAGGCGGTGTAATGGTCTATACCGTACTTGGCGGAGACCACTTCGGATCACATCGGCAGTTTCTGTATTTTCTGCCGCTGGCTTTGCCCATCATTGTGGCTGGGTTGGCGAGCTGGGTCCCCACAGATCGGCCGCAGTGGCAGATTTCAACCTTGCTGATTGTACCATTCGTCGTGATTGCCTTGGTGGCTGGAACCCGTTTTGTGCAAACAAAAGGCAATATGATCATAGAATTTGCGATCGCGGACGCGGGACGTGTGCTTGGAGACAAGCTGAACGCACTTCCGGGCACACCTTCCATAGGTGTGTTCGCCGCTGGTGCCATTCGCATGACCTACGATCACGAAGTCCTGGATTTACTCGGATTGAACTGGACGAAAATGGCCCATGCGCCCGATGATGGTTACCGATCAGACGTGCCCAATCAGCATGGGTTCAACAGCAACGTGTTTTGGGAGAGTCCGCCAGATGTGTTGCCGATTTTTCCATCCGACAGCACGTGCCCGTCCGAATGGGTGCCGCTTTCCGGGTATCTAGATGCGGCCTCTGATCAAATTTCCCAGACCGAAAGATTCCGTACGACCTACGATCTTTTTTGCGACGCTGGAGTGTCGTTTTATGCCGCGCGCGACTATGTCACCCAAAGTTGGGAAGGAGATGAAACAGGTGCTTTTCGGAAGATCCTGCCTAACCATTTAGAGGGTTCTCTGCCAGTAGCCGAATAACTGGATAGGATGTCCAACACTTGAGAATTAGTCTTTAAGAAGAAAAGTGAGGTTTCTTCATCTTTTGCTCAACAATGGGTAATTTTACGGGAAATGGGGTGGGTTTCTCGATTGAGCGTTTGGTAACCCAATCGTACACGTCGCTTATCTGTTGTGCCTTGGCTTGCCAGGTAAAGTGGTTTCTCACGTATTCTCTAATAACGTCTGATACTTCCACTAGTTCATCCAATTTGTTTAAAATGCTCTCCAACTCATCTCGAAACCGCTCGATTATCTCGTCGCGAGATCCTATCTGGACCTTGTAGCCCGTGCCAGAAATTACCAGTTCGCCCGGTCCAGCATAGTCTACTATAACTGGCACAAGTCCCATTGCCATTGCTTCCAATACCACACCTCCGCCAAATTCGCGGATGCTTGGAAAAGTTAATAACTGGCATTTGCTCGCGGTTTCTTGGACATCCTTGTGTTCAACCCAGCCATGAAAAAATACTGAACCTGTAACTCCAAGGTTTTGAGTGGTCGCTATCAAATCAGGCATCATCGGGCCATCACCGATGATATCTAGTGTCATTCGTCCGTCAGCAAGAAATGGGGCAGCGGCCTCTATTAACATGTCAGGGCCTTTGTACGGTACGAGGCGCCCAATGAAGCATGCGCGCAAAGGTAAATTGCCAGAATGAGAAGCGACTTGGTTAAAGCGCGTCATATCGACAGCGTTTTCAGGAATATAAATGCACTTTGTTTGAAATTGTTTTGGGATCTCGCTTTCAGTGTATCTTGATCCCGTCAAAATAGCACTTGCCGAAGCCAATGTTGCAGTTCTTCCGGGCAGGAGTTTATAGGCTCCTCGCACATAAGATAGCCACTCACGTTCTCGTCTTCGCTCTGCATCAAATCCGTCAGGCCAAGGCACGCCCCCGTTCAGTGGCCCTAGCACAAATGGGACGCCTGCCCTTAAACATCGTTTTGCCAAAGAGCTTGGGGCGGTTGGTGAAAGGGGTGTAATACGATGGACAATGTCATAGTATCCTTCCCGAATGCGGCTGCCGAACTTTCTCCAGACGAGTTTTTCGAAATAGGGATAAGCGATGGCACTAATCGCCGCCTCGGTGGTCCACCCCTTTCCCTCTCCCATGCGCAAAACACTGGCGATTTTCCACATGGGCCGTGCTAGTGCCTCGGAATCTAATGCGGTGAAATCGGTGCCTTCTTGTAGCCCCACCCGCGCTATTGCTTCGCGATTTCGTATTTGCGTCACTAGGTGAACATCCGCAACTTCTCGTAGTGCGTTGTACAGCGACCATCCAACAAGGGGGACACTCACCCACTCAGGGTTTGCGGCTTCAGCAATAACCAGCACTCGCAGTTTCTTAGTACTCATGTTACTTAGTCTTTCTTTGCATATTGGCTGAGTGTCTGGATTTCAAAGAAGCTGTTTTGACCTGATCAGCCCCACTTTAGTGGTCCAATTTGATTGTTAGTGCACGACTGGCGTTTGGTCCATCTGGATGATGGATGCTGAGACCGGAGGGCGGTAGCCCAGAGCACTGTGTGGTCGTTTCGTGTTGTAATGTTTCTTCTATTACTCGATCAGGAATATTATCGGTAACATACCGTCTAGGCCAGATAACGGTCGATCAAGACTTCAACGCCACGGAGGACTGAAAAAGATTCTGCAGCATCTGCCAAGAGATAGAGAAGAGTTGCGCCCGTTACGTTCTCGTCAAATCTAGACAAAAATGGTCCGCTCAGACCGCTTGAGAAATAGAGTTGCTAACCTGCGTCTGACATCAGACAATAACGCAACAAAACTACCCTAAAGCGACTTTCTGTATCCATTTTGCAGACAGTCTATCGTTGAGTTAAACAGATTTCACGCGTCTTATGGTCGCGCAAACCAAGGCATTTTCTGGAGAGTTCCTTTAGCTTATGAAAAATGTGTCTCATTCTGTTGGGATAAAAATCCTCACAAAATTTGTATAGTGTTTAAAATGCCAGATTTGTTTGGCAACATTGTTCGCACTGCATAAGATCAATGCGGTTCAGTCATAGGTGTATTTAAGTGAGTAGTTCCGTTCGGGAAAACGATATTGCCATTGTTGGCATGGCCGCGCATTTACCTGGGGCGGCCTCGGTTGAAGAGTATTGGCACAACCTGCGGGACGGCATTGAATCCATCCGCCATCTTAGCGAAGACGATCTACGCGCAGCGGGTGAAGCTCCGCATTTGCTTAACCGACCGGATTATGTGCCTTTTGCCGCCCCTCTGGAGGGGTTTGAGGGTTTTGATGCCGAGTTTTTTGGCCTCTCCCCCAAGGAAGCTGCCATCATGGATCCGCAGCATCGCCAATTCCTTGAGGTGTCCTGGGAGGCTCTGGAAAATGCCGGCCATACACCCGAGAGCTTTTCAGGTCCGATTGGGGTCTTCGCCGGTTGTGGTATGGGCAGCTATTTTTATTTCAACATTTGCTCGAATGCTGACCTTGTGGACGACGTGGGCATGTTCCTGTTGCGTCATACCGGCAATGACAAGGATTTCCTCTCGACGCGGCTGAGCCATATTCTTGATCTCAAGGGGCCCAGCGTGAATGTGCAAACGGCCTGTTCAACCTCACTGGTGGCAACACATTATGCTACGCAAGCGCTGTTGACCGGTGAGTGTGATATGGCGATTGCCGGGGGTGTCACCATCGAGCTGCCGCAAAATCGCGGCTATATCTACAAAGAAGGTGAGGTCCTGTCGCCGGATGGTCATTGCCATGCCTTTGATCATCGGGCGCAGGGGACGGTTTTTGGATCGGGGGCGGGGGCCGTTATCCTTCGCCGCTTGTCAGATGCAATTGCCGATGGCGATCACATCTGGGGTGTGATCAGGGGCACGGCGATCAACAATGATGGTGCTGACAAGGCCGGGTATCTGGCTCCTTCCGTCGAAGGACAGGCCGCCGCCATATCGGAAGCCCATGTCATGGCCGATGTTACGGCAGATACGCTCGACTATGTGGAATGCCACGGCACTGGTACATATCTTGGTGACCCGATCGAGGTGGCTGCGCTGACACAGGCCTTTTCTGACACCACCGATGAGACGGGTTTTTGCAAGCTTGGATCGGTGAAAACCAATATTGGCCATCTGGATACAGCCGCCGGTGTGGCGAGCCTGATCAAGGCATCCTTGGCCCTGTATCATCAGGAAATCCCACCAAGCCTGGGCTATGAAAAACCCAATCCGGCGATCGATTTCGAAGACAGCCCGTTTCGCGTCAATGATCAGTTGACCCCATGGGCATCTCACAAAGGGCCACGACGCGCCGGAGTGAACTCGCTGGGTGTTGGAGGTACCAATGCTCATGTGGTGCTGGAGGAAGCACCCGCACGGGCCGCATCTGAGTCATCAGATTGGCCGTTCCAGTTGTTAACTATTTCTGCGCACAGCAAAAAGGCGCTTGAGGGCAATTCAGCTGCACTGGCCGCACATTTGCGGCGGCATCAGGATGAAGATCTGGCTGATATTGCATGGACCCTCAAAGAAGGCCGCCAGGGATTTGAAAAACGCCGTGTGATTGCTGCTGAAAGCCACGAGGAAGCCGCGGCGCTTCTGGAAGGCGGCGACCCTCGCCGGGTCTTTACGCATTCCGTCATCTCCGACAATCCCGATCATGTCTTCATGTTCCCCGGGGGCGGCGCACAATATGCCGGCATGGCGCGCGATCTCTATGAAACAGAGCCTGTTTTTGCCGATTGGATGGATCGCGGATTGGAGATTTTGCAGCCCAAGATCGATTATGACATCCGTTCATTGTGGCTACCGGAACCCGGACAGGAAGCCGAGGCCGACGCGCGCCTGACCACGCCGTCGGTGCAATTACCGCTGATCATGATCACGGAATATGCGCTGGCGCAGCTCTGGATCAGTTGGGGTGTGGAACCAGCCGCGCTTGTCGGTCATTCCATGGGGGAAAACACCGCTGCTTGTGTGGCCGGTGTCATGTCCTTTGAAGACTGCATCGGCCTTGTACATCTGCGCGGCCAGCTTTTTGATACTGTGCCCGCAGGTGGCATGCTGAGCGTACCGCTGCCTGCAGATGAGTTGCGCCCGCTGCTGGGGGATGATCTGGATTTGGGCGCGGTGAACGCTCCGGGTTTGAGTATTGCAACCGGGCCTCAGGCCGCGCTTGACGCGCTTGCAGACCGATTGCAGGCGCAGGACATCGACTGTCAACGTATCCAGATCGACATCGCCGCCCATTCCCGCATGTTAGAGCCGATCCTGCAGGATTTCGGGGACTACCTGCGCAGTATCACCCTGAACGCTCCGCAAATTCCTTTTCCGTCGAACCGGAGCGGCACCTGGATCACAACCGAGGAAGCAACTGATCCAGAATACTGGGTTGGGCATCTCAGAAACACTGTTCATTTCGCCGATTGCATCACCACACTGGCAGAAAACCCCGAACGGATTTTCATCGAGGTTGGTCCGGGCAAAGCGCTGGCCTCGTTGACGGGTCAGCATGACAAGGTTGACGCCAACCAAGTTATCGGCAGCTTGCGCCATCCAAAGGATGACATCGCTGATGACGCATATTTCCTGGCGATGCTGGGTCGGGTCTGGGCGTTGGGCGGAGATTTTGACTGGGGCCAGTATTGGGGCGAGGCGCGCCGCAATCGCGTCGTGTTGCCCAGCTACGCCTTCCAACGCGCGCCTTATTTCATTGAGCCGGGCAAAGCCCAGTCAGATGCTGAAACTCAATGGTTGATGCGCAGCGATGATCCCGCTGGCTGGGGGTATCGTGTCAGCTGGACCCCTACCTATGCTGCTTGCGATATCGACGTGGCGCAGGGCCTGGAAGATGTGCCACCAGAAAGCTGGCTTGTCTTTGAAGATGAAGCGGGGCTGTGTCGTCAATTGGCTGAGCGCCTGCGTGGTGCTGGCCATGCCGTCACCACGGTGGTTCCTGGCGACGGTTTTGCGCGCATCCATGAAGATCACTACTGTCTTGCCCCGGAGCGGGGGCGCGAAGGCTATGACATGCTGCTCAGGGATTTGTCGGATCAGAGCCGCCTGCCCACACGTATCGTGCATGGCTGGTCCCTGACAGACCGTGAAAGTTTCCGCCCTGGCAGCAGTTTCTTCCATCGCAATCTGGAGCAAGGCTTTTACAGTCTCTTTTTCCTGGCGCAGGCGATTGGCGAAGAAGACCTACCAATGCCGCTGCACATGCATGTGCTGAGCTCGGGCGCATTACAGGTTCGGGATGAAGATTTACCGCACCCGGAAAAAGCCACGCTGACAGGTCCTACGCGGGTGATCCCGCGCGAGTTTCCCGGCCTGACATGTGCCCTGCTCGATATCGATCTGCCTCAAGCCGAAGGCAAACGCCGCCGCCCGGCGCTGCCCGGCGACATGGTGGGTCAGGTGCTTGAGGATCTGCTGGCAGAACCTGCCACGCTGACGGCGGCCATTCGCGGCGGCAAACGCTATGTACAGGGGTACCGGTCGCAGCCTCTGCCTGAGCCTGACATTGCAGATTTACCTCTGCGCAACGGGGGCACTTATCTGATCACCGGTGGGTTCGGAGGTATTGGGCTCACGTTGTCCGAAGCTCTGATCCGCAAAACCGGAGCCAACATCGTTCTTATGGCCCGTAGCCCTCTGCCTGCGCGTGACAGCTGGGAACAAATACTGCATCAGAATGCTCCGCAGGACCGAACCGTCCGGAACATCCGCGCCATCCAGACACTTGAAGCCGCTGGTGGGAAGGTCCTGCCGATTGCTGGGGACGTCAGCAATGTCGAAGACATGCAGCGCATCATTGCGCGCAGCGCGCAAGAGTTCGGAGAAATCCATGGTGTCATTCATGCCGCTGGCTTGATCGATGACGCGCCCATTATGACCAAGTCCATGATGGAGATTGAAGACGTCTTTACCCCCAAGATTCACGGCACACAGGTGCTTGATCAGGTATTTCCTGACGGGGCGCTTGACTGGCTGGTTCTGTTTTCCTCGACCTCGACGGCAACCGCGCCCATTGGGCAGATAGATTATGTGGCCGCAAATGAGTATCTCAACGCCTATGCGCGCGCGCGCTCGGAAGACCAAACACAGGTGTTGGCTGTAAACTGGGGCATCTGGTCCGATGTGGGCATGGCCGCGGACGCCATGGAAACGCGTATCGGGCCCGAAGAAGCGCCGGTTGAACCGATTGACCAACCCATGTTGGACAACGCCACTTTTGACCGGTCCGGAAATCGGGTTTTTACCGCAGAGTATGAAGTGGCGGAGCGCTGGTTCCTTGATGATCACCGTACCAAGGCGGGTCAGGCGCTGGTGCCGGGCACAGGCTATCTGGAGCTTGCCTCCGAAGCCCTGCGCGCCCAAGGCGAAACCGGCCCGTTCGAAATTCGCGACCTTTATTTTCTGCGTCCGCTGGCTGTTGACGATGATGCCGGGCAACAAGTGCAACTGCGCCTGCCACGCAGCGATATGGGCTATGATCTGGTGATACAGAGCGCACCTGAAGGGGGATCGAGCTTTGAGATGAACGCGCAGGCCAGCCTGTCGCTCTTGCCGCTGGAGAACCCAGAACCTCTTGATATTGCTGCTATCATCGCCCGATGCGCTCCGCAGTACAAAGCCGAAGAAAATGCGCGCCTGACAGCTGCACAAGAAGCACATTTGAAGTTCGGCCCACGCTGGCAGGTTCTGACCCAAACAGCACTTGGAGCCGAGGAAGGGATCGCCCATCTCAGCCTGCGTGGAAGCCTAACTGACGATCTGACCGCAGGCTATGATCTGCACCCCGGCTTGATGGATTTGGCGACGGGATGGGCGATGGAGTTGATCGAAGGCTATCAACCTACCCATCTGTGGGTGCCCGTTTCGTATCGCTCGGTGAAAGTGCACCACCCGCTTGGGCCACAAATCGTGAGCTGGGTGCGCAGCGCTGGTGACAATCAGGCTGACGGCGAAACGGCCAGTTTCGATGTCATAATTGCCCTGCCTGATGGCAGTGTCTGTGTCGAAGTCGAAGGCTTCACCATTCGGCGAATAGAATCCGTTGCCGACTTTGCCCATAGTGAAGCACCAAACACCGCGAGTACGGGTGATGTGGAACTTGCACAACCTCTGTCGCCTGCCGAAGAGCGCCTGCGTCATAACTTGTCGCAAGGTATTTCCTCGACAGAAGGCGCTGACCTCTTCTTCCGCGCACTAAGGTTGAACCAATCGCAGGTCATTCTCTCATCATTGGACCTGAACGGACTGATTGAACAGGCCGCAGAGACGGGCGCGTCCACCGGTGACAGCGAGCAGAAATTCCAGCGCCCAGACCTCGACGGGGAATATGTGGCGCCGGACAATGATATTGAACGTCGATTGGCCGGGTTCTGGCAGGAGCTGCTGGGGGTTGATCAGATCGGGGTCGAGGACAGTTTCTTCGACCTTGGAGGGCATTCCCTGATCGCCGTCCGGCTTTTTGCGCAGATTCGGAAAACCTACAATGTGGACTTCCCTATTTCAGTGCTGTTCGAGGCGCCTACTATTCGCAAATGTGCCGAATTGATCGCCGCACGTGGTGTCCCCACCGAGGGCACTGCGGAAGTGACCCCAGCAAATGCACCAGTCGCACCTACACGTCGCTTTACGCATCTGGTGCCGATGCATTCGGGCGAAGGTGGATCGAAGACACCCTTCTTCCTGGTGGCGGGCATGTTTGGCAATGTGCTCAACTTGCGCCATCTGGCCCATCTGATCGGATCCGACCGACCCTTCTATGGACTGCAGGCCCGCGGCCTTTACGGCGACGAGGAGCCCCACCGTGATCTGTGCGAAGCGGCATGTGATTATATCGCCGAAATGCGTCAGGTTCAGCCACATGGCCCCTATATGTTGGGCGGGTTTTCCGGCGGTGGTATTACCGCTTACGAGATTGCCCGCCAGTTAACGGAAGCAGGTGAGGAAGTTCTGGCGTTGATCATGCTGGATACACCTTTGCCGGTCCCCCGGGCGTTGAGTACGCGGGATCGAGCGGTGATCCAGTGGCTTGAGCTGAAGAAGAAGGGGTTATCTTACCCGATAACTTGGCTAAAAAACCGTATCGCCTGGGAGGTCGAGAAACGACAGCGTCGCCTTGAAGACGATACCACGACAGCAGGTCAAAATTTCCACGATACCGCCATTGAAGCTGCGTTTTTGGAAAGTATCGCCAATTACCCGCTCAAACCTTGGGATGGGCCGCTGACTCTGTTCCGCCCGCCACTTGTTGGTAAATGGCAGGTCGCGCCAGACCGTCTGGTCAATGACGATCGCGACTACCTGAGCCCTGATAATGACTGGACCGAATGGGCTCCTAAACTTGAGATACATGAAGTCCCCGGAGATCATGACTCCATGGTGTTGGAGCCCAATGTACGAGTACTCGCGGCTCGGATGCGGCGCAGTCTGGAAGCCGCAGACAAATCCGCACTCTCTACCCCTCTTCGACAACTCCGGCAGGAGGCGGCTGAATAACAATGTCCGGTTCTGCCGTCCTTACCATTATTCTGAATTATAAGACTGCCGAGATGAGCCTGCGCTCAGCCGAAGCAGCCCTCAAGGCAATGGAAGGTGTCGAAGGCGAAATCATCCTTGTCGACAATAATTCACAAGACGGGTCATTTGAGCGGATGTGTGCACATGCCGCCTCGCAAGGTTGGAATAAAAACAACAGGGTCAGAGTACTGCAATCCGAGCACAATGGTGGTTATGGAGCAGGCAACAACGTTGGTATTCGCGCCAAGCTCAGCAATGGGCATGCACCTGATTACATTTATGTGCTGAACTCTGACGCTTTTCCCGAAAAAGAGGCCATCCGTATCCTGCGTGATCATCTCGATACCAACCCACAAACTGGTTTTGCCGGCAGCTATATTCACGGCGAAGATGATGATCCGCATCTGACCAGTTTCCGCTTTCCGTCGATCGCCAGTGAATTTGAAAGCGCAATCCGCTTTGGGCCGGTTAGCCGGATTCTGGCGCATCGTGTTGTTCCAATTCCAATCCCCGATCACAGTCGCCCAGTCGATTGGCTAGCTGGGGCAAGTCTGATGATGCGTCAAAGCCTCCTTGATGAAATTGGTTTGTTTGACGAGACCTTCTTTCTGTATTTCGAAGAAACAGATTTATGCCGCCGCGCTGCAAAAGCCGGGTATCAGACATACTATTTGCGAGACAGTCGCGTCATGCATATCGGTTCGGTATCGACCGGCATGAAGTCCTGGAGCCGAGTGCCAACGTATTGGTTCGACTCGCGTCTATACTATTTCACTAAAAACCACGGTGCTCTTTATGCGGTTGGGGCGACCCTTGCTCATCTGAGCGGCGGTTTTCTGCATTGGCTACGTTGTCTGATTACCCGCAGGAAACGCGACGTACCGCCTTTCTTTCTAACGACTTTAGCTTGGCACGATTTAAAGGCTGGCCTGTACGCTTGCCTGCCCAATAATAGGCGAGAACATCGGCCTGATCCTATTCCTGGAGAGTAACATATGCCCTTTTCAACCCTGTTGATCGGCCATGAATCCTTACTTGTGCAATGCGGAACAATGCTGCTTGAGGCCGGTCACAATATTCGAGGTGTTGTAACCCGAAATCCGGATGTGCGGAATTGGGCTGAAGGCCAGTCGCTGACGGTTCACGCGCCGGGTGCGGACCTCGCTGACCGGGTCGCTGATACCGAGTTTGACTGGCTGCTCAGTATCGCCAATCTTGATCTTCTGCCGCAGACGCTTCTGGATCAGGCCCGCAAAGGGGCGGTCAATTTCCATGATGGTCCCTTGCCTCGCTATGCCGGGCTGAACGCGCCGGTCTGGGCGCTTTTGAATGGAGAAGTTCGGCACGGCATCAGCTGGCACTTGATCACATGCGAAGTGGATAAAGGCGACATTATCACCCAGCGTCATGTGGATATCGGCGTAAACGACACGGCATTGACGCTCAACACCAAATGCTATGGCGCTGCGATGGACAGTTTTCCCGATGTCATCGCAGCGCTTGAGGCGGGCGTTCCCAACCCACACTTTCAGGACCTGAGCCAGCGCAGTTATTTTGCCCGTGACGCGCGCCCCGGGGCCGGAGCACAGATTGATTTCACCGCCCCGGCCACACAGATTGCCACACTGGTACGTGCCCTTGATCATGGAGACTACTGGAACCCGCTGACCTGTCCCAAGCTGGACACCGGAGAACAGATCTATCTGGTTGGCCAGGCCGAGGTTCAATCATCGGAACCGGCCGCACCGGGTACAATTCTGGCCCGCGATGCGGAAAGCTTGACTATCGCCACCGGACAGGACGCCATCAGATTAAGCCAGTTTAGAGACTGTTTTGGCGAAGGGATCACGGCGGCAGACATCGCCCCGGATTGCAATGTGCTCCCCTTGTTCAGTGCCGCAGACCGGGCCGAGCTTACCGCCACACTCACCCCCACTGCCAAAGCAGATATTCACTGGCGGAAACCATTGGAAACACTGAAACATTCCGATCTGCCACTGATTGAGCGGAATGCGCCCGCATCCGCGGTGATTACACATATCGTAAATGGAAGCGCCACATTCGAGAAAGCCGCCACTGCGCTGGCCGCGCTTTTCCTGCGCCAAGGGGGAGGTGATACTCTGAATCTGGCTCTATCTCTGCCCGAAACGGCCTCAGACTATATCAGCGACTGGGTGCCAGTCACCGTGTCATCGGGTAATACCATGGTAGAGCTTCAAGCCGGGCTGACACAGGACATCACTGCGGCCCGGGCACGTGGCGGGTTTTCCATTGACCTGCCCGCGCGTCTGTCCCGGTCCAGAGATGATCATTTTGCTATGCCGCAGCTTGGCTTGACGGATACAAACGCAGAGCTGATCCCCGGCACCAGCCTGACCCTGTCGCTTGTAGAGGGTCAGATTCAGCTCTGTGCCGACAGTGGCCATATCAGCGCCGAGGCGCTGGCCCTGATCGCCGCCCGGCTTGAGGCCATCATGGCACAGTTGGATACCCCAGAGACGGTTGGAAAACCCATCCGCGATCTATCCCTGATGTCTGAAGCCGAGCGGGTGAAAATCCTGACGGAATGGAATGCGACCGACACGGACTATGATCACACGACCTGCATTCACCAGCACTTTGAAACCCAAGTCGCCCGGACGCCCGACGCCATTGCGCTGGCTTTCGAAGATCAAAGCTTTAGCTACGATGCCTTGAACCGTGCGGCCAACCGGGTTGCGCATGTTCTGCAGGATATGGGGGTTGGTCCCGGCACTTTGGTCGGGTTGCATGTCAAACGCTCGCCGCAGCTTGTGATCGCAGCTCTGGGTATTCTCAAAGCTGGCGGTGCCTATGTGCCGATGGACCCTTCTTACCCGGCGGATCGCACTGCGCTGTATCTTCAGGATAGCGCCGCACCCGTTGTCATCACCGAGACCGATCTCGCCCGGAACTTGCCGGGATCCGGGGCGCAGCTACTGTCAATCGATGCGGATTCGCGCCTGTCTGCTGCGGCTGACAGCAACCCCGACAGCACCGTGACGGCAGATGATCTGGCCTATGTGATCTATACGTCAGGTTCGACCGGACGACCCAAGGGCGTGATGATCGAACACCGCAATGTATCGAACTTCTTCACCGGCATGGATGGGCGTATTTCACATGACCCGGCAGGTGTCTGGATGGCAGTCACCAGCTTGTCCTTCGATATTTCCGTGCTGGAGTTGTTCTGGACACTGGCCCGCGGTTTCAAGGTTGTTCTGAGCGATGATGATAACCGCGCCCTTGTGGCGGGCGACAGTACCCCTGCGCGCGGAAGCACCGGACGTGGCATGGACTTCAGCCTCTATTACTGGGGTAATGATGACGGCGTCGGGCGCGATAAATACAAATCCCTGCTAGAGGGGGCAAAATTCGCCGACAAGCACGGATTTTGCGCTGTCTGGACGCCCGAGCGTCACTTCCACGCCTTTGGCGGTCCCTATCCGAACCCATCAGTCACTGGCGCAGCCGTCGCAGCCGTCACCGAGAACCTATCGGTCCGCGCGGGCTCCTGTGTCGCCCCCCTGCACCATCCGGCCCGGATCGCCGAGGAATGGGCCATCATCGACAATCTGACCAACGGACGTGCGGCGCTGGCGATCGCTTCTGGCTGGCAACCTGATGATTTCGTTCTGCGCCCAGAAAACACCCCGCCGGACAACAAGCCAGCCATGCTGCAATCCATCGATATCCTGCGCAAACTCTGGAAGGGAGAGCCCGTCGAGTTTCCAAAGAAGTCCGGAGAAATGCACGCTGTTGTCACTCAGCCCCGGCCGGTTTCGAAGACGCTTCCAGTATGGGTCACCACAGCAGGCAACCCGGCAACCTGGAAAGAGGCTGGCGCCATCGGCGCAAATGTCCTGACCCACCTTCTGGGACAAAGCGTCGATGAAGTCGCTGACAAAATCGGTCTCTACCACAGCGCATTGCGCGAAGCAGGCCATGACCCGAAGGACCACACAGTCACCCTGATGTTGCATACATTCGTCGGAGCGGATCGTGAAGAGGTACGCGAAGTGGCGCGCGAACCGATGAAGGATTACCTGCGCTCCGCTGCAGGATTGATCAAACAATATGCCTGGGCCTTCCCTGCCTTCAAGAAACCCGAGGGCGTCAGCAATGCGTTCGAACTGGACCTGGGCTCGCTTGAAGAAGAAGAACTTGAGGGCATTCTTGATTTCGCCTTCCTGCGGTATTTCGAAGACTCGGGTCTTTTTGGCACGGTCGAAGACTGCTTGGCGCGCGTCGAAGAGCTCAAGCGCATTGGCGTGGATGAGATTGCCTGTCTGATCGACTATGGCGTCCCGGTGGATCAGGTGCTTGAGGGGCTTAAACCTCTGGCCGAAGTTCTGCGCCTGTCCAATCAGGATACAGAACCGGCCGAGGATGATTTCTCGATCGCAGCGCAAATTCATCGCCACAAGGTTACGCATATGCAGTGTACCCCCAGCATGGCGCAGATGCTGGTTATGAATGACGAGGCCCGTCAGGCGATGGCGCGCCTCAAGCACATGATGATCGGGGGCGAGGCGCTACCCGGCTCACTGGTTTCGGAATTGGCCGAGATCACCTCGGCACATGTTGAGAACATGTATGGGCCGACCGAAACCACCATCTGGTCGACGACTGAAACTGCAACTCCGGTGTTGGGTACGGTCAACATCGGTCGACCGATTGCCAATACTCAGGTTTATGTTCTGGACGAAGATCAAAACCCACTACCCACTGGTGTCGCGGGTGAGCTTTACATTGGCGGGGCTGGCGTTGCCCGTGGGTACTGGCAGCGTGAAGACTTAACGGCCGAGCGTTTTGTGCCTGACCCATTCAACAACCAACCCGGTGCTCGGATGTACCGGACAGGAGATCTGGCGCGCTGGCGTCCGGACGGGCGACTCGATTTCCTGGGGCGGGCGGACCATCAGGTCAAGCTGCGCGGATACAGGATTGAATTGGGAGAGATCGAAAGTGTTCTGGATGCCCAATCAGGCATTCGCCAGTCCGTTGTTATGGCCCGCGAAGACACTCCGGGCTTGACCCAGTTGGTCGGCTATCTGATCGCGGATGGCGACCTGAATGAACGGGCGCTGCGGGATACGCTGACCGGACAACTGCCCGAATTCATGATCCCCGCACATTTCGTTACGCTGGACAGCTTTCCACTGACGCCCAACAAGAAAATTGATCGTAAGGCGTTGCCAGCCCCTCGGCCCCGCAAGGCCGCTCCAACCACACAGACCCAGGTGGTGCAAACCACCGACCCCGCACCCGCAGCAGCATCGGGTGGAACGGCTGTTCGACAGGTTGCCGCGATATGGTCCCGGATTCTGGGCATTCAGGATATCGGCCCGCGCGACAATTTCTTTGACCTTGGCGGGCATTCACTACTGGCCGTACAGGCGCATCGGGAAATCAAGAAAGAGCTAAATGTTCCGGGTCTCAGCATCACGGATATTTTCCGGTTCCCAATGTTGGGTGTACTAGCTGCCAAGATCGAAGAAAAAACAGAGGGCGCGGCTGGAACCGGTTCAACTTCAGAAACCACCCCGACAACGGAAGGATCTGTCCAATCCGACAAGGCCGCAAAACGCAGCGACGCCATGTCGCGCCGACGGGAAATGCGCGCCCGACGTCAAAAGCAGGCGTGACAGAACTTGATCTGATCCGCGCTGAATTACGTGGCTTGGTCGACCCCGATGTTGGGAGCGGTGTCACCGATCCCAAGGCGCCCGAAGGCGCGTTATTTCCCAAAGAAGCCTCTGCTGTAGATCGTGCCGTCCCAAATAAAGCAGGTCGTGCGGCGGCCCATCAAACCACGGCAGAGATCGGCCACCATGAAAGCTCTGTCCTGATGGTCCCTGATCGCAGCTTAATCTGACCTGCGGGCTTAGTAGGCTCCATCACTCATTATGAGGGTACCTGCAAAGCTGTCGTCGCTAATGATCAGGTAGTTCGCAGTATCGATATCTAACCCAACACACCCCTTTGATCCTGATTTGGAAGAAGTAATTTGCACCCCGGCGGAGCGGGCTTGGCTTACAACTCAACCTCAGAAACAGTGTCCCTGCGTCTCTGCCTAATCCCCCATCGGCAGAGCCCTGAGCTATATTGCCAACACTGGGACGCCTGACCGTGTTCCTTGAAGATGGTCGCTTGGATCACTCGCACCCTGACCGCCATCGCAAACGGTCATAAGCAATCCGACATCAGCAGTCTGGTGTCCTGGGATTGCGCTGCAGACGTGTGATCGGCGCACCGCTTACTTGCAATCCATCCGCGTGGATAATGTAGAATGCGTTTTGGCACGGGACCATGCCTATATGTTCATAACGGTACCACCACATCTGGCGTTGTCGAAGGCCATGCAGCGGATCAAGGGGCGCTCATCCCGCCGTGTTCAGATGGCATTTCCGGACTTGCTCAAGCGCTAGTGGGGAAGGCGGTTCCGGGTTTGCTGGAACTTCGCCACAACTTCGGAAAATATCACCGACGACTTCATCATACGTCATCAGGAGTTACAGTCCAAACGCGATGCTGCCGACGTCAGCCTGTATGTGGTTCACTTGTCCGAAAAATAGTGCGGATCAATATCCGGTACCACGCAACACAACACCGACTGTCGCGAATATAATGCCCAGATCAGTGCGTAAAGACAGTTGTCCAGCATACGAAGTGTCAAAATCGGCACGGCTGGCAAAGCTGCTGGCATTACGCTGAGATACCTGCCACAGGCCAGTCAGCCCGGGGCGCATAGAATAGTAAGCTTTACCCGGATATAAATTTTTTTGCTCCGGCATCATCGGGCGTGGACCAACAAGGCTCATTTCACCGGCCAGAACATTCCAGAGCTGCGGCAACTCATCCAATGATGCCTTACGCATCAATTGACCGATTTTTGTGACGCGCGGATCGTTTTTGAGCTTCTGGGTTTCGTCCCATTCACGCTTGGCAGTTGGGTCTCGCGTCAGGTGATCTGCCAGCAAAACATGCGCATTGGGAACCATGCTGCGTAGTTTCCACATGGTGAATTCTTTGCCATCACGGCCAATACGCGTTTGTCCGTAGAATGGATTGCTTCCATCTCGCGCGACAAGCAATGCCAAAAACAACAGAGTCGGCAGGACGATCGGCAAGGCCAGAAGAATCAGAGCAATATCAAGGATGCGTTTAAAGAAGTTTGAGTAAACGCCCACCTGCGGAAAGCGATATACTCCATGT
This sequence comes from Ruegeria sp. E5, assembly GCF_056534105.1. NCBI lineage: Bacteria > Pseudomonadati > Pseudomonadota > Alphaproteobacteria > Rhodobacterales > Roseobacteraceae > Ruegeria > Ruegeria sp. E5. The sequence goes on along the minus strand of NZ_JBQFPA010000009.1, from coordinate 60,763 downwards.
TCGACCTGAATAATAACAGGTTGTGATTCTCTCGGAATATCAGTGTATTGAACTGTCACTTTTTAACTCACAAACACATGAATCACGGTGGATTCATACTCGTTACAACACGCTTACCAGCACTCACATCGAACCGAGGCCGCAAAAAATCAATAAAGACCCCAATTATGGCGAAAATTCTGCCACGCCACAACGTTAACACATTTTAACTCGGGTCCACAAATAGTCATTGTCCACAAATCAAAAAATCTTTCGGCGCTCCAACAATCCTAAGTTCCAGGCGCGATGAATGTTTCTGGTTTCGCTACTCTTATGGCCGTCTGGCGATTTTTGATGCTCGAGCGGAGACAAAAGGAGAGTTGAGAATATCGGCTACGATTCTCAATTGTTCCCAAGCCGCACGCAAACAAGTTTTTGGTTAATTGGATGATGTTTTCCGATAGTTCCGAAGCAGAGCGAAATGATTAAAGATCGACAGCGATCCTCGGTGCTTCGACGCGTCATTGTAAGACGACCAATTCGTAGTCTTGTACTTTGTGGCCCCCCCAGCTGCTCATGCGCTCCAGCCATCACGCTGGTTTCGCAAGATGTGTCACCTCAGGCCATTTGTGCAATAAAACCCGACAAAGCCTACTGGCTTGTAAAATGATCGTAAAAAAGCTAATTTCATTCAGTATAGTAGGATAATAATGTCGAAATGACATAACTCACGACTGGTACCTAGTTTTTTAGGGGGTAATGATTGAAATGTTTACAAAACAGATCGGGGCGGGATTCGCCGCCGCTATCGTTCTGTTGTGCGCAACGTCTGCGGGCGCAGCAACGATAAATTTCAACGTTGACCGCAGCTATACCAATGGCTCTAATAATTATACCAGTACGGATGGATCAGTAACCGTCGGCGTGGATGGTGTTCGGGTCAACAACTCAGGCACAATCATCAATACTTCTAATTTCTGGACTGCAAGCTGGGATGGGGCCAGCAATCGCAGTGGATTGGGCGTTTATGACTGCCGCTGGCAAAACCGGTGCTTGGACAATCATTTGATCGACGGGCGGGGCCCGGACGAATTCGCGCTGATTGATTTCGGCGACCTGACAGTTGAAGTGACATCGGTCACCTTCTCTTACTGGGACCGCCGCGATACGTTCGCATTCGGCACCTATGACAGCTCTGTGCTTCCGGCCACAGCCGTGATTTACGAAGAAAACTTAGGTGACGGAAACTCTAATCCTTACACACATTACTTTGGCGCAGGAGAGGTCACAGGCTCGCTCATCGGGTTCGGCGCTGACAGCTGGCGTGATAACTTCGCACTACAAAGCATCACGTTCAATGTGTTGTCTGCGGTGCCCTTGCCTACTGGTCTCGCACTGCTTTTGACAGGGTTATGTGGGCTCGGGTTTATGCATCGTCGCCGTCAATTCGCCTGACCAAAAGCGCAATATTCTGATTGAAAGCCAGCGCACTTCACAAGCTGGCTTTTGTGGCGCTTCAGAAGTATGTTCCACTTCCAAAGCCACATTTCATTTGACGGTCTGGACTGGTGCCATGGCGGCTTTATCGATACTCGGTCTGATCGTCGGAACAGTTCTGAAACTTGCCTCTCAACATAGTGTATGGAGCGCTGGAGCACGTTTATTCGACAATCTCACCCGCGGGTGGTTTGTGTTAGCGCTTCTGCTTGTAATGGCCGTCTTCCGCTTGGGGCTTTGCCGTCTTGGGGCGCTTGAGCGCACCCATCGACCATGTTCTCGCCCACAATGGAGCGCGAGTCGTGGCGCTGGAGGTCTTTTGCGAGCGTCATGAAGTATGGCGATGATAAAGGACGCAATCTTGCAGGACTTCAAGGCATGGCCTATACAATGATTGGGTTTAAATCACGGGAAACATTGCGATACTACAGGCATTTGCGGAATTACGCGATCGCGTCCAGCCCCCCATTTCTCTTAGTATAGGTTCTTTTGCCTCATTCTGTACCGGATACCAAGAATGCTCCGTTTGTCTGAGATACCACCTCGTGTCACTTTAATATGGAGGCTTGTTCTCGTGGCGTATTCAGGAGATTAACAGTATGGAACTGGACCAGTTGAAAGACCAGCGCATACTTGCTGTCGATCTCGACGGCACGCTTCTGCGGTCTGACATGTTGTTTGAAAGTTTCTGGTCAGCGACCAGCCGGGACTGGCACGCGCCTCTGGGTGCTGCATTTGCGCTGGCTGGAGGGCGGGCGGCGCTCAAACGCAGTCTCGCGGGGCGGATGGATATAGATGTCACGACGCTGCCTTATGACCCGCAGGTCATCGATTATATCAATGCATGGCGGTCGGAGGGGGGAACAGTTTTTCTGGTCACGGCGTCCGACGAGACGATTGCCCAAGAGATTGCCCAGCATCTTGATATTTTTGATGGCGTCTACGGCTCGAACGGGGTCCGCAATCTCAAATCCAGTGAAAAAGCCGCCTTTTTGACCGACCAATTCGGGCGCGGTGGCTATGCCTATATGGGGGATGCGGAGGCGGATCTGCCGGTCTGGGAGAGCGCAAATAGGGCGGTCACGGTCAACCTACCTGCGCCCCTGCGCCAACGTGTTGACGGTTTGGGGTTGGAAGTTGAACATTTGTCCACCGCCCAACCCGGCCTGCGGGATTATCTCAAGGCGATCCGGGTGCATCAATGGCTGAAGAACCTTTTGGTCTTTCTGCCGATGTTGGCGGCCCACCAGCTCGACGCCGAGACCTTTCTGCAAAGCCTTCTGGCCTTCGTGGTCTTCTCTATCGTGGCCTCCAGCATCTATGTTCTCAATGACTTGCTCGACTTGCGCTCCGACCGGGCGCATCCCACGAAATGCAAGCGCCCCTTCGCGGCGGGCACAATCCCGATCGCTCATGCCACCTACCTGATCGCCGCGTTGATGGGACTGGGCCTGATCCTGTCCCTGTTTCTCGGTGGAGCCTTCATTGGGATTATGCTGCTCTATGTCGTTGTCACTACGCTCTATTCGCTCTGGCTGAAACGCAAAGCGATCATGGATATCGGCACATTGGCTGCGCTCTATACCACGCGGATCATCGCAGGCGCCGTGGCAACGGGTATTACGCTGTCGATGTGGCTTCTGGCCTTCTCGATTTTCTTCTTCCTGTCGCTGGCCATCGTGAAACGGCAGGCGGAATTGATGGACAGTGCTGCGCGCGGCAAGCTCAAAGCTGCCGGGAGAGGCTATGTTGTCGATGACCTACCTGTTCTGGTCATGATGGCTGTAGCGTCCGGCTATGTGGCCGTCCTGGTTATGGCGCTCTACATCCAGTCGCCTTCGGTTTCGGAGCTTTACACAAACCCCAAATTTTTGGGCGCCATCTGCGGCATCCTGCTCTACTGGATCTCCCGGGTCATCCTGTTGGCGCATCGTGGCCAAATGCACGAGGACCCGGTCGTCTTTGCTGCACGAGATCGGCAAAGTCGGATCTGTGCTATATTGATCATCCTCGTCGCCGCTGGTGGGACGCTGTTGTGAGCATCATACGTATAGCGGTTCTCTATGCCTTGTTTGCCGTGATCGCGACAGTGATCAACCTCGGCGTCCAGAGGCTGGTTCTGTCGTGGAACAGTGACGCAACTGGCTTTGCGCTGGCGGTCTTTTGCGGCACGCTCGCGGGCCTCGTCGTCAAATATACCCTCGACAAACGCTGGATTTTTGCCGATTTCAGTACAGGTCTCAAAGCGCACGGCCAGAAATTTACGCTCTACACGATCATGGGAATTGTCACGACAGCGATCTTTTGGGGTACGGAAACAGCGTTTTGGCTGATCTGGGACACGGATATGATGCGTGAACTTGGCGCTGTGTTGGGGCTCTCGGTGGGTTATGTCGTCAAATATTTCCTCGATCGACGCTTTGTCTTTCAGAATACCCAAAAGGCGGCGGCGGTATGACAGAGCTTTCGGGCTGGGGCGGTTTTCCCAAACATTACGGGGTGGCAACAGAGCCTGTGAACGAGACTGCATTGGTCGAAGCTGTCACGGCTGGGGCGGTGATCGCGCGCGGCAATGGGCGGGCCTATGGTGACAGCGCGATTGGCTTGCGCAGCACGGTCAATATGCACAGGTTCAACCACATGCTCAGCTTTGACCGGCAAAGCGGAATTCTGGTGGCTGAGGCGGGCGTTCTGCTCAGTGATATCATCCCGGCGTTTTTGCCTCATGGATGGTTCCCCCCGGTCACGCCGGGGACGAAATTTGTCACCCTCGGAGGCATGATCGCAGCGGATGTTCATGGCAAAAACCATCACAAAGATGGCAGTTTCCGCAACTTCGTGGACTGGCTGGACGTGATGGATACCGAAGGCGTCGTGCATCGCTGCAGCCGCAATGAGAAACCCGAGCTGTTCGAGTGGACAATAGGTGGCATGGGGCTCACGGGTATTATCTTGCGCGCCGGAATCCGGTTGAGAGCGGTGCCCTCTGCATGGATCCGGCAGACCGCGCAGGCCCTTCCCAATCTCGACGCTGTCATCACTGCTTTTGAAGCGGCACATGAGGCCACCTATTCGGTTGCCTGGATCGATTGCCTGCAATCTGGTGATGCCCTTGGGCGAGCCATTCTGATGCTGGGGGAGCATGCCATACCGGAAGAGTTGTCCGATGACGCGGCACGCTACCCGTTCGAAATCCCGAAAAAGATGCGGCGCAGCGTCCCCTTCGCGCCGCCCTTCAGCCCGTTAAACGGCCTCACGGTTCGGGCTTTTAACGCGCTTTATTACTGGAATGGATGCCGCAAATCCGGGACCAGCTTTCTCGATTATGACAGCTATTTCTACCCGCTCGATGCCATCCACGGCTGGAACAGGATCTATGGGAGACGCGGCTTCATGCAGTTCCAGTGCGTTCTGCCGCTGGAGACATCGCGCAAGGGACTTCACGCGCTGCTCAAGACTACCTCGCAGGAAAAAGCCGGTTCCTTTCTTGCCGTACTCAAACGGTTTGGGCCGCAGGATAGCGCCTTCTCCTTTCCCATGCTGGGTTATACACTGGCCCTCGACTTCCCCGCCACGCCTAAGATGATCGCGTTGATGTGCAAGCTGGACGAGATCACGTTGGAACATGGCGGGCGTTTTTATCTCGCCAAGGACAGCCGCATGAGCGCACAGACATTGCATGCCTCCGATCCCCGTACTGAGCAATTCCGGCAGATGCGAACGCAACTTGGTGCAGCGGAGGCATTTCAGTCACATCAATCACAAAGGCTGGATCTATGAGCAAAGGAACAGTCCTGCTTCTCGGCGCGCGCTCCGATATCGGTCGTGCAACAGCGCATCGCTTTGCCAAAGAAGGCTATGACATCCAACTTGCTGCACGCGATAGTACCGCGCTGGAAAAGACCCGGACGGATATGGCTTTGCGTCACAACGTGGAGGTAAGCCTACACGACTTTGACGTGCTGGACAGTGCCGCGCATACCGGGTTCGTCGACGCTCTGCCTGTCTTGCCGGACGTGGTGATCTGCGCCATCGGACTGATGGGGGATCAGATCGAGAATGAACGTGACATCGAGGCTGCTACCCGCGTGATGCGGAGCACCTATGAGGGCCCGGCGCACATTCTGGGTCTTCTGGCGGAGCGGTTCGATGCGCGGGGTTCCGGGCAGATCGTGGGCATCAGTTCCGTGGCGGGCAATCGCGGACGGGCCAAGAATTATGTCTATGGCTCCGCCAAGGCAGGCTTTACCTCCTATCTCTCCGGCCTGCGCAACCGGATGGCCAAACGCGGGATCCACGTAATGACGGTGCTGCCAGGGTTCGTGAATACGCAGATGACCGCAGGTATGGACCTGCCCGAAAAACTGACGGCAGAACCCGAAGAGGTGGCTGATGCGATCTTCAAGGGCTTACGCAAAGGCCGGAACATCATCTACGTGCGCCGCATCTGGTTTGTGATCATGGCGATTATTGGTGCGATCCCGGAAGGCGTATTTAAGAAGATGGATATTTGACGCGCTGTGCACGTGCAGTTCGCGCCAGCAAAAGCCCTTGGTGGGTCCGCTCCGCTTCTCTAGATTTAGCAAAAGTGAATACGCGCGGGATCAAGACCGCAGGGGGGGGTAACAAATTGTGCGCGACGACGGTTCGGGCTATTTTAGAGAACGAAAACCACTTTTAAAGTGCACGTTTCCGATGGTTGTCGTTAGCCACCTTCTGAAACGCATTTCGACAATGTAATAACTCAGCAAAGATGTAATGTACGTTATAGTACAAACAGCGATGACCAGCCAAAAATCGTTACCACGTGAAAAATCCATTAGGGCTCCAACCAACAGCAAAACGGGCACGTGAAACAGGTAGGTGCTATACGATAGATCACCCAAGTGAGGCCCAATTTTGCCTACACCTGACGACAGTTTAAGAAACACATCCTCAGTGAGAAAAAAGCCAACAACCATCGCGACTGAAAAAGCCTCTTTGTACCAAGGGAACCTTAACTCTAACGACGCTAAAGCGACGCTGGCGCATATAGCAGCGATGGTATAGCGACGCGTTCTTGGCCATTCCTGCATACGGAAGAGTTTAATTCCAACCAAATATATCAAAACACCAAAAGCAAAATTAAAGAGTACGATGTTAGATGCAATTGGTCCGACTGGAAGTCCGAAACGGCCACCAATTGGCAACGCTAAAACTACAGCTACGGCGATCACCAAAGACCATTTTTTGTTAATCAATAAGGCAACGGCCAGGATTGCGTAAAAAAACATCTCGAAATTAAGTGTCCAGCCCACTGTAAGAACTGGGATGTAACCTATCCCAGATGCGTGTTCATGAGGGATAAAGAGCATTGAAAACAAAACGTCCCTCAAGGTTGACCCATGCAGGAAACTTACGGCGTCCCAATTCGCGAACGGGAGAACCGCCAAAAAGACCACTGTCGCCAGCCAATAGGCCGGTATGATGCGGGTCGCTCTATCCCGACAAAACCGTGCCGCTGAGACATGGCCGCGAGAAATGGACATGGCCATAACTAAACCGCTGAGAACAAAAAAAATGTCGACGCCGAGGCTTCCGTGATAAGTAAAGAACGCCTCTATTTTGTTTTCAGGCTCAAAGTCTCGATATACCTGAATGTAATGATGAAAAACGACCATCCAGGCTGCTAGAGCTCGAAGCCATTGGAGGCTAACCACTTTTTCTGTCATTGGGCGCTATGATTTATTTGTTTTCAGGATGTTACATATATCAGACGTTTGCTTTCAGTGCTATAGACGCTGTCGTTTTCCAGTTTATAGAATGGCTTTCTCAATGGTCCCGATGACTCGTACATTTTGACCGGGAATTTGGAGGCGATGGCTTACGACCTTTAATGCTCTTCTAATTTAAGTTGCCTAATATATCAGTTCGAAAGCTGGTGGCAGACATTCCCGGATTCAAGCCGAGGTGTCCGTCAGGAAACAGCCTCAGCTTTCCGAAAAACTGACGGCGGAAAACTCGGGCAGAAAATCCGAGTTATGAACTTCAGAACAGAGAGCAATCTAGGTTGCGTTCCAAATTTCTAGCAAGAGGTCACAGCAAGTTTAAGTCTCGAGTATGCGCTGTTGACACACCGGATACCATGCTTCCAGTTCACCAGGGGGCATATTCGGAATTTGGCGGGACTGGCGTATTGCGCTCAGGATACCTCTGGCCTGCGGGAGGGTCAGCCGCTTTTGAAGAATATCTTTCAAGAACTCGGCCAGCAGTTTTCGTCGGAGAAGTGGGCGGAAGCGCCGTTTTGCCAATGCGTTTCCGTGTTTTGTGACCAGCAATGCCTGGTTCATATTGCTCAGAACAGTTGTCTTGTAGCGGTCAATTCGCCCCGTCGCGATATTATAATGATTAAGAAGCGCCTTTTCTGCCGTGACCAGACTTTGCGTTCGGGAAATCCGGTAGCTCGCATCAAGATCCTCGCCGGGGCTATAAGAACGCAACAGGTTCTCAAAAGGTTCACGAAGAATGCTTTCACGACGGAAGGTCATGCGACAGCCGTGAAAGAGCCGCTCGGGCCAAACCGACATTCCCTGAACCTCAACAGGTATCGGTAGGTCAGGAAATTTTCCTTCATATGGAATGAATACTTCTTCCTGATGCATCAGGAAGACCTTACGCCAGATGAAGTACTTTATCCGCCCCACCCAGAACCAGCGGCTTTTTATTGCTTCCTGTCGATTGTCTTGCTTTTGCGGACCCCTACTCTCCATTAGATGAGGAGGCGCGTCTGACAGCGCGGCCTGCACGCCGCCTATCTGCTCCTTTGTATCCGCCTCATAGATCTTCATGATTTCTGAAGCACAAGTCGGATACATCAGGGAGTCGTCGTCAATAAGAAACACAATGTCGGCCCGCGCCTCTGATACTGCTGTGTTACGTTGCACCGCTGTCGAGCCAATGTCACATGTCCTATAAACCATCCGGATGCCTGAATCTGGTTCGATCAATGCTTTGATTGCACTTGCGTGGGTTTCCCAGTCAGGGCTGGTGTCAATGACAATGATTTCACATGGCGCCCGTGTTTGCGCTAGCGCCAACTCTATACATGTCCGGAGAATATCAGGGCGTTTGTTAGTTGCAATCAACAGGCCCCAGCTCAGCGGCTTAAATTCAGTCAAATCAGTCATGTAGTGCCGCTAACCTTTTCATCTAACACGTGCTCGGCTCGATCCCGCCTTGCGGGTTTGTCAATAGGTGTCAATCGAGATCACTCCCGGGATGCGCACGGCGATACTAATAATAGTGATATCGACATAAGGGGAATCAGCTGGTGGTTTCATGACCTAACCTAAACATCAAATAGCGGTCATTTTCACATCCACATAGACAGAAATCAAATTGACTGGAGCGGATCAAGCGAGGACCTTTGTGCGAGGATCGAATTCGGGCCGGTGTCGTGACCAATTTTGACGCAATGGCAGAGGCTTTGCAAAGCAAGGTAACATCAGTTGCAAAATTTCTGTCTTGAAAGGGTTCTGGATTCAGAGGCTTCATTCTATGCATGGTCCAACGCCAGGCTTTGCCGGCAATTTTTGAAGACAATAGATCATGAACAGACACATTCTTTTAATTAGGGGAACAGGTTTTGGACTTGCACACCAATGCCCGTACGAAGACCTTTGGCAAAGCGTATCTACAGTCGGTCAGGTAGAGCTACGGTATCCTTTGCTGACTTCTCCCCAACCTGGGAGCTCCTGGAATTCGCAATGAAGCATGGGTTTCGGTCCATAAGCAAAAGCATTCGGGGCCTTTCCGGCCACGGCAAGGTGTAGTCCCAGATGCGCGTAGCCTACCTGATTAACCAATACCCTGCGATCAGCCATACCTTCATCCGTCGCGAGATCCGGGCCCTGGAGGACATGGGAGTCGAGGTCGAACGTTTTGCGCTCAGGGGCTGGGACAGCGATGTTGTTGATACGCTGGACCGCGAAGAGATGGCCCGGACCCGTCACACACTGAAAGATGGAACCGCCCGGCTGATACTGGGGGCGCTTGTCTGGGGCCTGCGTCATCCGCAGGCATTCTTGCGCGGCCTGAAGTTGGCGTTTTTGATGTCGAAGGGGGCCATTCGCCCCTGGCCCTATCACCTGATCTACCTCGCCCATGCTTGCCGAATCATGACCTGGCTCGAGGGGAAGGAAGTGAGCCATTTGCATGCGCATTTCGGCTCTAATTCAGCGGAAATCGCCGCCTTAGTAGAGGCTTTGAGCGGCCCGGGCTTCAGCTTCACAACGCACGGGTCAGAAGTTTTTGATGATCCCAAACGCCATGCCCTACCGCTGAAAGTAGACCGGGCGCGGTTTGCGGTGACTTCTTGCGCATACATTGGCAGCCAGATGATGTACAATGTGCCACCCGCGCTCTGGTCAAAAGTTAATGTTGTGCATTGCGGGTTGGCGGCCACGGCCTTTGCCAACGATGCAACACCTTTGCCGGATGCGCCGATTTTCCTGAGCGTCGGACGTTTCAGCCCTGAAAAGGGACATTTACTGCTGATTGAAGCCTTTGCCGCTGTACATGCCGCTCACCCCGGGGCGCGGCTGGTGTTGGCAGGCGACGGGCCGATGCGCGCGATGCTGGAAGATCACATTGCACAGCTGAACCTTGAGCAAGCGGTGAGGATCACCGGCTGGGTGACATCAGATCAGGTGCGTGCGGAATTGCGCGGTGCCCGTGCGTTGGTGCATCCAAGCTTTACTGAGGGCTTGCCCGTTGTGATCATGGAAGCCATGGCCGAGTACCGACCAGTCATTTCGACTTATATAGCGGGCATTCCGGAACTGGTTCAGGATGGGCAAACAGGTTGGTTGGTACCGGCCGGGCAAGTGAAGGATCTAACCATGGCGATGCTGGCCTGCGCAGACATGCCCGCTGAAAAGCTTGAGGCAATGGGTCAAGCCGGATTCGACCGGGTGCGTGCGCGCCACGATGCGTCTGTCGAAGCTGCCAAGTTGAAAGCCTTGTTCAAGGCCCTCGGGTCATGAAGGCGGTTTTGAAACGGGGAGCGCTTTGGGCGCTGACCACGCCACCAGTCTATGGGTTGCTACGTCGTCGGGCGTTTCATGGAAACCCCGTGACAATTCTGTGCTATCACACACTCCGGCCGGCCAGAGAGCAGTTGGATGCATGGACTGCGCTGTCGGTTGATGCGTTTCGTGCGCAAATCAATCTGCTGCGGCAGGACTATGATATCGTATCTCTGGACGATGCATTGGCTCCTGCCACTAGCGACCGCCGCCGTGTGGTGCTGACTTTCGATGACGGGGAATTGGGGCTCTACGAGCACCTGTTGCCGATTGTCCAAGCTGAAGCCCTGCCGGTGACTGTCTATGTTGCCACCAAACAGATCGAAACCGGCCGGGCCTTCTGGTTCGATCGTGTGATGAATGCATTGCAGAGTGCGGGCACCACAAAGATCAAACTGGATGGCATTGGATCCTGGCAGATCGGACCTGACCGCAGTAAGCTGCGTTGGGCTCAAATCGGCCCGGTATTAGAAGCTTTGAAGGCGGTAAATACCAGAGACAGAGACGCGTTAGCCGACAAAATTATCGCGCAGACAGGTCAGGAGACCAAAGGCTTCACTCCGCTTCAACCCATGAGCCTCCCACAGTTGCAGGAACTTTCGGCGGAACCTCTCGTAACCATCGGATCACACACCCACAGCCATGAATTGCTGGACCAGATATCACTTGATGACGCAGGCGCCAGCGTCGCGCGATCGCGCGATCTGCTGCAGGGCTGGACCGGGCAAGAGATCCGTCATTTCGCCTACCCCAATGGCAATTACACGCCCGACTTAATGAAAATGCTTTATGATCTGGGTTTTGTCAGCGCCACGATCCTGGAGGATAGGCATATGACGCCTGACGATCCGCAGCAGGCTCTGCCCCGGATCGGTATAGGCCGGTATGATGGGACAGCTAGATTTCGATTGCGGATGGTGGGGATGTGAGGTTTCGCGCAAATTGGGTTTGTTATAAGCAATAGCAATATTGATGACACATTTTTCAGGCAATAGCGCTAGGCCATGACTATTCTAACCGAAAAAACCACATTTCGCCTTATTGTGGCGTCTCTGATCCTGGGCACGGCCTATAGATTGTGGCCGGTTGTGGCGGGCACCCCAGCGCTGGCCCAATTCTTCATGACTGAAGACGGCTATCTGATGCTGACCATCGCCCGCAATATGGCGATCGGCCTGGGGATGTCGGTCTCAGACGGCACAACCGCGAGCAATGGTGTGCAGCCTTTGGCCACGTTCCTGTTTTCGGTTCCTTATCTGCTGACCAACGGCGACAAGGTTTTGGGATTGACTGGCGTGCACCTGATCGCGGCAGCCATATCGGTAGGTGGACTTTTTGCAGTTCGCTCATTGGCGCGAGATCTGTTGCGGGGGCAAGACGACAATCCACTTTGGCCCTGGTTCGTGGCGGCCCTTTGGTTTCTCGGGCCATTGTTGCTGTTTCATACGATGAACGGGCTGGAGACCGGACTTTACACCGCTATGATTGCGCTGACGCTCGTTCTGTTCGGCGAAGTGTTGGCAAAGGGTCCGGGAGCAACCTTCGCGGACCGAATGATCTTGGGCGCGGCCTGCGGCGTGACTTTCCTGGCCCGTAATGACGGTGCCTTCCTGGTGACTGCTATCTTCCTTGTCTGGGGCCTGCATAACCTGATCGTGCAGCGAGACAGGTTCGTTAAAGTTGTCGCCGACCTGCTTCCACCCGGTGTGCTGAGCCTGATCATTGCGGCACCGTGGCTGATCAACAACTATGTCAACTTCGGTTCCATCGTGCCTGTCAGCGGCACTGCGCAGGCTCTGAGTGGCGGCTTTGCCAAGAACGTTGATTTGTTGCCCGCTATCCTGTTTGAAAATACTTTTCCGATGTTTCCAATCCCGGCGGTATTGCAATCTATACCGGCGTTTCAAGTCATTGCGTTGCTGTTGGTGTTGCTCATCGTTGCAGTGTTTGTGATCCAAACCTGGAAACGCGGAGGTCCGGCGCGGTATGTGACCGTGGCATTCCTAATATTCGCCACCGTACTCAGCATCTATTACGGACTATATTTCGGTGCAGGCTGGTTTTTAAGTCGCTATCTGGCTCCTTTTGCGCCTTTCACGATTATCGCTGCGGCATCAGTTCTGTTGACAGTGGTGGGACGTATTACTCCTGAGCGGCATGCTTCAATGTTCAGTTTTTTTTGCTTGGCAGCTTTGGCACTTTGCTTAGGCCTTCTGGGCCGTGCCCTTGTACCGGGAGTGCGCGATCAGGGGCACTTTCAGGTTGTCGACTGGGTGACTGCAAACGTGCATGCCGAAACATGGGTTGGCGCGGTGCAAACAGGGACACTGGGATACTGGCACGATCGAACGATCAATCTGGATGGCAAGGTCAATCCTGCGGCACTTCAGGCGATCCTGACAGAAGGCCATGTGCTAAACTACGTACTTGAGAGCCCAATTGAAGTATTGGCAGATTGGCAGGGAATATTGACCTGGCTGGAAATCGAAAATCAGGAAGCCACGACCTTTTCCTATACTTTTGAGGTGCTCGTGCACGATACAGCCCTAAACTTGGGTGTTCTGGGGCGTATCAAATGAAATTCGACGTGCAAGCGATTGAAAATATCCGCGAAGCACTTTTGGGTCACGAGGGCGATGATCTGATCCGCTTTATGCACGATCTCGCGCTCGGAAAGGCCTCAGAGGATCACGGGGCAGAGTCCCGGGCCAAGGCCCGTGAGTTAGAATGGGTCGGATCGGACGGGCACAGGACAGAGCTTGGCATTTGCGCTGAAGATTCTTGTCGCGAATACCAATTTTGGACCGAACGCCAAAGGGCACTGCCTTTCGAAGGGGTCGCTCCTCAGCTTGCCATTGAGCGCTTTCGCGGGCGCCGCGTGCTCGAGATTGGGTCCGGCATGGGGACAAACCTGATGTCCTTTGCATTGCAGGGGGCCAAGGTAATGGGCGTCGAACCTATCGAGGCTTATGTTCAGATGGGTGCCATCTTCTGTGAACGCGAAGGTATGGACCCGCCGGAAGTGCAACAGGGTTCGGCCGAGGCTTTACCATTTGATGATGGTGAGTTCGACCTCGTCCTGTGCGTGTCGGCCCATCAATATTTCGATCTGGCGCCAGCTTTTGCCGAGATCAACCGTGTGCTAGCTTCCAGTGGAGAGGCCATCATCATTGGGGGCACGCTTTGGTCTTATTTCTTTGGAACTGTCGCAGAGCTTCCCTCCAATCCGAGAAAGCTGAAAGGTCTGACGATTACGACGCTTAACACGCTGAGCTATTCCTGGCTGGGGCAGCGGGTTGTGCCAGCGCGCAACAGATTTTCCACCTCTCGCCCGATTTACCCAGGAAGGAGTGCAATGACACGGATGCTACGGCGCGCTGGTCTGAAAAACGCGTCCCCTCCCACGCAGGTCGAGACAGAGACTTGTTTTCATGTGAAATCCGAGTAGGACATGCAAATTTTAAGTCATAGAGGTTATTGGAAGACCGAGGCGGAAAAGAATGCACCGGTAGCCTTCACCCGATCATTCGAACTGGGATTCGGTACCGAAACCGACCTCCGCGATTTGGGCGGCGATCTGGCCATTGCGCACGATCCGCCAAAGGCCGATGCCATGCAGGCCGAAGAGATGTTCGCGATCCACGCTAAGGCAGACCCGAGACTGACACTGGCGCTAAACATTAAGGCGGACGGTCTGCAGGTGATGGTCCGGGATCTACTGGATCAATTTGAAGTGCGCGATGCTTTCGTCTTCGACATGTCGGTACCAGACACGCTGCACTGGCTCAACGCCGGGGTCCCGGTTTTCACCCGCCATTCTGATGCCGAACCGGAACCACCTCTTTATTCAGAGGCCGCAGGCGTCTGGCTGGACGCATTCTGGACCGACTGGTGGGATCGCGATGACATCTCACGACATTTGGATGCGGGAAAACGCGTGTGTGTTGTTTCACCTGACTTACACAAACGCACCTATGAACCAGTATGGGAGCGCCTCGCAGTATGGGATGTCTCCAGACATGAAGATGTTCTGATTTGCACTGATTACCCGGAAGCGGCCAAGGAGTATTTTAATCATGAAAATTGAGGCGGTTATATTTGATATGGATGGCGTGTTGATAGACGCTAAAGAATGGCATTATCATGCTTTAAACCGCGCGCTAGAGCATTTTGGCTACACGATTTCACGGGCCGATCACCTGTCGACCTTTGACGGATTGCCAACGCGCACCAAGCTGGAGATGCTGTCCAAAGAACGTGGTTTGCCGCGAGGACTGCACGGGTTTCTGAACACGCTGAAGCAGAAATTTACCGTCGATCAGGTGCATGTAAACTGCCATCCGGTCTTTGTGCATGAATATGCGCTATCAAACCTCAAAGCCCGTGGCTACAAACTGGGTCTGGCCTCGAATTCGGTGCGGAACAGCGTCGAATTGATGATGCAGAAAAGCGCACTGGACGGTTATCTTGATGTGATGCTTTCGAACGAAGATGTCTCCAAGCCGAAACCCGATCCTGACATGTATTTGACGGCTTCTGCCAAGTTGGGACTGCACCCCGACCAGTGTTTAGTGGTTGAGGACAATCAAAACGGCATCAAAGCAGCCGAGGATGCAGGTTGCCATCTGCTGGTGGTACAAAGCGTCTATGATGTACAACTGGATCGCATCCTGGATGCCATTGCTCGTGTAGAGGAGGGCGAGGTATGAAAATCGTGGTTCCCATGGCCGGCAGCGATGAGCGGTTTCGCAATCACGGTTTTCCTTTTGCCAAGCCGGTGATCGAGATCGACGGACGCCCGATGATCGAACATGCCACTGACTGCCTGAATGTGATCGATGGCGTGGAGTTTGTCTTTATCGTTCGCAAGGAAGATGATCTGCGCTTTCACTTGCGCGAGGTTTTGCAGCTTTTGCACTCCAATTGTCATATCGTCCGCACGGAAGGTGACACCGCTGGAGCGGCTTGCACGGCACTGCTGGCGGTTGAGCACGTGGCCAATGATGATGAGCTTCTGATCGCCAATGCCGACCAGATACTGGCATTCGACGTGGCCGCTGCAATCTCTGATTTCCGCAAGCGCAAGCTGGACGCCGGGACGGTCGTGTTCGACAGTGTTCATCCCCGTTGGTCTTTCGTGAAAACCGATGAAAACGGCATGGTCATTGAAGCGGCGGAAAAACGCCCGATCAGCCGCAATGCCACGGCGGGGGTGTATTATTTCAGGCGCGGACAGGATTTCGTGGATGCAGCGCAGACCATGATCATGAAAGGAGCCGATGTGAACGGAGGCTATTTCGTCTGCCCAACCTTTAACGAGCTGATCCTGTTACAGAAATCGGTCGGCACCTATCAGGTCGATCGCGCGCAATACATTTCGTTGGCAACACCGCAGGCGGTCGAAGACTATGAACAGGAACTGATCGCCCGCCGGCGAGAGGCAGCTTCATGAAGATATTTCGTCTGGAAAACATGACCAAGGGGTGGTTTGTCGGCGATTTTGATCCTGTGGTGCTGCGTACTCGAGATGCCGAAGTGGCAATGAAATCCTACGAAGCAGGCGCGAAAGAAGCTCGTCATATGCACAAGATTGCCCCCGAGGTGACGTTGATTGCCACAGGTCGGGTCCGAATGAACGGCATAGAATACGGCGCTGGCGACATCATCCTGATCGAACCGGGTGAGGCGACCGATTTTGAGGCTCTCACCGATGTGACCACCGTTGTCGTCAAGACCCCAAGCGTGACCGGAGACAAATACGAATGCTGAACATTGTAGTCCCAATGGCCGGTCGGGGAAGCCGGTTTGCTGATGTAGGCTATGATCTGCCCAAGCCCCTGATCCCAATCCACGGGTTTCCAATGATCCAGGTTGTGATCGCCAACTTGACGCCGTCTGTGCCACACCAGTTCCATTTCCTGATCCTGCGCGAGCACGATAGCGAATATGGTTTGGCCGGCAAACTGCGGGGCTGGGCACCGGGCTGCACGATCACCTATGTCGATGCGGTGACTGAAGGGGCGGCCTGCACCGTTCTTCTCAATCGTGCTGCCATCAACAATGACGATGCGCTGATGATCGCCAATTGTGACCAATACATTGATGCCGACATTGATGCCTATTTGGTCGATATGGGCACAGCCGATGGGCTGATTATGACGATGTGGGCTGATGATGACAAATGGTCCTTCATACGCCGAGATGACAGCGGTCGCGTTACCGAGGTGGTCGAAAAGGAAGTCGTTTCGAACGAGGCGACGGTAGGCATATATAACTTTGCGCACGGCCGCGATTTTGTGGCTGCCGCAGATGCGATGATCGCCGCCAATATCCGCGTGAACGGAGAGTTCTATGTGGCTCCTGCTTACACGAAAATGATCGAACAAGGTGCGGCGATTGCCTGTCATTCCATTGGTCGAGTTGGCGCCGGGATGCACGGCATCGGCGTACCGGATGATCTTGATGCCTTCCTGGCGGCACCAGTGTCGCAAAAGGCCATCAATGGCCTAGCGGGATAAACATCATGGATACGACCGATACCGTGATGGTCAAAGTCGCCCGGCGCCTGCTGATGTGGAGCCTGGAGCAAATCACCCGGTCATCAGATCATTTTCTAACATATACGCAGCGCCCCAAGCTGAGCCGGCAGATCGCCAATCAGTCCGAACCTGAATCCACGGATGAACCGATGGCAATCGTCATGCAGGGGCCGATCTCCATACAGGATGATTTCACTGTCGAAACCCTGCGGATTTATCGCCGCAACATGCCTGGTGTGCGGCTAATCCTGTCGACCTGGAACGACACGCCTGAGGCCGATCTTGCCCCCATCCGTGCCGAAGGGGTCGATGTGGTGTTATCCGAAAAGCCCGCGGCCCCGGGGCTCTTCAACATCAACATGCAACTGGTCAGCGCCGGTGCCGGGATCATCCAGGCGCATAAGAATGGTGCAATCTGGATCATGAAAACCCGCACTGATCAGCGGCTGTACCGGCCCAATGTCATGGGATTCCTCGCGGCCATTGCGCGCAGCTTTCCGGCCGGAGGCGGATTTGAACAGCTGCACCGGATCATCGGCGTAGGTCACGGAACGCTCAAATTCGCGCCCTATCACGTCACAGATCAGACCGTCTTTGGTCATGCGGAGGATATGTTGCGCTACTGGACGCCCGGTCTGCGAACCGACCCATTGCCCAAACACTGGCCCGAGGCGTTGTCGGACATCTATGCCCAAATCCCCATCGGTGAGCTTTGCCAGATTGGAGCTGCGGAGAGCTACATCGCTTCAACGTTCCTCACACGTATTGGACGTCCGTTGAACTGGACGCTGGAAGACAGCTGGACGGCTTATCGCGACTGCTTTGCCTTCGTCGATTACGCAACAACGGATTTCTTCTGGCACAAAGTACAGACAGGAACTTTCCGCGAGTTCATCAACATCTATGACACAATCTGGACCCGCAACGAGCTAACCTTTGCAGATTGGGTGCTTCTGCACTCAGGGCAGGTGCTGCCAGAGGCTGCACAAAAGTATGAACAGGCGCTGGACCTGCGGTTCATGGAATCCATCAATCTGACACGGCTAACCGGTTAAGGCATGGTAAATCAACCCGATTTCCGGATGCTGCCATCATGAAAGCAGCGCTCCGGTCCGTTCTCAGCGGTGATGGTTTGAAGGTGCGGGCAATCCGCGGAACAGCCCTGAGTGTCATGGGCTTCGGCAGCAGCCAGTTGATCCGCCTGGGGTCGAACCTGATCCTGACGCGCATTCTTTTTCCTGAAGCGTTCGGCCTGATGGCTCTGGTGCAGGTTGTCATCGCCGGGCTCGAAATGTTTTCTGACGTGGCCATAGGTGCGTCCGTTGTACGGAGTCCGCGAGGCGATGATCCCAAGTACCTGAACACCGCCTGGACGTTACAAGTCATTCGAGGTGCTGTGCTTTGGGTTGTGGCGTGTCTTATCTCAAATCCGATTGCCGCATTTTATGAACAACCTGAACTTGGTCTCATCATTCCGGTTTTGGCGATGTCAACATTCATCCAGGGTTTCCAGTCGACGAAAATGTATCTCGCTAATCGACATCTCACGTTAGGCCGTTTGACGGCGATGGAACTAGCGTCACAAACTTCTGGTACAGTATTCATGATTGTTATGGCGCTTTGGCTAAACTCGGTTTGGGCGCTTGTAATGGGCGCACTTGTTGGGGTCAGCGTTCGTGTTGTTCTTTCACATACAATCTTGCCCGGGCCCGCAAACAGACTTGCTTGGGAGCGCGACGCTTTTAGGGAAATCTTTCATTTCGGAAAGTATATTATCCTTGGGACTGCTGCAGGCTTCTTTGTGCAGCAAGGTGACCGAATGGTACTCGGGAAATATGTAAGCCTTGAAGATCTTGCAGTCTACACCATCGCTTTCATGCTTGCCGCTGTCCCGCTCACACTCAGCACGCAATTGCTAGAGCGGATATTGTTCCCGCTTTATCGTACCCGACCGCCCGCAGACAATGACGCAAACCGAAAGAGTATTGGACGTGCGCGAATGCTACTGACCATGGGAACACTTGGAATGGCTGCAGTCTTGGCTATGGTTGGCGTTTTAGCTGTAACTTTTCTCTATGATCCCCGTTACCACGCTGCAGGGCCAATTCTGGTGCTTCTTAGTCTGGCGATGATCCCAAGGCAGGTCATCATGAGCTACGATAAGATACTATTGGCGAATGGAAACTCGCGCGATTTCACCATATTCACAACAGGCACCGCAATTGCTCGTATCTTGGTGTTGTTGCCTATGGTCAGCAAGTTTGGTCTGATCGGTGCAGCTTTGGCTCCTGTTATCGTTGATATTTTTTCCTATCCATTTCTGGTCTATTTTATCCGGCCTTACAGTGGGTGGTACCCCAAACAAGACCTCGCTTTTCTGATTGCTTCCTGTGGAATTGTAATGGCTACAATCTGGATGAACCCAAGCGTTTTTGACATTCTGCCCTTTGCCGGGCGGTAAGATCCTATTTGTACTCTATCAACTTTGCCCGGCGTCCGCGGAACCGGTCCCACCAATAGCCCAGGACACCTTGTGCCTCAGGGATCTTACCCAGTGTTATAAACAGGGCACGGGTCGGGTCCATACCACGCGATACCAGGCGCAGCACCTGAGCGGGCCAGACCAAAAGTAACGCGAGCGACCAAGATGTCACAAGTGTACCCGTCACAACAAGCAGGGGAAACACAGCCCCCCAGGCGAGAGCTGATCGGGTCTCCCGCACACAGTGGCGTTCGGGCGGAGACCCGTGCATGGCCGCCCCTTCCCCATATGCGTGGCCCGCACGCCGGTTCCGATTCCACCATTGCGCAAACCGGGTCAGAGCCGCGTCGTGCAACGTCATTTCCTCATCAAGCCGCCAGATCGACCAACCCGCTGCGCGCAGGCGGACACATAATTCAGGCTCTTCTCCCGCTATGAGGGCCGGATCAAAACCGCCAACAGCCGACAAGGCTTTGCTGCGCATCAGCGCATCTCCACCACAGGCTCTGGTCTGTCCCACCGGCGTATCCCACTCCTGGTCAATAAGCCGATTGTAAACCGACGCTTCGGGAAAGCGTTCACGGCGGCGACCACAGGCGACGGCCGCAGTCGGCGTTTCCGCCAGAAAGGATCGTGCGGCTTCGATCCAACTTGGTTGCAATTCGCAATCTCCGTCGATGAATTGCACAAATTGCACCGGCACCGGGTCTTTTTGCAAGATATCGAACCCGGCATTACGTGCGCGCGCCGCTGTGAAGGGTTGGCTTTGGTCCAATTCGACACATGTTGCGCCTACGGCTTTCGCGGCCTGTTGACTGCCATCAGTTGAACCGCTGTCCACATAAACAACCCGATCTGCTTGTTCAGTGGCTGAGGCTAGGCACCGCACCAATCGATCCCCTTCATTACGGCCTATGACGACGGCCCCAACCGTCGGTTGCCCTGTCATGCGTCAGTTCCTTTCCTTCCGCGACCGTTCCGGATGATCCGGTTGGTTTGCCGGGTGTAGCGGCTGGTAGGTCGTGATTTCATGGCCGACGGTCCCGGCACAGGTGATGATGGCGGCAAGGGTGCCCGTGGGCGGGCACGGGCAAGGGCATGCTTGGGCTCAGCTACTGGTGCCATTTCAGTGTCGGATGTTGCGACACGGCCGAGTTCTAGTCTTCCCCACAGCGCCCCGGTTATAAGCCAGGTAATTGGCGTTACTGTCGCATTGGGAAGCAAGTCGATCACATTTGCGACCAAAACCAACGAAAGAATAGCCGTCTCTGGTCCCAGACCAAATCTCCTGGCTCTGAAAAAAAGTACTAGGGCCGGGAGACAAAGCAATCCAAACTCGGATAAGTATCGCGCCCATCCACCTACACCAATTACCCCCACCCAATACCCATCAGCAATTAGACTGATGCCTTCACCGGTGGCTGGATCATACACAAAACTGCGACCCCACCCGCCCCATCCAAACAGCGGTCGTTCGCGCGCCTTCTCCAACAGATAATTTTCATTAACTACCCGAAATTCCAAGGAATCTGCTCGATCAACGCTCAAGGTTGTAACCCATTCAATGATAGTATTGACAGGTACAAGATCAGCACCACGAAGCATCGGATAAAGCAGAGCAATGCCAGAAAACACTGCAGCAATCGCAAAGTGCAATCTGATGTTCAGAACAAACATCACAACTATCAGGATCGCTGCGATTAAAAACGCCCCAAGAGAATTTGATAGAAACAACGTCATCAATAACCAAACGCAAAGCAGGAGGTAGACACGCCCTCTTTTCTCTTTGACGTATTTGGCAAGTCCGCCGGCAGCCAAGACACACATAGCGAAGAACATCGCCAACCAAAGGCCGTGCTGCACGAAAACAAGTGGGCGATAACCGCCCGGGCGAATATGTTGTTCCCATGCGTGCGGGAAATACCCATAAATCATGAAATTAAGCTGCGGCGACATCCGAATTTCATATAGAGCCAGGAGCGAATATCCAGTTCCAGCAATGACAAGCGCCTTCAGAAAAAGCCATTGCTTCTCCGGATGTGCTAAGTATTTCCGTCCGAGAATGAAAGGTAGAAGCATCATTACAGCTGAAAGCAATGTCGAAAGAATGTCCCAGACTCGGAGAGCCGGAAAGACGAGAGGCCCATAGAACAATGGGTGTCTGTTGGCTAAAACTGTCAAGCATGTACCCAAAATCAGAATAACGATCAAAAGTATTGGCAAACGTTTTTTGGGGAGCCAGCCCGGCAGGCTCGTTGGTGTAGTCGTTCCTGAAGTTATCATTGCAGCTATAAAAGCCGCAGTTGCTGGTATCGTATCTTTGTTCAGGGCTGGTAAGCCGGGCAAGTCAAGAGACAATCCCGTCGGTAGGAACAGATATCCCCCGATGATTGCCGCCAATAACGCGACGGCCGGAGACCAGACGCGGAAAAAGGCGAATACGACTAGCGGCCAAGTATACAGGACGATATATCCGAACATTTTGGAGCCGCCCCGCGCCCAGCATTCAAAAGCAACGCCCAGTGGGTACACGAAGATTTTGACACTGTCACCAATCCTGTCTGTCACCAATCCAACTTGTGACACAATTTCAGGCACTGGCGCCGTCAAGAAACACGATCACTTAAAATGCTTCATACGAGCCCGCAACTTAAATAGGGTTGTGTTTCTCATCAGATTAACGCTTGCTAACAAGGTAAAATTTCCAGCCGGGAGTCCCCTACATGTCTGAAGGTGCTACAGCTGAAATTACCGTTATGCGCCGCTCAGTTTGGCAGGTGTCCCCCGATGCCGTCTTTTTTGAAGTGACGGTCGATGGCTTTGACGCTGTGGCGCCAACCGCTGGTCAAATCTATGACAGCCGGTTTCATGACTTATACTATTTTTGGGACTTTGATGATCCATACGATTTCCAGGCGCCAGAGAACCTGCCTGGTAAACACCTAAACGCCGGTGTCGCATATGGCCCTTGGGTCTCACATACGTTTCGCACTCCGGGCAGCTATCGCGTTTCGGTTTTCGTCATCGAACCAGCTTCGGGAAAGACAGCCACAGCATCAACCGATATCGTGATCGAAGACCCTGGCGCCGTATTTCCAGCCCGAAACACGCTTTTTCTCAGCCCCTCCGGCAATTTCGAACATTCTCCGCCTCGGGCTCGGCGCCTTAAAACTGGCGATATCAGCAGCGTTTTTAACGACAATATTGCAGGGCAAGAAGCGGCACCCAAAAGGATCGTGTTAAATCGGGGCGAAGAATATACCTTCTCCGGCATTTCGCCTGGGTTTGGCGGACATACCCCATCCTTCCATATTGTCGCAGGAGACGGCAATGCTGACAGGCCGCTGGTTTTTTGTACAGGAGGGGTTTTCTGGAACGACATCGCCCCAAGAATCCCAAACCCTTCCAAAGATATGGTTTGGCAAAATGTGGTTCTTGAGTCCGGGTTTGATTCAACCTCGGTTCTGGGCGGAGAGCACCCCATCCTGTTCACTTGGTTTAATAACCCACCGCATTTGGCATTGTTGGATGGGTGCTCCGTTTCAGGTCTTCTGGCTGCAATTATTGTAGGCCAAACCGAAGGTGGTCATTCTGTCGTTTTGAACGATACGGTTGTCACCAACTTTGGTACGGCGGTTCTAGACGCCAGCTTTGAAGGGTTTGCCATCACCGGCTCTTCAATCATATCTGATGTCAATGCTCTGATCGATTCAACCGGCAATGGAGGATGGGGGGCTCGATTGGCGGGAAATGCTGTTGTTTCGATCATTCAAAATTCTGATTTCTTTATTCGACAAGGATGGTCTGGAAATGGCAAAATTATTGCGACGCAGCCGTGCTTACGATTGAATGCAAGCTCTTTCGAAGGCGCCAAAATCAACTGCCAGGCGAATGCCTTTGAGGGAGGTTACAATGTTGTGACAATGGGGCCGGGTGAAGGTCAGAAAAAGCGTCCCATAAATGCTTTGTTTGAAAAAAATTACGTGGTTGGAGGGTATCAAACTGCCAATCTCGTAAATTTCGGTTTTGGGGGCACCACCATCCGAAACAACGTTTTTGTTCTGCCGGATTCTGAACAATCTCTTGGAACCACGAACCCTCATGCATTTATTTTATTGGACGGACATAATGGCGGTTCTTCCACATCCCCAGACAACAACTCCGCTCCGATTTCTATTTTAAATAATACGTTCGTGAACCGGCTCCGACGAGACGCATATCAATGGGATGTTGCTGACAATATGGCAATATTTGTGAACTGGCAGGACCATTTCAATAACATCACGGTCGCCAACAATGTTGTCTATCAAACGGGAACTGATGACCCAATGATCGGTGACGCCCCACTTTCCAGTTCTGTCAATGTTTTCTTCACTCCCCGCGAGAGAGGCTATCAGTCATCTACAGTCGATCTTCGCGCACAAACAGCCACACTAAATACCCCCGGTATGTTTGATACTTATGCCCCCCTGCCCGGCTCCTCGGCGCTTGGTGACGCCGATGAAACCCAACCTATCGCTTATGATGATTTTTTTGGCAACCAGCGACCACAATACCCGTCTCGCGGCGCGCAAGAAGCATCATAAAAACAGATTGTCCGCGCAAGAGACTGTACGCTTGCCTCATGTTCTCCGCCCCGGCATTAAGACTAGGGAAATTTGTTAAGGTATTAAGACCACGTTATGTGCGGTATCACCGGTTTTCTCTGGCCTCCGGGTCGCCCTCAGGTACAGGACGCTCCGACCTGCGTTCAGGCGATGATGAGTGCCATTGCTCATCGCGGTCCTGACAGCCAGGGCCATTGGGTCGATGAGGAGGTAGGCGTTGCCCTGGGCCATCTGCGACTGGCCATCGTCGATCTGTCACCTGCGGGACACCAACCGATGGTGTCGTCAACCGGGCGTTACCAACTGGTCTACAATGGCGAGATCTACAACCACCGAGCCCTGCGAACCGAATTGGAAGACACAGGTAAGGCGCCGGAATGGCGCGGTACATCCGATACCGAAGTCATGCTGCGTGGCTTCGAGGTCTGGGGGTTCGAAGAAACGATCCGGCGTACCCAAGGCATGTTTGCCATCGCGCTGTGGGACCGCGAGGAGAGGAAGCTTCTGCTGGCGCGCGACCGTTTGGGGGAAAAACCGCTTTACTATGGCTGGCAGGGCACTGGAAAAGACGCACTATTCCTGTTCGGGTCAGAACTCAAAGCACTGCGCACGCATCCCGCGTTCCGCGCCGAAGTGCGCCGCGACGCGCTGGTGGCGATGCTGCGCCACGGTCATGTCCCCGAAGACCTGACGATCTATGAAGGGCTGATGAAGCTGCGTCCGGGCGAGATGGCCGAAGTCTCGCTGACAGCCCCCGGCTTCGCCCGCAAGTTTTACTGGAACGGGGGTGCCATTGCTGCCGCTCCCCGCGGCCCGGTGCCAACTGATGCTGAGGCCATCAACCAGCTTGAAGCACTCCTGCTGGATGCTGTCGGCAACGAGATGATGTCAGACGTGCCGCTTGGAGCCTTCTTGTCGGGCGGCATCGACAGTTCGACCATCGTGGCGCTGATGCAGCACCTATCAAACAAGCCGGTACATACCTTTTCCATCGGTTTCCACGAAGCCCGCTATAATGAGGCCGTATTCGCCGCCGATGTGGCGAAACATCTAGGCACGCACCACACAGAACTTTATGTAGGCGACACAGACCTGCGCGACGTGATCCCTCGATTGCCTACTATCTATGACGAACCTTTCGCCGACAGTTCTCAAATTCCGACGTTCCTAATTGCCGAACTGGCGCGCCAACACGTTACGGTGGCGCTTTCTGGCGACGGTGGAGATGAGCTTTTCGGCGGTTACGACCGCTATCAGCAAGGCGCGGCGCTGCTCAGAAAGCTGGCATTGATGCCCTCCCAATTACGTCGTCTTGGGGCGGGGGCCGTTCGCGCTCTCCCCGCAACGCTTCTGAACCAGTTGATCGAGCCCATCCGCGCAACTCCGCAAGGCAAGGAACCCAACGGTCAGCGTCTGCATCGCTTGGCCAATTATGCCGCGAGCCACAACGTAGATGAACTGCACCGCAAGATGGTATCGGTTTGGCGCTTCCCAGAGGCCGCAGTCATTGGCGGTTCCAACCCGCCTTCGATCCTGGCTGATCATCTCCCTCCGCGTGGCGATCTGGGTGTGATCGAACGGATGATGCAGTTGGATATGTTGGCCTATATGCCTGACGACATCCTGACCAAGGTCGATCGGGCGACCATGGCTGTGGCACTGGAAAGCCGCGCGCCCCTGCTCGATCATCGAGTGGCCGAGTTTGCCTGGGGGCTGCCCCTTCACATGAAGGTCCGCGGCGGCCAATCGAAATGGCTGCTCAGACAGGTGCTCCACCGATACGTCCCCCGAGAATTGATCGAGCGCCCGAAGATGGGTTTCGAAGTTCCCATCGGCCTATGGTTGCGCGGAGGGCTCAAGGACTGGGCCGCTGCCCTGCTGGCCCCCGAGCGCTTGGCCCGAGAAGGATACCTGGACCCCGTCCTGATCGGGCAGCTTTGGTCCCAACACCAAGCTGGGACCCACAATTGGGGTCATCAGCTGTGGAATGTGCTGATGTTCCAGAGCTGGCTGGAGATGTATGCAGACTAAGTTGAGCCGAGCGACCACGCCCGGGCTTTTGCGGCCTCCTGCTCTGCAATCGCCCGAGCTTTGCCTTTGAACAACGCCCGACGCTGATAGGCCCGAATGAAAGCGCGCAGCTCGGGGTCATCGAGCTGCTTTTCCCTCCGAAACCAGGCCCCCAGATAACCCCGCACTGTGGCTAACCCGCCCAGCACATATGGCCTGTCGGTCATCCGAAAGATTGCCGTCGCCAAAAAGAAAAGCGGGTCGGACCCCATGAAATACTGCCCGAACCCGTGGCGGCGGCGACCGGTATAGATTGAGGTTTGGCTCGACCCCATGGGCCTCAGATGTTCAAACCTCAGGTCGGGGTCATCCCACGAACGCGCAATCCAACCCAACTGGCGCGCCTTATGACAGTCGATGGCGTCCCACATGACCTCGCGTACGAAGCCGCCGATATCGGAGAAGCATTCACGGCGGTAGAACTTGGTCATACCGACACTCATCTCGTCACCACGGCGCTCCGAGATCAGCTTGCCATCCTGACGAATATAGGGCTTGCCCGAACAGGTGCCGAGCCGCGGGTCAGTCTCCATCCGTTCGATCAGCAATTCGAAATAGCGCGGCGGCAGGTCCAGATCGACGTCGAGCTTGCAAAGATAGGCATAATTTTCCAGCGAAACAGTGTCTAACCCTGCATAAAACGCGTCAATCACACCAGGACCAACGGCCCGATGCCCGCGGTCGGACGCGGAGACGATGCGTATCCAGTCATGCTTTGCGGCATATTCGGTAAGAATATCCATCGACCCATCGGTTGAGCCGTCATCGACGATCACCCAGAGCGACGGCGTCTCGGTTTGCGCCACCACACTGTCGAGCGTGCGCCGCATATAGGCCGCTTCGTTCCGGCATGGAGAGATCAGGACAAAGGTGCGGTCAGTCATAAACAATCAGGCAGTTTGCAAAATCTTTCAGCGTTTTGTCCGGCCTATCCATAATGTGTGAGGTATATAGGTTTATTAAATCTTTTATATCTCGCCCCCGTGTTCTGATCCTTGCAGGAGACTGTAACTTTATATGGCCTTCATTACCGGCGGTCGGATACAAATACTCGCGCGCAATGGTGACCTCTCCGGCAATGAGGAACAAATTTCGCCATGTGCTGAGTAAATCGTAGCCTCGAACCAAGCTCAAGGCCATTGAAACATTTCTCCACCGCCGCGAAGGCTATGCTGTCAATCTATGTACTTCTAACACAAAAGCCGCCTAGACGATGAAGATCTATGACATGATTTTGTCTGGTGGGCGTTTGAAAAGCTTTAATGACTACGCTTAGGATGACATAGCTTCCGCAAGATACGGCAACCCGGCCCGACCAGATAAACAGATCCTCATGACTGAATCCGCAGCCCAAACCGTTCTGAACCACCGTGTAGGTAAAAGCCTGCACTTGGGCCTTTTATGGCTTTTGGTGGCGACGGTGGGGGCGTTCATATTTCTATCACCAGGACTTGATGCGCTGCGCATTGCCTGGGGCCTGCCAGAGTACTCACACGCTCCGTTGATCCCGGTTCTGTCCGGGCTTCTTTTCCTCCGCCAACTCAAAGACTACCCCGAACGGCCCGGACCCATTGGTGATCGTTGGGTCGGAGTGGCAGTCGTGGCATTGGCACTCGTTTTTGGTGCGTTGGCACGGCTGGCTAATATCGACGACATGGCCGCCTATGCGCTGATCCTTTGGGTCGGCGGCATTCTTTTGATCAGCTTTGGCTGGTCCACCGGAAAACACTTCTGGCCGCCGGTACTGCATCTTGTCTACATGCTACCGCTGCCCGACACGCTCTATTACAAGATGTCTACCTGGCTGCAACTGATCTCATCCGAATTGGGCGTATGGATGCTAGGGCTTCTGTCCGTACCGGTCTTTCTTGACGGCAACATCATTGATTTGGGCGTCACCAAACTGCATGTGGCCGAGGCCTGCTCTGGGCTCAGATACCTCTTTCCGATCCTCAGCTTCAGCTACATCTTTGCCATCCTTTACAAGGGCCCGATGTGGCACAAAGCTATACTGTTGATCGCGGCCGCGCCGATCACCGTCATCATGAACTCGGTCCGCATCGCCATCGCGGGAACCGTCGTCAACTACTACGGGCTCGACTGGTTGGACGGGTTTACCCATTTCTTCGAAGGATGGGTGATCTTTGTTGCCTGTGTGTTGCTTCTGTTTGTTCTTGCCCGGATCATGCTGTTCTTTAACCCCGTGAAGATGAGCCTTACCGAAGCTCTGGATCTGGAAACGGACGGGCTTTGGACTCAAGCCAAACGCATACGTTTGGTTCAGCCTTCAGCCGCACTAATCACGGCCGCCATTCTGGCCGTCGGGGCCGTCGCAACATGGCAGATGATCCCCGAACGCGGCCAGATCGAAGTGGCCCGTGAACGCTTTGCACTTTTTCCCCGAACCCTCGGCGACTGGCGCACAACCCCCCATCAGCGGCTTGACCCAGTTGTGGAGGAGACGCTTGGCGCCGACGACTACCGCCAGGTCAATATGACCCGAGCGGATGGCGCTGAGGTCGGACTTTTCATGGCCTGGTATGCGGATCAGGGTCGGGGTGGCGTTCATTCGCCTGAGATATGCCTGCCCGGTAGCGGCTGGGAGATCGCCTGGCTAGAACGAACCGACATCGCTGCAGAAGTCGGCAGCGCGACGCCCTTCATGATCAACCGCGCAATCGTTCAGCACGGCGAGGCGCGGATGATGGTTTTCTACTGGTTCGACCAAAAAGGCCGAAAGGTAGCATGGGATCTAGCAGCAAAGTTCTGGCTGATGGTGGACGGCATCCGAGAAGGGCGGACAGATGGGGCACTCATCCGGTTGAGCACGCCGATTAGACCAGGTGAAAGTGATGCAGCAGCGGAAGAAAGGCTGCTGGATGCGCTGATGGCGATTGAACCGCCATTGCCTCGGTTTGCACCGGCGGGATAAACCGGGTCTAAACTCTTGACGCACCCCGGAGTGAAATGAACAACGAGGGATGTTCCGGGTTTTGGACGCATCGTCTCAAATCCTATTTTGTCATTCTAAATTTCTGGATTTAGTTCGATTCTGAACGATATGGATGATAAGTTCGCCCGTGCGCCAATATAGCCCAAACGGTTCGAGCAATTTTGATTGCCAAGGCGACTACGACTAAGCGAACGGGCTTTTTCTCCAGCACAACTCTAACCCAAAGCGCGTTTTTCACCATTTGAGTTCCGTCTCGGTACGAGCTCAAGCTAGGCTGCAATGAATGGACTGGCTTTCGGCGCCTACATCTGCTCTGAAACCCGGCCCTTGCTGTTAGACGGAGGTTTGTAGGCCACGTAACTCTTGGGGAACCCAAACTTCCATTCCGTCCACAGTATGCAATTAGGGAACAAAGACAAAATTTCAGCTCTCAGTAAGACAGTTGTCCCGGCCACCATGTCCGTCCAAGCAGGCAATTTCTTATACCAACGAGAAATTAATCGGCGTTTTAACCACTCAGGATAGGCCCACCAAAACGGCATGTTGCAATGAGCTTCAATTGGAAACCAAATAGAAGGAGTTTGAACCCAGTAGCTTGGCGCCAGTCTCAAGACCTCTTCAGCCATCGCTCTACGCTTGTCGATCGCACCAACATGCTCAATCACACTATTGGAAAAAACTATGTCATAAGACAAGTCATTGGCAAAGTTTACGTCACATGCGTCTCCGTCCAAAATTTCAATCTCATGCAACTCGTGACTTGCATCAACCGTCTTCTCAGGATCTGGCAGATTTACGATTGTCAGTTTCAGAGGGACAGGGAAACCTCTCCAAAATTCTACCGTTCCCCCTAAGTCGATGATGCGTTCGCCGCCTTTAATTTTCATACGCTTCAAAAACTGAGCTTGGCGACGTTCGCGAGCCGCATCGGAAAATGGCTTCTTCATACTCATCAACGTATTGAATAAAAGATACTTCATATCGAACCCTTATGATATGTTTGCATGAAACATGTTCGTGGCTTTGTCGCACAAACCCGGTGAAGCTACCCATTGATCCGGGCTGCGGGGGAAGGTCACCACAAGACGACCTTCCCGGGCAATCCGTTGTTTAAAGATACTTCTTAATGATCTCGCAGCGGTGCTGGAAGACCGCATCGTCGGTATAACCCTCTCCATCCCGCAAGGCTCGGGCCATCATGTCTCCGAGGAGTAACCGATCTCCAGCAATCGACTGCACTGTTTCACTCAGGGCAGCGACATTGTTCAGTGAAACGAGTTGTCCTCCACCATGAGTCGAAATCAGATCCTCGGGATAGGCGCTGCTATAGCCGACGATCGGCGTGCCAGAGACCAGCGCTTCGATTAGGCATCGCGGGGATTCCGGCGTCTTGTGGCAGAAAAGGAAAATATGGGCCTGTCGCAAGTGGTCGAAAACCGCAGCGCGGTCATTCACGAAACCTGTGAAGGTGACGTGGCTCTCAAGGCCTGCGTTGGCGACGCGCGCCCTCATGTCTGCTAGATCCGGTCCATCACCCAGCCATGTGGCTTGGAAATCCACTTGTCGCTTGGCAAGTGTCTCAAGAACCTCCACCCAGTCTTGCGGACCCTTCATCGCGCTCGCCCTTCCTGTATAGACGATCTTCAGGGGCCCATTGTTCGCAGCGACAACCTTAGCCTTCAGAGCTTCGGGAGGGAGATGTTCCGAGGCCTTGATGTGGATGTCGTGCACGAGTTGTGGTTGGCGGCAATAGGGGGCATAGGTCTCATAGGTTTCCTTGCCGTGAAACAGGCCCAGAGCCGCGCGTCGGATGATAAATTTTTCCCATTCCCACATGGGCCGATGTTCTAACCGCGCTCTGATCCGGCGATGCCAGAGCGGGTTACTAGACGCTGTGCGGCGGGTTACCTCAGATTCCACCCGGTCGGTCCAGATCGCAAAGGGTCGACCCGCCATATGGGCCTGCCAAGCCCCAACCGATCCCCAATCTCCAGTAAGGCCACCGATGGAGAAGGCTACGTAGTCAGCTTTGTCGATCTCCGCGCGTATTAGATTCCGGGTGGCTCGATAGTGGCGAAAAAACTGATCAGGACGATAGGCCGTTGGCAGAGGCAAGATACGAATGCGATCCAAGTTTGGCCCAACGTTATTGATTGGCACCCAAGCGTCTGGCAACTTTGTATGAGAGACGGGGTGCATCGTAATCAATTCATCAAAATGTTCCGCCCAGAGCCTCAGCCCATTGCAAGCTTGATCCTCAAGATACAGTCCGGAATCGGTTTGCACTAATGGTACTGGCGCATAAATTAGTAGCTTGCCCGAGTTGGTCATGAAGATCTGTGTATCCCGTTATGAAATCGATTCCAGAATGTATACCTTGCAATGAACTAGTTACCGCTGCACATATCCAATAGGGTTCATTTTACCATTAAACACGCACACGAATACGAACATGTTTTTACATCGCATCAAACGAAAACTCACGCCACTATTGCTACTTTTTCTATCCGCTTGCGGCCTGGTCAACCGCTGTAGCACGCCTGATCCGGTGGACGAAGCGCAATTCAGCATGATCTACGATAGGCCTGCATCGGCACCCGAGGGCCCACTCAATGTCTATCATCTGGGGCACAGTCTCGTGGGACCATACATGCCGGGGATGTTGCAGCAATTGGCGGAACAGGGCGGCAGCGAGGGACACAGTTTCAACAGTCAGCTTGGTTGGGGGACGCCGCTACGTGCGCATTGGGAGCCAGATGTGGTGATCAATGGGTTTGAAGAGTCTAACGGTCCTCCCGCCTTTCGGGATGCAAAGGAAGCCATGGCGTCAGGCGACTATGACGCGGTGGTGTTGACCGAAGCGGTCGAGATCAAGGATATGATCAAGTATTTCGCGCCGCATGAATATCTGCGCAACTGGGCCGTCGCCGCTTGGGAGGGCAATCCAGAGACACGTGTTTACCTTTATGAAACCTGGCATCCATTGGATGATCCGGAGGGTTGGCTCACACGGCTCGACCGGGATTTGAGTCTTTATTGGGAAGGCGAGATTCTCAAACGCACGCTGGCCTATGAAGAAGTCGACAAGCCGATCTATGTCATCCCAGCCGGGCAGGTCATGGCAGCTTTTGTGCGCAAGGTTGAGGCTGCTGGCGGGGTTGGGCCCATCCGTGATCGCAACGATCTGTTCCATGACAACATCCACTTTAGTGAATACGGTGGCTATCTCGTGGCGCTCACTCACTACGCTGTACTTTATGGGCGCTCGCCCGTTGGCTTGCCTCACCAATTGCAACTGGCTGATGGTAGTCCGGCTGCTGACCTAGGTCCCGAAGCGGCGAGGTTGATGCAGGAGACCGTTTGGGAAGTGGTCACATCTTATCCACCAAGCGGGGTGCCCCAAAACTGAAAGCGGCGCGGGCCAGACTATTCCTCCGCAGGTGGGAGTGCTTCCAGCCGCGTGATCTCGTCGCGGGCGATGGCTATCTGCGGGCGGGGGTCGTCTTCCCCCGCAAACTCCAGTACCCGGCGGTACTGTGCGATGGCGTCCTCATCGCGCTCCAAAGCGGCGTAAGTCTGGCCGAGGTGGAATTGAACGATTGGATCCTGCGATAATTCTGCGGCGGCGCTTTCGAGATAGGGCAGGGCCTCTTCCGCCTCACCGCGGCGAAAGACAAGCCAGCCATAAGTGTCCTGAAAGGCGGGCACATCTGTGCCGTTCAGGCGCCGGGCTACAGCCCAGGCGCGTTCAAGGCCGGCGTCATCTGTCTTGTGGTTTGTCAGCAGGCTGGCGAGATTGTTGGCGGCAACAAGGTCGTTGGAATTGCGCTCATAAAGCAGCTCATAATTGGCAATGGCGCCGTCAATATCGCCAGCCGCTTCCAATTCCCCGGCTTGCGCCCAAAGAAGTTCGCGGTTGTAGGGCAGAGCGGCGCGCCCGTCACGCAGGGTCTGTGAGGCGCTGTCGTCTTTTCCCTGAAGGCGCTGGAGGCGATAGAGTTGGACCCAAGCCCGACCCCGTCTGGGATCTTCTTCCACCAGGATCTGAATCTGATTTTCCGCCACATCCAGTGCGCCATTGGCGGCATGTGAGGTGGCCAGAATGAAACGCAGGGCTGCATTGTCAGGATATTCCGCGACAAGCGCCTCAGCCTGTCTCAGGGCTGCCTCTGTTTGCCCGCTGCTGAGGCGTGCGCGCAGAAGCGCAATCTGAGTGTTGAGGCTGGCGTCTTCCCGCTCCGCGAGTTCGCGCAGATATCCAAGCGCCTGTTCGACGCCTTCGCGGCTGCCCAGAAGCCGGGCCTGAAGCGCATCCGCCACTGCAAGGGTCCGCTCTGTGCTGATGCGGCGCAGGCGCGCGATCACGCTGTCAGCGCGCGCGTAATCTTCCGCAGCCAGATAGACTTCGCCCAGAAGCACCAGAATATCCGCATTGTTCGGTGCCCGACGCAGGGCCGGGATCAAAACCTCTTCCGCCGCGATATAGCGTTCGTCACTTGCCAGAACCCGGGCATAGCGCAAAGACGGTTCAGGCGCATTGTCGGAGGCATCCACCGCCAGCGCAAGGAAATCGCGGGACAGTTCGTGATTGCCAGCGCGCGCATAGGCCTGGGATATCAGGTCCATGGCGGCGACATCATCGGGCGCCGTATCAAGGGCTAGACGCAGCGTGGCGATGGCCTCGTCCGCTTTGTCGTCCTGGATCATCCAGGCCGCCTGCATCTTGAGCGCTTCGACACTGTCGCTGTCTGCTTCGAGCGTGTCTGCCACCAGTTGGCGCGCGCGGGTCTCGTTGCCGGTCTGAAGCAACATCCGGGCCAGTGTGATGCGGATGCGGTTGGCTGTGTCGGAGTCTTCTTCGGTGCCTTCCAGCATTGTTTGCAGCGTTTCGATCGCCGTGTCTTCTGCGCCGTTTTCGAAATCGATGGCCGCAAGAATGATCTGTATCCGTTCTGGGTCCGCTGCGACCTCCAATGCAGCGCGCAGCTCGGCGCGTGCGGCGTCTGGCCCCTGTCTCTGGTTTATGAAACGCACTAGATCGATGAAAAGCGTAGGGTCTTCTGCCGCCGGATCCGACACCTCGCGGAGAAAGGCTTCCACCTTGTCAGGCTCGCCCCGGGCCAGCAGGAACTGAATGAGTTGGGTCTTAGGTTCATCATCCTCGGCAAACCGGATGACTATGTCGCGTAGCTGTGTTTCAAGTGCTGTGAAGTCGCCTTGCCGTTCGAGCAGGACAAGTTTTTGCGTATAGAGATCGCGATTGTCCGGCTGCTTGGCGATCATTCTCTCCAGCTGTACCAAGGCCTGATCGATGGCCCCGTCGCGGACATAGGCGTCAAAGAGGATCAACTGCAGGATGTCATTATCCGGGGCCTCTTGTGCCAGACCCGCAGCCTGATCGCGCACGGCATCTCGTGCTGGACCATCGCGCGCCTCCAACGCTTGCTCATATTGCAAGGCCAGCGCGATCATCTCAGTGCGCGGCGCGTCAGGCGCGAGAGCAATCACCTCGGTTGCATGGCGGGAGAACTCTTCCCAGTTGCGTGCCGCAAATGCAATCTCTGCCAGTACCGTGCGCCCTTCGACATGATCAGGCACCTGTTCGACCAGCCGCAGATACTGGCCATAGGCGGCCTCCTTGTCGTCTTTCTGCAGCATCAAAGCTGCCATGGTTTCGCGCGCTGCGACATGGTTGGGCATCAGTTCAAAGACATTGCGTAACTCGACCGCCGCCCGGTCGAGATCCCCTTCTTCGATTAGTTCTTGGGCTGAGGCGAAATAGGCTTCGGCGCGCTCTTCAACGGACTTACAGGCCGTCAGGCCCAAGCAAAGCATGAATGTCAGAAGCAGTCGCCTCAAGATTCGGGGAGGCATAGATTTGGTCCTAATCATGGTCGCCTATTCGGTTCTGCAGTCTTTTGTATGTTAAACTGCTCTATGTAGGAGCGTTTGCCTTCAGGGCTTCACTGTTCCTGTCAAACCCTGCCTCTGCCAAACATCAGCTCAGATCGCTGTCAGAGAGTGTGCCACGGCGGCAGCCATTTAATGCCACTCCCAAGACATTGGTATTGGCGGCAACCTCGATTTCAGTCCGATCAAGCTTTTTGAACTTGGTATATTCCGCCCGTGCCACGATCAAAGCGCAATCGACATTTTTGAGGAACGCCAAAGCTTTGTCAGAAGAAAGGGCTGAGGGTAGATCGAAGATCATGATGTCGGGAGCATAGTCGCGTTGGATGTCATCGAGAAACTCAGCTGTGCGGTCCATCATCAGAAAACGCGTGGGGTCTTTTTCGGGATGAGGTGAAATCGACACAGCCACATTGTCTGTCACCCGCACCGCCTGTTTTTCAAAGGCGATCATATCCGTGAGCACTTCCGGCAGACCATAGCGCATCTTGAGATCGAAAAACTCATGCACCGAGGGTGAGCCAAGATCGAGATCAAACAACATTGTGCGCGAACTTGTATGCCGTCCCAGACCCAGTGCAAGATTGCAGGCCAACGTGGTCTTGCCACAAGATGGTTCCGGCGAAGTGATCGCCAGACGCGACCAGCCGTTTTGCTCCATCTGAA
Organism: Ruegeria sp. E5; assembly: GCF_056534105.1. Taxonomy (NCBI): domain Bacteria; kingdom Pseudomonadati; phylum Pseudomonadota; class Alphaproteobacteria; order Rhodobacterales; family Roseobacteraceae; genus Ruegeria; species Ruegeria sp. E5. The sequence continues at coordinate 24,995 of NZ_JBQFPA010000009.1, read as the reverse complement.
GAATAATCTTGGTGCGTAGAAGGTCAAAAGGGGTGGCATCACTGTTTGCCTCGCCCGCGATGATCCGGTGCTGTCGCAGCACCGCAGGCGACAGGTCAAAGCGGGGCAATGCCTCCCAGATGGTTTCTGTCGTATTAGATTTGGAAGGCTTGCGCACGTGTTGATCTCGCAGAACGGGACCTGGGCGTACGGTCTCGGTAGCCTCATGGCGTGCGGCGCGCGCCTTCGCGAGAGCGGCCTGCAATTTTTCCATCCAGCTTTACCCTTCTAACCGTGGCGTCTTTCAAGCCAGGCCCATCTGGACCAGAACCCGGTTCACCAATATCTCGAGCGGCACATATTCAGTATGTACGTAATAAAGCGCCGCTGGCACAGCTACTATCACAATAGCCAAAGCACTCAGCCTAAGCAGGCGCCGCCGCCATTTCTCTCCCCGGCTTTCCAGATAGGGGATGACGCCAATGGGCACGATTTCAAACCGGGACTGCAACTCTGCAGGATGGCGCACCCGCTGATTGAGCAGTTCAAGAAGCATGAAATATGCCAGCGCCAATGCGCCACCAACAGCGCCTCCCATCACCGCGATTTTTTTGCGTGCCGGCCCAGACGGTTCCTGCGGTACGCTGGCGCCTTCGATGAGGCTAATACGCTCGCCTTGCGCATTGATTTCTATTCGCTCTGCCATGCGAGCTTGGTTAAGATTGCCCAACACTGAGTTGTAGCGGGTTCGGGCGCTTTCGAGATCTTGTTCGAGACGCTCCAGCGTAATCGAATTGGTGGCCGTGGCGGCAATTGCGCGACTTAGTCGCTCCAATTCTTCGTTCACGCGCACAATCTCCAGATCGATCTCTTCGATGCGTGAATCCATTTCTGCCAGTGTGATGTCGAGAAACGTCGGCTCTGCCTCCGTCCCCTCCTGCCAATCCCCGGGATCCCCGCCGGAGATTGCGAGTTCTAACTGCTCAATCTGTCTGCGCAGTTGAACAACCCGCGGATTGGAATCGGAATAAACGGTCAAATCCTCCGCCAGTTGAAGCTCGAGTTGCTGCAGGCGCTGCTCTTCTGGCGAAAGTTCTCGTCGCGTATCGGAACCAAGCCGCCCCGTTGCTTCAAAAACGGCGATCATCTCACTTCGTTGACTAACAATGGAAGCCCGATCCTGCTCAAGCCGACCAAGCCTCTCCTGCAATGTGGATTGGCGATCTTGCCGATAGCTGAGATCTTCTGGAAGAGCGTCGACATTTTCATTCTTGAAGGCGATGATCCGACTGGATTCTTCTTCTATTTCTCCAGCAAGCCGCGCGGCCTCCTGTTCAAAGAAAGACAAAGTGTTTTCTGTCCGCTCGCGTCGGAAAGAACTATTCGCCTCCAGCACAAGGGTCACATAATCATTAACGACATCTGCCGCGATTTGGGCGTCTCTGGCATCAAATTGGATGGCCATCAGGGAGGCTTGACCGCGCCCACCACTGCGAAGGATTCTGGTACTGTCCCGCATCGCCTGCACAATCCGGTCGGGCGTCATTGCAGCCATGCCTTCGAAGACCTGATGTCTCTGGGCGATATCAATGAGATTGGCCCGTGTCATCAGCTGTTCTTCTATCAACTGCAACTGCTCGGCCACTTCGGTTCGGATCGTAGATACCACCATTTCATCGGGGATTTGCGGCGGATCCACCTGCAATCGTGCTGAGGACATGTATGTCGGCGGCAATTGCAAGGCTGTGACAACCCCAAGCCCGGAGCAGATCAGAAACAGCGCCATCATGACCGGCAGGCGCCGCTTGAAGAGAGACCAGTAAAATCGAAATGGCAGGTTCATTTGGCAGATTTTCCAGTCAAGACGTAATGATCCGCCAATGACACAGGCGCAGCTACTGTCTTCAGGATCACGCCATCGGCGATCAATTCCTCGATCGTTGCCTCATCAACACGCGCCTGATCAGCGCTGGCAGCATAAACCAGCGCCAAATCGCAAATCTTGTTGATCATCCGCGGCACCCCACCGCTATAGTCATAAATCTTGTTCAGAGCGGCTTCAGTGAACTCCTGGCCGCTGCCCCCGACATGCCGAAGGCGGGAAATGATGTAGTCACAGCTGGATACTGCATCCATGGCCCCCAGATGATAGCTGACAGAGACGCGCTGTGCGAATTGGCTGAACTCTGGCTGCGAAATCATGTCACGCAGTTCCGGCTGGCCAATCAGGATCAGTTGCAACAATTCGTCTTTGCTGGAATTGACATTGGTGAGCATGCGCAACTCCTCCAATGTCTCTTCGGAAAGGTTTTGCGCTTCATCAAGGATCAACAGGACCGATCGACCATCTGCATATTGCCCCAGCAGGAAATCGACAAATTGTTGGTAAAGCTCCACATAGTCGGCATTAGTGTCGTACGGCAAGTCAAAGGCGTTGAGCACCCAGCGTAAAAGCTCGCCGCGCCCGCCCTGCCCATTGGAGATGAGCCCCACCACCACATCATTGTCGATGCGCTCCAGCAGCGCATAAAGCGACGTGGTCTTTCCCGCGCCAACCTCACCTGTCAGCAAAGTAATCGGTGCGCGCGTCACCAATCCGTATTCCAGCACCGAGAACGCACGCTTGTGGCCTTTGGACCAGAACATGAAATCCGGATCTGGTGGCAGCGCAAACGGACGCTCCCGAAACTGGAAATGTTGGAGATAAAGATCCGCTTTCAAGATACTGATCCAAATATTCTGGTCCGTTGGCCGGGCACGATATTCCGGTTCGAGCCCAATGCATACAATATTCTCGCCCAACGGACTATAACGGCCCTTTTGACACGTTTAAGATAAAGCACTTGGAGCTCGGATTAAATGGGTAGGGTTATTCGAAACAGAGTGTTTCCGATGGGCCATGTCTGACGTCAGCACCAATGGGACAGTTGAAGGTGATTTGATTAGAGAGGGTTTCTGGCTCATCGTAACCGCCAAGGAGTGGAGATGAGAAAGCAACCCGGAACCAAGCTGAGCCACGGTGAGGAGGTCTTAAAGGACATTCGCCGTGCGACCCGCAAACAGTATTCCGCAGAAGAAAAGATCAGGCCGTTCCGGATGGCCGGAAGGGTGAGGATAGCATGCCGAGTTCTGCCGCTGTGAAAGCATTGCACAGAGCCTCTAATACAGCTGGTCCAAAGAGCTCCTGGAGGCGAACACTGCAATACAGACAACCCGTAAACGGCAATCACTAACATGCTGTGTTCATAGAGTGAATCCCCAAGTTTGTGCAACAAAGCCATAGATTTTGTAAACGTGTTAAACGAGAACAACAATTTAAACCAATCGAGATACTTCACATATATCAACTCAGAAGTAGTTTAAGATACTTACCATAAGTAGACTTAGTGAATAGCCGGGACCGTTCTTCAAGCGCTTCATCATCAATCCAGCCGTTAGCCCAGGCGATCTCATCCAGGCTGCCGGTCTGCATCCCTTGCCGGTCTGTAAGTGTGCGCACGAAGTTTCCCGCATCCAGCAGCGACCCATGTGTACCGGTATCCAACCAGGCAAAGCCACGGCCCATGGTCTGAACATTCAGCAAGCCTTCGTTCAGATACATCTCCAGCAGGGACGTGATTTCCAGCTCGCCCCGCTCGGACGGTTGGACCTGACGGGCACGGGCAGGGGCATCGCCGTCAAGGAAATAGAGCCCGGTCACCGCGTAGTTTGAGGGTGGTACTTTCGGCTTCTCGATGATGCCGCGTACTTTCTGACCCTCGAAATCAACCACACCATAACGTTCGGGGTCGGCAACGCGATAGGCGAACACAGATCCACCACGCTCTTGTAGATCTGCTTCGCGCAGCAAATCCGGCAGGCCGTGGCCGAAGAAGATATTGTCACCCAGGATCATCGCGGACGGGGCACCTGCAAGGAAATCCTCTGCCAAAGTATAAGCCTGCGCCAGACCGTCAGGCGAAGGCTGAGTGATCCAGGTAAGCGACAGGCCGTACTGACTGCCGTCACCCAACAGACGCTGAAACTGATCCTGATCCTGTGGTGTTGTGATGATCGCGATCTCGCGGATCTGCGACAGCATGAGCACGCTCAGCGGGTAGAAGATCATCGGCTTGTCATAGATCGGCAGCAACTGTTTTGAGACCGCCATTGTGATCGGATACAGCCGAGTACCCGAACCGCCAGCCAGAATGATACCTTTGCGTTGCATGATCTATCCTTTCAAGGCAGGGCTATCTGCAACCTTCAGATCGGCCAGCACCTGCGCCAATCCGGCTTTCCAGTCAGGCCGCCCAAGCCCGTAAATGTCATTGAGCCGCGAACACTCCAGCCGTGAATTCAACGGTCTGGGGGCCGGGGTCGAGTAATCTGTTGTCGGAATATCGGTGATCTGGGTTGCCAGCCCCGCCTGCGAGACAATTTCGCGCGCGAAACCGGCCCAGCTGACATCGGGTGTCCCGGAATAGTGAAACAGCCCGCCTTCGGCCTGCCGTCCGGTTTTGGCTATGGCCAGCAGCGTCTTGGCAATATCAGCTGCCGGTGTCGGCCCCCCGATCTGATCCGCCACGATGGTCAGCGTGTCACGGGTCTCGGCCAGCCTCAGGATGGTTTTGACAAAGTTGTGTCCGTGGGCCGAAAACACCCAACTTGTCCTTAGGATCGCATACCACCCACCCGCTTGGGAAATCTGGTGTTCTCCCACCAGCTTGGTCTGGCCATAAGAACCCAAAGGGTCTGTCGGGTCCTGCGTGGTGCGGGGCATATCTCCCGCCCCGTCAAACACATAGTCGGTTGAGATGTGTAGGAAGGGCAAATCACGCTCTGCTGCGGCGCGCGCCATAGCCCCCGGTGTATCCCCGTTGATCACCCGGGCTAGCTGGGGCTCATCCTCGGCCTTGTCGACCGCCGTGTAAGCTGCGGCGTTTATGATCACATCCGCATCCGTGCTTCGGATAGCGTCAACACAGCTCTGCGGATCAGACAGGTCCGCTTGGGAGCGGTCCAGCGCCTCGACCGAGATGCCGTGCGTCGGCGCGCGTCGGCGCAGTTCCGTAGCAACCTGCCCGCTATGGCCGAAGACCAGTGCCTTCATTCGGCCACCCCGAGCCGCTCTCCCACGCCGCTGCGGTTCTGCAGAGCAGCCAGCCATGCGCCGTTGTCCAGATACCACTGAACCGTCTGTTCCAACCCGGTTTCAGGTGTGTAAGAGGGGCCCCAGTTCAACTCGTTCCGAATACGGGCTGGGTCGATGGCATAGCGACGATCATGACCGGGGCGGTCAGTGACAAAGGTGATCAGATCGGCGTAGGGCGTTTTGCCCGGCTTCAACCGATCGAGTATCGCGCAGAGCATTTTGACCAAATCGAGATTGGTCATCTCGTTCTCACCGCCAATATTGTAGCTGCGGCCCAGCTCACCTTTTTCCAGCACCAACAGCAGTGCCTCAGCATGGTCTTCGACATGCAGCCAGTCGCGGATGTTGTCCCCTGCCCCATAGATCGGGATGGGTTTGCCAGCCAGCGCGTTCAGGATCACCACCGGGATGAGTTTTTCCGGAAACTGATAGGGGCCGTAATTGTTCGAGCAATTGGTCAGAACCACCGGCAGGCCATAGGTTTCGCGCCAGGCCCGGACAAGGTGGTCGGACCCGGCCTTCGAGGCCGAATAAGGCGAATTGGGCTGATAGGGGCTGTCTTCGGTGAAAAACCCGGTCTTGCCCAAAGATCCGAACACTTCATCGGTCGAGATATGATGAAAGCGGAAGCTCTGGGGCTTGCCGGCACCGATCCAATAGGCGCGCGCGGCTTCCAACAGGACATAGGTGCCGGTGATGTTGGTGTCGATAAAGGCCGCAGGACCATCGATCGAGCGGTCGACATGGCTTTCGGCGGCCAGATGCATGATTACATCCGGCTGGTGCCTGTTCAAGATCGCCGCCATCGCCCCCGCATCCCGGATGTCAGCCTGCTCGAATGCGTATTCAGGCACATCCGCAACGGAGGCGATATTCTCCAGACAGGCCGCATAGGTCAAAGCATCGATATTGACGACCGCATGGCCTTCAGCAATTGCGCGGCGGATGACAGCAGAGCCAATAAAACCGGCACCGCCCGTGACCATAATTTTCATTCACCATCCTCAATCACAAACGGAGTATCTATATTTCGCAAAAATGGAGCTGCTTTATCTTTATCTGACAATTGCGGTTCGGCTAGGTCCAGCGGCCAATTAATTCCAATATCGGGATCATCCCACCGAATGGCGCCTTCTGTTTCCGGAGCGTAGGTGTCGGAGCATTTATAGATGATCTCGGTCTCCGGCTCTAATGTCATGAAGCCATGAGCAAACCCGGCGGGCACCAGCAACATTCGACCGTTTTCAAAACTGAGTTCTGCGCCGACCCAATCGCCGAAGGTGGGAGAACCTTTGCGGATGTCTACGGCGACGTCAAAAAAGCGTCCGCGCCCACAGCGAACCAGCTTGGCCTGCGCTCTTGGAGGCGCTTGGAAATGCAGGCCACGTATTGTGCCAACAGCACCGGAAAGCGAGTGGTTATCCTGAACGAAGACCGTATCGATGCCCGCATCGGTAAAACTGTTCACGTTGTAGGTTTCTTCGAAGAACCCGCGATGATCACCAAACCGTCTGGGCGTGATCAGGATCACCTCTGGGATTGCAAGAGGTACCAATTTCATCGTCACAAATGTCTTATTCCACTATGTGGCATTGTCACACTCATAGGTCATGTCATAGCTGTTCGTGCATGTCCACTGAGGTTATCCCCGAGAGACACAGGAGATAGTGTTCGATGCGCACGACAAGGCGTTCGCTTTCTTCGGTGGGCCCTGTGCGTGGAGCATTTACGATAGTCCGGGGCGGTCGCCGAAATGCCAGATGGATCGCTTGTCAATTCTGTCTCCCAATCCGTCGCGCCTCGCGCACCAACCCCGGTAAAATCAGAATACATTGCCAATAGCGCCCAGCTAGGCGCTTTGGGTTCCTCAGCATACGCCATACCCATTCTAGCGCCAGTGTCCTTACCCATTTGGGTGCACGAGTCTGGCTACCCGCGATGAAATCAAGCCCAGCACCGATTGAGACAAATCCGCAGCCAGGAGCATGCCTGCGCCCTTCAATCGCCAATTGTTCCTGCTTGGGCGCCCCCAAAGCCAGAAAGCACAGTTGCGCTCCGGACTGTCGTATTGCTTCAAGATAGGAAACAGCCTTCACCCCCTGGGGATCAAACCCAAAAGGGGGCGCAATCTGTTCAACCACACGCAATCCTGGGTATTGGATAGTCAATCTCTGTGCCGCCCGATCAAGTGTTTCAGGTGTGGCTCCCAAAAACGCCACAGGTACATTATCGCGAGCGGCCATTTCGGCCAGAGGCTCTATCAACTCGGATCCCGGCATCAGATCAACCTCCCGCCCCGCCATCCGCGAGAGCCACACGATCGGGTTTCCATCTGCTACAATATGACTATGCGCTTTATAAGATTGGAAGAAGTCAGGGTTGCCACGCATCTTCACAATGTGGTCGAGGTTCAATGTCGCCAGTGCAAACCCCTGACTTCTTTGCCAGTGCTCCTGGATGCTTTTGAACAATCCAGCCCGATCAGGGAAGTTTACAAGATCCAGAACTTTGGCTGTATGCTGGATATCTGTCTCACTCATTGCCGCATCACTCATACAGGCTGCCAGTGACTGAAATAGGAACTTGGTCTCTTCCTTGATGCGTGAGTGTCCTTTCATTGTCCATAGTACTTTGCAAAAGCATCTGGCTCTTTTCGAACCGTTTGGGCAAATTCTTTCGGCTTCAGTTCAGATCTTGCTTTGTCTAGAATCTTGAACACAGATCCGGGTGTTTGATCCCAGGGTTTGATGATGCGATCCGTTCGTTGGAAGAGAAGGAAGCCCGCGAGAAGATCACAGCCTGGAAGGAGGACTATAACCAATACGGACCCCACTCATCCCTCGGCAATCTCACGCCGCAGGAATTTGCAACGAAATCGAGACTGGAAACCAAGGCCGCATAAGGTCAGGAATCAAACGACGGATTCTCCTAAACGCTGGAGGGAAGTTGGGTCTTAGGTCATGATCTTTACCGACAAATGTTTATTAGAGCGTTCACTTTCTCCATGGCGGACCTTTTATGAATCGGGAAGCTCAAAAATGCACAATTCAATAGGTTCATTGGAAAGCTAATGGCACCCATTCTTGGAAGTGAGGGAATTCCCGGTGATCTGGCGGAATTGTCTGGTTCATTCCTCGCAGGCATTAGTAGTTACCCAATCATGCGCGCGCGTATGACATTGCTTCAATGCTGCTATGATGTCGACCGTTTTGAAGATGCTCACTATAAAACCTTGGGTGTGCGCTTTCCCGAACAGTTCAAATACGCGGTTAAAAGTCGCCGCGCAGAGTATCTTGCAGGGCGAGTTCTTGCACATGTCGGATTGTCGAGTCTTGGTATCAAGAACGTCCACATTCCGTCAGGCCGCAACCGGGAGCCGATCTGGCCTAAAAGTGCAATTGGTTCAATTACTCATTCTTATGGTCGTTGCGCAACCATACTCTCAAACAACTCGAGGGATCGCGTAGGGGTAGATATTGAACGTATAGTTGACGGTGAAACGCTCGCTGCAGTCCAAGAAGTATGCCTTTCATGCAAGGAACGAAAGCTACTGAACACACAAACTGGTTATTCGCGCCTCGAGCTGGCTACATTGATGTTTTCGGCAAAAGAAACACTTTTCAAGATGCTCTACCCGTCAGTTCGTTGCCACTTTGGTTATGAGACTGCGATGGTAAGAGAAATTCCTACAAGCGACACCATAAGTCTTTACCTAACGGAGAATCTTCGAGGCGGTTTTCGTTCAGGCTCAACCTTCGAAATACGCTTTAGTTTCCATTGTAATTTTGTGCTCACTTGGGCGACGCTAGGTGAGCCAAACCCCCAGCCGCGCTCTATTGGCTGAGAAACGACGAAACCCATCCCGACCAGCGGGGGGCATCAACTGCTCCTACCCATAGCAGACCGACCGACAACCACGATTGATCAGGCTGAAGCAATCCTCTGAGGTACAAAAGAGATTAAAAACCAGTCAATCGAGAAACCCGCATGCTGCGTCAAGGGAATGCGGCGCGGATTGAAACAGCGTCGCCCCTGATCCCACGATGCCGGCCATCCGCTCGTGCTCCAAATCATTTGATGGCTAACACGATTGCGTTGGTATAGGGTCTCCTTTGGCTGAAAGACCGTGCAACGATAACAAGGCGACAAGGAATTAGGCGGTATGCGTGTACTGTTGACCGGCGGTGCCGGATACATTGGAAGCCATACGCTATTAAAACTGCTGCAAGATGGCATTGACGTGCTGGCGCTGGATAACTTCTCCAACAGCTCGCCTGAAGTGTTGCGCCGGGTCCAGAAACTAACCAACTCGAGCTTTGTAACTCACGTTGGCGATTATCGCGCCCCAGATGTGCTTGATGAGGTCTTTGAGAAATTTCGCCCCGACGCGGTCATTCACTTTGCGGGATTAAAAGCGGTTGGTGAGTCCAACGAAAAACCACTGACCTATTACGCGCAGAATGTTTCGGGCAGCATAAACCTGCTGGACTGCATGCAGCGGCACGGTTGCCAGAATATCGTCTTCTCATCTTCTGCCACGGTTTATGGCGAGGCGCAGTATCTTCCGTATGACGAAGATCACCCACTAAACCCCACCAACCCGTACGGTCGCACAAAATACTTTATCGAAGAGATTATCCGCGATTGGATTGCTTCACGACCGCACGCGAGTGCCGTCCTCTTGCGGTATTTTAACCCGGTTGGGGCGGATGAGTCTGGCGATATTGGAGAGGATCCGCGCGCGATCCCAAATAATCTGTTGCCCTACATCTCTCAGGTGGCAGTCGGCAGACTCAAAGAGCTCAGCATTTTTGGCAACAATTATGAAACTCGGGATGGCACGGGCGAGCGTGATTATATCCATATTGATGATCTAGCGGCAGCCCATCTTGCCGCCGTCAAATACGCTCACGAGAACCATGGATGCGAAGCCATTAATGTCGGTACCGGAACAGGAATCACTGTATTGGAAATGGTGAAAGCGTTCGAGAAGGCATCAGGCAGAGAAATCCCATTCAAAATCGCGGAAAGGCGCCAAGGCGATGTAGCACGTAGTTTTGCCGAAGTGTCCAAAGCACAAAGGTTACTTGATTGGACCGCTAAGCGTGACTTAACTGATATATGTAGAACAGCATGGAACTGGCAATCTAAAAACCCGTCGGGCTTTGAGCATTAATCACTACCTTGGGTTTTGATGTTACCTGAGAAGCAATGAGCAAATTGCCGTACCTTTCCCACACCTAGCGAACACCCCGATGGGTCCGGGGAATTTTCAGGTGGGTGTCCCGCGTTTTCAGGCACTTCCCATGCAACCTCCAGAAACTGGCGGTGCTGTGAAGCCATGATGGTGACTTCTTTGGAGGAAAGACCGAAGAACTCGACATCAAACTCTTCAAACCGACCCAAGGAGCATCAGCAACGTGTTAGGGCCGCCAGGCGAACTCTCTACCAATTGAAAAAAATGCTAAAGGGCTTGTCGCGCGGCCGAGGCCGTCTTCGTCTCGTATACGGTAGTTAAGGCCGGCATTTAAGACCCACTCGGACTCAAGCTCATAACTATAAACAGCATTCAAATCTGTCCGCTCAACGCGTGGGTCAACGATAGTATCATCGGTAAGGACTTGGGTTGCGGAAAACCCGAGACGGGAAGAGGGGCCAAGACCCAGAATATAGACGATGTCTAAGATGTACTCATCGCGAAACACGTCATCATCTGTAATAACAACATCCCGGTCAAAAAAGACACGGATTTCGTTTTCTCCGAAAACTTGAGCGTAGCTTAACGACCCGATGGGCTCAGTCTTTCCATCATTTGTATGCGCAACGCCAAGGCTTGCCAAAAAGTCCCCGCCGAGGACTTCTCTGCTACGACCAACCCTCAACCTATTGAGGCGCCCGGCTGTAGCGAGCTCAGTTTCCAAATCGAATGTTGCCGTACCGTTTGGCATATCATGTTCGATACCGAAACTGCCAATCGGGCCAGTGGTAAGCGCATCACCCTCTATGTCGCGCCGATCATCAATGTCGGTATACCCAAAGGCAAAATTGACGCGAGTTCTTGACGTGAGTTCGTGGAGTAGTCCAAGCGTTATGTCTTTGGTAGTCCGATGCCGTTGATCCGGATCATCTTCTTCAAATCGCTCCGCGCTGACATCTACGGTAGCCGTGGTTATTGGAGATAAGGCAAAGCTGACTCCCGCTCCTGCACTGATGGTACTGTTATCAGAAAGCGTTGGGCTTGTTTGATCAGTATATCTGAGTTCCTGGGCATCTACGCGGAAATAGTATCCAATCAAGTCCCGGCGACCAAAGTCCATTTGGAAGGCCAGGTTGTATTCATTGCGCGTTCCGTCGCCGGTCAGGTCAGGGAAATCGGACGGTATGCGTAGTACACCATCGTCATCGAGGAAAGTTCGCAGCGATCGCGAAAATCCGATATCGTAGCTTGAGAAATCGGCACCAAAATCTAAGCCAGCGTTGGCCCCATCACGAATGTAATCAAAATTGAAAATTGAATCGCCAATATCGAATTCATTACCTCTATTTGGCAAATCAGACCAACGCAGGGCGGTGACGGCATCCAAACTCAGGCTTTGGATTGGGGTTTCGCTGGACAGCCCGAATGACAAGATTGTCGAAGAAATCGTTCCATGGCCCTCTTCGGGGACATCAAGTGTCAAGTTTTCTCCGGATTCTATACGTTGAGCGAGGCCTAGCGTCATTTGGGGGCCACCGGGATCTAGGTCTACACCTTGAGCTCTGGCACGATTATCTGAGTTTACGACAAAACACACAGCGCCACACAACGCCGTCTGTACAAATAGCCTTTGTTTCACTGCCCCGCCCCTTTTCGGGGTTATTCGAACAAGCGCCGTTCTGGAATTACGATCACATCTCCATCGGCTAGCTTTGTCGACGCCCCTGTTCCTGTGCCATCCAGCATCGCATCATAGTTAAACTGGTACACGGTTTCTTTACCTGATTTGTCTGTACGGCGCAGCATTATCCGTTTTGTGGCGGCAAATCTAGAAAATCCACCCATCTCGCCGAAGAATTGCAGAAGTGTTGTACCACTTTCCGGTGTATGTCGCCCTGGTGATCCGGCTTCGCCTATCACAAAAACATCAATTGTTCTGCGAAATGGCTCTCGCGGCTCATTGAGTGAACCGAGCGACACAAAAACATTCGGCTGAGAGGCGAAGTTAGGAGCCAGTAGCTGCGCCAGTTCATTGCTAACCTGTTCAACGCTTCGACCTGAAGCACGCAGCGTACCCGCTAGCGGTATGTTGATCCGACCATCCGGAGGTACTAGGACTTCACGGTTCAGACTTTCATCTTCCAGCACTTCAATAAGCAGCGTATCACCTGATTGAATGCGATAACCCTGCGCCATGGCTGGTAATGCCATAGCCCCGATCACGATTGAAGCGAGCAGCACGACAATAGATTTCATATTCAGACTCTTCCATTTTGCCTTGAGCTCTTCTCGGCGATCTGCCGAATACTCAGTGACCTTTTACCGTTTCATTTTGGCCTTCTTTTGCTGGGAATTCCACGGTTTCTTCCAAATCGCATGAAATTTGTCTTTCTTTGACGTGGTTTGGTAACGATAAAAGACTTTTGAAATTTTTGCTGCTCATCAACCAATACTACCCCCGTGCTAATCTGATAAAAATAGGATAAATGTCAGCTTAGCGCGCATTATTCTAACCTTATGCTTATTATTAGGTATGTACTATAATTCATCAATCATATCCGATAAGTATCCCTTATCAGGAGTAATTGATCTTGCCGCGAAAACCGCGCAGAATGGACCACATGAAGCCCCCTGCCCCATATCTCCCGGCCGCCTCCCCTGCCCTGTCTCAAGCCGATCAAGAGGCGCTGACGGACCTCTATGTCCGCGGCACGCCTGCCAATACGCTGCGGGCTTATGAGCGCGACCTGCTCTATGTCACCGCCTGGAAGTCAGCGCGCTTCAGCACGGCGCTGGATTGGCCTGAGAGTGAGGCCACAGCCCTGGCTTTCATTCTCGATCATGCCCGCGATCTTGGCGATGCGCCCAAAGGCGACATCGCCCGGCAGGCGGCGGAAGGACTGATTGCGCAAGGACTGCGCAGATCGCTGGCCTGCCCTGCCCCGTCGACACTGGACCGGCGCATCGCCTCCTGGCTGGCCTTTCACCGGATGAAGAACCTTGCCTCACCGTTCGATGCGCCGCAGGTCAAGCAGGCCCGCGCCAAAGCGCGTCGTGCCGCTGCGCGCGCCCCAGCCCCGAAATCCGCCCATCCGATCACCCGCGATGTGCTAGAGCAGATGCTGACCACCTGCCGCGGCTCCCGCCGCGACTGTCGCGACCGGGCGATCCTGATGCTGGGCTGGGCCTCGGGCGGCCGGCGCCGGTCTGAGATCACCGGGTTGCGCCGCGAAGATGTGTCGCTGAAAGAGTTTGAGAAATCAGGCGTGGTCTGGGTTTCCCTGATGGAAACCAAGACCACGAGCAAGGGCGAGACGCCCCGGTTGGTGCTGAAGGGCCGCGCCGCACAGGCGCTGGTGTATTGGGTCGAGGTTGGACAGATCGAGGATGGCCCCCTGTTCCGCCCGATCTCGAAAGCGGACCGGGTGCTGAAGCGCCGCCTGACCCCGGATGCGATTGCGCAGATCGTCAAGCACCGGCTGAAACTGGCCGGGCTACCGGACGACTTCGCCTCACCCCACGGGCTACGCTCGGGCTTTCTGACCCAGGCCGCGCTCGACGGCGCCCCGATCCAGGCTGCCATGCGCCTGTCGCTGCACCGCTCTCTCGCGCAGGCACAGAAATACTACGATGACGTTGACATCGTTGAAAACCCAGCGGCGGATTTGTTGGGATATTAAAGTTTCAGCGGAGAATCCGGCGATGTCATCAAGGTTTCTGCGGCTAGTGAAAGATAAGTTCACAGGATTGGTTAAGTATCGAAGCCTTAAATTTGAAGTAATAAAGTTCTACCGTATTTTTGATTGCGGCGCTTTGTTACTCATTATGGCTGCTTTTTCGCCCTGCCCCATTTCTCTTGAAAATGTCCAGTAATCTTGCCTTATCGGACTCGATCAGAATTCCACCGAGGATGCAGAAGACCTGCGATCAGGATCAATACAAGACCGGACAGTTCCAGAACCCAGTTTGCCCGGATGGAATAAATCTCCATACCGATCAGCGTATCGACATGGTGAAAACCAGCCGCGCGGATTAAGATAAAGGCCAATACAACACATAGCCCCAAAAGCGCGAGCCATGTTCGTCTCAGACTTCTTCCCAACAACAGCGCCGCCGCCCAACCAATGATCAGGCAGCAGATCCCAACAGCTCCAATGAAGGCCAACTGCACCGGACGACGGTTCTCATACCAACCCTGCTCGATCGCAAGACAGCGTGCGGAAGCGGTTAGAAAAGATTGCAGGTCTAATTGCTTATTGAGCGCGAGCAGAGACAAAAGCACGGCCAATAACACCCAGAACGCTCTTTCCCGGCCCGCCAGAGCCGCAGGAAAATCCCCAACTAACGCAGTACGCAAGCTTACAACCGCCGCGACAACATAGGCAACCACTGTGAGCCAGCCCATGAGACTCGGGTCTCCAATCGTCGGCGACCAGCTTTCAAACGCACATTCCAGCATAACGCCCTTCCAAGCTCAGTCCTGTTGCCCTTTATTCCACATCTCTAAAACACAACCCTTTTCGCATGCGAAACACTAGCGCAAGCGGTTCCGAAAAATAGGGGAATTCCGAGACACCTGACCGGAAAATCACATCTCGGCAGCGCGTTTCTTTACCCACCCAAGAAAGGCAGCGTCCGCGCTTTTGAGGCGAGGTTGGCCGGAGGCGTGCCACATGGCGCGCCAGTCGGCCTCCAGCGCATAGACATCCCAGCCAGGTATCAAGCGACGGGCGGTCTCGAAAGTCTCCGGGGCAAGCGCAGCCCCTGCTCCTGCGGCCTCCTCAATCACGGCCATCGGGCGCACGCAGATCATATCCCCCGGCTCCTCGGTGAGCGTGTAATCCGGCAACCGGCCATCACGAATGATCTCGCGCACCATGGCACGGAACACTCTGCGCGGAGAGGCCGAGCCCGACTTCTTGCAGAGCACCTCTATCGAAACCCGCCATTCCGGCTGACGTCCGCAATGCTTGCGTGCCAGCTCGTAAAGACGGCGCTCCAACGGGCGGCGCAGTCGGAAATACTCTCTATTCAAGGTCAAAACCGACTTCGCCAGTACGGCACGATAGAGCCAGTCAGACAGTGTGACCGCCACGCTGACCATACGGCCGCCGCGGGTACGCCGCACAATTTCCCAGCGTTCGATCAGACCGAACCCAGTGGTGACTTCGAGCGGATCATCCTTGGGACCCGTGGCGATATTGGTGGTGATGCGTGTGCCTGCCAAGCGCTCAAAGGCATCGCGCAGCCGTCGGTAGCCATCCCCGGAGGTTTCCCGCCCCGTCGCCAGCAGCAGGTCATGAGCGGTCAGCGTGAGTGTACGCGCCGTCGGTTTGCCTGCATTGAGCGCGGCCACCAACTGCGAGATACAAAAGATCAGGATATCTGCATCAAAGATCGTAGCGCGCCCTTTGACGGATGGCGTGACCACAACCTCCACATCATTGTGCCGGTATTCGAGTATGCGCCGATCTGGACGCGTCGAGAGGGAAAAGAGCGGATGCTCCATCGAAGCGAGATCATGTTTGGGCACCGCTGCAAAAAAATCGCAAACGAAAAAGTCCTCAGGTCCCGCCCCGCCGCCGGTCGCAATACCTGCATTCATCAGAAGGCTCCGATCCGCAATGCGGTCGGTAGAAAATATGTCATGGCTCTGCTCGATCCCACCGCGCTTGTCCCGATCAGGCTGCCCGGCTTTCGGTGTTTCATTAACACCCGACCCTAGGGGAGGGGTTCGATTCTGTCCACAGGGCCACTGTTCAGATCGTGGCTTCAGAGTCGCTCAAACGTGGGATCAGAATCACTCTATCGTGGCTTCAGAGTCACTCGAAGACAAAGAGGTATCTAAAATATATTCAATATCAATATGTTACCGAAGACATAGATATTTCGTAACTATATAATAACTAAAAATTAACAAGCTTAAGGGACCAAACCAGCAAATCACCAAACCTTTTCACATTAAGGCAAATCTCTGAAATTACTTAGAAAGAGTCGGAAGGGGCATATGTTTTCTTGCATGTACCATGATTTTTGATATTCTGGAAAAAACGTGATACATGGAGAGGCTTATGAGCAGAGCAGACCTCCCGCCCTATTTCAACATCTCTCCCGATGCAGCTTTGTCATCATTGCAAAATTCTGTGTCTACTCAAGACTTCAGAGAGATTGCGGAAGCCTGTCTAAAGGGGCGCACAGATCTTGCAAGCCGAGGGCTGGATGCAACAGGGGCCAAGAACTTGCGCCTGTTCTCCACGTGGGAAATCACCAAATATCTGATCCCCGTAGCTCCCGCTCATTTCCGTCGTGTGTTGCGCACTCATCCTGACTTGCCACAGGGGCGCTCTGAGACAGAGGGTGGCGCGAAGTGGTTTACCTTTGATGAGGTCTTGCGGTTGCGGGCGCATTTTGGTGCGGAAGGATCTAAGGCCAAAGAATATCTGCCTTATCGTCCGGAGAGCCTGCCCGCCAAGATTGCGGCCGTGGCCAATTTCAAAGGCGGGGTTGGCAAGACTTCAACGGCAGCGCATCTCGCAATGTCTGCCGCGCTCGACGGCTACAAGGTGCTGGTGATTGATCTCGACAGCCAGGGGTCGATGACGTCAATTCTTAACGGACAAGTTGAAGACGAATGGCAGACGGTCTTCCCACTGATCGCGCGGCATTATGCGATGCATTTGCGCAGCGAAAACCAGCGGCGGCTGGACCGAGGCGAAGCTCCCCTGCCACTTGATGAAACACTGACAGAAGCACTGGACATCAGCTCGGTGGATCTCATCCGCCCCACCCATTGGCCCAACATTGATCTGATCGGTGCGCAGTTGAACCTCTACTGGTCCGAATTCCAAATCCCCGTCTGGCGTCTTGCCGCTCGCAGCTGGAAGCTTTGGGATGCTCTCACCGAGGCGCTGGAAGCCGATGGCGTGCTGGATCAGTATGATCTCATCGTGCTCGATACGCCCCCCGCCCTTGGCTATCTGACAATTAACGGCCTGGCGGCAGCGGATATCCTGATCGTGCCCACCGGCGCCTCCTTCGTGGAGTTTGACAGCACGGGGCGGTTTTTTGACATGATGCACTCTGCTTTTGAGTCCATTGAAGAAGGTGAAAACATGGCCGCACGGGCGCTTGGGCGTGCCGAGCTAAGATTTGAGTGGGATGCGGTGCAGACTGTGATCACCCGTTACGATGCCTCGCAACAGGCCGAGATGGCAGGGCTCATGCAGGCCTATCTCGGGCGGCGCCTGTCTCCCTTCCGGCAAGATTACACTGCTCTGATTGGTCAGACGGGCGAGCAGGTGCATGGTATCTATGAGGCTGATTACCGCGACTTTAACCGCGACACCTATGCCCGCGGACGGGCAACCTTCGATGAGACCTATGCCGCATTCAAGCAACTTCTCATCGGAGCATGGCGCCGTGATGAACTGGCGCAGGCGACATCGGCGGCTGAGTAACCAGACAGGGAGACAGAGCATGGCCAAACGCAGACGATTGGAACCGGCCAACCCTGAGAATGTGTCTCCGGCACAGGAGATCAGGACCCATGGAGCGGCCCTTGGCGCACCCGGACGTGCGCCGATCGCCCATGTGACGCGCGAGGCCGCAGGGCAGGGTGCTTTTGAAGAGGTTGCTGAGGCAATGCGCGCTGCCCGCGAAGAGGGGCGCTTGATCCAGTCTCTGCCAGTGGATGACATCAAGGTGGATCATCTGCTGCGCGACCGGATCGTGTTGGACCCTGATGAAATGGAGGCCCTTCAGGCCAGCCTGGCGGCGCGTGGGCAGCAAACACCCATTGAAGTCGTGGCGCTGCCGGATGGCGGATATGGCCTGATCTCGGGTCTGCGCCGGCTGGAAGCGCTAAAAGCTCTAAAGCAGGGCTCTGTGCTGGCGCTGATCCGGGCTCCAGAGAGCGCCGATGCCGCTTATGTCGCGATGGTCGAAGAAAACGAGATCCGCGCCAACCTGTCGTTCTACGAACGCGCCCGTGTGGCCTCGGAGGCCGCACGCATCGGCGTCTATGCTTCAGGGGAAGCTGCCGTCCAAGGACTCTTTGCCCATGCCAGCGCGTCTAAGCGGTCCAAAATCCTTGCGTTCATGCGTCTGCACAACGCTCTGGGCACACATCTGCGCTTCCCGGCGGCCATCCCCGAGAAACTCGGACTCGCCCTGGTCAAAACCATCGAAACAACGCCAGAGTTCGGAAAACGCCTCACTGACAGTTTGCGCAAGACACCGGCCGTGGACTCGATATCCGAACGCCGCGCGCTGGAACGCGCGCTGGCGAAAGTGTCAAACGGGCAGGGCGTGCGCTCTGCGCAAACTAAAACGCGCGGTGAAGAAGTTGCCAAAGGGGTTTACCTGGAAGCCAAACGAGGGCGGATCGTGTTGCAAGGGCAGGGGCTGGACGCTGGACTGGTGGAAGATCTGCGTAAGTGGCTCGCTAAACGGCGTGCCTAACACATTTTCGGAAAATGCGTGGTGCGCACCAACACTAGAGGAGCATTTGAGACGTTTCAGCCCAAAGGGTCTCGAAGTGCTTATGTTTCCACAGCTCAGCATACAATTTCCCTTATTTACAGTCTGATAGAACGTTCGCTTTCGCATGCGAAAAAAGAATCTAGCTCCAATCGAGATCCTTGTATCTGAAGTGTGTTCGTCGACAACATGAAGGCAGCCCTAAGCAATGCCGAGAATGGCTTCGTCGAAATTTCCACATCAATACAATGTTGTCGGAATTTAGTGCCTAGCCATGAGCTACGAAAAACAAGGTTTGGATGGACGAGCTATCAACGGTAAACAGAGGCCAATGCAAAAGACATTCACTTTGCGTAGTATTATAATAAAGTTACTATCTGAAAACAATTTTTAGAAGATAAAGATGAACGAAATAGATGTCCCATTCAACAAACCGAGTCTTGTTGGAAATGAAATAAAATATGTCCGGGATGCCGTGCGACGGGGGCAATTGGCTGGTGACGGAACATACACTGAGCGCTGTTGTAATTTGCTCAAGGCGCAGTTGGGTGCGCCAAGTGTACTACTAACACATTCTTGTACGGCTGCACTTGAAATGGCGGCGATGCTTTGTGATTTGGCGCCAGGAGATGAGGTCATAATGCCCTCTTTCACCTTTGTCTCAACAGCCAATGCGGTTGTCCTGCGCGGTGCCACGCCTGTTTTTGTAGATATTGATGTGTCGACCCTCTGCATGGCCCCCGATGCAGTTGAAGCGGCAATCACAGAGAAGACGCGGGCTATCTTTGCAGTGCATTATGCTGGGTTTCCGGCGGACATAGAGCGTCTCGTTATGTTAGCAAAGGCTCATGATCTGTTTTTGGTTGAAGATGCTGCCCAAGCGCTTGGGTCAACCTATAATGGTCAGCAAGCAGGGACTTTCGGTGACGCTGCCACCTTCAGTTTTCATGAGACCAAGAACGTCATCAGTGGCGAAGGAGGTGCGTTGGTTATCAATCGTCCAGACTGGGTGGAGCGTGCCGAGATTATCCGAGAAAAGGGGACCAACCGGTCGCAGTTCTTTCGCGGTGCTGTCGACAAATATACTTGGGTGGATGTTGGGTCTTCCTATCTGCCGGGAGAATTAATAGCGGCCTTTTTGCTCGCGCAAATAGAAACGCAGGACGCCATCCGAACGCGGCGATTATCGGTCTTTGACACTTATTTCGAGGCATTTGAGGCGCAGGTGGCGCAAAGACAGATCAGATTGCCCGATACGCCTCTAAATTGCGAAGGCAACGGGCATATGTTTTATCTTTTGATGGACTCGCTGAACACGCGGACTGAGTTCATCAATTTTATGAGGCAGAATGGCGTGATCACGCCTTTTCACTACGTGCCACTGCACAGCTCGCCAGGGGGACAGAAATTTGGCCGTACATCAGGTGACTTACGTGTTACCAATATGATCTCGGACACTTTGGTTCGTTTGCCGATGTTCTTTGACCTTGGAAGCGACGTAGAGACGGTGATTGAGGTCGCGAATAGGGCGCTCGAAAATACATGACGAACAGCATTCAAACAGCCCATGATGCGTCGGCGACGTTGATCAGTGTCATCTCTCCAATATATGGATGCCGTAGCACGCTGACAGAGCTTGCCAAGCGCGTAGAGATGGCTTTCCAAGATGAATGTCTTGATTGGGAACTTGTGCTCGTTGATGATCGCGGCCCAGATCAACCTTGGCCGGTGATAGAAGAGCTGTCTGCAAAAGATCCTCGTATCCGAGGTATCAGGTTGGCGCGCAATCATGGACAACACCTCGCGATCTGGGCGGGGCTGGAAGCTGCGCGCGGTGATTTCATCGTTGTGATTGACTGCGATTTGCAGGATGATCCCAGTGTTATCCCAGAGCTTTATCGTCTTGTGCAGCAAGATGATGTGGAAGCCGTTATTGTGGATCGGGGCACATGGTCGGACTCAAAGCTCCGGCGGATGGCATCAAACTCTTTCTATGCGCTCGTAAAGTGGCTCGCCGGGGTCAAGATCGACAATATCGGCAACTTCGGTATCTACAGCCGCCGTATGGTCAACACATTATTGCTGTTTACCGAGCAAGAGATTTTCTTGCCCATTATGGTGAGCCTCACAGGGTACCCAACGACAAAACATCAAGTCGACCGGGGTACCCGCCATGAGGGTTCCAGTTCTTATAATTTTCTCCGGCTTTTGCGCCTAGCTGTTGCGATTGTGATCCGGTTCTCTGACCGCCCTCTGAAACTGAGTGTGCTGTTGGGCGGTGCCCTAAGCGGAATGTCTGCGTTGATTTCCTTTGTCTTGCTTATGATGTGGCTGGCGGGAAGCTTCACAGTCCAGGGTTGGACCAGTACCATCTTGTCAATCTGGTTCTTATCAGGGCTGATCTTGGCCACTCTGGGAATACATGGGTTTTATCTGGGTCGTGTTTTCCGAGAGGTGCAAGGGCGCCCTCGCATCTTGATCCAGGAGACCACGGATCTTGAAGAGACTGCACTGTCTCGTGCGCGGGATGTGTGACACTGTGATCCCAAGGAGCCTTTACCGATACGGTCTTGTGGGAATAGGCTCAAATCTGGTGGTATATTGTGTTTTCGTTGTCTTGATCTGGGGCGCAGTTCCGCCCGTTTGGGCCGCTGCAATATGCTACGTATTTGGTTTGGGCATAAGCTATTTGGCCAATCGACGCTGGTCCTTTGAAAGTACCGCAGGCCACCGATCTGATTTGGTCCGTTTTCTTCTGGCCTATGGTGTTGGGTTTGTCGCTACGCTTGGATTTATCTTTGTATTGACACAGTTTCTAAGGCCCGAGGTTGCTCAGTTTCTCAACATTGGCCTAACGGCTGCAGTGATTTATAGTTGTTTAAGGCTCTTTGGGTTTGGCAAAGCAAAGTTCTAAAACTATTTCCAAGGCTGCCACGCCAGTTAACTTACAGGTGCGGGAAACAAAAAAGATCATGCTCTATACACAGAAAAACGCAGAGACACAGATCGATATTGGTAAGCAGACACGAATTGGGGAGAATGTCACTTTCGGCCCGAGCTGCAAAACCATCTCAATTGGATTTGGCTGTTTCCTGGGCCGTGATTTATACATCGATGTCGAGCACCTAACTATTGGGGATTACACAACTATCCACCATGGAGGTATCATCCATGGTATCGAAACCAGTATAGGCCACAATTGCTGGTTCGGTCATTATTGTATCATCGACTCTTTGGGTGGTCTCACGCGAATTGGGAACAACGTGGGGGCTGGGGCGCACTCGCAACTTTGGAGCCATATGAAATTTGGCGATATGCTAGCAGGTTGTCGATGGAATTCATCTGGTTCGCTTATATTGGAAGATGATGTTTGGCTCGTCGGACATTCAATTACGGGGCCCATTAAAGCTGCTAAACGCTCAATGCTGATGACCGGTAGTGTTGCTGTCAAAGATCTGGAAGAAAACCATATCTATTCCGGTTCCCCTGCCAAAGATATAACTGCCCATTTAGGACTGCAATTTGATGATCCTGATTTGGAGCAGAGGCAAAAGAATTTCGCTTCTCTTAAAGCGCAATACGCTAAAGAGACGGGCCTCAGTGTCGAGGCTTTCCTGGATGTTTCAAGTTTTGATCCGGTTACCGCAAACGTGACGCAGTTTAACTTGATGGAGAGAACTTACCGTCCTCGCTATACACAGGATGAGTACGGCTTCATGCGCTTCCTGCTCTATGATCGTGCAAAATTTGTACCAGTTAATTAGAGCCTTTTGCGCAATTGGTAAGCGCAAGCCTTTGGTGTGCATATACCTCCCAATAATTAGAAATGGTGCACACAGTGAATTTATCTGTCATTTTTGATCTGAGGATTGAGGTGGCTCCGAATGCTTCGCCACGTGCAAGAAGAATAATGTCGATATCGTCGCTCAACGCGCGATCTGGGCCGAGCTCCGGCGCGCTAGCACGTTGCCACAGCGGGTAACCGGCAACGGGCTTGGCCAGAAGTGCGTGTTCAAAAGTAATGCCAGAATCTGCAACGACACCCCATTGAGATGGCTCACCTAATGCGCGCAAAGCGGTGATGCCGTCCGCAAGCATTTCATATTGGGTAGGACCGCTCGATTCCCCTTGCTGCTCCGGTACACTCAAATACCGCGCATAGGGTCCATGTTCGATCAGGCGTTCCGATTTTCGCGAATATCCCTCCGCCGCAGCGCCAAGCATATTCGCCACATGTGGCGTGGCAAAAGCCAGGATGAGGATGACCGAGATATATCGAATAACGGGTTCGTGTTCGGCAGAGTGTTTCCGGGCGAGTTCCGCGCATCCAATGCACAAAGCGATCAAAGTAGGCAGGGCCAACTGGCCGAGAGATCCATTGCCGCCCATGGTTGCGGTCATGCCGACGACTGTCCCTGCAAGAATAATAGCTGATGCGACTGGCACTCGTATTGTTGCGTCTTTGACACAAAGGGCAACGGCAAACAAAGTCGCGCAAAGGGCAACCGGTTGGTAAAGTGGGATTTGTACACTTTTCCTTATGAGCCCCATAATGCCGTTGCTCTCGCCCACATGAGCGAGGGCATAATCCAATGAGCCAAAGAAGCGCTGAAGGTTGGGGTCAAACACAAGTACAAACAGCCCCAATCCAATTAGCGCACCGCCTGCTGCAAACCAACGCCGCATGATCAACAGCGCAATGAAAAGACCGGGCAGAACGAGCACAAACGTGGATTTCGTCAAGCAGACAGCGCCCACCAACATGCCAGAAACACCGCCCCCAAACACCTCACGGCGTTTACGATCGTTTTTGAAGATTACAAACAACGTCACAACAAACATCGCAGCTTGCGCAAAACGATTATAAAAAAACGAATGCGTTGAGATTACCCGGATAACCTGGTCATTAAACTCCAGTGGATATCGTGTCAGCAATAGCGTGAGAATGACTAATGCCACGCCAGAGAATCCAAGTGGCGACATATGAGTTCTCGAAAACAGAAATGCACATGCGATGAGTGCGCAACCTAAGAAAATACTATGTAGGTAAAACACTGAAGCATGAGTCCCGAACACATACATTGTCCAGCTAAGTGTTTCGGATATGAAGCCGCCGTAAAAGTGGCCAAAGTCAATAACGGGCCGAAGCCCTTCTAAAATACGCCAGGCCGCTCCAAGTATGAAAAACGTGTCAGCAAAGTGGTCTGTGTCATAAAATATCCCGACGAAAAATGAGAATACAGCGATCAGAGAGATCAAAAGAATGAGTGAGCAATTTATGACAAGAAGAAAACGGTCGAAAGAGCACCTAAATTTTGAAGTCACTTTTTAAGCCTTTGATTTTCGTTTGTATTTGTAACGTAGAGAGTGCAGCTTGTTAATCTTGTCCTGTGACCTAAAGTAGGCTGAGGAGCAAAGTCCACA
The DNA here is from genome assembly GCF_056534105.1 of Ruegeria sp. E5. Lineage (NCBI taxonomy): Bacteria > Pseudomonadati > Pseudomonadota > Alphaproteobacteria > Rhodobacterales > Roseobacteraceae > Ruegeria > Ruegeria sp. E5. Next base: position 783 of record NZ_JBQFPA010000009.1, on the reverse strand, counting down.
GAAGGGCTTTTGGGTCTGGCCGCTACCTTTTGATTAGTTCCGCAGGAGTGATCCATTTAGATTTCTGATACGTGACCGGGATCAAGTTCACTCCGTTTCGGGGTAAGACTTCATGGGATCTTTCAGGTTTGATTCAATTGGACCGTAAATTCACCGGGCGTCAAGTTTCCGGCGCAATGGCCTTTCCAGTCACTGCTCCGTGCCCGGCATCACGCCTTGGTGGACCCGAGCCTAAACCCACTTGGCGAACGAGCCCCGACTCCCGTCCTAGGCGGCTGTTAAATGCCTGCAGATATCCGCTGATCAGCAGAATGCTGCCGACCGAAGCCCAGAACGCTTGGTCAGTAAAGAATGTCTGAATCCGACGTGCTAGGGAGAATCTCAATACCACTCACAAAGTTGGGCGCCGCCTCCGGGGCCTTTCGCAAAAAAAACACAAACAAGGCCCGAAAATGACCAACTGGTTGTAAACAAAAACCATGTTGCCAATAGGATTGTAATGAGTTCAGAACCCACAGTTCTCACTTCTTTAATTGTGACGCCTTTACGCAACTAGGAATCGTGCCACTCACTCTGACCTAGTCATTGGATCACCTATATGCCTGCATCTCAAAATCCTTCGTCTTCGCGTCTGGCAGCCTTGGAAGGCTTCCGCATGGCCTTCTTCGCGCTTGATTTCATGCCCAAGAGTTTGTCGCAGATTGATTTTTCTGCTGCAGCGGATGAAACGACGCTCACCAATGCACTGAACTACGATGGGAGCACTCAGATCTGGGAGGGCGG
>NZ_JBQFPA010000008.1:0-99222 GCF_056534105.1 Ruegeria sp. E5 | reverse complement strand
CTGCGAGATCGTGTGCGGCCTGTTGCGCCATCTGCCTGAACCGCTCCAGCATCCCTCGGACATGCAGAGGCTTGCCACCCACAAGATAGTCCAACAGGATCGGGGTAAAGCCAATCCGTTGCACCAGTTCGATTTGGGCCAGCAAGACATTGGCGTCATAGAAGCTTGTAAAACAATCCTGCACAATCACCACAACTTGGGTCCGCTCCGCGAGCGGTATCTCAAGCAGGGCTGGCGCAGACATTGTTCGAACATTCAGTTTTTGCAACTGATCAAGATAACCGCGACGGTGGCGAAGTTTTGGTAAGTCAACCAGCCCAAATCCACGTGTCATACCCCATCTGACAAGAGCGGTCGACTGTACCAGGTTCACAAGGCCACCGATACGGTCCAGCATAGGCGCCATCCGCTCGAGATTGGCCACGAGCATATCCGTAGCGGGCCGCTTATGTTCCTCATGATACCAATTCAGGAACTGGGACTTCATCTGAGGAATATCCACTTTGGCCGGGCAACTGGCACCAGCGCAGGCCTTGCATGCCAGGCAGGTTTCAAGGACTTCGTTCAATTCGACGGAAATTTCCCGCGCCCCGTCATCATCGCCTAGCGATCGGGCACGGGCCCATTCCCGCAGCATGCCCGCCCGTCCTTTTGGAGAAAACCGCCGATCCCCTGTGATCTTGTAAGAAGGACAGAATGGCTGATGTTCATCTTGGTTAAAGCAGGCTCCGTTGCCGTCGCACCTCAGGATGTTGGAAAACTGCTCAGCCAGATCAGGTCCGATCTGCGCGTCAAAGGCGCCACGCATCGGCACCTCATCCAGGGACAGAATTGGGTTTTGGTCATCTATCGGTCGAGCAATTTTTCCTGGGTTCATTCGATTCCGCGGATCGAACACCGTTTTTATCTGGCGCATGACATGAACAAGGTTTGCGCCAATCACCCGCTCGGAATACTCGCCACGCAGTCCTTTGCCGTGCTCTCCCCACAACAGCCCACCATATTTTCGTGTAAGAGCGAACACCGCATCTGATATCTGACGGATCTGGCGGCGCTCATCTTCCGCGGTCAGGTTCATGAGCGGACGAATATGAACACACCCCACGTCAGCATGCCCGTACATCCCCAATGGAATGTTGCGGGCGTCCAGAATCTCTTCCAGTTCAGCGACAAAATCGGCCAGGTTTTCAGGCGGCACCGCGCAGTCTTCGATAAACGCCACCGCACGCTTGTTTTTGTCAAATCCCGCCAGCAGACCCTGACAAGCACGACGGATCTCCCAGACACGTGCGATACTGTCGGCTGATCTGAGGATCTTAAGGCCGACGGGGCGCAGGGAGGAGTCGATGCGACTATTCAGGTGTTCTTCAAGGCTGATCAGTCTTCGTTCAAGTTCCTGTTCATCCTCATCTGACATCTCGACGAAATGCGCGGCAAAAGCACCGCCTTCATTCGCTATTCCCAGAACCTGCCGAACATCTTTTGCAAACGGTGACCGAAGAGCTGCACCAAGAATTTTGTCGTCTATGAATTCGATGGCGTGAGGGCGGGCTTCCAGCAAATCTGGAACGGCCCGTAGACCGGTGTCATGGCTGTCATACACCAACACCGCAAGCGCCGTATTGGCAGGGATCGGTTCGGATTTCAGCGTGACGGATTTGATAAACCCCAGGGTCCCCTCCGACCCGGCCAAGAGTTTTGGCAAGTTGAGCACCCCATCCCCAACTCGCGACTCTTTCAGGTTGTATCCGGTAAAGCCACGTTTCATCTCGGGGAACAGCCGTTCTATCTCGTCGAAATGCGGTGCGAGTATCTGCTCAACGTCCTGGCAGATTGTATCGGCCTTACCATTTGCATTGGTGGTGCCTACTGTTCCTTCTGTGCCAAACTCCACCACGTCCCCATCGGGGAGAACAATCTCGATTGAGTGTATGTGATCCGAGGTTTTTCCATAGATCACCGAGCCCTTACCCGAGCTGTCGTTTGCCACCATGCCACCGATCGTGGCCCGGCTGGTGGTTGAGACATGCGGCGCAAAGAACCGCCCATGAGGGTCTAGAAACTCTATAAGCTTATCACGCACGAGACCGGGTTCTACTCGCACCAGTCCGGTTTTGGGATCATAGTCATGAATGCGTCGCATATGACGTGATGTATCAACAACGACTCCGTCGCCCAGTGACTGGCCGTTTGTCGATGTCCCGCCGCCCCGAGGATAGAACACAACCGATGAAAACGCCGAACGCTGCGCAACCTGAATTGCACATTCCAGATCATCCCCATCAAACGGATAGACAACCGCTTGGGGCATAATCTGGTAAATCGAATTGTCGGTAGAGCAGGCAACACGATCCGCCAGATCGGACGTGACCTCTCCGACAAATCCTGCGTCTTTTAGCGCAGAAAGATATGCGTGAATCGCTTCCGATACAGTGGCTATTCCTGGGGGAAGGTCTTTCATCTCAGCCCTGATACTCCAGAATGAACAACCCGCCATTGTAGTCATTGGCGTACACCAACCCCTGCTTGTCGACATAGACGTCACAATTCTGAATCACCAATGGACGGCCCGGACGATGATCAATCAGCCTATTGGGCTTGGGCGGGACAAAAGCCGCCACTTCTTTGGGGCGATAGGCGTCCGAGATGTCGGTTACCCGGATACCGGCGTTCTGCATGGTGGAAAAGATCAATTGGTCACTCACCAAGCCATCGGGTCGGTTTTCATAGATGTTATGCGGCCCGAAGTGCCCGTCTTTCTTGCAATACTCCACCTCGGACGGGACCGGGAACGTCGAGATGCTGACCGGGCTTGAAGGTACACGGTTGTCAAACATCCAGATATGCTTGATCCCGTCTTCGCAGTTGTCGAGCACTGCTTCGTCCACAACAACCAGCAAGTCCCGATCTGGCAGGGGCAGGCAGTTGTGCGTGCCGCCCCCAAACGGCGGAGACCAGTTTTTGTGAACGATCAATTCGGGATTGCTTCGGTCCGCCACATCAATGACCACCATGCCCTCGTCGCGCCACGCCCCATAGGCCGTATCACCATGAATAATTGCATGGTGCAATCCACCCCGTCGCTCGCCATTGTGCTCCTCACCTGCAGCCAGGTTCATGCCCGGTAGCCAATACCGCCCTGCCTCTTTTGGGTTGGCAGGGTCGACCATGTCGATTGTCATGAAGATGTAGTCCGTGAACCCATCCAGCAAAACAGACGCATAGGCCCAACGCCCGCCTGTATACCAGATTCGATGGATGCCTCCGCCTTCGACCGGCATAAATGAAATCTTCCGTGGCTCGGCCGGGTTGGAGATATCATAAACCGTCATACCTGCAGTCCAGTCGCGCTGCCGTGTCTGCTGAGCTGTTCCAACCTTCTTTCCCAATGCCCCTTTGTAATACTCGGTTTCGTCCTGGAACTCCGCAGAGGCAAACATGTCCTTCGCATTGATTACGAGCAGTAGGTCTTCATGGGTCTGAAGGTGGATGTTCCATGTGTTGGCCGGTGCAGGCACATATGTCACAGGCTTTGGATTGCGGGGGTCACGCACATCAATCACGCTGAACCCCTTTGAGAACATATGACCCGTGAACGCAAACCCCTTGTTGATCATCAACTGCACCCCGTCAGGGCGGCCGCCCTGATCCGAATGACCTATCAGTTTCAAATTGTTTGCATAGTCGGGTTTTGGCAGATCCAGCAGGGTCATCGCACATCCTCAGATTATTCCTGAAAGCGGGGTCGCACCCCGAGTTGCCAATATTTTGCGGAAGGAAGACCTGGCCTGCATTCGCGCTCAGGTCAGATTTTGTAGATTTTCGGCCAATTCGGAATTAAGCAGATGGTTTGCTCGACAAGGCGCCCCAAACGAGCGCCAGAAGTAGTGTTCCCGCACCCACCACTATCATCAGGTTCAATGGATCACCCAACAAGATTGCGGAACTCACAAAGCCGATAACCGGCGATAGCGTACTGAACAATGCAATTTGCGAGACAGGAAGCGTTCGACCTACTGCCACCATCAACCCGAACCCAAGCCCCGTGGCCACCGGACCGACAAAGGAAAGAAGTGCCAATCCAGCAAGTGAGACGGATTGCAAATTCAGCCCCCCTTCCACCCAGACGGCAATTGGAAGCGAGACCATCCCTGCAATCATAAATTGCCAGAACAGCGCGTCCCGAACATCGCCCACCCAACTATGCGTCGCGATAAGCTTCATCGAAGAAGACCAGAACAGCGCGGCAAGCAAGATCAAAAACAGCGGTCCGACTTCTCCAACTTGACCAGCCCCAAACAAGACCAGAACACAGCCAGTCGCAGAGGTCAGCGTTGACCATAGTCGACGTGGCGAAATCTGTTGTCGAAAGAAAATTCGATCAATCAGCACCAACCACACAGGCGTGGTGTAAATGAGAATACTTGCGGTACTTGCGGGTACCCATTGCAGGGCCAGCGTTACCAACCCCATCTGAGCTACAAACTGGAGCAGTGCGACGCCAAGAATAACGCGAATATCCTGTCGCTCAAACCTTGGCAGTCGATGTCTTTCGACCACCACGATAACCCAAATAACCGGCACGCTTAGACAATAGCGCAGCGCAACCATCCAAAACGGCGTCACATGGTGCAAAGCCAATTTCATTATAGGCCAGTTGATTCCCAATATGACGATAGAAAGCCACAGAGGCAGATACGGCCCGCACAAAAAAGCCGGTAGGCGCTTTTTGCGCCGACCAGGTGTACGCGTGGCTCTAACATCAGATTTCTGGGTCATTGCATAGTCAGGCTTCTTTCCCAGCATGCCCGACGATTTTCGATCAAACTGCGGTAAGTTCTAGGCAACGAGAGCACCACCTTCGATATCAATCACAGTGCCCGTGACCGAGGGCGTATCAATGGCAAACAGATAGCCAGAGGCAAGATCGCGGGGTTGAGCAACCCTTCCGGCCGGCAAATTGGACGCCGCGTTTTGAAACATCTGACGACGCGCTTCTGCATCCATTCCCGCATATGCTTCCGTTTCCGTCAGCCCAGGACTAACAACGTTGACACGCAGTGGTGCCAGTTCGCGTGCCAGGATTTTTGCCGTGGCTTCAAGGGCGGCATTCATCGCCGTCTTGACAAACGTCCCCGGCACGGTACGCCGTGCCAGGAAGCCAGATGTCAGAGTGATTGTTCCTCCGGGACGAACATGCGACGCTGCTGCATGAACCGCATTCACGGTTCCCCAGAATTTTGTATCGAAAGCCGACTTGGCAGTGGTCAGATCCAATTCAACAAATTTTCCACCTGGTGCCTGCGACCCTGCAGTAACTACCAAATGATCAAAGGCTCCCTGCCCTTCAAAGAACCTGTTCACCTGGTCTGCATCTGACATATCAAGCCCGTTTGCCCGGCTGGAAACAACAACCTCTCCCGGCCGCTCGCTCAACAACTCCGCCACCGCACGGCCAATCCCGGAAGTGCCGCCAATCACGATGGTTCTCGTGGATTCATCAAAGCCCATCTAATGCTCCTTCTTGTCTTGGGGTTCACGAAATACTGCTTCGATGACAGGCCCGCCCGGAGTTCTGAAAAACAGCCTGCGCTCTCTCAACTCAGGAAGTTCCATCGGTGCATATGGAATGTTCAAACGATCAAGCCGGGCCCGAAATGTTTCGTATCCCTTCAGGCGGATGCCGATATGATCCCATGCCTCCCCTCCTCGATCCATATGTGCGCCGTAAGAGCCGATCAGATGAACAAGAGGTTCATCCTCTACATAGAGCCAATGACCCGGTATCCTTTGGATCGCCTTGGGTCGTGGGCGTTCCTCCAAATCCGGAAAGACCTCAAGAAAGAACGCCCGCGCCTCTTGCAAGTTGGAAGTGCGAATTGTGATGTGATCAAGCTGCATGTCAGCCCCCGCCATTTCAGTTAAAATGGGGTAAAAAGGGACAGTGGATTAGTGAGTCAAAGCAGAAATGAGAGTTTGAGTTGCTTAAACAATCACCAAGAGCTTCACCTACAAAGGTGACTCCAGTTTCTGAAGCTTTTCAGTGAGCTTCATGTTTTCTGAATAATCCACCGGGCAATCAATGATCGACACAGTGCCGTCTTGCAAGGCTTCGTTGAGGACTGGCAACAAATCTTCACTTCGATCTATGCGGTATCCCTTGGCCCCAAAGCTCTCTGCAAATTTGACAAAGTCCGGATTGCCAAACTCAATCCCTGTCGAGCGCCCGAAATGCCGATGCTGATGCCACTCGATCAGCCCATATTTGCTGTCATTAAAAATCAAAACGACAAGATCAAGGCCCAGCCGGACTGCGGTTTCGATTTCCTGATTGTTCATCATGAAACCAGCGTCCCCACACACTGCAACCGCATGACGAAAAGGGAAAGCCAGTTTGGCGGCGATGGCGCCCGGTAGCGCGATGCCCATTGACGCAAAGCCGTTCGAAATGATGCAAGTATTTGGGCGTTCCGCCTGATACATGCGCGCCATCCACATCTTGTGTGCCCCCACATCAGAAATGACGATGTCGTCCACATCGAGTGCCTGCCGAAGATCCCAAACAATTTTCTGAGGTTTGACGGGGAAACTGCCGTCATTCTGGAACTCTGACACCTCGGCCGAAATGCTCTTTCGGAGTGAATGAATCTGGAAATCGGGCTTTGCCTTCACCTTTGCAGAAATCCTGGCAAGAGTATCCCGGATTGTACCAACAATGCCTGCTTCCAAAATGTAGTGCTCATCAACTTCAGCCGGGCTTCGATCAATGTGGATAATTTTCTTGGTGCACTCAGGATTCCAAAGGCGAGGATGATACTCGACCATATCCACACCCACACAGATCACCAAGTCAGCAGCGTCGACGCCGTAGCTAACGTAGTCTTTTGCCTGCAACCCAATAGCACCAAGGCACAATGGATGGCTGAATGGGATTGCCCCCTTAGCCATAAACGTTGTTGCAACAGGGGCATTGATTGCCTCTGCGAAGGCTACCAAAGCAGAGGATGCCTTTTCCCGAATGACGCCATTGCCAGCAATGATCATCACTGATTTTGCAGCATCCACCAATTGAGCTACTTCGGCACATTTTCCAGACGGTGCAATGGGATCGACCGGTTGTTGCACACGAAGAGGGGTCACCGAGGGCAGGTTGGCACCAGCGATGTTTTCAGGCAGGTCGATAAATGCACAGCCCGGTTTTTCAGTCTGGGCGATCTTGAATGCCTTTCTCACGACTTCAGGAATAACCTCGGGTAATGGAACTTGAGTCGCGTATTTGGTGATCGGCTCAAACAGGTTCACAAGGTCCAGAATCTGGTGACTCTCCTTGTGCATACGCGCTGTAGATCCCTGCCCTGCAATGGCGACTACCGGTGCGCAATCCATGTTTGCGTCAGCAATACCTGTAACGAGATTCGTGGCACCAGGCCCAAGCGTCGAAAGGCATACCCCCGCGCGTCCGGTCAAACGACCATACACATCTGCGATGAATGCCGCCCCTTGTTCATGGCGTGTCGTGACGAACTCAATTGGGCTATCAACAAGCGCATCCATCACGTCGATGTTTTCTTCTCCAGGAACTCCGAAAATGTACTCGACACCTTCGTTTTCCAAACATTTCACAAGCAGTTCAGCGGCTTTCATGTCTACCTCAGCATTTTTTTCGTGTTGTTCCGGATGGCGACCCTAGGAGCTACTGGCGGATCACAGTCATCTTTTCGGCGGTCATTTCGTGGTAGGTACCTTTGATCCCTCCAACCCCCAAACCCGAAGTTCCCAAGCCTGCGAAAGGCATCCAATCAACACGAAAGGCCGTGTGATCGTTGATCATCACCGCCGAGCCATTCAACTTACCAGCAACAGAAAGAGCGATGTCCAGGCTTTTGCTAAAAACAGCTGCCTGAAAGGACGCGTTCACATCATTTGCTCTGGAAACGGCTTCGTCGATGGTCGCACAAGGGAACACGGCAACAACCGGGCCGAATACCTCATTGTTTGCGATCTGACTGTCCTCGGAGGGGTCAAGCAGAACAGTTGGCGCATAGACCCTTTCAGAAATACGGTTGCCACCACACCGAAGGTCCGCGCCTCCAGAAACCGCGCCATCAACCCATTCAGCTACACGATCGACTTCTCCAATCGAGATCAATGGACCGACATCCGTGTCCGGCTTTGCCGGATCACCTGTGATCAACTCTGAGGTGTTCTTGACCAGTTCTTCGACAAACGCACTCGCCGCTTTCCCGACAGCAAATACCCTCTGTACAGAAACGCAAACCTGCCCGGCATGATAGAATCCACCCTTGGCAACACTCTGCACTGCGACATCGATATCCGCATCCTCCGCGATCACAACCGGCGCTACGCCGCCATGCTCCAGCGCACACCGAGCGCCCGGGGCGAGTTTGCTGCGCAGTGACCAGCCGACGTTTGCAGATCCAATGAAACTAAAAAACGCAACACGGGAATCTGTAACCAGACGTTCTGCAACATCGCGGCTGGCCAGCACCACTGTGCAGCGTTCCTCCGGCAACCCGGCTTCGTGCAGCATCCTCACGTAGCTCAGGCAGGACATCGGGGTTTGCATGGAAGGCTTGATTACGACAGGGCAGTTGGCGGCAACCGCAGGTGCCACCTGATGAGCAATCAAGTTCAGAGGGTGGTTGAACGCACTGACCGCAACAACCGGTCCAATGGGAATCTGCCTGGTAAAGGCCATCCGTCCTTGACCTGCAGGAGCGAGGTCCATTGGAATTTCCCTTCCGCCACTCTCTGCCAATACCGTTGATGCAAACTTCGTGCTTTGTGCCGCGCGATCGACTTCAACCAAGGCATCCTTCAATGGCTTGCCGCCCTCAACGGCGATTTGCAGAGCTAGCTCTTCGCGGCATTCGAGAATCCTTGCTGCCAATCGCTCCAAAATTTCTATCCGCCGCCATGCGGGCAGGCCTTCGGTACACGACCGATGGATCAAGTGCGCTCGATCAAGCGCCCTGTCCGCATCTTGCCAGGTATTCAACTCAACTCCGGCAATCGTTTCGCCTGTATATGCGTTGTGGACGGTATGAATCATTTCCGAATGCGCTTTCTTAGAGGATTGAGATAGCCCGGCACCGTTTGAAAACGCTATCCGGGCCAACGTTCATTTTTTGAACTCGACAGTCACGAAAACGAGCGGCGTCTCTCCAATGTTCTCCAAGTCGTGAACAAAAAAATCCCCGTCGCGAAGTTCGAAGTGTCGTGTGTCGCCTGCCCTATAATCCGTGTCACGGATTTTTCCGTCGTGATAGTGCGACCGCGACTTCCCATTCCCAGTCACTGTCCAAAAGTAGCTTTCTTCGTGGCGATGAAAGGGTGCCCGTTCACCAGGCTGGAGTTCTAAATGCCAAATCCGTAGCGCGTCCGTCTCTGAGACAACACGCGATCCAACCTGCCGATTGGTCCAGTTGTCGACGATCTCACGCTTCTTGTCCGGAGACCAACTCGAAAAGTTCTCCAAGCAGGGGTCAGAAGTCATTTTCTTCTCCTATTGTTCAACTGATCTTTAGTGATACACCATTTTTGCTTACTATACACAAGCGAAAACTTGTTGACGGACATAATAGTTACTCTTATTGATCATTTGATTATTACATTCAAAGGGAGGAATCGTGATGAACTCGAACCTGACACGCCGAAAGTTCTTTCGAACTGCAACCATTGCCACCGGCGCATCCGCGCTTGCCGCCCCCGCCATTGCCCAAGGCGGGACGGAGCTAAAGATGCTCACCTGCTGGCCAAAAAATTTCCCGGGCCTAGGCACCAGCGCCGAGCGATTTGCGCAGCGCGTCGCCGATGCAAGCGATGGCAAACTTCGCATCAAGGTTTTTGGCGCTGGCGAAGTTGTAGCCCCCTTCGAAGTATTGGACGCGGTTGCTTCCGGGGCAGGCGATCTTACGCATGACACGCCCTACTATTGGTTCGGAAAAGACCCCGCCTTTGTTTACTTTGCGGTGGTTCCATTCGGATTAACGGCCGACGAACACTTCACATGGCTGAAATTCGGAGGTGGACAGGAACTTTGGGACGAGTTGGGTGCAGCACATGGCGTTAAACCGCTCGCCAACTTGAACACCGGCGCTCAAATGGGTGGATGGTTTAAGAACCCGATTGAAAGTGCGGCCGATCTTCAGGGCCTTCGAGTCCGGTATCCCGGACTAGGCGGGCAGATGCTGTCCCGGCTTGGTGCAACTCCGGTAAACATCCCTGGCGGGGAGTTGTTCACAGCACTACAATCCGGCACAATCGACGGGCTTGAGTGGATTGCACCGTGGAACGACCTAGCCTTCGGCTTTCACCGTGCCGCAAAACACTACTACTATCCCGGCTTCCATGAGATGGGGCATACGCTGTCATCCCATGTGAATGCAGATGTTTGGGCAGGCCTCAGCAACACCGAACGGGCCATCATGCAGGACGCCGCGGATGCGGAGTACGTGACCTCGCTTGCTGAATATAACGCTCGAAATCTGGACGCGTTGAACACGCTCGTGAACGATCATGACGTACAGCTGCACGAATGGCCCTCGGAGATTGTCGAAGAGATGCAGCGCATTGCCCCGGAAGTTCTTGCAGAAAGCGCGGCAAAGAGCCCGATGGCCACCAAAGTTCACGAAAGCTGGATCGGCTTCCGGGATAATCAACGCCAGTGGGGCGAAATTGGTGACTACGCAAACGCGCGTCTAAAACAGGGCTGAAAAGCCCAGTGATAGCTGACCCCTGTCCACCCTTGTGGTCAGCTGATCCGATCCGGGATTCAGACCTCTTACGCCCGGATCGGATCACCCTGCTTTGCAGCTCGATCCTCCAACAAATGGCTCTCCGATATACGGCGGAGACCGGGAAAAATGATATGGAACAATCAACAACACATATGGCGCGATCGGGAGCGCTAGGACAGGTCATTGCCTGGACAGGCACCATCAGTAAATGGCTGGCCGTTGCAATGGTCTTGCTCCAATTTGCAGTCGTTGTCGCACGATACCTCTTTGATGCGGGATCTGTGATGGCCCAGGAGGCGATCCTTTACCTCTTCGGGACAATGTTCATGCTAGCCATGGCTGACGCGCTGGCCTCCGATCGACATGTACGTGTCGATATGCTGTACCACACGTTTTCCGCAAGGCGCAGGCGCGTCATTGACTCCCTGGGTATTCTGTTTTTCCTCTTACCGCTTTGTATCTTCATGCTTTGGGCGTCCAAGGATTACGTCCTCAACAGCTGGTCCGCATTGGAAGGATCACGGGAAGCATCGGGATTGCCTGGCGTTTTTCTGTTCAAAACAATTATTCCCGTCGCCTTGCTACTCCTCATACTGCAGGCCCTCTCGATCCTGAAACGGTGCGTTCTACCAAAGGGGTCACACGATGGATGACATTCACACATTCTATTTGATCGCCCTGTTTGCGGGCCTGCTCATCTGCCTGATGTCCGGTTTTCCGGTGGCCTTCGTTCTAGGGGGCGTATCGCTGCTTTTGGCGGGGGTTGGAATCCTCTTCCAGCATTTCGATGCTTCATTCCTGGCCGCCATCCCACAGCGTATTTACGCAGCAATGACCAACGATGTACTGCTTGCGGTACCGCTTTTCGTGTTCATGGGAGCAATGCTGGAACGAAGTGGCATTGCGTCCGAACTCTTAGACGGCATCGGCCGGCTATTTGGCAAGCGTCGTGGCGGTCTCGGCTTTGCGATCACACTGGTAGGTGCGCTTCTTGCGGCGTCGACCGGCATCGTAGGGGCGACGGTGACAACCATGGCACTGTTATCCTTGCCGGTGATGTTGAAATGGGGCTACTCGCCGCGCCTGGCTGCCGGATCAATCTGCGCGGCCGGAACGCTTGGTCAGATTATCCCACCTTCTCTGGTGCTGGTCCTGCTGGCAGACACGATTTCCTCGGCTTACCAGAAAGCCCAACTGGCCCAGGGAAATTTCTCACCTGACACCGTGTCGATCTCGGACCTGTTTGCCGGTGCGATTGTTCCCGGTTTGTTGATGGTTGTCGTGTTCCTCACCTACCAGGTCTTGTTGACAATCTTCAGACCGGACACTTGCCCGCCGCCGCCGGAAACAGAAGCTGAAGAGATGAAGATTTCGATGAAATCTCTGCTTGTCAGACTGGTTCCCCCACTGGCACTCATCCTCGGTGTGCTCGGTTCAATTCTTGGCGGGGTTGCTACTCCAACCGAATCCGCCTCGATTGGAGCTGCGGGCGCCATTTTGCTAGCCGGGTTTGGATCAGAACACCGAAAACACGCCAACATCGCGCTGCTTTTCCTGGCTGCGGCTGTCGTTCTGAAGCAACTGGTTTTCGGCAATGTCGAGGTGCCGATTTTGGTAGAGCGCATAAGTGTTGCCATCCCAGTTCTGATTTTCGTTGGATACTTCCTTGTTGCTCTGTTGCGCGTCTACAAGACGGGTGCGATTTCCAGCACGGCCGTCGAAACCGTTCGACTGAGTTCGATGGTGTTCATGATACTGATCGGAGCAGCCATGCTGTCGCTTGTCTTCCGTGGATTTGGCGGCGATGAGGCGGTGCAACATCTGATCTCAAACGTCCCCGGTGGCCCCTACGCCGCCCTGGCGGTTGTTCTGGCGGTCATGTTCCTTTTGGGCTTCATCCTCGACTTCATCGAGATCATCTTTGTCATTGTACCAACGATCGCACCCGTTTTGCTGATGTCAGGGATTGATCCGATCTGGCTTGCCATTCTGATCTCACTAAACTTGCAAACATCGTTCCTAACCCCGCCATTTGGATTTGCGTTGTTTTACTTCCGATCGGCTGCACCACCGGACATCTCAACACGCAACATCTATCTTGGTGTCATGCCATTTATCGGCTTGCAGATATTGGTTTTGATCATTGTGGCATTCATACCAAGCATTTCCACCTGGCTGCCCTATGCACTAAGGTAAGCCCAACGCCCTGCCCAAGCCCTGGGCAGGGCACTTTTCTGCAATGCCTGAACCACCAGACCGTGAAGTAAAGATGCAAAACCCTGACACGCAAGCACCGGCCAAAAAAAAGCGCACGCGCCTTTCCCCGCAGGACAGAGAACACCTGATCCTCACAGGTGCTATCGAATTTGTGGCGGATCATGGATTTGCATTCTCCACCCGCGAACTGGCTCGACACCTCAACGTCAGTCAAAGTCTGCTATACCGGTACTTTGCGACCAAAGAAGAGATTATCGAGAAGATATATGAGAGGGTCTATGTCGGACGCTGGAACCCGGAATGGGACGAGATCCTGAGAGACCGCCAACTTAGCGTCCAGGAAAGACTGGAACGGTACCTATTGGACTACTCAAAGGTGGTGCTTCAAAAAGATTGGGTGCGCATTTTTCTGCTAACCGCCTTCGAAGACCCGATCATTTCTCAGCGATATATTTCAATGTTGCGTCGACGAATTTTTGAGCCTTTGCTTGATGAGCAACTCGTCAGCATGGGCCAAAAGGCACTTTCGAAACCTGAAGACCGTGAACTTGCGCTGGAGTTAATCTGGGGTTTCCATTCGAGCATTTTTTACCTGGGTGTACGGCAGTGGGTCTACAGAATGCCAACACAGGTGGACATTGAAACGCTTGTTCGCAGTCGCACACGCAGCTTTCTTGTGGGGTTCGAAACATTCTTAATTGAACTAGGTCAGCCTACAGACGGAGCGAAGCCAGCCTGTTGAAAGCAGTGCATCAATAAGTGGCGATAGCCAAAATGAACATGGCAACGGTGGCGCGAAGCTAGTGGTAAAGAAACAATCAGGCTGGCCTTTCCAGGAAGGCTACCTTGTGAAAGGTCAAACAGAGGTTCACATCTTTACCGATTACCGCTGGAACGATGGCTCCGTGAGTCGCCGATGGCACGTCGATCCAAATGGAATTGAATTTCGGTCAGTAGAGGCAAGGCCGTTCTCCCTAGAGACGACCAAGCAATCGGATCAGTAGGAGAACCACTCCGAATGGCCCATGTTGCCCTCGTAATCGCCGTATTCAACCATGATGCTGCGGGAATAGAAGTGCCATAGGCCACCGCTGGTCGGGTAGGCAATCTCCTGACCGCTTTCCGAGACGAATGTCATGGGCCAGGGCGTGTGGGATCCGTAAACCCGCTGGATGTAACGACAGGTCCGGTTTTCGCGGTCGCAGGAGCGGATCGACCAGTCCCACTGTCGGGGCTCGTCGCGCGGCTCGTAGGATCGCCCGGTGAACCAAATCACATGGGTGCGGTTCAGCCATTCGTATTCTGGCAGATTGGTGTCGAGTTCACCCTCTCCGCCAGGTCCGCCCAACTCGACCGGTACATGAGCAAAGGTGCAAACTCCGAAGGGTGGTAGGCTTGGCCAGGGCGTGATGCGGCGGATCATGGTGCGATAGGCGCGCGAACAAACCGCACTCGGGGGAAACCCGCCCGCCATGCAGAGCATGATGGCGCAGTCGATGTCATAGGCCTGCGACTTCTCCGGGGCTCCGAACAACGCAATCACCCCCACCGCCGCCGCCATCACCTGTCGTTTCATGTCACTCTCCCGCAAAAGTTGCGGCGACTATCCTGCAATATGTTTTTTTATGCAATATATCATATTGACTCCATATGACTTTATGGCCTTAGTGTCGTGAAGTAGAAGGGCTCTCGTGGGGAGAGTCCGAACATGCCGATAGCGCGCAATCAGATCCTGATCACCATCGATGGTGTCAAAGACCTGTCCGAAAAGGGCATCGCGTTCCACTGCCGGTATGAACTCGTGGGGTTCACGGACGATGGCAAGCCGCGCTACCAGTGCATTTACCTGCGCGAGGGCGAGCCGGAAGCCGTTCTGGTCTCGACCCGGATTACCCCACACGGGCCAGAGCCGCGGTATTTCAACATATGGCCTGGGCTCTTTAAACATCATCTCGAGTTTGGTGACGGGCGCGATCTACGCTTTGGTCCTGACTATGAGCTCACCCTCGAGGAGCACTGCTGACGTAATCGCCTTCACCCGCGATGGCACAGCTCGGACTTCCGGCTGGACCTTCCACGGCACGAGACCTGCCTGGGCAGGATTGGAGGATGGAGCTGAGGCCGGGGTTGTCCTGGCATCTCTAGATTCCACGTCACCACTCGATCGCAACGACATTATCTCCCTGATCCAGACGACTGCCGTCCACCATCAGCAGAATCGCGTCCTGGCCCGAGTCGGCCTCGATGAAGCCGACTGGCAAGTTCTGTTCCGCGCCCTGGTCGAGGCCGAAAGCAGTTACAATCCAACTGCCGTCAGCCCCAAGGGCGCCTATGGCTTGGGCCAGTTGATGCCGGATACCGCTCGTGCCCTCGGAGTTGATCCGCGCAACCCCTCCCAAAATCTCGACGGCGCGGCGCGGTATCTGCTCGCGCAGCTCACCACGTTCATGGATATCGACCTGGCGCTCGCAGCCTACAATGCCGGTCCGCACCGCGTAGTCGAATATTCCGGCATCCCTCCTTTCACAGAGACCCGCGACTACGTCGCGCGCATACACCGGATCCGGTCGCGGCTGGCGGGTGCGCCCGGTTCCGCGCCGAACACCCGCGTCGTGAACCGCGTACCAAGCCGCGCGCCGGTCCTCATAGATCTTCAGTAAAATAAGGGAACTCCTGCATGCTCAGACATCGCCTCAGCCGCCTCCTGCCTGTCGCCACAACCCTGGCGGCTTTCGCAACGCCCACTCTCGCGCAAGACTTGTCGCCCATCCAGACCATGCTGGAAACTGTCGAGGCGGCTCTGACCGGTCCAATCGGGATCGCGGTCGCCACGCTCGCGGTCATCGGGACGGGTTTCATGTGTATGATGGGGCGGCTGAACTGGGGCTGGTTCGCCTCGGTCATCATCGGGATCGTGCTGATATTCTCGGCCGGCACCATCGTCGATGGCTTCTCCTAAGGCTGGAGAATAGAGTTGGCAGAACAATCCCCCCTCTTTCTGGGCCTCGCCCGTCCGCCCAAGTATCTGGGCCTCCCTGTCGGATACCTCGTCGTGCTGGCGACCGGGGTCGTTCTGCCGTTCATCTGGACCAAGTCGATGTTGTTCTTCCTGGTCGGCCTCGTCGCCTATCCGATCCTCTGGTTTGTCGCGGACCGCGAGCCGCATTTCTTCGAGGTACTACGTGTCTCCTATGGAGCGGTCCGCCCGACGAAGAACCGAAACCTGCACGGAGGCGACAGCTTTGGCGCTTGATGCGGGCAGCCTATCCACTCACGGAACTGCTCTGCTCCAAGCGGGCGGCGAGGAGTTCGCGCGGGAGAGCTACCTCGCGGAGCACCTGCCGTATTTCGCCCTTGCGGCTGACGATGTCATGGTACTCCGCGAGGGCGACCTCATGGCGACCCTGCGCCTCGACGGCCTCAACCCGATGACCAGCGAAGACGCCCGGCTCGATGCACTGAAACGCGCGGTCGCCGCCATCGTCGCTCAGACCGGCAATGCCTTCGGCTTCTACATCCACCGCATCTCCGTGCCGCAGGATCTCGGGATGCGCCCCTTCGAGGGGGACAACTTCGCCGCCGCGATCGACGCGCGCTGGCAAGCCCATGTCAAGGACCTGCGCCCGGCCAAGCGCCAGCTCTATCTCAGCGTCATCCGGCGGCCCGACATCTCCGCGCGCATTCCGCTCCTGCGCGCCCTCGCCCGCAAGGCCTGGGTCAAGGACCGCGCGACACGCATGCAGGAGTTGAACGAGGTCATGGGCTTCTTCGAGGTTGCGCTTGCGTCGGCCAACCCCGTGAGGCTCACGAAGTCAGGCGGCGAATGGTTGGGCTATCTCAACACGTTGAACGCGGGCAGCTTCTCTCCCGTAGCCTTCGGGCAAAGCGCCCTGCCCCTCTCGCACACTTTGGGCGATTGCCGCGCGACCTTTGATGGCGACGTGGTCACCCTGACCGACGCCGTGACCGGTCAGGTCAAATACGGTGCGCTCTTCTCGATGAAGACCTATCCGGCCCTCACCGATGTCACGCTTCTCGACGCGCTCGATATACCGCTCGACATCGTGCTGACGAACTCCTTCAGCCCGATCCCGAACAACATCATGGCCGAACGCATCCAGCGAATTATCCGCCAGATGCATGCCTCCGACGATGCCGCCGTCTCCCTGCGTGAACAGCTTGGACAGGCGGCTGACGACCAGGAAGCAGGCCGCATCGCATTCGGAGACCATCACCTTTCCATCGCCGTCTATGCCCCGGACCGCGACACGCTCGAACGCGCCGCCGCCCAGATCAAGCGCGTGGGTCAGGAAATCATGTCGGTGATCGTGCGCGAGAACATGGCGCTTAAGGCGACGTATTTTGCACAATCGCCCGGCAATTTCGGATACCGGGCGCGCAAGACGCCAATCTCCTCGATCAACTTCGCCGACTTCGCCGCCCTGCATGGCAGCGTTGAAGGGCGCGGTCCGGATGGGTCGCCCTGGGGCCAGACCATCTCGGTCCTGCCAACGGTCGGCACCTCGGGCTATCGCTTCAATTTCCACGAGGCAGGTAGCCCGGGCAAGGAACCCACGGTCGGCCATACCCTTGTGTTGGGACGGACCGGAACCGGCAAGACACTGACCACCGCTTTCCTCGCGGCGCAGGCGCAGCGGGTCGGCGCTCGGCTTTTCTTCTTCGACAAGGATCGCGGCCTCGAAATGGCCGTGCGCGCGCTTGGCGGGCGCTACAACGAAATCCGCGCGGGCGTGCCGACGGGCCTCAACCCACTCGCCACCGAGACCGACGAGCGCGGTCGCGCCTGGCTCTCGGACTGGCTTGCGACGCTACTCACACGCAATGGCACGCTCTCTGGCGAGCAATCCCGCCACATCCAGAGTGCGGTCGGCCAGAACGCCGATGCGGGCGCGGCCTTGCAGCGCTTCGCCAGCTTCGAGACCTTGTTCCAGTCGCTTGATGACGATGGCGAGCTGCAATCCCGAGTCGCCGAATGGGCACCGGGCGGGCGCTATGGCTGGGTGTTCGACGAACCCGAACGCGGCGCGGGTCTCAAGCTCGCGGGTGACATCACCGGGTTTGATATGACCGAAATCCTCGACATGACGACCGAACGCATGGCCGTGCTCTCCTACATCTTCCGCCAGATCGAACGTGTAGTCGAGGATCGCCGCCCGACGATCATCGTGCTCGACGAGGCCTGGAAGCTCTTGGATGATCCGTATTTCGGGGCGCGGCTTGAGAACTGGCTGGTGACGCTGCGCAAGATGAACTGCGTTGTGATCATGATGACGCAGTATCCGGGGCAGTTGCGCGACAGCCGCGTCGGCAAGACCATCGTTGAGACGGTACCCACCCAAATCCTCTTCCCGAACGACCGCGCCACGATCTCGGATTACGACTTCCTGCGCGTGAACGCCAAGGAGGCGGCACTTCTTGTGCAGCCCACAATAGGCCAGCGCATCGCGCTCGTCCGCTCGGCGGGCGACAGCGTCTTCGTCGATGCGGACCTCTCCGCACTTGGCAACCTACTTCCCATCCTTGGCGGCGGCGCCACCGGCGAGTCATGCGTGCCCGCCGATTGGCGCTCCAATCCTGATTTCTGGAGACATGTGATATGAGTTCGAAACCCCTCTTGGCGCTTTGCGCCGCCGCAGGCCTTCTTGCCGCTTGCGAGAAGTACACCGAGAAAACCTCGCCCTGCTTCGGACGCAATGGCGAGCCGCAGGTGACGCGGTCCGCCCTCTCCTTCTCGACCATGGGCGCTCCAGTTCAGCAGGCAGCCAAGCCCGACTGCACATTCGAACCCCTGCCCCGTCCTGAATGACCCGCGCCGCGATCATATCCGCCGGATTCTACCTCGGCCTCGGTGCCCTGCCCGCGCAGTCTCAAGGCGTGCCGACGCAAGATAATTCCGCCATTGGCCGCGCCATCGCACGCGTAACGGCGCTGGCCGAGGATCTGGGCGTCCAGCAGAACAAGAACCGCGCCGAGTCAACGCTGGCCGATGTGCAGGCCGACCAGCTGCGCGTCCTCGAGGAGATGACTGCGGCCATCACCGGTCCCAGCTTCGATATCCGCGCGCTCGAGGGCAATGCAGATTTTGGGGTGGCGGCGGTCTATCCCAATACCGATCCGAGCCCGATGAACAGCCGTCTTTTCGGCGAGGGCCGCGAGACGGTCGAGATGATGATCGTCGAGGTTGCGGGCGAGTTCGCAGGTGCACCCGGTGTGGCCCGTGCGGGTCTCTCGGCCACCCAGTGGCGGTGCCTTTTCCAGGCCCTGATCAAACAGGAGAGCCGGTACAACGTCGCCGCCGAAAGCCCGGTCGGGGCCTATGGTCTCACACAGCTCATGCCGGGCACTGCCTCCGATCTCGGCGTCGACCGCTACGATCCGAAGGACAACCTGCGCGGCGGCGCGCGCTATATCACAACGCAGCTCAACCGCTTCGGCAATATCCCCCATGCACTCGCGGCCTATAATGCAGGGCCGGGCCGGGTGATCGAATATGGTGGCGTGCCGCCCTTTGCCGAGACACAAGGCTACGTGCGCAACATCTCGAAGTTCTACAACGAATACCTCGCCGTAGTGGGTGGCGCCGACGCGCTCGGCACGCTCTCACCTTCGGACTTTGCGCTCGCCGAATACGCCAGCATCTCCGAGGCGGGCGTCTATTACGCCGCTGACAGTTCGGCGACCACCGAACAGGTGATCAATCGCCTCCGCACGATCATCCTCCAGATCGATGCACAACCCAATGTCAAGGCGGCCTGGGAGGTCAACACCTACGCCAAGGCCGAGATCGGTCGCATCCTCAATCTCCGCGTCCGGCTGATGGTCTCAAACCAGCAGCGCGAAGCGGCTTATGCTCAGCACCTTGTCGCTGACCGGCTGGCCGAGCGCGACTTCATGCAGATGGGAGTTCCCGAATGAGACGATTTTTTCTGGTTTCCGCCGCTGTCCTCTCGCTCGGATACGGCTGCCCCGCCACCGCTCAGGGCGTGCCGACCTTTGATGGCTCGCAACTTGGCCAGCTTGTGGCGCAGCTCGAACACATGGCCGAGGACCTGAGCGTCCAGATGCAGCAGCTGGCCACCATGCGGCTGGAGCTTGAGACCCAGCTGTCGCAGCTCACGAACCTCGAGGCGCAACTGACCTCGCTCATTGAAGGCAGCGGGTTGGGTGAGCTTTTTGCCACGGTCGAAGAGTTCCGCGCGCTCCGCGGCAAGCTGGTCGCGCCCCTCAACACCGCGCAATCGCTGGCCAGCGGTGACTTTCTGAGCGGCTTCAATCCCGGAGCCGAGCTGTCGGCCTCGGTCGAGCGGGTCCTTTCGGGCAGCGGGTTCACTTCGGAGCGCCTGAGCACACTCTCTGGCTCCGATCAGCCCGCAGACAACCGTATCGCCACCTCGGCCGGAGCCAGTGCCATGCTCTCGGTCGCCGCGCAAGAAAGCCACGAAGAGGCGGGTCAAAGCCTCGAACGGCTCGAGACCATGGTCGGGCTCATCGACGATCAGGACGGCCTCAAGGCTGCGGTCGATCTCAACACCCGTGTCACCGCTGAGCTTGGCATCATCCTGACCCAGATCTGGCGGCTTGAAGCGGCGCAAGGCGTCAGTGCAGGGCAACTCGGCGTTGTCGATGCCGCGACCCTCGCGGATGAGCGCAAGTTCCGCTCGATGGCGGTGGATCCATGAGGAAGTCCATGACCCACAGCCGTCGTTCGTTTCGGTCACTTGGTCTCGCTGCGCTTGTTGTAGGCTCCCTACCCTTTGCCGCGCTGGCCCAGACCCCGAGCATGAACCCGTCCGGTGACACGCCATTCAGTTCGATGGCCATCACTCCTGATCAAGGCGAAGCTTGCCGCGCGCCGAGACCTCCGATCGATCTCGGACCAACAGCTTATGTCCGAAACGGCTATCGCTCGATCTTGAGAATAATGGCGGCCGAGAAATGGCAGAAGACACAATCGTGCGAATGCTACTTGAACCAAATCACATGGCAGGAAGTCGTCGAGCGGTCTGGTGATTTCGTGGTGTCTGACGACACCCGCCGTCCCTTCGATGTTTCGGAGCTTCGCCTCCTGGCCGACGAAATGCTGGCAGAACGAGACAAGGCCTGCGTAGAGTAATGGGCATCATTCGCGACATCCTTTCCCAAGTAGACACTGCCGTCGATACCGTCGCGCAAGACGGGTTTATCGACGCGGCTGCGGCTGTGGGTAATGTGATCAGCGCGGGCAGTGTGCTGCTCCTAATCCTACTCGGGACAAATGTTGTCATGCAGCTTAGACCGATGACATATGGCAGCGCGTTCGCCTTCGGAATCAAACTTTTGCTGATTTCGATCTTCGCCCAAAGCTGGGACAACTTCCAAGTCATCTACAGGATCGTCACGGAAGTTCCCGATAGCGTCGGCGCGTCCATTCTCGACCTGACAGACACCGGCGACGAGGCCGGAGTTTATGAGAGTCTCGACAACATGGTCGCGCGCATCACCGCCTATGGCGACACGATCGGCGACCGCGCCGGCTGGGTCTTCGGCGCGGTGCTGGGCGCGATCTTTTTCGTCCTCTCCGCCGTTTTCGCCGCCGTCACCGCCGGGATCATCGCCTTCGCCCGCATCGTCTTCGCGCTGATGATCGTGATCGCCCCCTTCATGATCGTGACTTCGCTCTTCAAACCGACCCAGTCGCTTTTCGAGGCCTGGACCCGCGCGACCATCGGTTATGCGCTCATGCCCGTCGCCGCCGCGGGGGCTGCGGGCATCATTGTTGCCATTGCAGAATCCATTGGCGACGCTTCCTCCGATCCCGGCGATGTCGAAACCGTCAGCCTCATCTTGCCCTTCCTCGTGATCCTGATCCTCAGCGCCGGGATCATGGCCTCGGTGCCCTACATCGCCTCCAACCTCACCGGTGTTGTGGGCATTGCGTCCAACGCCGTAGGCCTCACGGGTCTCGCGCGCCAGGGCTTCGTGAACACGCGGGAGTATGGCACCGGCACCACTTCGCGCCTCGTCACCGGAAAATCCCCGCAGGAGCTGAACCAGATGGCCAATGCAGGCGCGGTGAAAACCGGCGAGATGATCCGGCAAAGCCCCGGCGCGCTCCTCAGCGCTGCCAAGGCATTCCGCAAACCCTGATTTGAAAGACGACAACTTTGAAGAAGCTTGTGACCAGTTCTCCCGCGCCTGACCGCGACGCTTTCCAAGCGGATTTCATCTACGGGCCACGGCGGCGCGAGCGCTTTGCATGGTTTGTCGCAGCCGCAGGCGTTTTGGTCGGTGTTGCCGGCATAATTGCGGGCGCGAGCCTCTTTCCGCTCAAATCGACCGAGACCTTCGTGGTCGTGGTCGACAAGGAGACCGGCGAGATGGACCGGGTCGCCGCCGTGCAGGCGCTGACGCTGTCCGAAAGTGACGCCATCATTCAGGCCAATCTTGTGGCCTATGTCGACGATCGCGAGACCTATGACCTGACCGATGGCGAGCAGCGTATCAACTCGGTGCTGGACCGCTCGGATGGCGATGCCGCCCGCACGCTGCGTGATCTCTGGTCCTCCACGAACGAGGACTACCCGATCACCGTCTATGGGCGCGATGCCAAGATCGAGGTGGTGATCAAATCGGTGAACCAGATCAAGCGCGGCGTGGCCCAGGTCCGTTTCACCCGCACGCTCCGCCGCCCGCGCGATACCCGCACCGTGACCCGGTCCTATGTCGCCACTGTCGGCTACGACTTCCAACCCGAAACCCGCCAGCGCCTTCAGGACGTCTGGGCCAACCCCTTGGGCTTCGTGGTGACCTCCTACCGCGTCGACGCCGAGACCCTGGAGAACTGATCCCCATGAAATCCCTGCCCGCGCTCCTCCTGGCGCTTGCCCTTCCTGTTGCCGCCTTTGCCGAGGCCACGCCGCAAGGCGGCCCGCTCGACATCCGGATCCGCACCGCCGTCTACAACGAAAACCAAGTCTACCGGATCGAGACCGATCTGAGGCATTCGACGACGATTCATTTTGGAGCGGAGGAACGCTTCGAGGCAGTCATTGTCGGCGACACCGAAAGCTTCCAGGTCGACCCGATCCGCGAGCTCGGCAATGTGCTGACGATCAAACCGCATGTGGCAAATGCCTCTACCAACATGACGGTGATCACCAATCGCCGCACCTATTCTTTCCATCTGCGCGAGGGCTCGATCCCAAACCGAACCGGCATGTTCTTCGAGGTCCGCTTCCGCTACCCCGATGAGGAACGCCGCGCATCGGCGGCCTCCCGGCCAAAGGACTTCATTGCTCCGCGCAACTACAACTACCGCGTTTCGGGCGAAGGGGATTTCCGCCCCAGCCGTATCTATGACGACGGGCGCTATACCTATTTCGTTTTCCCGGAGAACGGCCGCCAGCCCGCCCTTTTCAAGGCCGATGACCAGGGCCGCGAGCGCACGGTCAACTGGACCCAGCAAGGCAATACCGTCCGGGTGCTCGGGGTGAACACCTACTGGACGCTACGCATCGGCGACGAGGCGATCTGCGCTTGGCGCGATGAAAGCGCGATTTACGTGAGCAACTGACCATGGCCGATCAAACCCCTCCCGATCTGCAGGACCGCCTCGACCAGTTCAGCCACCGCGGCAAATCCAAACGCCGCAGCAACAGCTTCGGGGTCGGCGCCCTCGCTGCCGCCCTTGCCCTCGGCGGGGCCGGCGTGGCGTATTTCCTGGCGACCGGAGCGCAGGAGGATGACAGCGCGCTAGAGACCTCCGATGTTGAAACCTTCCAGGACCGTCGCGCCGGCACCGGGGGGCGGCTGGAATTCCCCCCGGACGAAACCGAGCAAAGGGTTAATGACGCGCTGATCGCCGTTGAGGAAGCGCTCGACGTGCCCGCTGCCCCGGCCCCGGAGCCAAGCGCCGAGGTTTTGGCTGAGATCGCCAAGCTCCGCGAGGCCCTTGCCGCCAGCCAGGCCGCCCGGAATTCGGAAATCCAATCTGCCGTTGCGGACCTTCGCGAAGCCTTCGACGAACAGAAGGGCGCACTCGAAGCGACCCTGACCGAAAAGGAAACTGAGCTGGCCAACCTGCAGCGCCAGACCGAGACCCGCATCGAAGGGCTGCAGGCTATGCTCGATGCCGAACGGGCGCAGCGCGAGGGGCTCGAGGCCGAACTGGACCGCGAAGGGTTGATTGCTGACCAGCGTCTTCTCGAAGAACGTCGCAGACAGGAAGAGGAACAGCGCCAGCGTGAGGCCGAGCGGGTCGCCGAAGAGCTTCTGACCGCGCAGATCAAATCTCCCGCAGTGGTCTATGCCGATGGTCCGCGGGGTGGCCAAAGTGGCGCGGCGGTCGCTGATCCCGCGGCCGCTGGAACCGGGGTGACAGCCCTCTCGGGCAATGAGCAATTCCTGCAGAGCGCGCGGCCACTCGAGGTCCAGGAGGCCGCGCGCCTCACCCATCCCGAACGCACGCTGACCCAAGGCTCCGTCATCCAGGCCGCGCTCCAGACCGCCATCAACAGCGATCTGCCGGGTTCCGTGGTCGCGGT
The DNA here is from genome assembly GCF_056534105.1 of Ruegeria sp. E5. Lineage (NCBI taxonomy): Bacteria > Pseudomonadati > Pseudomonadota > Alphaproteobacteria > Rhodobacterales > Roseobacteraceae > Ruegeria > Ruegeria sp. E5. The sequence continues at coordinate 74,702 of NZ_JBQFPA010000008.1, read as the reverse complement.
CGTCTCCGAGCCGGTCCCGGCGTTTTCCGGGGACCGTATCCTGATCCCCCGGGGCTCTCGCCTTTTTGGCCAATATCGCTCAGGCGTAGAGATGCACCAGAAGCGCATCCTGATCCTCTGGACCCGTGTCCTGACCCCGGACGGCACCTCGATGGACATCGCCGCCGTGGGCGGGGACCAGCTCGGTCGTTCGGGCCTCACCGGTCTCGTCGATACCAAGTTCGTCGAGCGCTTCGGCGGCGCGGCACTGATTTCCGTGATCGGGGCGGCACCGGCCGTGGCGGCAGAGAGCGCCAATAACGAAACCACTAGCATTGTTCTGGGCGATGTCAGCAGCGACCTTCAGGATGCCGTCGGATCGGTTATTGCCGACCAAGTCTCGATCGCGCCGACGATCTATGTCGATCAGGGGGCGTCGGTCACCGTGCTCGTAGACCGGGATGTGGTGATCTATTGACCGAGGCGGCATCACCAACCTCCTATCTCGAGCGCTATCTCGATCCGTTCCGCGACCTCTTGCGGCGCGACGACGTGGTCGAGATCGCGATCAACCCGGACGGCAAGGTCTGGCTCGAAGTCGCGGGCGACGCCACCATGCGCCATGAGAGCCAGTCCGTCGACCGGACCACCGCGCTCAACATGGCCCAGACTATCGTCGGCGACGCCAGGGCCCGTGTCTCTGAAAAGAACCCCCTCGTCTCCGGCAAAGTGGAATATGCGGGCCGCCCGCTCCGGGTCCAAGTCGCCGTACCACCCGCCATCGATCGCGGTGCCTCGATCACCATCCGCCTCTTCGCCGCGGGTAGCGTTCGAGACTACGCTCCGGCCTATCTTTTCGGCAAAGCCGTCTCGCTCGATGCGCTCCGCGCCGAGAAGATGAAAAACATCGCCAGTCTCGCAGAAGAAAACCTTGAAGCTGCCCTACAGACCCTGGTCGAGACACGCCTCAACGTCCTGATCAGCGGTGGCACCTCGACCGGCAAGACCACATTCGCCCGACACCTCCTGACTCATGTCAGCGAACAAGAGCGGCTGATCACCATCGAGGACGCCTTCGAACTCTTCCCCGGCCAGCCGAACACCGTTGCCCTCCTAGCCGACCGCGGGGCGGGATCGCAACGCAGCGCTAATGCCCTCCTGCAGGCCTCCCTCCGCATGCGCCCCGACCGGATCATCGTCGGAGAGCTACGTGGCGCCGAGGCCCTGACCTATCTCGAGGCGATCAACACCGGACATGGCGGGTCGGTCTCCACGATCCATGCCGAGACCGCCGAACTCGCCATCGACCGGCTGGCAATAATGGTTCTACAGGCTGGGACGCCGCTGACATTTGCCGAGGTGCGCGAATACATCCGCAAGTCCATCGATGTGATCGTCCAGCTTGGGCGGGCCGAGGGGAAGCGGGGGATTACGGAGTTTTATCTGCCCAGCTGATGACGACTTTCGACAGTGTGGGCAAGTGCCGTCATTAGCCGCAGCATGCAGGAATGACCGCCCAGCGGGACAAACTCGACCTTGGTTTTTGAGTCTTTGCTGTTGCGGCATCTGTTCGCACGCGCAGCAGGTATTTCGTTGTGACGCGGCGCAGTCGCCAAACCAGCCATTAGTAGGCGTCGATCTCGCCTGAACTCTGACCGTACATGCGCCGTTGCTTGATCCGATAACACTGGAACAGACAAAACCGCCATCTCGCTCAAGCGGCTATTGTTGGAACAGAAATCTCTTGAAGTTGCAGAGCGCGTATTACTGAGGCGCAACTTGCACCGTCGCCAACGCAATTCAAAGGTAAGGCTTGTCTGGTTTAGGTATTAGAACCGTGCTTCTCAATCCAAGCTATTGAAACGAAGCTTACATGAAGCAGCTAATCAACAATAAAAAAACAGCCACCCCTATTTGGGGTGACTGAAGTTGGGGGAGATTTGCGATCTATGCTTTAGAAAGATCAGGTGCCGCCAAGACATGCGGCGTATTATATGCTTCGAGGTCCAGTTGATCTTCGGACTTGGCGATTAGAACGGTGCACGCCGCGTCCCCTGTAACATTGAGCGATGTACGCGCCATGTCGAGGATACGGTCGATACCCGCAACGATTGCAACGCCTTCCAGCGGCAGCCCAACCGATGTCAGAACCAGCGACAGCATGACAAGGCCAGCGCCGGGAACGCCGGCGGTTCCGATCGAGGCAAGAGTCGATGTCAGGATGATCGTGATGTATTCTGACATGCCCAAGTCAACGCCGAACGCCTGCGCGACAAAGAGTGCAGCAACACCTTGATACATCGCCGTGCCGTCCATGTTGATGGTCGCACCAAGAGGAAGCGTGAAGCTGGCAACCGAACGATTTACACCCAGGTTTTTCTGAACTGCGGTCATGGTGACCGGCAGCGTTCCCGAGGAAGACGTGCTGGTAAAGGCCACGATCTGAGGTTCAACGATGCCCTGGAAGAAGCGTACCGGGTTCAGACGGCCAAGGAATGTAACCAGACCACCATAGACGAACAATGCGTGTAGAATGCAGCCAATGTACAGTGCCGCAATGATCGTACCCAAAGGAAGAAGAAGATCCAGACCGTAGGTGCCTGCAACCCAAGCCATCAGGGCGAAAACACCGTAGGGTGCAAACGATATGACGATTTCCGTCAGCTTGAGGATGACTGAATTCAGGGCTTCAAAGAAATCCCGGATCGGTTTTCCCGCGTCCCCAACAAGGTTGATAGACAGGCCGAACATGATGGCGAAGAAAATGATCTGCAGCACTTTACCATCAGCCGCTGCCGCAATTGGGTTTTTGGGCACGATCGCGATAAGCTGATCAATGAATGGTGGTGCAGTTTTTGCTTCCATCGCAGCGGCGGCGCCTAGGTCGATGCCTACACCAGGCTGGAAAAGTGTCCCGAGAACAAGCCCGATGGCAATCGCGAACGCAGTTGTGCAGAGATAGAAGACGACCGATTTAAGGCCGATCCTGCCCATGCGCGCCATGTCGCTGACCGAGGTCATACCGCAAACCAGCGACACAAAGATCAACGGTACGATCAGCATTTTGATCAGCGAAAGGAACAATGTCCCGATGTACTTGATTGTTGTTGCAAACTGTTCGTTGCCGGTTGTGTTTAAAATGACACCGACGATGACCCCAAGAACAAGGGCGATAACGATTTGCTTCCACAGAAGCAGGTTTCTCCAGGGCGCGAGAAACCCTGTTTTTTGATTTGCGGTTTCCATGATTACCTCCCTTTCCACTGGGCAGTCGGTATGTCGAACTGCGAGCAATCATGTTTTCTTTAACAGCCTAGTGATCGACCTTAGGTCCCAAATGGAGAAATGGCGTTGCAAATTTTGCAACGCCATTTCCAAACCGTCAAAAGCGCTTGAATTTACGTACTCGCTAATTGCGCGCATTTGCGGGCGAGCACATCAGTAGGATCGACTGGTAATGCGGCCAGTCTCGGGTCACTGGCATCGACAATCAAAGGAAGCTCTGTGCATCCCAGAATGATTGCTTCTGCCCCATTTTCGACCAGATGCCCGAATGCCTGCGCAATCTGCTCGACACAAAGCCCGTCAGTGTATCCGGCTTTCACTCCCTGCGGCCCATAGATGGAGTCCATGACCAAAGCCTGATGGGTTTCGTCTGGCAAAATCGACTGCAGGCCAGCGTTTGAGAGCGCTTGCTGATACAGGCAGCTGTGGATGGTTCCGTTTGTTGCCAGGATGCCCACGCGGCGTGTTTCTGGCGATTGTTCGGTAATGTAGTCTGCTGTTGTGGAAAGAATGCTGACAATCGGAATATCCAAGTGCCGCTGAATGCGATCCACATAGGCATGGGCAGTGTTGCAAGGGATGGCGATCATATCAGCGCCGCCCCGTTCCAGCTTTTTACAGGTGGAATAGAGAGCCACTGTGGGATCTGTACCATTGCTGACCAGGTTCTCGGTACGATCAGGGATTTGCGGGTTTTGTTCGACCAGAACTTTGATGTGGTCCTGATCTCGCGACGCTTCGGTTGCCCCCACAAGCTTACTCATAAAATCTACAGTTGCAGCCGGCCCGACGCCGCCGACGATTCCCACTTTGAACTTGTGGTGCCGGTCGACCTTGGTTGCGTCCAATGCGTGCCGTGCATACGCAGCAGCCGTATCGACAGCGGCCATTCCTTCAGGGATCGTGAGTTGATCCAACAGCAGCGGCAACTCCGTCATGCCCGGAACAAAAACTTCCGCCCCCTGCTTTGACAGGCCGTCAAGGGCCTGATCAATCGGAGAAATAATCTCTGGCCCCCTGTTTCCTGACTTGAAGCCGCCTACACCATAGATCGCCTTCATAACACTCATTTCCAATTCAGCGGACGGGTAAATGACCGAAACGAGGTCGCCAAACAGCGCTTCGAATAGCCCGCTTTTTCGGACGAAAGGCGTTGTCAGCACTCCAATCCTTGATGGTGCAGAAGGTAATCCATCAATCGCCTCTTTGATGGCATCGGTCATGCTGATCAGCCTGATTTCAAGCTCATCCTCCAATTCCTGTAGAAAGCAATGGGTGATAAAGCACGGCAGCAACGCTGCGTGACATCCCTCGCGTTCCATTTTAGCTAGGGTGTCAAACACATACAGCTTTCGATGCGTGGGATTATAGGCGCTTTCCATTGGCGCAACGGGCTCGCGCATCGGTTTCTGTTCGAAAATCAGCTCGCGATGGTCACCTTCCGATTTGACCGGGGTCGATTCCACGATCCGATAAAGCAAATCAGCCCCCGACAGCGCACCAAGCCCACCGACGATACCAAGGCGTAGAGTTCCGGCTTGTTTCACTCGACAATACTCGCTTCGCCAAAGTTCAGATGCGACAGCGCGATCACAGCCTGTTCGCTAGGTAGCACTGGCTCAGCTGCTGCTTGCAGGCTCAGACCGTTCGCCTGAGCATGTTTTGCAAGTTTTGTTGCCGCCTCATATCCAATGATCGGCGCCAGTGCAGTGACGTGTACAAGGCTGTTTTCCAGCAGGGCCTGGCAACGCTCTTCATCTGCAACGATGCCATCCACGCACCGGGTTGAAAGGACGTTCATTGCGTTCGTTAAAGATCCCATCGTTTCCAGAACCTTGTGGATTATGACGGGCTCCATGGCGTTCAGCTGAAACTGCCCCGCCTCGGCGGCCATTGTAACGGTGAGGTCATTTCCGATCGCCTGATAGCAAACCTGATTTACGACTTCCGGGATCACGGGGTTCACTTTGCCAGGCATGATCGACGACCCGGCCTGCACCGCCGGTAGAATAATCTCACCAATTCCGGCACGCGGGCCAGACGACATCAGGCGCAGGTCGTTGCAGACCTTGGACAGTTTGATGCTGACTCTCTTGAGTGTGCCTGAGAACATAACAAATGCTCCAAGGTCAGAGGACGCTTCAATAAGATCTGCAGCGAGTGACAGGGGCTCACCCGAAATATCCCGCAGATGGGCGACGGCTGTTTCACCAAATTTAACTGGCGCGTTAATACGCGTTCCAATCGCTGTACCGCCCAAGTTTACCTCGGTCAGCAGGCGCGACAAGTCGCTTAAGCGATCCACATCTTCGTTTATTGTCGTCGCAAATCCCCGGAATTCGGCCCCTAGAGACATTGGAACAGCATCTTGCAGCTGGGTCCGTCCGACCTTCATGATGTGGTCAAACTCCGCAGCTTTTGCCATCAGAGATTTACTAAGAGAATGCATCGCTTCAATGAGCGGGCTGATCCGGGCGAGAGCTGCCAGCCGGATCGCAGTCGGGTAGACGTCATTTGTGGACTGAGAGCGGTTTACATCATCGTTTGGATGAAGGTGGCGGTATTCACCAATTTCCAGCCCTAATTTCTGTAGGGCAAGATTCGCAATAACTTCGTTGGCATTCATATTAGTGGATGTGCCTGCGCCTCCTTGCATAACGTCGACAACGAAGTGTTCGTGATGCTGACCCTCCAGGATTTCATCACAAACCGCGACGATGGCATCAGCTTTTTGGTCGGCAAGCTCTCCAAGCTGCTTGTTGGCAAGCGCGCAGGCCTTTTTGACCGCCGCCAGCCCTGTGATCAGTTCGGGATAATGACTGATCGCAACCCCCGTGATCGGGAAGTTCTCCAATGCGCGCTGGGTCTGACACCCCCATGCAGCAGCCTGCGGAATACTGATTGCACCCAGGCTGTCCGTTTCGGTTCGAGTTGTGGTCATCCAACGGCCTTTCGCTTGAAATCTTATGTGCCCGAAAAAGAGCGGTCACATCCCCGATGTGGATTGGGGTTGCTCCGCAAGCTAAGATTTCAACTGTTGCAGCGCCAACGCTATTGGCGCATCATCATTGCATAACTTGCAACAGTATATGGTCTTATGACCATGCCACCAGAAAGAACCTGACATGGAGATTGATTGGCTTGAGGATTTTCTGGCCCTTGCGACCGCCGGTGTCTTTGCAAGGGCGGCTGATGCCCGCAACATCAGTCAATCCGCCTTCACCCGGCGCATCAAGAACCTAGAGCACTGGGCTGGTACCCCATTGTTTGACAGAAGCGTTCACCCGGTAGAACTCACCGCTGCGGGCAAGGCGTTCCGACAGACCGCAATTGATACGGTAAGTGCACTGACCCTGACAAAGGATGACATCCGCAGCCTGTCGCGCCGCGAAGCCGATACACTGGACTTTGTGGCCCTGCATACACTGGCGATCTCATTCTTTCCGGCTTGGCTGGGCAAGATGACAGGCTACCTTGGCCCTGTAAAAACACGGCTGGTTGCCGAGAATTTCTCTGGTTGCGCCGAGGCTATACTCAATGGCAGCGCAGACTTCATGCTGTGTTATTCACATCCTTCTGTACCGACGATATCGGATGAAGCCCGATACCCCTCAACGACAATTGCCAAGGATAAAATTATCGCTGTCAGCGCTGTGAATTCCAGAAACGAACCTGTGTTCAGCCTGGATGAACCGGGCGAAGTACCTTACCTGTCTTACCCACCCGACACTTTCCTAGGGCGCATATCACAAGTCTGCCTGAATCGGGGCAACTTACAGGATACCCTGTCTCCGACCTATGAAAACTCTGTTGCGGAGGCGCTCAAATCGGCGTGTTTCGAAGGGCACGGCGTTACGTTTCTCCCAGAAGTATCCGTGCAACGCGAACTGGCTGAAGGCAAACTGACGAAGGTGAGCATGCCAGGTTTCGAAGTTGAGATATACGTCAAACTCTATCGTTCAATCGAACGGTCCAGACCGCAACTGGAACGGTTCTGGAGGCTCAGCCAAAAGCCACAGTAGCTCCGATCTCATAGTGCTACTTCTGCGATCTCAAAATCGACACTTGAGTTTTTGGCCAATGTCCAAAAGCGCTCGACAGCAGGGCGGCTTGTTTGCATGTTACGAAACAGCTTGATCGGCATCTGATGCTCTGCATCGGGATGGCTGATCCTCACAAGAGTTCCATCGTCAAGCTGGGATTTGATGGCCATCTCGGGAAGCCAGGCAACGCCTAGCCCCTCAAGGCATGCCGCCTTTTGCGCCTCGGCAACCGAGTTTTCGCTTTGCGTGTCCAGCCTGTCAGCCAAATCGGCCCGTTCAATCACGTCTCGGCTTAAACGGCCGAGAAAACTCTCCGAGGGGTAGGACAAAAAGGGCAGACGACCCTTCTGGTCAAAGTGAAATAGCGCTGTGCCGTCTGTATCGGCGCGGGAGACAGCAACCAGACAATCATCAGAGACCGTGATGGATGGGTACCACGAATTCTCGGTAAGTACCGCCATTGAGGCATGGTCATAGCTCAGCATGAAGTCAACGTTGCCTGCGGTCAGTGTCTCAACACAGTCTGAAAAATTATCGACGACGAAATTGGTCCTGACCGGGCCGATGGACTTGGATATTCTCCTGATCCAAGAAGGAACAAATGATATAGAGATCGTGTGCAGAACCGAAAACTTCAGCACTTCTCCGGCAACGCCTGAAAGCTGAGTCAGCTCTGCCCGAGCCTGTTGCAACGCGTTGAGTGTTTGACACGCCGTCGAACGAAATGACTCTCCTGCTGATGTCAGTACGACCGGGTGAACACTGCGGTCAAAAAGCGGAGCGCCAACCCAGTGTTCCAGATTTTTGATACGTCTTGTAAATGCAGATTGGCTGACTCTGCGGCTATGGGCGGCCTTTGCGAAAACACCCGCCGTGGCTAAGGCGAGAAAATCTTCCAGCCAATCAACTTCCATAGGTCTGCTCCATAGATCACAAGTAATTGTAACCGTTGGCAAGGGAAGGATGAGTTGCAAACATTGCAATCGTGTTGCGAAGAATACCGAATGCGTTTTGGCGTCCTTCCGTATGGACCTTGACCAAAGACGTGTATTGCGCAAAGGCCGGTACCAATTGAGCTAAGAATTCCACTTTGCCGCACGCCAACAGTAGCGTTGCTCTCCGTATTGCAGCGCCGAGCTATTAGCTCTTTTGGAAAAAACCACAGTGCTTCCACTCACAGCAGATTTTGAACACTTCGGCTAAATGGCAGCTGTTCCCGTCGCCTTGCAGCAGTGCCACACTCGTGCCTGCGGCAATTATCTTGCTACGAGCGCTGGCAGCGAAATTCAAAGGCTTCTGCTGTGGGCTCGGAGCGGCTATTTGGGACTTTCGGTTGGGTTCAACTCGCCCAAATATTGGCTCGGCGGGCAGGGTTACCGTTTGCCCAACACGTCAAGCCACCGGGCCCCAAGCCGCGCCGCGCATAAGCTGGTTCTCCTGACTGACTAGAAGCGACCGTATCTCGACTAAGGGGAAAGCGTCGATGCCTAGGAGCTTCTCCCAGAAATTGCGGCGCTCAGCGTCATCCTCGAACCTCCAAATGTGCACCAACTGATGCAGCGCTCCGGTGTCAGTGATGAAATAGCCCACGCAGTGTTTTGCGAGACCGGCCGCCTCGACGACGGGCCAAGCTTTCTCACGATAGAGCGCGGTGAGTTCGGGCATTTGGCCAATACGCACCTGATAAGTACGACGTTCGTATAGCGGCATAATCGTCTCCTTTGCTTGCCTCATGCGAGAGAAGCCGCTTGACGTCTCTCGGTGTGCTCTCTTCCGTTCACGGCATGGGGATCATAGGATAGTCGCCTAGGGCGGCAATGCGGGACAAACCTGCCGGTGGTATTGTCCGCTCGAATGACCGCTTTGTGCGCTTTGCGACCGCGGCGAAATACTTCTCTGGCAGGAAGCAGGCATTCGCGGTTCGTGCAAAATAGTATGGCTGCCGGATAAGATCAGACCTTCAATGTGAAAGAAGCAGTGGACTTATTTCGTGGAGAATACCTCTGATTGAGTTATGAAAATTGCAAGTTTACCGAAGACCTTTTGAATTGCTTGAAACGAACCCACGTTTTTGGCTTCGAGAACCGATTGATCGAACATACCTAGGTTTAGAGGCCAAGAAGGTTATTTCGTAAGGACCAAAGGCGGCAATTGCGCAGCAACTGCCCTCCGAATTTTGCCGGTAGTAAACTGAAAAAACTGCATTTTCTGTTCCTGCGGCTCTGATCTCTTGATTTGATACCGAGAGGTTTCCAATCAACAAAACCAAGCCTTCTTTTCGCATGGAAAACACCGTTCATCCAACGTTCATATTACCTATATGCCCTATTCATCTCTGCGAGCCATATTGTCCTACTGGAATTAAGTAACGTTGGTTCACATAAACAACCGACGAGCAGGGGACCGTCTGTGACAAAGACTGGAAGTAAGTCAGCACACCGCAAGTTGGGGATTTTCCGCTACACGACCTGCGTCATTTTAATGGCTTTCACCTTTTTGATTGGCGACAGCCAGTTCAACAAAGCAGCTGCGCAAACTGCCAGTTTTCGGTCTGTTGACACGAATTCTGACGGTGTCCTGAGCTTGAATGAGCTGACCGCCGCATTTGGAGAAGTTGGTGCGCGCAGACTTCTTGAGGACATTGACCGCAACCGAGACAACCGCATCACGATCAATGAGTTACGCAGGGGCACAAAAAACAAGATAGGTAGCTCTGATGACCGCAGCGGTCGTGGAGATCAAAAGGAAGGGCAAGATGATCGCGGAGCCAACAACGGAGGGTCTGGAGAACGGGATAGAGACGATGACAGAGACGATGACCGGGGCGACGATCGCAACGATGATGGCGGGGATGACGGTGGAGGTGGTGACGACGGCGGGGATGATGACTGACCGAAGACCGTTCGTTTGCACTCTCTAAGTGGCTGCTCACAAGAGCACACAGGAGATCGAACTAGCATAAGAATGCTTTGAGGCAGAAACGTGGATCCCTGAAAAAGTGTTCATTTGTTGTTCATTCGAACGCATGCCATCCCTTCATTCCACATTGCAATTGTTCTCACATCACTCTGGCAAAACGATTTCACTGAACAGCCAGTCACGGAGCAAAGCATGACACAGTTTCCACAAGTCTCGCCTGTTGCCTGCGAAGTCGCAAAATGGGCATTTACAACCCGCAGAGTTGATCGGTCCGATGTACATGGGCTTTCCACGCAGTTGAATACTGCAAAAGCAGGGGATCTTATCCTCTGTGAGATCGCCGAGATCGGTCATCACAAGAAAATCCAATTGGCGGAACGTCGCGCCTCAGTCAGCTACCCGGGCGATTACGTTGTTCTGGCTCTGGGCGACCGGTACGCACCAGACCAGTTTCTTGCCAGCGCGGTGATTGATGATGATCTTATCGATCTTGTCGCTGGTGGCGGCGTCGCAGGTCGCGTAGACGCCGCCCATGTCCGCATGGACGAACCAACACGATTGAAGCCCATCGGCCTTTTGACCGATGCAAAGGGTCAGGTGATCAACGTAGCAGACTATGCGCTGCCGTCGCTGCCAGCCAATGACCAAGTAACCGTTATTGGCGTGTTTGGTGCGTCGATGAACTCAGGAAAAACTACAGCCGCATCAAGCCTTGGCCATGGGCTTATGCGTTCTGGAGTTGCCGTCGCCGGTGTAAAAGCCACCGGAACCGGAGCCTTCGGTGACTTCAACAGTTTCGAAGATGGCGGTGCGCCGGCCCTCGATTTCACGGATGTTGGTATGGCCACCACTTATCGGATGCCACTTGCAGCGATCGAATCCGGATTTGATACACTGGTCGCAACTGCAGCGTCTCGTGGTGCCGAAGTTGTAGTTGTTGAGATTGCCGATGGTGTGTTTCAACAGGAAACGCGGGCTATCTTACAGTCCTCACGCATTCGGGATCGATTGGACGGCATTTTATTCGCTGCGCCGGACGCGCTGAGTGCATTGGGCGGTGTAACCGTTCTGAACAAAGTGGGTCTCAGCCCATTTGCGGTATCCGGGATGGTCAGTTGTTCCCCATTGGCCGCCGCCGAAGCAGCAGAGGTAACCGGCCGCCCGATTTTATCGCGCGAAGATCTTTGGTCGCCAGCGATAATCGCCCAATATGTTACGCCGCTGATGCGGCGCGAACCAGAAGATGTGGCCGCATGACCCCCCTCCCTAGTTTGGCCACAAGGGACCGCATCATTGATGCGGTCCTCGTGGTGTCCTGTGGCATCATGCAGGCTATTGCGCTGGCTTTCGCAGCGTTTGCCACACGGGATGCTTTTGCGGCGCTTCACGCAGGAGATGCACTCGCAACGAATACTGTCTTGCAACTGGCGATCTCCGGTACCGTTGCGGCGGCATGTATGCTCTTATCACGATATCGCGCAGAAGCGCTTGGCCAGAGTTACGCAATTTCATTGCGCCGGACGCTGTATCGGAAGATCGCGCAACTTCCAAAGTCCCGACATGAAAAACGCCGCGTTGGCGCATTGTCCCTTAGGTTTGTTGGTGACCTGTCTGCAGCGCGACTTTGGTTTGGTCGCGGATTACCGGATGCTTGGTCTGCAATGATTGTGATACCTGGCGCGGCTTCCATTCTGTATTTCCTCAACCCTATGCTTGCGATCAATGGTGTCGCCTCGCTGAGTGTTGCACTGGTCGCGATGGGGTTGCTAGCCTGGCATCTTGCCCGGCGCCATCAAAAACTTCGTCGAAATCGCGCCAACATCGCCATTTCCATGATTGAACGCATTTCTATCGCGCCCGAACTGGACCTGATGGGTCGGACCGACCGTGAATTGCGTAAGCTTGATAGACAGGGCGCATCACTGCGCAGTGATGCGCTGGCTCGTCGCGGTAGAACAACCAGCCTTCAGGCAGTCTTGCAACTGGGTGTCGCGTTAACCGGTCTGCTGATGCTCTGGCAAGCCAGTCGGCACGCCATTGCACCGTCGACAGTTGCAGCTTGCCTGTCGGTATTGGCGTTGATTGCCCTGCCGTTGCAAAATCTGGCCGGGGCGTGGGACCAGTATTGCGCGTGGAGGGTCGCCCGTGAAAAAGCCGAAAGACTGCTTTCGGAACCAGTGGTGACCAGATCTGCAACAAATCAAAACGGTCCGGTTTCCATCAAGGTGACCGGAGAACTCGACCGGGTGCCTATCTCATTTGTGGCCTCGCCCGGATCAGTTTCCAAACTAACAGACAAACATGCAAACAGCCTCGCGCGTATCATTGCCGGGCTCGACGCAAACGATGGCGTCGATGTCCGTTATGGTGGGCGAGTAGTTGCTCCGAAAATCGCCTTTATCGGAGATAACCATGTTGGACTTCAGGGAAGTTTGCGCCGATCTGCAACGCTGAGCTGTCGGAGGCGCCCGAGCGACCTGAAGATAGCAACGGTCATGCGGATTTTTGGCCTGTCCGATCTCCTCGCGGCGCCTCGTGGCCTTGATCAATGCTTGGCGGAGAACGGTAAAGGTTTGTTGCCACTTCAGACCCTGCAATTGGATCTCGTGCGCGCTGTTCTTGGCAAAGCTGACGTCATCGTCATCGCGTCTATCAGGTGGACGTCTTGCCTGCATCACAGGGTCGAGTTGCTTGAGTCTCTGCAAGAGTTTTCGTCAGCCACCATTGTATTGGCCGAAGACGCCACTCCGCTTAGTTTGAAGCAAAAATCAAAGGTCTGTTGATATGCATTCGTCTACTCTGTTTGGAATCTATGCTGCTGTTCTGGTCGGCTTTTTGGGTGGGCTTGCGGGCCTTACCCTGTACAGCCTTGAAAAAACCCGATGGTGGGATGCCCGGATTTCACTGGCTCAAGAGTCATATGGCCTGCATCTGAGGCTTGAGGCGGATCTGTACCGCCTGTTCAAGCAACACGGTGACGCACTCCTAATTGGCGATCGGGATGATGGGGTAAGCGAAGTAGAGCTGCAGGAGAAAATCGCCCAGACTTTGGATGCAATCCGAAAAACCATTGCCCGGGAAATCCAGATGGTGGGCGAAGAGGAGTTCGAGGAACTGGAGCTTCTTGATGAGATCGAAGACGACATAGAAGCCGTCAACGCAGCTATCGCAAACCTTTCAGAGGTAGGTAGCCCGATTGAGACATTTGTGCGGATCGAGCGACTGGCCGCTCTGCTGGACGGGGATATTGACGATGAACTTGATCAAAAAATTCAGGCTGCGCTTGATGAAGAAGTAGAGGAGGTTGAAGAAGTCTTGGCCGAAGCAGCAACCTTTCGAAAATGGAATGAGCGATTGGTTTACGTGATCGTTCTTGCCGCCATAGGTGTGTTACTGGTGGCCCTTGTGTCGTTCAACCGCCAAATCAGAAAACCACTTACGTTGCTTGCAGACGGCGTTGGGCGCCTGCGCAGGGCCGACTATTCGAAGCCCGTAGATCTTGGTGGTAGCCGTGAATTCAGAGAATTAGGCACTGTTCTGAATAGCATGGCGGAAGGCTTGGCTGCCCGCGAAGCAAGTCGCGCCGAGCAAAAAAGGCAACTTGAAGATACGGTCGCCGCTAGAACATTCGAACTTCAACAACTAATCGACAAGCTTGAGAGGGGTGAAGAGAACCGCAAACGATTGATGGCCGATATTAGTCATGAGTTACGGACACCACTGGCAATTATCCTTGGAGAGGCCGACGTTACTTTAAGGACATCAGACACGCTGTCAGAGGATACTTCCGATTCACTCGCCCGTATTCGCGATTCCGCAAAGCACACCAATCAAATCGTTGATGACATGCTAACGGTCGCTCGGTTCGAGGCGGGTCAACTTAGGCTGGATCGCAAGGAAACGGACCTACGAAAGGTGGTGCGGGATGCCGTGGCGATGTTTCCTGATCCGGTTCAGGTCGAAAGCCCGGAAGGTATGGTGATGGCTTCGGTGGATGAGGTTCGGCTTCGCCAGTCAGTACTCGCGTTGCTGCAAAATGCACGACGATACGGAGGCCCAACAATCAGCGCAACATTGGAAGCAGGGCTCGCGTCTTGCTCGATTACAATCGAAGACGACGGTCCCGGACTGAGTGCAGCGGAAAAGTCCCAGGCGTTCGATCGGTTTTTTCGGGGCTCAAACGCCTCGGGGCAGGGTATCGAGGGAAGCGGCCTCGGGCTTCCGGTCGTTAAGTCGATTGTTGAAGCCCATGGAGGGACTGTTGACCTTCAAGATCGCCAGGAGGGCGGGCTGCAAATCATTATAACGTTGCCCAAAGCACCCCGAATGAAAATTGTACAATCCGATGTTCAACGAGAAACGGGCTAATGCCTGTCTGCTTCAGAAACAAATTGCAATACCGGTAATACCTCACGCAGCTTTGCAAATACACGGTTTCAGACAGAAAGAAAACTGAGGCACGCTATGAATATTCTACTTGTCGAGGACGAAACCCGCGTAGCTGACTTCATACGCCGCGGATTGTCTGCTGAAGGTTGGTCCGTTGATCATGCGCCAAGCGGGGAAGATGCCTTGGAGCACGTAGCCTCCGGCAATTATGATATTATCTTGTTGGATCTGATGCTACCGGGAATTCAGGGACAAGATGTGTGTCGCAAGCTACGTGCCCGAAAGTCAAAGATCCCTATCCTGATGTTGACCGCCTTGGATAGTTCTGAGGAACGGGTAGAAGGATTGAAGATTGGTGCAGACGACTATCTTCCTAAACCCTTTGATTTCGACGAACTCATCGCTCGGATAGAAGCGTTGCACCGCCGCGCCAACAGCTATGCAGATGACCTCAGCAACACTGTGATTACTTGCGGAGCACTTACATTTGACAGGCAATCCCTTCAGGTTGCTGTTGATGGTCAAGAAATCCAGTTGTCAAAAAAAGAGCGCGATCTTCTCCTTTTGTTTTTAACCAATGTTGGGCGCGTTTTATCCAGAGAGCGGATTTTGAATTCGGTTTGGGGCATGAATGAAGATCCATTGACCAATGTTGTCGATGTATATGTCGGGCGCCTCAGACGTAAAATCGGTGCAGAAGGTCAGCGGATCGTGACACTCAGAAATGTCGGCTATCGTATGAGCTGAATACTTCGTTTGTGGATCCGTCGGAGAGGTACCTCCAGTGAAGAGCCCTACGATTTGTGGAAGGTCGAATACCCTTGCTCCGGTTCTTGAGCGATCTCAGGACTTGAAAAGAAGACTCCCACAGAATTCTCTTGCCCATTCTGTGCAAGAGAACGCAGCACGCCAAACAATATTTGATAAGCCGCTACGCAATTTCAAATTGAATAGAAACTGCCAACCCAGGTGAATTATTTGTAGCCGTCAAGAGCGCTGAATGATGGTCTGCAATTGCCTTCACCAGTGCTAAACCCAAACCATTGCCAACACTGTTTCGCTCGCTTTCAAGCTTATAAAACGGAACAAAAAGCTTACCCAGTGTGTTTTCGGGAACGCCGGGGCCATCGTCAACAACCGAGAGCGTAATGGAGTTTTCATCTTGTTCAACGGTCAGGCGAACATTGGAATGTTGCGGGCAGTGATCGATTGAGTTCTGCAAAAGGTTTGCACAAAGCTGTTTCAGCATACCTTCATCGCCTTCGATTAGTGTACGTCCTGATTGGTTCTCCACAAAACTGAGACTTTGGCCCTTAACTTCCGCAAGTGGTATCATGTTCTCAACTGCTTCTCGACCCAGTCTGTTCAAATTCAGATAGCTGAAAGCTTTGGGACTGTTACCTTCTTCGATACGGTTGATCCGTAAAACTGTTTCGAAGGTCCATTTGAGACGATCAAGTTCAGATTGAATTTTGTCAATCGGCTCTAAAGATTGACCATCTGATTGTAGGGAATCCTTCGCTTCCTGAAGTGCGATATAAGCATGAGTGAGCGGGTTTTTCAGATCATGCGCAATGGCGGCAGCGGCTGATCGAGTCGTCGACATCAATGCTGTCAGGTTGTCGAGATGGCCGTTCATCAGCCGCGCAACCCGGTCTATCTGATCGTTGTTTTTGCCGACTGAAAGCCTCGCTCTTACTTCACCCTTTGAGACTTTGTTCAGCGTCTTCGCCATTTGATCGAGTTTGCGATATGTTCTTATGCTGGAGACGTACCCAACTAATAAAGTGCACAACGTTGCTCCAAATCCGATTGCGACCAAGGACCATGCCAACGAACGAAGTGTGCTTTTCACAAATGCAAGATCGCGACCAACCACGATTACAAAGCCACGGTAGGTTTGCACATTTACCCGATGGATACGTTTTTCACCGCCCAGATTTATGCCATCATCTTCGATTTCTCCCCAACCTCGAAAGGAGGGGTAATTATCGATATTTCCAGCCAGACGCGTCCCTTGGCTATCGAACAGGCCGATCAAACTGGTGTCGAACGGCAACCAGAGGGTCGCATCATCGATCGCTTGTACGACATCGGAATCGTTGTCGTTGTCGTCCAGAATTTCCTGAATGAAACGCATTTCGTCGATTAACAACGAGTCCATTTCCCGCTGCAGGTCGCCACGAATTCTTTCGAATGTCAAAAATGCCAATGCTGTAACGGAAAGCAGTATCACCACTGCTGCATATAACGCTGTGGTAAACGCTGCCCCAGATACTATGTTTGAGCGTTTCATTAGTCTCTTCATCCGGTGATAGTGAAGACCACATCCAGATTCGAAAAAACAAACCTATTCTGGCCAGCCAAGCGCGTGATCCGACGGTTGTACCTAATATTGGAATAAAAGTATGGGGAAATTGCATGAGATTGTCGCACCACTGGTAATTTAGGCTCGGCGAAGTGCAAAAAGGCCGATGCACTGAGTTTTACGCGTATCTTGTTAGCTGAGCGTTTCCGCCCAATACAGCAACGAGTAGACCGTAAGTTAGGGCGAATTTGCAGCGCCCCTTTCCGAGGGGGGTAGAAAGGAGCGCTGCTTTGGCTGAGGGACGCTTGCTTACGAGTGAGTGGCCCATGTTTTCACGGTACCGGTGACACCCTATAGGAGGGCTACGAGTGCTTCCTCAGCCGAGTGATTGGTTTCAGTTTCAACCCCGATGACATCTTCTGCTGCGCGTTCTTTCCAATTGGTTTTCACCAACCTTACATTTTTGAAAGGTTCTCGTATCTGGGTCCCTGATTAATGAGGGCTCTATGTCGATCACTCACCCTTTGTGCAATGCCCGTGGTCTTCGATTGATGAGGCCCCATGCGTGGATAACTCATAGGTCATAGTTGGAAAATGAAGCGCCAAGGTCCAGACTTCGTCGGGCTTGATGTGGATGAATGTCACACCATCCAAACCGTGCGCAACGGAGGCCATGCCCTCTGTGTTATCAACTATCAGGCGCGCTTCTGAGAGATCAGCTTCCTGAAAGATTTGAATGACTTCACCATTTGTATCCGACGTGCATCGGAATTCTGTTTCGTCTGCGAACGCCGCAGCCGCAGGCAAGACTGCCGACAGGAATATTGCTTTCTTCATCGTTGTTCTTCCGTTCAAAAAGTTGAGCCTTCAGGTTTGAGATGTCCGAGAGTTGGTTAAAATTTAGAGCGGTATAGGTCTTCCACTTGTATTCAGGCGGCGATGAGGGACTTCCCGAAGCTCACGCAAACCCGCAAGCCTGGTTCGTTGCTCTCAGCGGTGACTATTGCGCCGTGCCGTATCGCGACGGCCTTCACAAGCGATAAGCCAAGTCCATTGCCAGCTTCGTTTCTTGCGCTGTCAGCTCGGAAAAAAGCTTCAAATATCTTGCTGATTTGAGGTTCCGGAACCCCAGGCCCGTTGTCCGCAACGACCAGTTCAATAGCTTCAGACTTGGCCGTAAGGGAAATACTGATCCAAGTTCCCGAGGGGCAATACCGAAGTGAGTTGTGCACAAGATTGACGAGCAGCTGTTTCAGCATGCCCTCGTCACCTCGTATCAAAATCGTGTTGGCGTTGTATTCAGCCGAGATGTGTTTGCCCTCGTCGACCGCAACCGGATAGAAAGCCTCTGCAACTTTCTCAACGAGCGTACTCAAATTGACTGTTTTAAAGTTGTTTTGATGCCCGCCCGTCTCGATCTGAGATACTTTGAGTATTGTGTCGAAGACAGTTCTGATGCGCTTAAGGTTGCACTCTAAATCGTTGAGGCTTGGTTTCGGATCGCCCCCATACTCAACTTCGCTGTATGCCTTCTGCAACGACATGAACCCGTTCGTTAATGGTACTCTCAAGTCGCGTGCAATTGTGACTGCAGTGGTTTGAGTGCTGTTGAGTAAATTCGAAATCCAGTCGAGACGTCGGTTAACTATTTGGAAAATCCGATCGAATTGATCGCCTGTACCTGAGACCGGTAGACGAATAGCGGCGTTTTCTTGAAAAGCCTGATCGAGAGTCCGCTCGATCCACTCGAGTTTCCGAAAGCTCTGAGAACTGAAGTAGTAACCAAGCCCCAAGACAGCGGCAGTTGTCGCAAGTGTCAGCAGCAACAACCCCTCCCAAAGCGTCGTCAAAGCCTGATCGAGTGAAGTCAGGCTGCGGGCGACGACTGTGCGAAATCCAAGGTAATCAGACGTATGAAGCATATAGACAGGGGATGCTCCACCGATTTGAACAAAATCCGGATCGACCTCGTGCCAACCAATCTCGTCGGGCGATTTCGCAATTGATCCAGCAAGGGCTGTACCTTGCTGGTCGAACAATGCGATAATGTGAAGCCTGGTTCGATTGGGACTGTTCAAGTGTTCAATCGCTCGCTGAACTGCGTCTGCCCCACCGTCCAACAATATCTCATGAAGCAGGAGCTCTTCGTCGAGGATTTGTTGCTCAAGGTCAGAACGGAGCCGGTCTTCCAGCGCCAGATATGCAGCGTATCCGAAGACAGCAGTAATGATCCATACGATCAATGCTGCGAAACAAGCTGTCTGGAAGGGAGCGCCTGAGAGAATGCTAGCGCGGCCCATGAAGGCTGTATCCAACGTTTCGAGACGTGTGCAGAAGCGGCGTCTCAAAGGGTTTGTCGATCTTCGACCTCAGACGGCTGATATACGTCTCGATCACAGTCGAATTTGGATCGAAGTTGTAATCCCAGACTTGCTCCAAAAGCATGGTGCGTGTCACCACTCGCCCTGTGTTTCGCATCAAAACTTCCAGCAGCGCAAATTCACGGGGCAACAAGTCAATTGTAACATCCTGCCGCTTCACCACCCGGCCGAGCAGATCCATTGACAGATCATGGACTTGAAGCTTAGTCGTCGAGACGCCGGAGGGTTGTCGCCTGACAATGCTGTTCAAACGGGCCAGAAGTTCTGAAAAATGAAAAGGCTTGACCAAGTAGTCATCTGCACCTTCGGTCAAGCCCTCAACTCTATCCTGAACATCTCCTAAAGACGTGAGAAACAGAACTGGGGTTTGTTTCTGTGCAGCCCTTAGGGCCTTGAGAACGGAAAGACCATCCATTCCTGGCAACATTCGGTCTAGGATGATGGCATCACATTCATTGTACAAACAATATGACAGGGCATCCCGACCATCTTCGTACCACTCAACACTAAAACCGTTTGACCTTAGTCCAGAATTGACAAAGTCGGCAGTCTTTTTGTCGTCTTCTGCGACGAGTATTTTCATTTCAAGACCTCCGAATAAGTCAGTGGTTCCGCTTATCGCAATTACCAATAGTCGGTTAAGTGAACCCAGCCATAACGAGATGGCTAAGTCCATTTGGAAAATCGTTGCAGACTAGAGGCTCAACGTTTCTTCGACAGCTTTCACCTGAAGCCGCGCGAGACCCAGATTGGCGGTCTTCTTGTCTAACGCGACATACACAAAGATGTTTGGGTTTTTGTCCAGCGGGCGGACCAGATGAAACTGTTTGCCAAGTGTGATCAGAATGTCTTCGATAGTATCGTTAAGTTTCAGCGCTTCGATTGCCTGAAGCTTGGCGCGAACGACTTCAACATTCGCTGCGCCTGCTGTTTCAAGATCAAACTTTGCACCACCCTCTGTGTCTAGGACTAGGCCTGTGTCACTGTCGACGAGACACGCCCCCAAAAGACCTTTGATTTCACCTAGTTTAGAAATGTCCAATGACATGTTTGGCTCCTTTATGGCTTTGGATTTGTTTGTCTGAACCGCACCAGATATTTGATTGAATGGACGAACTCTGTTGTTTGCTGCTGGAATGGTGATGACGTGCCTTTGAACCAGACCAAATCTTTCGTTAAATCTGGCCAACACAGAGGTGGCATCACCTTTGGGTTTCGACATTCGCTATCCAATTCTTGCTGTGATCATAGAGGTAGAACGTCGAACTGGATGCCTGCCGCTTCGAATTGCCTGGGCATGAAGGAATAGCTGATCCACCAATCTGTCATCCAAACTTGGGAGGGCGCTTGTGCTCCGATGGGCGTGACACTTGGGATCTGAAGTCACTTTCCGAACTGATGCACCGAGGTCCTGAGAGTGATTGCGGTCTCTATGCAAAAAATTAAGTGCGGCAATGCAGGCTAGGGCCAAATATTGGGCATTGTTGGCTGAAAGGGCCAAGACACTTTCGGGGCTCAGAAGGAATGCGAAGCACAGATGCCCGAGTTCAAAAAGAACACCAGCCAAAATGGATAAAACAGAACTCAGCATAAGACCCTCGCCTCGTTACCAATCAACTAAGCGGTCCGTAGAGTACTGGGAGTTTTAACCGACCTTTCAGACAGCTTAAAAATTTGTAAGGATGTGTTTTTTGCATTGGTGTGAAGTGAAGCCTTAGGCGCAATTGGCTCATTGACTGTCCTTGCGAGTATTCAGCCGCCGGCAGTGGTTTAGAACGAGCTGGACAACAGTTCTTAATTGGCAATTGTGTGCGCATTACCGACCTTCGTGCAGAGCGCAGCATTCGTTTCTCTGGGCTCACTAGCAACCTTCGCCGCAGGGAACGCAAAGGCCGGCATTTTGCAGTTCACAACTCAGCCAGTTTTATGCACCCAGCAACTCCTCAATAAAATCCTCCTGCCGGTCGAGCGCCGCCTCCCATTCCTTCGGCACCGCTGCTTCCCGCTCGAGCGTTTCCGGCTCTGACTGCCCACGCCCAGCCTCCATCGCCATCACGCTCATCGCGCGCGCTTCGCGGCGCTGCGAGCGGTCTCGGACAGGCGCACGTTCGGCTGGTTTGACTATCTCGCCTACACCGACCGCGTCACCACTGTCGCCACCCCATGGCCCCACGCCCTGCACGCTCGGCGGATAGGGGAACGGCTTGTCCTCTTGGCGAGCTAGCATGTCCTTGAAGAAGGGATCGTCGAAATACTTGATCCGGCTTGCCTTGATCGGGTGCTGTGGAGAGGCGAGGATGATGACCTCATCGGGGTCCATCAGGCGCGCTTCGGTCTCAGAAAGCAGAGGCCGTTCTTCCAGCCGCGCCGAGGTCGAAGTTGCCCCGAGAAAACCCTTGTTGCGACCATACATCCTAGTCACCGCCTCGCGGGTCGTGCTGCCAACGGCGGCGGAAACCTCCTTCACAGTGCGCTGATCGCGCGGTGTGATGTAGAGCTTGAGCCCTGCCCCGTTCTCGAGGCTTTCGCGGCCCTCGGGTCCGTAGATCCGGTCAAGCGAGGCCAGCGACTGCGCGATCATCGCGACGCGGCCGCCATAGCTTGCCAGCGAATGGATCGCGCGTTCGAGATAGGGCATCGCCCCCATCTGCTGGAACTCGTCGATCATCATCATGATGGGCCAGGGCTCGTCAGGCCCGGGCTCGTTCAGACGGATCGACGCGATGAGATCGGCGAACATCAGGCGCAGGAGCGGCGCCAGCGTCGCGATGTGATCCTCGGACACCGCGATGTAGAGCGACTGCGGGGTCGTCCGGAATGTCGAGAAATCGAAGTCGCTCGCCTCGGTGGCCGAGCGCACGGCCGGGTTGTCCCATTGCTTGAGACCGGCAGTCATCAGTGCCTGGATGTTCGAGGTCAGCAGCCGCGACGAGGCAGAAGCCGCATTGGTCCAGAGTTCGCGCAGGATGTCTTCCTCAGCCTCGTCCGCATAGGACTTGTACTGGGCGTTCTTGTATTCGCCGCCCGCGACGATCTTGTTCACCTCGCCAAGGTTTGGGGTGCCGCGCTGGATCGCCAGCAGGCACGCCGCGACAAAGATCGACTTGCCCGCCTCCGAAAAGGTATCGAGCGTCTTGTTGTCCTTGTCGAGGAAGAGGTCGGCGAGGATCGAGACCTCGGTGAAGCGCTGCGCAAAGCTCGGGGCCTTGGCGATCCGGGCCAGCGGGTTGTAACGATGCGTGGCATTGGCCCAATCAAACGGGCTGAAGCGATAGACCTCGTCACCGTTCAGCGCCCGTAGCCGGGCAGTCTTCTCGAAGTTCTCGCCCTTCACATCGAGCACCACGACCGAGCCCGCGAAACTCAGCAGGTTCGGGATCACGAAGCCGACACCCTTACCGGCGCGGGTCGGGGCCACCATCATCACATGCGGGATGGTCGTCGAGGAGATGAACTCGGCCTTCGAGGTCGGCGCACCGAGTTTGCCGCAGACAAAGCCTTTGCCGGGGGCCTGCAGCATGTCGTTCTTCTTCAACTCCGCCTTCGTCTGCCAATGGGCCGATCCGTAATCGTCCCGCTCCTTCTTCCAGGTCCAGGCCAGCGCCAAGGCGCCGAGGCCGATGGCCCCGAAGCCGACGGCGCCAAACCCGACCTTGAAAGCCTCGGGATGTGCTGCGCGGGTGCCGGCGCTCGCTTTCCAGAGCGCCAACATGTCGAAGCTCTGAAACCCGGTTTTCAGGGCCAGGGTCAGGTAGAAGGCGGCGACGATGGTGCCGATAACGGCGCCGCAGATCACGCCGAAGAGGAGCGCGGCCCAGAGGGGAAGTGTCTTGGTCATGGTGGTCATCTCCCCTTTAGAATTCCATCTCGTCATCGAGACTACGGTCGCGGCCAAGATCACGCCCCATTTCCTGCGCCTCCTGCTGGCCGCGCAACCGCGCGACCTCGGTCGCCTTGTCCTGCTGCAACCCGGCGGCCCGGTCGGTGAAGACCTGATCGCCGGTCTCCTCGAAGGTCATCTCCAGGAACTCCTGCGTGACGGTGATCTGGTCGAGCTTGCTCGGCAGGGCCGCTTCAAGTACCTCGAAATTGCCGCGGCGAAGCTCGGCCAAGCCCTCCTCACCCAACTCCTTGAAGAGCTCGGACTGCAGGGTCCGCTCGATCGTCTCTTCCTGTTCCTCGCTGAGCTTACCGTCTCGCAGCATGTCGGCGAGTTCCTGCAGGTAGGGATTGGGCGTCCGGTCGTCTTCGTCGATGAGCGGTAGCGTTGCCTCCTCCTCGTCCGCGAGGGTTCGGCCGATCTCGACGCCCATCTCTTTGGCGCGTTCCATCAGCGCGTCCATCACGCCGTCGACCTTTTCCAGCGCGGCATCGAGATGGTCATCACTCGCGGTCTCAACGCTGAAACCGTCTTTCGCCAGCACCGCGTTCATGTCGCGCTCGACCCAATCCTGTGCCATGCCGTAGTTCCGCGTGCCGCCCGCCGTGATCCGCGCCACCAGTTCCTCGCTGTCCATGCCCACCTCCTCGGCGCGCGCGAGCACATCGGGCAGCCCATCGTCATTGCCGGACTGCAGCGCGGCGATCAGCACCTCGCTGCCCGCCCCCGGCGGATAGGGTTCTTCGAGCTGCTTGCCAAACCGCGCGCGCAGTTCCGGGTCCGGCACCATCTGCGAAAGGTCCGCGATGATCGGCGCGGCCTTGGTCTCGAAGGCGGCGCGCTCGGCCGGGTCCAGTTCTTCGGCCTTGAGCCTGAGCGCCTCGATCGTGCGCTCGGAATAGTCGATCGCATCACCGACGGTCTTGATGTCCTTCATGTCTATCTCTCCTTCGGTGAAGTTCCACGGCGTGCCAGAGCCAAGCCCGTCCGCCATCCCGCGCACGGCGCGGGCCATGTGGCTCTGGTCCATCCTGTCCAGCAGGTCGGCGAGGTTCTTGTAGTCCTTGGCGAAGTCCACCAACTGAGCCTGCGCGATGGCTGACTCTTGCGCGGTCATGACAATCTCGCGCGGCAGGCGGGCCTCTCCCTTGGCGCGGTAGATTTCCTCAATCCCGGCGGGTTTCTCGAAGATACCCCGCTCGAGCCGGGTGGTGGCGTCGAGCGTCACGCCGTAGCCTTCCGCGATCTCGGCCTGCTTCTCGCGCAAGAGCTGCGGCGACATCACGCCCTCGGCCCAGCAGGAGAACCAGGTGCCGTTTTCGACGCCGCGATTGTTCAGAATGATGTGGGCATGCCTGTGCGCCCGGTCGTCATGGACCGCGAGGACATAGTCCCACTGGTCGCCGTATTTGCCGCTCTCGAAGAAATGCTCCGTCCAGTCCATCGCGATATCGCGGACCTGGTCGACCGTCACGTCGGTCGGGAAGGACAGCAGCATGTGCGAGGTGAACCCGAGCTTGGTCGAGCCGCGCCAGGTACCGGCCCAATCCTCGATGATGTCCTCTTTCTGCTCCTCAGAAAGCACCGCCGCATCGGTCAGCGCGTTGGTCATCGTCGAGTAGGTGTAGACGGCCTTGTCATTGATGTAGGAGATCTGCGCTCGGAGCGAAGCACGCGTCTTACAGCCCCCCGCCCGGATCCGTTTGAACACTGCCGCCCGGCTCTGACCCGAGGCCGCCTTCAGCGCGTTACGCGCTGACATGGACCCGACGCGCGCGAAACTCCGCCCTTGCCGACGCCCCGCCAGCCGCGCATCGATCCGCGCCGCGGCCTGGCCCCGGATGCGCACATCCTCCCAGAGCCGACCCATGACCGAAGCGTAGAGGGCGAGCGGATCAGCCATTGCGCACCAGCCTCAACCCATCCTCGATCACGCGCGGGCTGTCCTCCAGAACTTCGCTCTCCGCCCCCTGCCCTTTCTCCTTTTGTGGCCACTCCTGATGACGCAGCGCCTGCGCCGCATCTTTCATCCGGCCCATCTCACGGCTCATGGACTGCGCCAGATCAAGGAGTTCGATCAGCACCGCGCGATCCGCCTCCGAGACCTCCAACCGACCGCGATGCACCGCCTTGGCGAGCACCAGTCCAGCGTCGCTCACATCCTTCGCCTGACGCCACGCGGCGCAGTATTCCGAGACCAGATCACGCGGCACATCGAGGAATCCACACCGTCCGCGTAGCACTGCATTCAGCGCCTGAGAGCGGTTGGCATAGCCCCGTTCGTGCCACTCCGCGTCGAACGCTTCCAGCTCGGATCGACTGGCCCGGAACGCCACTGTCTCGCTCGGATCGCGCACCGCGATCCCCTCCCCCGCCTCCTCTTTCGCCAGCCTGTTCACATGGCGTGGAGAGATGCCAAATGCCGCCGCCAGGTCCTTCGCGCTCTCGCCCGCTGCAAAGCGCCGCGCCACTTCGATGCGCTGCTCAAGCTTCAGGTTTTTCGCTGGCCTCGGCACGGGTCAGACCCCTCGGACAAAATGTGCAAACATTGGGCATATCCTGCCAACGTCTTCCTTTTCTCCTTCGCTTATACTTCAATACATCATATTGCGCAATATGATGTATTGCATGATGTATCTTTTTGACCGCCGTTTCTGGCACCTCCATCAACAGAGTGCAGAGAGGCCCAACTATTCAATGCACTTCAAACCGACACCAGTCGGGGAACAATGAGGCCTTCAATTTCGCCAGGACGCCGCCAAAATTTCGTTCAGCCCTGTTCGCGTGGGATCATGAACGAAACTGAAAAAGGCCACCCGGAAATGGGCGACCTCTTCTTCTGGATGCTATGCGACGCGCGACCGTCAGGCGGTAGTACCTTCATGATCCGTCAGAACCATGTTCGCGGTGACACCAACAAAAAGCGGCGTGATTTGATACTCGCCCTCGTCGCTATTAGGCGGCGTCACGGCGACGATTGCCACGGCTGGTTCGCCATCGAGGAAGCAGGAGAACAGCGCGAAGTTGTCGTGCTCTCCCGAAGTCAGCGCCTCGAAGGCGCTGATGTGTTCCGGACGGATGTTGCTGCTCATGTGACGATCCCTCCGGCTTCGCGGGCGCGTTCGGTATAAGTGCTGAGTGGCGCGTTAGCTTTGAAATGGAGGTCGCGCTCGATCGGCAGGCCCAGGCGGCCACGAAGCGCCTTTAGGACGCTGAGCCGAACTGAGCCAAGTTCGGGGTAACCAAGGCTGAGGTCGCAAAGCCCGAAGGCGATGTCGGGATCTTCCGGGTCCGTTTCGCTGAGGAGCCAGGTGGCACCCCCGTCAGGCGTGAAGAGCTTGACCACCGGCGCGAAGTCGATGATGTCTTCACCGGCTTCAATGCGCTCTTGGTTGGCGCGGCCATTGGCGGCCAGCTGGTCGAGGATGGATTGGGGCAGAAGTTCCATTGTGTCTGTCCTTCATATGAAATGTCGGTGAGGTTTGGCGGGAGGGACGCGTGGCCCCTCCCCGCTCGGGTCACTCGGTGACCTGGCCGTCGTCGTTGTCGGCTTTCGGCTCGAAGAGAACGAGTTCGCCATTCACCGGGTTTGCGAAGAGCTGGATGGTCATGAAGGACTTGGCGCCTTCGTTCTGCGGAAAGGCAACGCCCACCTTGTGGAAGCGGGTCTTGCCATCCTTGCCGGTGTCGGGGGTGGTGACGGTGTAGTACTTGGTCATATCGGTTCTCCTTCGTTTTCGATGCAAACGGGAGACCGTGACTGCCCGGACCGGCTGTCAGGCTGAACTTTGACGCGCGAGGAATGGGCGCGAAGCGCACAGGGGAAAGTTCTGCTTGAAGGGGGTGGCTGAGGGCCGTGCCCGGCAGACGGGCCAGGTCACGGAGATTGCATCAGAAAGAAAACGAGAGGGAGCCGGTTTGAACCTATTGTAAGTATCACGTCATTCCCGACGGCCAGAGATGCCTAGACCCTGAATTCAAGCACCGTCGGATTGGTCGTTGATATACCCCCTACCTGAATAGATAGACGGATGATCGCTTGTGGCCTGAAGTGTCGACTGCCTCAGTCTGCGGTGCGAACACCACGGAAACGCCCACGTTGCGTGCGGGTCTCGATGACCAAATCGCCATCATCAACATAAGCACGCCGGATGGGTGCCTTTGTCAGTGCAATGCCAAGTGCTCGGCCATCTTCGGCGAAGACACGAACCCCCTTGCTCTCGACCAAAAGGACCATTCCACCGCCGACTAGCAAGTCGCATTTGGCCGAACAGTCCTCAAGTGCCACCAGTTGATCGCCATCGAGCACATAGAGACGCGTCGAGGTCATCACATAGAGGAAGGCCTCGGTTTCGATGATACGAACCGGCACAGAGCCGACATCATAGATCGTGGTTGGCGTGCCGTCCTGGTCCACGCGAACAACGCGGCCAGCGTATGAACCGAGAAGCGTAGTTTCTCCGGTTCCCGAAAAGGCAGCGGCATAAATCCAATCCGCCTGGGCTGCAGCGCCGAAACTGATCACGATCTCAAAACCGTCATCCCCTGCCCCGCTGCCGTCGAATTGTTCCGGGTCCAGACCGGTCAACCGTTCGGAAGCGACGTTCACGGCCTTCATCCGCTCCTCGTTTCCGGGACTGAGATCAGGATGCAACTCTCGCACCAATTTCCGGTATCGCTGGCGGATTTCGTCAGGCGTAACCGGCATCTGAAGTCCCATCACTTCGAGCGCGTCGTCGATTTCGGCCGCCGAGCCAAAGCTGGCACCACCTATCCGGATGCGAGTGGGCTCTTTTGCTGGCATTCGCAGGCCCCAAAGACGTTCGCCTTTCCTATCGATACACCAGGCCTCATCAACATGCGTGAACAGATACCGGTCCCGGTCAGGCGTCAGCGCAATGCAGCGCAACGCGCGATGCGCCTCGCTCTCTACCAAACCCAGGCGATCTCGGTTCGCCGAAACCTCCGGTGCACGCGCAAGGTCGGTTTCGAATTCGACCTGTAGACCTCCGTCATAGATCGTCAGCACATTGCTCTTCGAGCGCAGGGCAAACCCCTTACCTTCTGGGTGGACCGCAATGTGATAAGGGTCGCGGTGCAGGGGAATCGGCGTTCCGGATCGACCTTGTGAATCGCTGAACATCACCGCACCAGGAGCGCCCAGGCTCGCGTCCGATTTCGCAAGATCGTCGAATGAGAGCGCACCACGGCGCGTGCTGTAGTGCTTACGGAAAGCGGGATCGGGCCGATCGTCTTTGGCGATGGGCTCAATCACGATCTCGGCCCAGGCACCCTGCGGGTCCGCAAAGGCTTCCTTCGTTGTGGGGAGTTCAACCGGTTGCTCCCATGCATTTGGAGACGGCGGGAGGGGCACGATGTTCATTCGCTTTGGGTCCAACTCACGGGGACGCGTCGCACGAGCATCTTTCCGATGCGATCCGGGTTTGTCAGGCTCGGTGTAAATCGTCTCTGCGGCGACCACAGATATTTCGAAACCGGCCAAGTACAGCTCATAGGTCTTGCCGCTCTTCGCGCGCCGTACCTCTCCCGACTTTTCCAGATAGGAGACCAGTCGGCTGGCCCTGCGGCCATCATCAATGCCGAGCTCAGCTTTTAAACGATTTTGCAGAACGCCCGGCTTTGCACGGATGGCATCCCGAATCCGGTTGAAGAGGTCGAGGTCGACGAAGTGTTCTTCGGCCTCGACCCGATAGGCTTCGAGGAAATCGAATTCCTGAACCAGTGCACTTAGCGCGGACAAACCGTCCTGGTCGCCAGTGATGGCCATCATCGTGCCGCCCTGAGAGAGCGCTGGTATCCGTATGTCGAGGCGTTGCCCGTCGCTACGCGGATCTTCCAACCAAGTTCGCAGCAAGGGCAGGCTCGCACGCGCGGCGGCAGCCGCCGCAGGATAATCCTTGGCCGAAACAGACGATGTCAGCCTTTCGAGTTGGGTGAAATAGGAACTATCAGGTAGCGAGGGGTCTGCGATCCGGAAAATTCCCGGCCCTGGTTCGGGACGAGCCTGTTTGCGCGGCTGCTCCCGCGCAGGCTCAGCTTGCTGAATATCGCCCGCAGTGGATCGCCCAAACAGCCATTTGAAAATGCCAACCATAATTCGTCCTTGAAATAAACTTCTGAACTATCGTCATCGCAAAACCATGGAAGCGCAATCCCTGAGAAAGCCGCCTAAACAGCGACCTCTTCCGTATTTGGCTGCAGCCCATGCAGGTAATCAACGGCCTTCTGCGCATGCGCGGCAGCTTGGAAGATGAACCGTTTGTCGTTGCGAAGACCTTCGAGCCAATGCGCAATGTAGGACGCGTGCTCGTCACGCGGTTCCGGCGACAGACCAAGGTCAGCGGCCAGAAACGCGGCTCCAAGCTCAGCGACGAGTTCTTCTTGTGCATAACCTTCATCGCCCCAGCGTTTGCGACCGAAGCTGCGACCAAGGCGCTTGGGGTGGCGAGTCCAATGGCAAACCTCGTGGCCGAGGGTTGAATAATACGCCTCGGGGGATTCAAAGGTCTCGAACGGCGGCATCTGCACATAATCGGGATCAACCGCATAGAAGGCTTGATTGCCGCCATGGCGAATATCGGCCTCGGTAGCTGCAAAGAACGCGTCAGCATTGGCATCACGCTCGGCGGTCTCGGGCATCGGTTCGGCCACGGCGTAGTACGGCTCGGGCAGTCCCTCGATCTGATCGACGTTGAAGACGGTGTAGCCCTTCATGAAGGGGATCTCGACCTCGCGGTCCTGGCCCGCATCATCGGTCTCCGTCTTGCGGAGCTTATCGGCGTAGATGACGAGTTGACCCTTGGACCCTTTGCGGACCTGCCCGCCGAGCTCGAGTGCCTGACGATAAGTCATCCACGTGGGTGCGGCGTAGCCATGGGCGACGGACGCGGCCCAGAGCAGGATGATGTTGAGGCCGCGATAGGCGATGCCGTTGTGGCGCAGGGGCCGGGTGATGCGACCGGCGAGGTGTTCGGCGCTCCAGGGCTTGTGCCAAGGTCGGGTGCCAGCTTCGAGATCGGCAATGATCTTCTCGGTGATGCGGGTGTAGATGTCGGGCTTTGCCATGTGATCCTCCATTGTCTCGTCCCCGTGCGGGACGCGGGAGGAAATGGCGGACGCAACAAGCCGGCCGTGCATGGTCAACACGGGAGCGTCAGCTAATGGAGCGGGCAGACCATTGCGCGGGCGGCGGCGTCCGCCAGACCCGCGATCCCCTTGCTCGCACGGGGATGAGACGGTGGAGTTCAGAGCGGTAAACCCCCTACCCCACCGGACCAAGATTAGATGAATGGCTCGATTGCATCCTGAACAACGGCGCTCAAGTCACGTTGCCGCAAGATCCGGTTGTCAGGAATCCAGTCCTCTGCGCCCTCAAATCGCGCTGCGGCGACAGGACCATCCTTCTGATAGCCCTCGAAACCGTCGCCATCGCAGAAGCGCCGGGCGAGGATGGCTATCGCCACCTTGACGGTTTCTGCGTGCTTACCAGCCAGTGCGGCTTCGAATGCAGAACGCAAAGCCTCCGTTCCGCCTTTGTAGTGCTCAAGGCAATAGCAAAGGTCGTGCGCATCCTTGGGTTCGGCACGGTGATCGAAAGCAAACGCCTTGAGGCAGGTGAAACTGATAATGTCGGCATGCCGGATGGTTTCAGTGGTGACGCCACCGTCGTCCAGCAGTTCGGCCGTGATATCCACGGTTTCATAGTGATCCAGCACCATCGCCGAATGCGGAATGTGAATTGCTGAAACCGCACCTTCCGAGGGCAACTCTTGAAGCGCACCGCCCCTCTCATCTCCGGCGTCCGCCAGGAATTCCAAAATCAGAACCGTGCCGTCGACCAACTCCTGTTGCCAGCGCCATGAGAGCTTTTTGCCGTCATTGTTTTCAGACCGTTTGAACCCGATGGCCCTGATATTGTCCTCTAGCGTCCGGTAGGCCTCGGTATCAGCGAGCAGTTTCATGTCGACGACGACATCAACGTCACCGGTTCCCGCGTGTGCAGGCACTGCTGGTGGGCGTTCCTTGATGAGGTAGCGTGGCGTCAGACCGCCGACGAGGAAGATGGAGTCGCGCCACGGCCCCAAATGGCGGATCAGCGTGACCAGAACGCGCTCACAGGCCTCGGTGACAGTTTGGTTGTAGCCTTGAATAGCCGTCGGTTTCTTCATTGCCACACCAGTTTTTGCGACCGCAGATGCTCTGCCATTTCCTTTGAACGGCCATGATCTTCCAGCAGGTCGAGATAGACTTGCAGAGGCGAGGCAAGCAAACGTTCGTTTTCGTCACGTTTTCCACGTCGCAGCTTTTTCGACCCTGCGTCGATGACCACGAGGTTTGCACCTTCGGAGACCTCTCGCGCACCAAGTATTGAAAGGAGTAACTCGCGACCGGTTTTACCGCGAACACGCACAGCCAAATCTGAAACGCTAGAAAGGAATGGCGCGTAAGATTGGGCTGCAAACTGACCTGTGAGTTCCAAGTCTATATTTCCGTATGGCGCTTCACGCTTGATTTGCCTCACCATTTCTTCGGGTTTCATCCGCGGAACGTAGTACCGGCTTCGTTTCGACGCACGGCTTGCCAGAATGCTGTCACGCCAGACATCCAAGAGGACATCTGGCCGGATCAACCTGCGCCGTTTCGCAGGCCCCTCCCCTCTCACATCCAGCCAATCGCGGCGCTCAAGATCCTTGAAGGTCTCGGAAACGGTTGCCGCAGACACACCGGCATATTCGGCAATCTCCGTGCCACTCACCCATTCGCCTGGACGATCGAACAAGGCGTGCAAGACCTGTGCACGGGTTCCTTTGAACACGTTCATGGCCCGCCGCTTGGCACGCTTGGGTTTCGGCCTCTCGATCAGCACAAACGTCTCATCGACACTGACAAAGAGCGATCCGCTCAAGTCGTGATAGGCGACCTGCTCTTCCTGAAGAAAGTCCCGAGCCCCTTCCGAAACGGAACGTGCGAGGATCATCGGAACATACCGCCGGTTGGAACTATCCAACTCCCGCAAGTATCGTTTGAGCTGCCAAACAATCTCTCGCGCGTCTCGCGGAAACACATCGCCTCGGGTTTCCACCACGAAGGCGATTTCACGACCTGCCACGACAGCGTCAAGAATTGCATCCGGGCGCAAACGCTCACCAATCCTCGCTTCCCAGGAGATTTCGCCCAAGTGAGCGTTAGGAACCGCCTCAAAGCTGTCGCTCAGGCTTTCCATCAGGTCTGGATCTATATTCGCGATTTCTTCCATATTCACTGTTCAGCAGATTTAGCTGTTTCTCTCTCATATTCACTAAAAAGTCAATATTCACTGTTCAGCAAACTTACGCACAACAACATCCCGACCATTTGAGCACACCTTCAGCAAGCTAGGTGACGCCCCAGTCATGCAGCTTGCCCACTGAGCCTGCCGTAGAAGCTGCGTTCGAGATGCAACTCCCCTGCCCCGGCTTTCTGGACAATGCCACGCAGGTATCCGCCCGGGGATGCCACTTCACCGGCGCAATGCTTGTCGAAGGTCAGAACCAGTGCTGCCGTGGCGATTTGAGGCCCAAGTCTGTCCTGCGCGAGGTTCCAGGCATGCTCGGAAACGCCGATCATCGGTCTCAGCCGCCCGGCAACCCGGTGCAGATCGCCCCAATCCTTCAGATATCCGCCCATATTGCGCGCCCAGGACGCGAATTCCGGACAGGCCTGCATCACTGTGGGCAAATCAAGCGCCGCTCCGCGTTTCTTGCGCGTTTCCGCAACCCAATCTTCCAACTCCCTATCCACCTGCTCTTCGGGTGGCGCATTGGGCACCACGCCCGCCGCTAGCTCAGTTTCTGAGCGATTACAGGTTACAGGATTAAGTTGAGTTGTAGTTAGTATATGAGGTTCAGTAATGACCTCCCTGGGGTCCATTTCTTGAGTCTGCTCACTGATTTGTTCGGTGGTTTCAGCGGTGTTTTCCACAACCTCATCCGCCCGAACTGCCTTGAGATAAGCCGCCTCGACGCGCTCCTGAAGCTCTCCGAACCATGCCAAGAGCCGCGATAGCGTCTCAGAACCCGTGTTCCGACGCGGAAGGCGCTCCAGGAGATTCTCGAACAACCCTGAAAGATGCTCCCAGGGCCCTCTCAGCGCGCCGCTGAAGGCCGCTTCGATCCGGGCGCGGATCATCCGGCGCGCAACCGTGATCTGGCGCTTCAGGCGTTGGCAGAGCTCACGTTCGGCCTGCAATTCAATGTGTAGCTGCTCAAACTCCTCTACACGGGCCGACAGTGGCGACAGATCGAACCCGTAGGCCTCGATAATGCGCCCGTCAGCGTCCCTATGGCCCCACCGCTTGCCATTGGGGCTGTCCTTAAAGGAGATCACGCCAATCTCGGCCAGACGCCGCGCATGGCGCTTGAGTGCCGAAAGTGAGAAGCCCGTCTGCTCCATCAGATAAGCGTTTGATGCCCAAACGATCGGGCGCTGCCCCTCTTCCCAGTCCTGGGCCTGTGTGAAGGCCCCAAGCGTATCGAGAAGAAGCATATCGCCAGCCTTTAGGCCAATGTGAGCGCCTATGCGCTTCACAGCAACAAACGTCCGTGATTTGGGTACAGCTACCCATTCACCGGCTTGGGCATATTGCTCTGCAATACCAAGTCCCGGTGTCGGCTTGCGCCAACCGCTCTGTGTCATGCCTGTATTTCACCTCCGTGGTTTATGGAGGCAAAGGAATCCCGTTCGCCAAAACGACGTTCTTTGATTGACAGTGATTCGCGGGAGCGGTATCCAGTAGGTGTCTAATCTAATCGGATAAGCTCTCGGGCCGGATCGGCTTGGGGGCTTTTCTTTTGCCTCAGGTCATGATTTCGATGTCTCCTCAGTTTTTCTGAGAAACTCCGCGTAGAGTTCATCGAGGTTCTCCGAGAGAAACTCTCCGAACGCCGCGGAATCCTTGGATGTCAGCGAGATGTTGTAGGCCCGGCCAGTGCGTCCGATCACGCCCTTGATTCGGCCCTCTCCAGCCGTCCAGGTGCGCTTTGCCGGCGCGGCCTTGGACTTTCGGCGCTTGGGCGCCCTGCCCGCTTCCGCCACCTTGCTGTGCAAAACCTCGAACTTCGTGTCGCTATCGAGCTGATCAAAACCATCCATTCTGAGGATACGGTCGGCAACCTTGAGATTGGTGTTTTCCGCCATCAGCTTTTTGAAATCTTCCCAACGGTCGCGCCCGATCTGCTTTGCGGGGCCAATCGCCTCGATCACGTGGCTCGGCACAGTGGCCGCGACCGAAAGCATTCGCGACAGGAGCGTTCCGTCGATCGTGAGCGCTTGTTGGATGACGTCCTTCTCCTGACCAAGATCACGCAGGTTCTTGGCAAAGAGCGCCTTCTCTATGAAGGACAAGTCAGCGCGGGCGGTGTTCTCCTGGCCTTGGGCGAGGACGTGTGCGACATCATCCATCTCCTTGACCACAGCCCGAACCGCACGCCCCAAGGCGCGCGCAGCGCGCACACGACGATGACCGAAGACCACCATGTAGCGGCCTGTCATATCCGGGTGTGGGCGCAACAGCACGGGCGTGTCCTGCCCACTGGTCGAGATAGAGCGTTTAAGATCTTCGAATGCTTCGTCATCGCCGCTCAGCCGGTCATTGACGAATGACGCATCGATAAGACCAGTGTCGATCTCGACGATAGTTTCACCCTCCAGCAACCGCTTGGAGTTCTCGGCAAGACTATCGATTGAGACCTTCATGGATTTAGAGGCACCGCGCATCGCGTAGCTTGAACGTTCCGAGCCGGGCTTGGTCTGGCTTGCGTCGCCCATTACGGATTTCAGCAGGTCTTTTCTAGCCATGTCGCCCTCCCCAAACCTATCCGGAAAATCGCAGTTGCACGGCTGTCAAAACCGATCTGCACGGCTGTCAAAATCATGGCAAGTCGCGCCCCCATGCTTGATGAACAAGACCTGCGATCTCGTCGTTCACGGCATTCAGGGATGCAATAGCACGATCATAGGTCGCCCGAACGAATTGCGCCCGTTCGACCTCGTAAAGCGTCTGCTTTGTGATCCCTGCATCCGAAATCGCGGTGGACTTCACCATTTGCGCCTCAAGCATCTGGTTGGGGAACATTGCCTGCAGGAAGCCAACCATCTGCTTTTGCGGACCATCGGTTGGCTCGAAGCGCGTTACGAGATACCGGAACCATTTCAGCTTCATCTCGGCACCGGCTTCCCGGATCGTCCGAAGGATGCCGCCAAGCATTAAGAGAAACTGGCTCATCGACATGACATCCAGCATCTGAGGATGGACTGTCACCAGAACCGAAGTAGACGCTGTTAGAGCAGTTAGAGTCAAATATCCAAGCTGCGGGGGGCAGTCGATGACGACAATATCGTATTGATCCTCCACCTCCTCCAGAGCCTTAGAGATCCGTGTGAAAAATGCTCGACCCTCTGACGGGTCACGACTCGTGAGCGCGACGGGGGTGTCATACTCGTACTCCTGCAAGTCGAGGCTCGCCGGAACAATATCGAGGTTCGGGAAATTCGTTGAACGAATGACCGTGCTAATAGGCTGCCGTTCTTCGTCATAGCGAAGCGTCTCGTAGAGCGAAGAAACAGAGTCTAACTCAGGCTGAATGCCGTGTAGCGCTGTCAGGGACGCTTGAGGGTCAAGATCGATCGCAAGAACTCTGTGGCCCTTCAATGCGAGATGCTGCGCCAGATGCGATGCTGTTGTGGTCTTGCCGCTGCCGCCCTTAAAATTCACAACCGAGATGACGTGAAGATCTTCGCCTTCTGTCCGATGCGGCAGGTAGCGGCGCTTGCCTGGGCGACCGTGCTCATCGAGATAGGCGCGCAGCTCTAGCATCTGCTCTGCGGAATAGGACCGACGTCCCGAAGATGAAGTTTCGGGTTCAGGGCCTTTTCCCTCGAGGTGGAGCTTCTTGATGGTCGATTGCGTGACACCGAGATAGTAGGCGACCTCAGCGAGTGAGAACTGGCGCAACCCCTTTTGAGCATCAGGTGGATACTGTTCCTGACGCAATATATTGAGCCTGTCAGAGATCAATTCTCCTTGTTGAAGGATGATCTCATCAAAGGGAATGACCCCGTCTCCGCTATGGAATGGTTCTGCTTCCATGCCGCCGCCTCGCCTAATATCGCTTTTTGTGCGATTTCTCTCGTTAAACTGTGACTTAACCCGGAAACGGATTGTCCACAACGATTTTCTCGGCAGAGCAAATCGAGTGTCGCAAAGGAATACAGCCTTGTGCGTCCCACAACACTACGCGGGCGATGTCGCTTCGACTACAATATCTTGCGATATGAGTAGAGATTTTCGGGGTCCACTGAAACCCCGCTGAACGTGCAAATTCTGCTATCATACTGATTTATATTTGTTTTCTTGGATTGCACGGCTGTCAAACTTTCTGGTGAGGCTTTTGCGCGACTTATTCTAGCGTCAATCCAACCGAACGCGGGGAGTAACCAGTAAGTGACTGTACGTGGAAGTGGTTCCTCAACTGCTGCATCGAGATGAAGGGGCACGCCAACGCGTTCAAATCGCTGGAGTGATCGATCTGGGGAGAATCGATACCCCCGATTCTCTTGTGGGGAAATGCTGGCCGGGTACTCCGGCCAGCACTCGTGACTAGGCGGCGTCCTTCGGCCCCCAGGGGATGACAGCTTGCATTGCGGCATCATCTTGGTTTGCCGCTTTTCCGAGATTGGCATTGAAGGTAAAATCACGAATGGAAAGGGTGAAGTAGTCTGCACCCGTGTCGCGGTTCTGCTTCTTCCAGATTCCACCGCATTCGACCAGGCGGCCACGTGGCGAGCGACCAAGGACGCGATGCGTGGGAGCCAAGGGGTTGTCGCTGGCGATCGGTTCGACGGTGATGTCGATGTCGAAGGTCAGGGTAGAAATCGAACCGACGCCCTTGGCGGTCTCGATATCGGTGGTTTCGAATTTGATGCAGTTGGTCGTCATAGCTGTGTTCCTTCTCTGATGTTGCAATGATGGTCAGAGGGCAGGGGTCAACGACCTGAACACACCGAAGGCGAAGCGGAGCGGAGAAGGGCAGGGGGCCTGAATTTTGTTGCGCGAGGAATGCCCGGCAGGGCAGGGGACAATTCTGGCACCCGGCCTTTGTGTTCGGGGCGGACCCTGCGACCAGCATGTAATGCAACACCAAATGAAGGACCGCAGAGGCAGCGCTGCAACGCGGAGACACGCCAGCTTTATCATCCGCTAAAGGCCAAGGTCGGAACGCCACTTTGCCATAGACGACTTGCCTGGCACCGCGAGCGCCTGCACAGTACAAGGAAGCATGATATGCATCTGGTGCAAAACCGAACACTCGTCTCCATCTAAGGAGCACGCGATCCCGGACGCGATCGGGTGCCCACCCGAACTGTTGCTGGACAACGTGGCCTGCGCACACTGCAACAACGCCTTGGGAAAGGTCGACCACGCTTTGGTTAAGCAGTTTGAGATCATCAGCGTCATGCTGGGGGTTCGTCGCAAGGGGAAACGCCCTCCGACAATTGACAGCTGGAGCGCGATTGCGAGCGAACGCCGTAAAGATGGTCCGCACATTTACATCAACGGTGGTCCAGGGGTGATTGAAGCACGGGGAAAACGCCTCCAACCAGCACGTCGCTCCAACGGTATCGAGGATCTTTGGATTGAACCAGAGACGGGCAGGAGCGGCTTCACCCAACAGTTTGGGAATGATCCTCTATTCCTCCCGTCTCTCTACAAGATCGGCCTCAATCTGATAGCCTTCCATTTCGGCACCGAAAGCGCAGCAGCAGACAGATACGATCATGTAAGGTCTTTCGTGAAATCCGAGCCAGAAGCCCCGTTTCTCAATGCGGCTATGGACACCAGTGCTGTCATTGCAGCAACGAACAGGGTCTCGGCGCCGATAACAAAGCAAGGACGGCCGTATCCCATGTACGAAGTCACTCTTCTTGGTGTCACCTTCTTGCTGGATATGGCACCAGACCAGCCATGTCTGAGGGACCTCAGAGGGGCAGCGACATTGATGAACCAGCAGTTCTATGTCTTTCCCAGACCGAAGGTGTAATTCGCCAGAAGACCTCCCATGCAGGACTGCACCGCCCTAGCGGTGCTCCCGCGCGGATAGCGCCGGTCCGGCGGCGGGGCAGAGGGCTTGTCCTTCTGCCCCGCCGCCGGACAATTTTCCAGGCCCTGCCCATAGAAAAACACTGAACAAAAAAAAGCCCCGCCGAAGGGGCGCCAGTTGGGTCTCCCCACGAAGGAGCCGTCAAGTGCAGTCGGGCACCCATTTGTCGAGTTTGACTTTCTGATCGGGCGTCAGGCCCATGAGTTTCTGGGTGGTGGGATCGTTCACGAGCTTTTCCATCTTCTCGGCTTTTTCGGCCTTCTTGAGCTTGGCGAAAGCGGCGACACGTTCGTCACGAGCATCGCAGTCAAAGAACTCGCAAAGCAGATCGACCAGATGACCGGCTGAGACCCGTGAGAAGAAATTCTCCGCCGTGGGCGTCCAGTGCTTGCGGAGATCGGCTCCGGCCTCGTCAGCGATCAGGCCAAAGAACTCCGCACCACCAGCCCGATAGGGCAGGGTGCGCGCGATGGCTTCGGTGACCGTGGCATTGCGGGCTTTCTTTCCGTCCTCGCGGAAGGCGGCGAAGGCCTCGGAGAGGTCTTCGACACGGGTGCCTTTCTGCCAGTATTCGCTGGCATCGATCCCGTGATCGAGTCGCGGCTCTCGGGCAAAGCCATCCTCTACACTTGGGGCATTGGTCGGGCGGTCGAGCCGAATACCAAACACGTTCTCGAAGCTGCCCGATGCTTCGGACAGGCCAAAACCCAAAAGGTCCAGAACAAGTTCCGGCTTGGCCAGAAGCGCCGCTTGAACCGAGGCCAGCCGGATCGCCTGCATGTCGGCAACGAGCTTTTGCGAGTAGGGGGATTTCGGGGTGTCAGACTTGGTGACCTGCGGTGCTTGCAGAACACCGGCCTCAATAGCGGCCTTCTTGTCCTCGGAGCGGACCAGACCGGCTGTGACCTCGAGCTTGCCCGAGCCGTTCACGAGGATGATGCAGCCCGTATGGGCTTTTTGATCCTCGGAATAGTCGCCATCGAGAATAGCTTGCAATACCGTGAGCCGCGCTTCACCGTCCTCGTCAAGAACCCCGCCATTGGAGAGGTCTGCCAGTTCGTCGTATTCCTCGGCTTCTTCATTGCTCAGATCGCCCTCGATTGGGTAGAGGCGGGCCAGCTTCATCTGATCCAGCTCGTAGCAGTTGAGCCAGGCCTCGGGCCGGGCCTCGGCCCATGCCCAGCCTTGCGCCTCGACCAGATGGGCCCGGGCTGCGTCCATCTTCTCGGTGAAGAGCCGATCCAGAAGGGCAGGGGAGGCGAGGAAAACCTCGTCGGAGAAAAGATCGCGTGTGACCGCCCCGCCTTCGGCCTCATAGGCGTCGATCCCAACAAACTTGGCACGGCGGTCTGTGGCCTTGATGGCATCGGGGTGCAGCGCGTTCTTGATCGCACTCTCGGAGACAGCCTGCCCTTTGGCCTGATCCAGAAGGCTCAGGGTGAGCGCTTCATCATCGGAGAGGGTGAAGGCCTTGGCGGTGCCGAGACTGATCTCACCTGCGGCCAGTGCGTCCAGAACTGGCTCGGGCAGGCCTGCAAGCGCCAGTCGCTGGTAGACACGAGCCTCGGTGACCGCGAAGGCGAGGGCGACTTCCGGCACGGTGGCCCCGCGCGATTTCATGCGACCGAAGGCACGGATTTCGTCGGCTGGGGTCATATCCTCGCGGGCGGCATTCTCTGCACTGGCCCAATCCTCGGCCTCTGCGGCATGGGCAGCCAGCTTGACCGGAACCGTGGTGAAGGGGTGGGTCTTGGACCGCTCCGCGATCATTTGGATGGCCCGGAGGCGGCACCCGCCCGCGACAATGCCGACCTTGCCGTCCTCGTCCATGAGGCCAGCGAGATTATGGATGAGGCCGAAGCGCTCAATGCTGGAGGCCAAACTTTCAATATGGGCCTCGGAGACCGCTTTGCGCGGATTCAGATCGGATATGTAGAGCACCTCCAAGGGAATTTGCAGGATCACGGCACTGGTAGTGTCGGCTTGGATGATCTGTTGCTTGGTCATTGGGTTGTCCTTTCGGATGGAAATCAGGCCCGCTCGGGGCGCGTTACAGGCCTCGGCGGCTGGTTTTGTTGATGGGGTAGGGGAGGGGGGCCGGAACGTGTGAGGCTCCGGCCCCGATGGCGTCACCACCAGCAGGAATAGATCACAGTCGATCCCGCTTGGATTTCGGTCCGCGCCCATGCGCAGAACTCGAGATCGTAGTCGCGGGACTCAGCTGCCACCTCGTCTTGGAACTGATGGCCATAGAAAAACCCGCCCTCGCAATGGGGCAGTGTGCTTCCCTTCACGGCTTGTTCCAGCGTGTCGATGTCGGCGGGTTCCAGTTTCAACTCGCCGCAATTCAGATCGGAGGCAGAAAGCCCGGTGCGGTCCTCATAGAGCGCCTCCATGAAGGTCTGCAGCTTGGAATGTTTGCGCCAGACGAATTTGGGGCTTTCGCCTTCATCGCCGCTTTTGGGGGTTTTGACATATGCGTATTGATCTAGGCCCATGGCCTGCTCCTTTCGTGGTTAGAGCGGCGCGGCATCTTGTTCATGTGACCTCTCGGTCCTGTCCGCTTCCGCCAATGGCGGAGGCCTCGACTGATCTGTCAGCCCGAAAAGCCCCCGTGCTTTTCGGCTGGGCAGAGCAGGGGAGGGCGATAGCCCCTCCTGCGACCGGACGGTGACCCGACACAGGGGGCCGGAGCGGTGAAATCGGGAGGGACCCGCGCACCCGCGTGGGAGGAACCGGATTTCTCCGAGGAGGCTGGCGCGGTACGCGTCACCAGAGCCCCTGTTCGGGGCGCCGGCCGGATGGCAGGCGGAATCTAAGAACGGAAACCTGCCAGCCGGGTTAGAGCAGAGCGGAGACCCGGCTGACTTCTGGTTCAAGCGATCGCGGTTTCACCCGCGATCTCATATGAGACATGCACGAAGGATCGCTACCGATTGGCGGAGACGCGGGCAACGCGGCTCCGGGCGCAGCCAAGAGTCTGGTCAGCGCCAGAGCGCTGGCGTGCCAACCAGTTCATTTGGCAAGTTCCACGAATCCTCAAAGATGCCCGCGGACTTCAAAGAAGACTCCACCGACAAAGCCGGTGGAGCCAAGTAGCGCTCAATCACTCGTGATCATCATTGTTGCGAACAATGCCCCCATGTTCTTCGTATGCGTCCAGAAGAAGCCCGAGATACTCGCTTGTGCTGGCAGTAACATGTCCCAAACCCGGCCAAGTGAACGGAAACGTCATACAGGTCATCGCAAGCTCGAGCTCGATGCCAAGTCTGTCGGCAACCGCTATGGCCGCATCCGGGTCCTTGTCTTCAGGCCAAAGATCTTCGTCAAAGGTGATCCAGGCATCGTTCTCATCATCGACACTGATCTCAGCCAGCAAAGCACCGAGCCGCTCTCCTGGGTTGGTGGCATCTTCAAGAAGCGCGATCCGTAGAAGCAAGGAAATACTCTCCTCATCCAGCCTCAGAGTTGGCCTGGAATCCACCACGTCGATCCTGGGCTCGGGCCGCTGCCGACCATCAACACATTCAACAGCTTTAGGCTCCTCATCGCCGCCTTCCAACCACCACGGCGAAGTGAAGATATTCAGAGGAGACGCACCACAAATCGGGCAGTGCCAAAGATTTGCAGCGACTTGTGCGCCCGTGATTTTGCCATCGCAATGAAGGCAAAACCATTCCGCGGCCCGGTCACCGTGTAGCGGGTGAACGACTTCGCCTTTGGCATTTGGCTTGGTCGAACGCCGAGGCCAATCAGACGCTATGGCTGCACGAGTTTTCACAGCCTGGGCTTCCGCAATAACGAGCGCTTTTTCGACAAAGCCAGGATTAGCGGCTGGGCTGGTCTCTTTGTGTGTTGTCTCGATCTCTACCTTAGGCTGCGAGAAATCAGCCTCGCCTATGAGGATGCGCCAGCCATCACCCTCCATGCGAATGTCACCGGAGAACTCAAAGAGCTTGTAGGCATGCCCGTCAATCTCGCCTGCTTTGATCGGCTCGTCGACTGGCCGCGATAGGCTTTGCTCAATGAATTGCGGCTCACCTCCGAGTGAGGGGAAGAATTCACGAACAAAGGTATCAGCCTTGGCAAGCTCTTCCTCGCTCGGCATCCAGCCTTGTTTGGCCTTGACCGAGAGCGCCTTCCAATGTGGAAAGCCCAGCTCAGAGGCAATCGCATCAAGTGCCTCATGTTGGTTTGAGCGTGTGGCATGCGCATAGCGTTTTGCCAGTAATTTCAGTTGATCGATTTTAGTTTTGGTAGTCATTGTTCAGTTCCCAAAATAAGGATCCGACTAGGTGCCCGCTACTAACCAGATCCCGAAATTGGTCTGGGTTGTTCATTTAAGAATGAAGTGCTGCATAGCTTTGCGTGGCGGGCACACTGGCATGCACTGGAGGCCGAGTGCAACGTGCCGGATATCACCAAGATCGTCAAGTCGACAATGCACCCTTGGCGCAGCGGTTGTGCCAACGTCCGAGAATTCGAAATCGCTGAACCTAAAACGGACTTTCGAAGTCATCCACCTTTTCGTCTATGGATTTGGCCATGCTCAACAGCATCTCGCACAGACTCATGATATAGGCCTGGCCAATGTCATGAAGTTCACCACTTTCCCGATCGATACCGTTGCGATGGACGCAATCATGGCGAATCTTGATCGCGTCATGCAGCTGATC
Organism: Ruegeria sp. E5; assembly: GCF_056534105.1. Classification (NCBI taxonomy): domain Bacteria; kingdom Pseudomonadati; phylum Pseudomonadota; class Alphaproteobacteria; order Rhodobacterales; family Roseobacteraceae; genus Ruegeria; species Ruegeria sp. E5. Next base: position 31,684 of record NZ_JBQFPA010000008.1, on the reverse strand, counting down.
GAGTTTCTCTCCTTTGGGCAAAATATCGACACCCAAACCTACCCGAAAAAGGTTCGAGACCTTTTTCAGATTGTGATATGAAACGGCGTGCAGATGCTGCAGGAGCCTTTCCTTGGCAAAGTCTTCCACACCGATCGCGTCGGCAAGTTTGAATTGCGTGCTGCCAATTCCGAGATCCTTCGAACGTAGCAATTTTGCCTGCGCATCTGTATTGCCGCCAACGGTGAGAATGAGAGAATCTGCAAGAAAGACCTCCAGCGCCGTGATGCTCTGAGCAAGCAGCATTCGCGCCAGCATTTGGGAACGTGGATCATTGGATAGATCCGACGCCAACGACTTTACTTCCCCGATCGTAGTATAGAACGCGTGATAAACTGGCCGTGAGAACCGCTCTTGCTGTTCCAGCCATTCGAAATAGTCTTGGTCGTATTCGTCCTCATAGTCATAGGACGTACCTTGCACAGGGCTTGCGCTGATTTCGATTTCTGGGTGACCATCAAGCTCAATCTCGCAGGTATCCCAATCGGTTTTGGCCCATCCCTCAAACCCTGCATTACAAACTGAACACGTAACACTGATCGGCAAATGGTGACCTTCCGACTCCTGGTACACGACTGGTAGCTCTGTGAAGCCATCAACATCGCTCTCGCAACTGGGACAGAAAAAGGAGACGTCAGTTTCTTCCCACTGGGCCTCTTCCATTTCCATCATGAGTGCTTTGGCTCTGCCCATTTTTCGCCTTCCGATTGGGTTTTCTCAGGTTGGTTTAGCATTGTCAGAGCGGTGTTTCCCAAACAAGCATTCAGACCGATGGGTCAGCTGTTGATTTCACCCTCAAAAGCTTCAATGGCACCCAGGATGTCATCGAAGCCCGGCGCGTCCCCGATGATCATCTCCCGCATGCCAGAATAATCCCGTCGCAAGGCGGCGGTAAGTTCCGCATTCGGCATCAATCTCAGAGACCCTGGTTTGGCGTCTTCGTAGTTGGCCCAAGCGGCCTTGAAGAAAACCGATTTGTGATGCGCGACCTGTTCCAGCAAATCAAGGCTGCCGATAGCGCGCCCCTTGGCCTCGTGGCCGATGAGCTGAGCCATGTCGTAGTAGTGGCGTGACATCCGATCCGCGAGGGGTTTGGTGGGATCCTGATGGAAGAGCATGTGCAGGATCGTAGCCTTTTCCCAGAAGGTCCGCTCAACACCCAGCACTTTAACATCTACCCCGCCAGATCCCAGCAAATCAGGAAAAGCCTGATGAACATATGGCGATATCTCGCGAACCTCGGCTGGCAGGTGCACGCCTCGCGCCCCGAACTCAAAGCGCACAATGGGTTTGACGTAACCGCCGGCACCGTCCGACAAGGATGGATAGGCGAAGAGCAGGGTTTGTGCATCACCTGGGTCAACTGTCAGGGAGAAGCCCTGATCCAGACTGGCATCGAAAGCGACCTGAATCTCAGCCAAAAGCGGTCCAGAGACTTCTGCCTCGGCCGCATCCTGCAACTCTTGCAACAGTTGTTTCTGTTTCTTTCCGGATAAATCTGGGTTTTCGGGATCGCGGTCGCCTTCGAAACCAAGTTGTGCCCGATCTAGGGATAGATCCACATCTTCCGAGAAGCGATGGATCACGTCATAGGCTTTGGAAAGAGATGTCCCTCCTTTGAAGATCATGTGATCGCCAAAGGAGGGCAGAGCGAAGAGTTGCTTCAAGGACCAGCAGACCCAGAAGTCTTTCTCAATGATGGCCTTGGACATCCCGAGCTGCGCCGCGGTCTCCTGGAAGGCCTCGTCTCGTTGTTCAGGGGTGTCGTTGGCAAACTGATCCATGCTCAGGCGTGTGCAACGATCTGCTGCACGACAGGATGCATCCAGGCCGGCACATGCTTGCTTTGCTTGGAAAGCATAGCCCGATCCTTGTCATCAAGTAAGCGTGCCAACTTGCCAATCACCTGATCATCGACCCGGTCCTTGCCGACATAACGCAGCGCCTGAAACACGGCACCGGTTTTCTGGCCGGCACCAACCAGCGTCTTGGAGGAGGCATTGCGGAACTGAATCACCTGCCGACCGATTGTTTTGACCCGTGTTGGGCCATCAGTCATGTAGGTCGGTTTGGACGGCACCTGGGTTGAGAGTCCCAACTGGTTGGCGGCCATGGCAGGGGAGGGCTGCAGGACCTGGTTGTCCTTTCGAGCCACAGCCTGCGCGACATCGTCCGCGGACGGCGACAGATAGCCAAAGCGCGGGCTTTTCTTGGGATAGTCGTATAGCCCACGTGTCAGGCGTCGGATCACACCCTGATCTGCCAGACGCGACAACGCCTGATCCACGCTGGCGCGGGACCCGATGTCCAGAAAATCCGAGGGTGCAAAGATTGCGCCGCGGCCTTTTCCGATGATGCGTTGTTTGATCCTCGACGCGATCATGACTTATCTCCTTGTCAGAAAATATGGCATGTTTTTCTGAAAGTCAATGTTAGAGAATGCACCTCGAAAAGCTGGGGGAGGCTGTTCACTGCTACTGCGCACCAACTGACATCAAAACTCGAAAACAAGCATTCTCCACGTTCTATCAGAAGACTTGCAACCGGAATTCTTGGAGGTTGTAAGGCGAAAGAGTAGATTGCAATTGGCTCGGCGTTGAACGAATCTGCTACTTATAGATGAATGGAAAGAGGATAAGTTTGATCGCCAACCGAACAAAACAAAACTCCTAAACTTCTGAGGCACCAAATGGCAACTTCGATGTCGCCAGCATTCTATTATATTTGCGCAAACGATTGTGAAATAAGATAAAAATTCTGAAAGAAAGAACTCAATGCATACTTGTGCGCCGCCGAAAAATGATCTGGAAGAGAAGTTTGAGGAATATGCAACCGTCAATGGCGGACTTGGGCACACGCTTCTTGAACAAATTGAGGCAGATGATGGAACATTGGCGGAGGCACTAAAGGATTATTTTGAATCCGCACATCTGGATGCCCGAAACAGGTTTCATTCATTTATTGGAATAGACTTACACCCCGACGCAGACGGGGATACGCCCGGCGTGACATACCCCGGATCTCTACCGAGGACGACAAGACGCGGGTTGTTTGGCGAGGTTCTCGCAGGACTGTTCACCGAAAGCTACGAGTATATCGGCGCCCACAGTTGGAACGTGCCGATGTTTCTCTTCCGTTACCATGATGATGCCGCGAACTATCTTTTCACCCTGGCTCGCGACCCCACCCAAACCCGCCAGACGATTGGTCGCCTTGGAACTGATTTTATCGGAGTGTCTTTGAACGATGACGGTGAGGTTGTCCGGATTATTTCTGGAGAAGCCAAGTGGCGCCTGACTCTAACCCAAGCCCAAGTCGACGACGTCATGCTAGGCAAGAAGGCCAAGGGCTCCGCGGTTCGATCCGGAAAGGGTGTGTGGCGAGACCTAAACAAGGAGCCAAGCCCGCCTAGCGGCGCTCGACAACTGCTTGAGCTCCTTCGCGAGTATGACCCAGACGGCTTTGATTCAGCTATACTCTGCTTAGAGCGCGCATTGGTTGTGAAAGACCCTGCGCCAATACCGAAGACGGATTTGATCGTGTTTGCCGGAAATGGCCGCGCCAAGCGAGAAAAAGGCGAATGCCTTCTCCCTTGGGAAGCTGTTCCCGATGAGTACACCGCTGGCAATGATCTACAGATCGTAGAAGTAGTTCTTCAAGGTGGCGAAGACTTGATAGACACGATTTACGCGAGCCTTTGGGAGGACGGCGAAGATGCCTGATCTTGATCCAGAACGCAAAGAGATCGCTGAAGCGCTCAGGCGGCAAGTTGCTTCAGAGAACGAACTCACAGCTTCCCAAGCACGCGCATTTGTTCGCGGATTGCAGACAGGCTGGAACGTTCCCACCATTCAATGGGGCGAAGCAGAAACGCGGGAGCAGTATACCGATGCCAGGCGCCTGCTGAATGCGGCTTCGATACTTCAAGGCGTTGACGGGCGAGACTCGTCAGAAGCGCGTCTATGCTACAGGCGCAGTGGTGAGATACTCGAATGGCTATCACGCGCGCACGATGACCTTTCCACGACTGTTTCCCTGGAGCTCTTGGCCGCTGCCGCCTATCAGCTTGGCGGTAGTCCAGCCATGGCTTCTGCGCTCTTGGCGCAAGTAGATGAAGCCAAGCCCGGTGAACGCTTGTATGCGCAGTTCCTGCGGGCTGATTTCGATGGTGTAATCCGTTCTGTCTCTGACTTCTGGCGAGCAAACTTGGTAATCACAGACCGTGCTGCTCAGCAGCGTCTCATACAGGAAGGAGGTGACGATAACGTCGGGTGGTTCGTGACGGTCGAACTTGTCCGTGTCTTGGGGCTCATTTCGGACTCGCTCCGCCGTGGTGAAGAGGAGCGTTTAGCTCTTGCGACCCGCAAACTTGCTGCTCTGGAAAAGTTGTTGAATCGAACTTTTTCAGATGAGATTTCGCTCTTTTTGACCTTGCTTCATCAGGTTGCGGTTGGATTTGCCGAGGCTAGTATCTACGCACCGATCAGGCTTCTCAGTCAACTAAATGAAGAACGCGCTCCCCGTTTGGAGCGCTTTGCTCGTGGGCAGTTCAGACAAGGGCGAGGAATCCTTTGGGCTTCTCAAAGACAAGGTCTTGGCCGTCTTCTTGAAGAGGACTCCTTTGCTTTGTGCACACCAACGGGGTCTGGCAAGACCCTAGTTGCCAATCTTGCGTTGGTGAAGGAGCTGATGCTCCGCGCCGAAGAAGATGGTCCTCTTGCTCTCTATCTCGTGCCGTCTCGTGCGCTCGCAAGCGAGGTCGAAGCCAAGCTATCGAGTGAGCTTTCCAATGATGTGATTGTCACGGGCCTCTACGGCGGGACTGACTGGGGCGTCACCGACTATTGGCTTGATGCTGAAGAGCCCACGGTACTCATCGCCACAGTGGAAAAGGCTGACGCCCTCATGCGCTACCTCGGTCCACTATTGCTGCGACGTTTACGTCTTTTGATCGTGGATGAAGCACACCAGGTCGTCCCCGAAGATAATGAGCGTACGCAAGATGATTTCGCCGAGCACTCGTCTCGCACATTGCGGCTAGAAGCTTTCGTCTCAAAGCTGCTTGCGCGCGCGCCAAACATTGCTCGTGTTGCTTTGACGGCAGTTGCCGGTGGAGCCGCCGGGCCAGTTGCTCGGTGGATAGAAGGCGGGGAAAACGCCGAGCCTGTAGGATCAGACTATCGAAGCACACGTCAGATCATTGGTTCTTTCGAAACCAATCCCGGCGGTGCTGGGCGAATGCTCCTAGAAATATTGAATGGCAAACCGTTGTTTGTCCGAGGGCGCGACGATCCCGTATATATTAATCTACGCACACCGCCGATGCCGCAACTCCCTGCGGCCATGCGGAACAGTGTCAATCGCTTCAATCAGATAAGCGTTCTTTGGACCGCATTACATCTTGCGTCCGGTGGGCGCCGCATTCTCATCTCACTGGCGCAGCAACCCGAGCGAACAATGGGCTGGTACAAAGATGCGCTTCAACTCGCATCTTGGGCGGAAGTGCCAGGTTTCGCCCTTCCTGACGATGACGGTGACAGGCAAAGGTATGAGGACGCTCGCGCAGCTTGCGTAGATTATTGCGGAGAGGAATCCTACGAGGTGGCCTTGTTGGACCGAGGTATCGCGTCGAACCATGGCCAAATGCCGCAGCGTATTCGCCGATTGATGGTTGACCTAATAGATCGTGGTATTTGTCCGGTAACTGTTGCGACAGCGACCCTGACTGAAGGCGTTAATCTTCCCTTTGACATTATTTTTGTTCCATCCTTGATGAGACGTTCGTTCAACACTGCCGAAGAACGGCAAGTCGAAAACCGGATTTCTAGCGCCGAATTTCGTAACTTGGCTGGCCGAGCCGGGCGCCCTGGTGCAGGAAACGGGCTTGAGGGCATTACACTCGTGCCAATACCAGCGCGCCCCTCTACTACAGCGCGAAGTGCTCTTCGAACACAGCGCAGGCAAATCGCGGCAATGGAAGAAGACTGGCGTTTGCTCAGGCAATCCTTGTTGGCAGAGGGGCTTGAACAATTTGACATTGATAGTCCACTCGCACTTTTACTCGACGGCATTGCTGAGAGAGCCCGTGAGCTTTTGGACATCGATGGTGAGAATTTTCTCGCTTGGCTTGAAGAGGTCCTTCCTCCTGATGTCAGCCCCAATGCAGGGAGAACATCGGAAGATGAATTGGCACGTCTCGCGGATAGCATAGATGAGTTAGATGGCGTACTTTTGAGTGCACTTGAGGAGCTGCAACGCGTCGATGACGCCGGGCTTCAGGGTGCTGCGGCAGAAGAAGCGCTTGCCGCCCTATGGAGCAGAACATTCACCGTTTATGCTGCCGCGCAAGAAGAGTGGATGGAGGCAGCATTTATCCGCAGGGGTAGAGCTGTTTTAGAAGAGATTTACCCTGAGCGTGAGGAACGCAGTCGACTCTATCAATATGGCTTTACACCCCATGTCGGACGGCGGTTCGAGGCGGTAGTACCAGGCATTCTGGAACGGTTGAGAGAGACAACAGATTACGGCACTGCGGATGACGCTGAACGATTGAACGTGTTTCGCGAACTCGGTGAGCTCTTGGCGGATGACAGAGGCTTTGGATTTAGGGTTCGTTTTACCGAGACGGACCAAGCGATCTTGGAAAATTGGGGGAATGTATTGTCGTGGTGGATGCATGCCGCTGGTCACGAAGCTCCCGAACCGCAAGCTCTTCGTTCGTGGCAGCGTTTCGTAAGCGACAACCTAGAATTCCGATTAGGCGTGGGGTTGGGTGCAGTTGTAGCACGCGCCTGGTCAGATGGAGTTGACGGTGCGATCGTAGTACCGTCATTGGACGCCTGGCGTGAAACCACTGAACTGCCATGGTTTGGTTTCTGGGCAAGGGAGCTCCTCAGATGGGGAACCTTGGATCCGTTCGTAGCATTCGCCTTGGCCGAGGGTTTGGTAGGAACGCGTGAAGCTGGAGAGCAACTCAGGCCAGAATTCAATTCGTGGCTTGAAGGACAGCGGCAAGACATCGCAGCTGATGACTTGATCGATCCCCAGTTGTTCCTTGAGTGGAAAAATTCGCGGGCGGCAGGGGCGGTGCGTAGAGTTCGCCGCAGAACATCGAATGCGACACTCAGTGGAACTGATGGCCGTCGCGGGCAATACGCAGTCATTCCAGTGGTTTCAGATGGCGTCATCCATTGGTTTGACGCCGCAGGCTTCGCTTTGGCACGCTCCGACGCCGAGAATTCGCCGTTCCAGGGTTTGATATACCGTGATGATTTCCAACTACGCACAGATCAGGATGAGCCGATTGTACGCCAAACCTTCTCTGGTACTAGCTGAGACAGTTCGCCTGCGAACTCAGAAAATCCCAAGCCGCTCGACTGTTCCTAAAGCTTCGTTAGAGTTGGTGCTACTCGCGCACCGCTTTACAATAACTTTTTAGCGCACATGCGCATCATGATGAGCAAGACTATTTGTTGCGTTGTAAGCATCGACGGAATGCAGTAGCCTAAACCTAGCTAAATGACTGGGGCGGGCGCGCTGTTTTTGACAGGTCGGCGTAGCAGGCGGGAGCCAACCCAAATTCACCTGATCCGAGCCCACTGGATCTTGGTGATGCAGGCTGTTCCGATCCAATGATTGCTCTCTGACTTGCGCATGCTGGATTCGCCAAAGGGCTCACGGCTAACACTGAATCCTTGCGAAGCGCACCAGGAAAGAGACCAATGACGTACGACCGTGATAGTTCACATAAACACCCCGTCACTACAACGCTCGAGGCCCTGTCCAAGGGGATCGACAGAATACTGAAGCGTTGGCCGGAACCCAATAAGCCCTCCAAACTATCTCTACTGAACGACCTCGCTCAGGCCATTCGTCCGGGCGCGAATTGGGGTGCATTGAAATCGCAACAGCGCGAAGTTCAGCCGGCGGAACGACAGAATAACATGGCGTTGATACCAAGGCCCGGACGGGAGGCGCGAACACTTCCGGCTCGGATGTTCCCTATTGATGCAATGGACAACGGTTCCAGCATCTTTGAGTTGTCCGAAGATGTTAAACCTCTTTTCGGGATGACACACAGAGGGCATCCAATCGTGGGTCTCGTGCTAAGCGCATGGGATGGAAATGGAAGCTGTGACATTTCTACCTTCACGCGATTTGTTTTGGTAAAAGACGGGAAAATTGTAGTTGAGACCGCCCATGCTTGGGAGATGTCTGCTAGCGTTGGACATCTGGTTCTTCAAGCGGTTCAGAACCTGCAATGGACCAACCTGTATCCCACTTATGCGCAATCTGATTGTAGTCATCTTTGCATTTTGGTTGGCCCGTTCTATGGGGCCGCAGCTCTCCCCGGTAGTGGATATCGCCGCGCGGGCGTAGATGTCGAGTCGCAAGGCCTGCGTCTGCTATTCGATCCGAATGAGGTACCCGGCCTCGAAGATATAGACACGTGCCTGAGATTAGCGTCATCCAGCTTACCAGGACTTGAACTCGAGGCATTTCCCTCGGCCGATCCAATCCAATTCCGGATCTCACAGCCAAGAATGAATGTATGGTCGGCTACAGATTTCCCGATCCCAGAGTTACTGGACGGGAGAGATTTGTTCAGGCCAAACACTCGAAGTGATTGGTCCCATGGCGGCGACTTTATGTGGAAGAGGCGTGTCAGTGAGTACGGGAAGCTTGGCGAGGCATTGGATCTCGCGCTCACGCTCATCGACGTGGATGATCCAGAGGTTTATTTGCATGTTCATCTCACATCAGAGCCTAAGCGCGCAAGAAACGCCCGGGCTCAACCTGGTTGGAGAGGCGGGATAGTGAAGGGGTGGCGTATCCTAAAAATGGAACCGGGGTCAGACCCAATGCTCTTGTCGCTGGACGAAGAAACGGAACAGCGGTTTGCGGCTGGACTGCATGGTTGGGCGAAAAACGAAGGTTACTCTGTCGAAACGGAAAGGCCCAAGCAGGCAGTTGAGGCTTTGATTTTTCGGGATGCAAGGCGGGCTTCCCATCATTTGGATGAAGTAAGAGCAATCATGGACAGCATCACCTAGTTGGGTTCGGCAGGACCGCTCCTGGTATTTAATGCGGTTCGCTTGGTCATGCCACCGGTGTATGAAGCCAACTTGCAAGAGATTGCTCCGCGCCATACCGCGGGGCACAACACTGAGTCGAGTTGGACAAATGAGTAAAAGGAGCGGGCGGGCGGCCTCATGGCAGGTAAACCAAAACGAATAGTTGAGGCGGCAATCATCGATGGCATTGGTATCGTGACCGCTTCGGATCTTTTGGCTATGACTGAAGATCGCTGGGGGATGTTGCGAGACAGGATAACCGATGCTCGTGGTGGCGCCGAGGGACTGTCGGCTCGTTGTATGGCGTGCAACAGCAGTGTTTATATTCGTAGTGCGCGGCGCGGCGGCGTTCCCCAACCGTTGTTCCAACACTACAGTGACAGCGATCCCAATTGCCCCTGGTACAATGGCAAAAACTTAGATCCCGATAAGGTCAGAGCCTCTCAGTACCAAGGTAGACAAGAATCTCGGTTGCATCGGCTTATGTGTGAACAGATTGCGGAGCTTGTTCAGCTGGACTCTCGGTACATTAGCCACACGATCGCGGAATACCTGGCGCCGACCGGCAGCCAGCACGGACGGTTTCCGGACATATATGTTGAATGGGAGGGCTTTGGCCCGTTTGCTGTAGAGTTTCAGATGTCAGGAACATTTCAGACTGAGGTTTCTGCAAGATGCAAACACTACGAAAGAGAGGGTATCCCGCTAATTTGGGTGCTGTTCGGGTTGGATACCGCCTCATCACTGCCACAGAGCTTTAGGGACGTCATTCGCAGACATCGCGGAAACGCATTTGTAGTGGATGTTCCGGCCATTGAAGCATCGCGAGAGCAAGGCACATTTGTCTTGAGCTGCCACATATCAGAGGGCGCTGACCTGTCTGGTCCCGAGCTAGTTCGGTTCGATGAGTTGAGTTTTCCGCGGTCCAAGCTGCCCTATTTCAAAGACCAATTGGTGGGGCCACGTCTTCGGGACATTGAGCAGCTGCGCCGACCTTGGTTTCTCGCGCTGAATGACTGGGAACGGTACTCGCCTTTGAACGGATTGGACCGGGACGCGAGCGTTCTAGTTGCGGCGGCTTTCTCAATCGTCGCTCATGCAAACGGCCGCGAAGAAAACTACCTAAAGACCCGCCAAAACCTAGTGGCAATGCTAAATAGCCAACTTAATGAGGGCCCTAGTGGACGTGGCGGCGTCATTTCACAATACGCTAATCTCCTAGAGCATCTTATAAGAAACACGGCGATGCATTCTCTGCTAGACACAGCAGTTGGCCAGCATTTACGTCGCGCGACTGCGGAGCAAAAGGACGAGTCTTCTCCTGAATGGCGGTTGCTGCGAAAACTATTGCCTGAGGCTCTGGATCCCTTGTTGAGAGATGAATTGCTTTACTTGGACGCTCTGCCGTCATGGGCGCTCGTAGATTGCGATACTATGAGCTGTGTGGCCGCCGGTTTTCGGGCTTTCGACGCGTGAACACAGATCGTTCCTTTACCTCGGTTTGTTTTCCTGCTCTCTTCCAAAACCCTCACAATGTATTCGATTTGGAGTTGGAATGCGAAAAATACTGGATCAGTCGTTCCCCTTCGTCGCAGCAAAAAGTGAATCGACCTATAGACTCGTCGAAGTCGATGGGATGTGCCTCATCGAAAAAGTCACAGTAAGTATTTCGGTTGAGGCGGAAGTTTCCGACAATGCTAACCCTGAGCATGTGTTTAGGGAATTTATCGCCGCGAAGCAGGCAAACAGAGAACGTAACAAAAAACGCATCTCCGCAGTAGACGCCTTCAAACAACACTATGTTCATGGGCTATCCTGGCGGCAGATCGCCAACGAAGTTGGGCAGAAGTCAGGAGCTTCCATCGGCAAACGTGTCTTAGAATTCACGAATGGCCTAGCACACCAATACCTTAATGGCGCGAATATAGACCTTTTGATTGGACAACTCGACGTTTCCCCAAACCATCTCCATTCTATCCTAGTGGATGCGCTAGAGAGAGAAAGGCGCAGGCTGCTTTATGATTATGAAAGTGGAGGCGTTATGCGCGGCTTTGCCCGCGATGTCGACCGGATCGTAGAAATCACAAATTTCTTAGACGATTGGAGCACATTCGAGTACCAAGTTGTGTCGCCATTTGTTGAAGTGGATATAGAAAAGCGGCTTAACAAAAAAATCCTCTACGCTACGGATTTCTATGAAATTCATCGCGCAAGCGGTGAGGTGTCCAGGATTTCAGCTGACGTTCTAGACGGTATAACGTACCATAACTGGAACTCCTCGCACCTTGTTGAAGCGTTTGGCTTAATCGAGGCCGATCCAATCATAGCGGTTTTCGATATGTTCGGAAAACAATGTGACTACTACACAGAAAAGCTGTCAAATTCCACGTCTCAGTGACCGTTGGTTTGCATTTCGTAAGTTTCGAATCACATTTCGTTGTTTTTAAGGTTTTGCCATAACTGAGTACCACTTTATTTAACATAATAAAGCTTATCAGTTCATCTGTTGAAGCAGCAAAGTTAAAATGTCCCACATTAGCAAAGTAGAAGTGTCACACTTCCCTGTCGAGCAGGCAGGATTGGAGTGTGACGGTGGGATTGGTTGTCATGAGCGAGCGCGAGCTTAATCGTATTGAAGTGCTGAGCCAGGTTTCCCAAGGCCGCATGACGGTGGTTTCCGCCGCAAATGTTCTGAACTTGAGCCGCAGACAAGTTCATCGTTTGCTCAAGGTTTTCCAGACTGATGGCCCGGCTGCGCTCCGTCACAAATCACGCAATCGCAGATCCAACAATCGTATTGATCCGGCCGTTCGTGAGTTTGCGCTGGCACTTGTCAAAGAACGATACGCTGATTTTGGCCCGACACTGGCGGCTGAGATGTTGTTGGAACATCATGATTTGAAAGTGTCGCGTGAGACGTTGCGCAAATGGATGCAGGCAGATGGAATCTGGCTATCTCGCAAACAGCGCAGGACGTTCCATCAGCCGCGCTTGCGCCGGGAATGCTTCGGCGAGCTCATCCAGATCGACGGCTCCGATCACCGCTGGTTCGAAGATCGCGCCCCGCCCTGTACGCTGCTGGTCTTCATCGACGATGCGACCAGCACGTTGATGCAACTGCGGTTCGTGAAGTCGGAAAGCACCTTCAGCTATTTCGAAGCGCTTGAAGGCTACCTGGCCGAGCACGGCCGCCCTGTAGCTTTCTATTCCGACAAGCACACCGTGTTTCGGGTGGCGCAGCAAGGTGCAAAGTCGGGCCATGGCATGACCCAGTTCGGGCGGGCTTTGAACGAGTTGAACATTGAGATCCTGTGCGCAAACAGTTCCCAAGCCAAAGGCCGTGTAGAACGCGCAAATCGCACGCTACAAGATCGGCTGGTGAAGGAACTGCGTCTCTCTGGCATCTCGGACATGGAAGCCGCAAACATCTTCCTTGCGGAGTTTAGGCAACGCTATAATGCCAGGTTTGCCAAATCGCCGCGACGTCCGGACAATCTGCACCGGGTCCTGAATGTCGAGCCCAGCCGTCTGCGGGACATCCTGTGCTGGCGCGATGAGCGCTACGTCGACCGGAACCTGGTGCTGCGTTACGACCGCAAGCGGATAACGCTTGAAGAGAACAACCTCACCCGTGGCCTCGTTGGCAAATATGTGGACAGCTATGAATTCCAGGACGGTACGCTGGAATTCCGGTCAAAGGGTGTTCCACTGCCCTACTCTGCTTACGACAAAGATCAACGTGTGAGCCACGCGGCGATCATCGGGAACAAGCGGCTGAGTGCAGTGCTGGAGCACATCAAGCAAGAGCAGAATAAAGCACCACCGAAGAAGCGCCGCGTCGGCACTCAGGCCACACGCTATAGCCCAACAGGTCGGCGCAACAACGGCTGGAACTCAAGGCTTGCGAAAGCGGCAAAAGAGAAGCGTGCAGCCAGCCAGGGCTCCGATTTTTGAGGTCTCCACCCTGTCAGGCTGCACTACCGTTCCGCGGCAACCGGGACATTTCTACTTTGCAGGCCGGGTGACATTTCTACTTGGTTGCAACATCTGTTGTACCCGGGGGCACGTTCTAAACTGGGTTGCGACAGACTCCCTAACTCTCTGGAAATCCTCCGATTTAGAATCGTGGATCTTCAAAAGACTTGTAGGAGGGCTACACCATTTTTTTGCAAATTCCCTCAATTGGTTGAAATCCTCAACAAATGAGTTCGCATCTTCGAAATAGTCCAAGCATCTGTCTTCGTTATTGTCCGCGAGACTATGAAACTATCTCGCATGAGGTCAGACACAAATGACTAGCACACAAAGTATCAATCCCAAGTTTTGGCCAAACGACGCGCGCCTTGTGATCTCGATTTCGATGCAGTTTGAGGCTGGAGCCCAGGGAGCCGATGCCGAAGGGCCTTTCCCCCCGATGGACGCCGGGCTTGTCGATACCATCACACCCACTTGGTATGAATACGGGATGAACGAAGGCATTCCTCGGCTTCTCGACCTTTGGGACCGCCACAACGTCAAAGTAACGTCTCACATGGTTGGCCAAGCAGTTGAGCGTCGTCCGGACCTAGCCAGAGAATTGGTTACCAGAGGCCATGAAGCAGCCGCGCATGGATACAATTGGACCCCACAATTCGGGATGACACCGGACGAGGAACGAGCATCTTATGAGAAAAATATCGAAGTGGTTGAACGCGTAACAGGTCAACGCCCCGTGGGGTTCAACGCATTTTGGATGCGTCAGACCCGAGCGACGTTCGACATCCTTCGGGACTTGGGATTCCTCTATCATACGGACGACCTGTCAAGAGACGAGCCGGCTATCACCATGGTTCGCGACAAACCATTCGTGATCGTTCCCTACACATTGCGTTGCAACGATATTGGGCGTTTCTCCTCCCAAGGGATGACCGCAACTGGGTTTGAACAGGAGTTGAGAGACGAATTTGACGTACTCTATGCAGAGGGGGCGACCCGTCGCCGCATGATGTCCATCAGCACTCACGACCGGATTGGCGGCGCACCCGGTGTCGTCGCTTCGCTGGATAGGTTTTTGACCTACGCCAAACAGCACGAAGGTGTGGTTTTTCTGCGTAAAGACGAAATCGCAAGGTTCGTACTTAAGGGGGAGAATGTTCCGACTAATCCCCCGCGGAGCTTCTGACTTACAATATTGGAGTCAAAGAATGGGAGGGTACACATCCCAATCTTCAGGTCCAAACAAACCAGTTTTCGTACCGGCTAGTTGTCCAAGTGGCGCCTTTGTCGGTCCCATCATCATAATAGGTTGAGAGGATCTAATGGTGCCCGCTGAAACAACGCCTAGAGCATGCGATAACTTAACCCCGGAACTGCGCTTGGCTGAAATGGGTCTCACATTGCCACCGGTTCCGAATGCCGTCGGCGCATATGAACCTTGGATTCGGATCGACAACATCATCTATACATCTGGGCAATTGCCCTGGATTGACGGCGACTTGAAGTACACAGGCAAGATGGGTGCTGAGTTAAGCCTGCAAGATGGGTACGCGGCGTTCCGCCTCTCTGCCCTAAACGGGATTGCCCTCTTGAAATCAGCAGTCGGAGAGCTAAGCCGCATCACGCGGATCGTGCGTGTGGAAGGAAGCGCCCACACCACACCGGATTTCACCGAACAGCCAGCCGCCCTGAACGGTGCCTCTGATCTGATCAACGAAGTCTTTGGTACAAAAGGTCGCCACACGCGCATGATCTATTCTGACCCAGCAATGTGCCTGAACTGCGCGACGCTTGTGGTGCTTTGGGCTGAAGTTACAGATTGAGCGGAGATTCAGACAGGTGTGCACTCCTCTGATTGTTGGACAGATCGACTTAAGTTTTCACAAAGCAACTGCTGCGGTGATTTGTGAGTTGCTCGCCAAAACGGGCCATGAAGTGGAAGTGAAAGAGGCCCCTCATGAAGACATGTACGCCATGCAAAAAGCGGGCGAGGTGGATCTCGTCGTGTCCGCCTGGCTTCCTGCCAGCCATGGAGCATACATCGAGCCTTACACGGACGATCTGCTGAAACTCTCCGTCATCTACCACCCCTACTGTATCTGGGGCATTTCAGACCGAGCTCCACAGGGCATTCGCTCAGTTGCTGATCTGGCCGACCCACAGGTTGCCGCACTTTTTCACAAGCGCATTCAGGGCATTGGACCCGGAGCAGGCATCAGCAGGTTTTCGCGGCAAATGGTTCGCGATTATCAATTGGATGAGCAAGGGTTTCACTTTGAGAACGGATCACTAGACGACTGCACTTCTACTTTTTTGAACTTAGAAGAAGCTGGGGACCTTACAGTTGTCCCCTTGTGGCACCCTCAATGGCTTCACAGCCAGACCAATCTACGCGAACTATCAGATCCGCTGGGTCTACTTGGCGGCCAGGATGAAGCGACATTGGTGCTGCGGCGGGGTGCTGCGCACAAGCTCAATCATCAAGGTAGAGCGCTATTGGACAACATTCAGCTTGGAAACGGCACGGTGTCGCAACTGGATCGTGAAATCTGCCGCGATGGGAAAACTCCGCGCGAAGCCGCAGTCTCGTGGATTCGAGCCAATCTTGAACAGTGCAACTCTTGGCTTCAAGTTGAATGACACGCCAATAATTTAGATTTTCTCAACAATCTTTTACAATATTGAATGATTAATTTGAATAATTAAACTCGTAGCGTTTCTTTCACCAATAGGGAGGAACGCCAGATGGGCAAAACCAACAATGAGTCCAGTAAACAGTTGAAACGTCGCAGTTTCTTGAAAGGCTCGGCGGCGGCACTGACAGGGGCCGCAATGCCGGGAATCTTGCATAACAACGCTGCCTTCGCGGATACTGAAGCGATCTATCACATCGCCAACCGGGCGGTAGAGGGAGCAGCCAGTTTGGCTGAAGGAGCGGCCAAGAAAAGCATATCCATCCTCATTCCGGGCGGCTCCGGAGGGAACCTGACACCATTTCTGGATGAATGGAAGTCTCTGACCGGGCTTTCAGTTGAACTGATCGAGGTCCCCAACACCGAGCTCTATTCCAAAGCCATGCAGGAAGCAGTGGCAAAAACCGGGCAGTACGACTTAATCATCGGACCGGTCTTTGCCTTGCCGGATTTCACGGAGGCTGGCTTGGCCAAAGAACTTGGGGCCTTCGTCGACAAATACCAGCCAGAACTGGACCACGGCACTTACCGCATTCCCTATCCATTCTCCGAGTTCGGATGCAAATACG
This sequence comes from Ruegeria sp. E5, assembly GCF_056534105.1. Taxonomy (NCBI): domain Bacteria; kingdom Pseudomonadati; phylum Pseudomonadota; class Alphaproteobacteria; order Rhodobacterales; family Roseobacteraceae; genus Ruegeria; species Ruegeria sp. E5. Next base: position 15,334 of record NZ_JBQFPA010000008.1, on the reverse strand, counting down.
GCGGTGGCTATCGTGCGCTCTATGCAGATGCCGACAACTGGGCACTTTATATGCGCAAAGACTGGATGGAGGATCCCGCCGAACAGACTGCCTTCAAGGAAAAATACGGCCGCGACCTTACAGCACCTAACACCTGGGATGAATATGATCAGTTGATCGAATTCTTCACACGCCCAGAGGAAGGCCAATACGGGTCGCTGGAATACCGCGCACCGTTCTATACCAAATGGCAATGGATGCAGCGCTTCTGCTCAAAGGGTATGCTCTACTTCGACAAAGACATGAAGCCGCTTTGCAACAGCCCAGAGGGTATTGCCGCCCTTGAAGAACTGATCGCAAGCGAACCCTATTTGCCAAAAGAGGCCTTCACCAATGGCTGGTCTGAAAACTACAATCAATACGGTATAGGCAATGTTTTCAGCACCTTCAGCTGGCCTTCGTTTTTCCGTTACAACAACGACCCCGCCATATCAGAGGCCGTAGCCGGCAACCTTCTGTCCGCGCCTGTACCGGGTACTATGGTAGATGGGGAATTGATCCGCGCATCGGTCAACGCGTTTGGCTGGCTCTATGTCGTGAACGAGCACTCTGCGATTCCGGAATTGGCCTATCTCTTTGCGCAGTGGCATACGGCGCCGGATGTGTCGGACCGTGCCATTCCCATGAATGGTGGCTATTTCGACCCAACGCGGACCAACCACTTCAAATCGCCCGGTGCGGCGATGAAGGAGAAGTATACTCAGGCTTGGCTGGATGCCGCTTGGGATCAGATCGGGGATGTGATCCCGGATTTCGTGATCCGCGGAACCTTCGAGTACTCCGAAGCCCTGGACAGAAATTGCGTCGAAGCCGTGCTAGGCAAGAAAACAGCCGAGGACGCCATGAATGATGCCGCAAAAGAAATGGCGCGCATCACCAGGCGCATGGGCAAGGATCGCCAAATTCAATCCTGGCACTCCCTCGCCCGTACCTTCCCGGAGAAAATCAAAGCACGCCACGGCGTCGGTTCCTGGACCTGAAACGAAGGTAGATCAAATGACCGAGACTACCACTCAGGAGGTGCCAGATATGGCACCTCGCCCTCAAGGCCTGTTCAAACGAAATCCCAATGATCCCAAAACCCTGCCGCTTCTCCTGATCATTCCGTCGCAGCTCTTGTTGATGGGCATGATGGTGTTTCCATTCTTTCTGGAGCTTTGGATCAGTCTAACGAATTGGCAGCCAACCTTCGGGTCGCTTTGGGAGGCCGAGTTCATTGGCTACTTCAACTACGAAGAACTACTCGTTTATGAACCACGCTTCCTACAGGCTTTAGGGCGCACATTGCTCTTTGCGGTGATCTGCCTGTCGCTTGAGTTCATGCTTGGACTCGGATTGGCAATTCTGTTCCTCAAGGCAATTCCAGCGCGGAAACTTCTGTTTTCGCTGTTGCTCAGCCCTATGATGATTATGCCGGTTGTGGTTGGGTACACATGGTTCATGCTGTTCCAGACCAACGGGCCAATCAACCAAATCATCGGCTGGATCACCTTTCAAAGCGGACTCCCGCAGATCGAATGGTTCCGGCACGATGCCACGGCATTTGCATCTATCGTGGTCGCCGAGGTTTGGCACTGGACCCCATTGTTTTTCCTCGTACTTCTGTCTGGCCTGAATGCCGTCCCGCAGAACCCGATCCGGGCTGCAGTCATGCTTGGAGCTGGACCGCTCCGCATCTTTTGGTCCGTGGTGCTGCCAAATCTACTGCCGGTCATCATCATCGCATTTGTCATTCGGTCGATGGAAATCCTTAAGATCTTTGACGAGATTTTCCTGATGACGCGAGGCGGGCCTGGAACCGCCACTGAGATGGTCAGCCAATACCTTTACAAACTCGCGTTTCAGGATTTCAGGCTCGCCTACGCCGCTGCGGCTGCATTCATCGTGCTGGTGCTTACGGTCATCGGAGTCAATCTGATGCTCCGCCCGGTCACACGGCAAATCCTGAGGGAGGAGTAACAATGTTCGTCAGTAAAAAAATGACATGGTGGGCCTGGGGCGCCCTAGCCCTGGCCCTGTTTTTTGCGGTCTTTCCAATCTTCTGGATCGTATCGACGGCCTTCAAGCCTTCGACCGAGTGGGTGGCTATTCCTCCCGTTTGGATTTCGGGGCAGCCAACGCTGGAAAACTTCAATGCGGTGTTCGTTTCGCAAACCGGGGCTGCTGACACAGCTGCCACATCGGTTAGCGAGACCGGGTGGCGCGCCATCATTGGCTCGATCATCATCAGCACTTGTGCCACCGCTTTGTCGATCTCGGTCGGGCTTGCCGCATCCCTGGCGATTTCGCGTTATCGTTTTGGCGGCACTTCGACACCGCTAATGATCCTCAGCGGCCGCATGTTTCCCCCCATTGCAATCGCCATTCCGTTCCTGGTGATGTTCAATTCGATTGGCCTGATCGACACTTATCTCGGTTTGATCCTGTGCTATGCCGCCTTCACGCTGCCCTTTTCAGTTTGGATGATCAAAAGCTTCATCGACGATTTGCCGCAGGAGATCGAAGAAGCCGCAATGCTGGACGGACTCAGCCGCGTGCAGGCACACTTCCGGTTCACCATCCCGCTGATTCGAGGGGGGCTGATTTCCACCTCGTTGTTCATCTTCATTCTGAACTGGAGCGAATTCCTGTTCGGTCTCGTCCTAACCGCCAAGGACGTGGTGACAATTCCAGTCCAGTTGTCCAAGTACTTCGCCGCTACTGCGGGGCAGCTTTACGGCGTGCAAGCTGCTCTCGCCGTTGTCGCCGTGCTGCCGCTGGTGGCGATTGGTTATTTCATTCAGACCCACTTGGTACGCGGTTTGACCTTTGGCGCAGTGAAGAGGTGATCCAATGACAAAACTTCAAATTGAAAACCTGCGCAAAACCTATGGTGCCTTCACGGCTGTCGAAGATTTGAACCTGTCAATTGAGCAAGGGGAAACTGTTGCTTTGCTTGGTCCTTCCGGCTGCGGAAAGTCCACAACGCTCAATATGATCGTTGGCCTCACGGAACCAAGCGGCGGAGACATCCGCATTGATGGGCGTTCAATGCTTGGTGTTCCGCCGGGCAAACGCGAAATCGGGCTGGTCTTCCAGGACTATGCCGTGTTCGGCAATATGACCGTTCGGGAGAATCTGGCTTTCGGGTTGAAAGTCCGGCGCTTGGCCAAACGTGATATCGCCGCCGAGGTCGAAAAGACGGCCGACCTGATGGGGTTGACTCATTACCTGGACAGCCCGACGGCGGGCATGGGCGGATCCCAGTTGCAGCGGGTGGCCTTGGGCCGGACGCTGGTAACCAACCCTTCGATCCTGCTTCTGGACGAACCACTATCCAACCTCGAAGCCGCGATGCGCAATGAAATGCGCCAGGAACTTCGGCGGATTCAGAAGCAGACCGGCCAAACGGTGATCTATGTGACTCACGATCAGATAGAGGCTCTTTCGCTGGCACACCGGATTGCAGTCATGGATCGCGGAAAGCTTGTCCATTATGGCTCCACACACGAGGTTTATCATTTCCCAAAAGAGACCTTTGTCGGCGGTTTCCTTGGGGATCCTCCAATGAATTTCCTGCCTGGGACGATCCAGGCAAGCAATTCCGGCTTGAGCGTGGACATCGGCTGCGCCTCTGTTGCTGCTGGAAAGACCTCACCGGACCTGCCATTGCAAACCGGACGCAAGGTGACACTTGGTGTGCGACCGGAATCCATAGACCTTCTGCCAGATGGCACCTCTGATCTGAGCGGCGAAATCCTACTGATCGAGCAGTTGGGTGCCGATACAATTGTTACGCTGCTTCTGGGCGCCCACGAAATCAAGCTCCGCTCAACCCGCGATGTCAGCCATCGGATCGGAGACAGGTGCTGCCTGAATTTCCATCCCGGCATGATAAGCCTGTTTGACGCGGAAACCGGTGTTCAGGTTTTTGCTTCGCTCACCGCCAAGGAGAATGCAGCATGAATGCTCTCGAAATCCGAAATCTCACAAAACGGTTTGGAAAGACCACGGCCCTCGATGATGTATCGCTGACTGTTCCAAAGGGAGGTCTCGTGGTGCTCCTTGGCCCCACCGGTGCTGGCAAGACGACATTACAGCGGCTCGTTGCCGGGCTGGAGACGCCGGACAATGGACGGATCATAATCAATGGCGAGGACGTAACCGGACTGCAACCCAACCAGAGAGCTGTCTCTATGGTGTTTGAAAGCCTCGCCCTTTACCCCAATCTCACCGCCTATGAGAACATCGCCCATCCTCTGCGCATTCAGGGTATGGAAGCGCGGGAGATCGACGCAAAAGTGAAAGAACTGTCCGAGGTTCTCCATGTCAGTCACATTCTTGATCGCAAGCCCGCTTCCTTCAGTGGCGGTGAAAAGCAGCGCATTGCAATTGGACGCGCTTTAGCAAAACCGGCTGGAATATACCTTCTGGACGAGCCGCTTTCGAGCCTCGATGCCGTGTTGCGTAGCCAGTTGAGGTCTGAATTGAAGCGATTGCTGTCAGCAACCGGTCACAGCATTATTTTCGCAACACCTGACTATACTGAGGCACTGGCGCTGGGGGACAACGTCAATGTGGTGATGTCCGGAAAGATCGTTCAGTCCGGAACCGCAGCTGAGCTTTACACCACGCCCAAGACCACGGAGATCGCTCAGTTCGTCGGCAACCCACCGATCAACCTGTTATCTGCTCAAATCCAACCCTTCGCCGGCGGCGCAGAAATTCGGCTGGCGGATCTTATTTTTTCATTGCCGGAGATCAGCGTTGCACCCCATATCAGCAGTGTTTTACTGGGTATTCGGCCGGAAGATATAGGGATTTCCAACGCTGAAAAAAACCATAACACGGCTGGAATCGCCCGCGTCGTCGATATGGAACCGCTCGGCAACAGAACCACGCTAATGCTGGACATGAATGGGTTTGCATTCGCTGCTTCGGTTGAAACCGAGGACGATCTGGATGCGCTCTCAAGCGTTGCAGTTAATCTGGACCCGAGCCGCTTTCACCTTTTTTCAACTGATGGTCTGCGTCTGGATTAATCACGTTTCTAGAAGGTTTTCCTCAGCTAAGTAATGCGGCTTCAAACTGATGGTTTCGAGGCATTTGTCGAGGATCTTCAGTTCCCTGATGATATGGTCAGCCAGTCGGCGTACTTTCGTCGGCTGGCGCGCCAGCGGCGGAAAAACAAGCTGCAGATCGACATTGGGTGGACAGTAGTTGATTAGCAAAGGCACTAGGCGACCATAGTTGATATCTTCCGCGACGTCCCAAGCAGATTTCAAGGCAACGCCCTTTCCATCTAGTGCCCATCTGCGCAGCACTTCACCATCATTTGTCGCCCGCGAGCCTGATACCCGCACTGTAAGTGCCTTGGCATTTTCTACGAAGGTCCATGAATCGTTTTTGTCGCCAAGAGATGACAATAGCATGCAATCATGTCCGACAAGGTCTTTTGGGTGGTTCGGCATCCCTTTTCTCTCGACATAATCGTGTGATGCAACTGGGATACGCTTGTTCGATGAAACCCGACGAATACGCAGGCTGCTGTCCATCAACGCTCCGTACCGCACAGCGATATCGATCCCACGCTCGGTTAGATCCGTCACACGATCAGTACAAACGAGGTCGACCGAAATTCCCGGATTTGCCTCCACGAACCGATCCAGAGACGAGGCAATATAGTTCCTGCCAAGATCGACCGGCGCAGTGATTTTAATCACACCGGACAACTCGCGTTTTTCGCGTGAGATTTGCTCGTCAAAGGCCGCCAGATCATTCAAAATATTCGACGAAACTTCCAAAAACTCCTCTCCGGCAGGCGTAAGATGCATCTGACGAGTGGTCCGGCGAAACAGTGTTGCTCCTACAGATCGCTCCATTGCAGCCAGACGCAACGAGGCTGAACCTGGCGAAATCCCTATGTCGCCCGCCGCAGCGCTGAGTGAACCCAGTTCGACGATCCGTTTGAACAGTTTCAGGTCAGATACCTTCTCGATCATATTATTTGAAATTCCTAAAAGGTTTTGTACTCAGAGCATTATTAACAAAGTTTTTTAAAAGAGCGAAGGTCCAATCGAACAGGCGAACAAACGATCGCCTGAACGGTATATAAGTCGAAAGGACCCCAACATGAGCGACAACCTGTTCAAACCACTGACCCTCGGTAGGCTCAACATCCCCAACCGGATCGCCGTCGCTCCAATGACCCGCGCCCGCACGACTCAACCCGGCGATATTCCCAACGAGATGATGGCGGAGTACTATGCACAACGTGCCGGCGCCGGGTTGATCATTTCCGAAGCCACACAGATTTCCAGCCAAGGACAAGGCTACTCCTTCACGCCTGGCATCTTTACAGAAGACCAGATCGAGGGCTGGAAGCTAGTTACTAATGCGGTTCACAATGCCGGAGGGCACATCTTCTTGCAGCTTTGGCATGTCGGCCGCATGAGCCATGAAAGCTTCCACGAAGATGGCAAGCCGGTCGCACCTTCCGCCCTGTCCCCCGATGCGCAGGTCTGGATCGTTGACGCTGAAACCGGGGAAGGCGGCATGGTTGATTGCCCTGTTCCGCGCGCCCTGACCCAACCTGAAATCAAGGACATTGTTCAGGATTTCCGACAGGGTGCTGCAAATGCCATTGCCGCCGGTTTTGACGGCGTCGAAATCCATGGCGCAAATGGATATCTGATCGACGAATTTCTGCGGCGGTCGTCGAACCAACGCACCGATGACTATGGCGGATCTCAGGAAAACCGCATCCGTTTCCTGCGCGACGTCACCAAAGCCGTCGCCGATGAGGTTGGCGCCGACAAGACCGGTATCCGACTGTCACCCTATATCACTCAACGAAACATGGCCGACGATGAGATCATTGAGGTAATCCTGAAGGCTGCTAGCGCCCTGAATGACATCGGGATTGCCTATGTTCACCTGTCGGAAGCCGACTGGGATGATGCCCCCATCGTGCCAGAGCAATTCCGCCACGACCTGCGCAAAGCCTATTCTGGGGCAATTATTGTTGCCGGAAAGTACACTCAGGATCGCGGAGACAAGATTATCGGCGATGGGCTGGCCGACATCGTAGCCTATGGCCGCCCGTTCATCGCCAACCCCGACCTACCCCGCCGGTTTGCTGAAAGCCTGCCCTTGGCGGATTTCGACCCCGCAACTCTTTTTGGCGGAACCGAAGCGGGTTATTCGGACTATCCAGCCTCTGGAGCTCTTCTGGAAACGGCTGGGGAGTAACACGTCGCCCGGATTGGCGGTCACAGTAGCCGCCAATCCGATCATGCCCGGGTGATAGCTGTTATCCAGTCTTCAAGTGGGTCGCGACTTCCGAGGTCCGGATAAATCAGGCCGTTGACCATAAATGTCGGCGAGGCGTGAATGCCGTTCTGACGTGCATATTTCACGTGTTGCTTGAGATCCTGATCCAAATCATGCCGGGCAAAAAGTTCTTTCACTGAAATGCCACTCTCGGCTTCAATCCGATCTAAAAGAGCAGAGGGCGTCACTTCCAAGTTCGGCCCCGAACAATGGTTGTGGAACTCGAAGTCCTCGCGCCGCGCATAGATGGACTCCATGACGGTCCAGGCTGCCGCATTACCACCAGGCCCAGATGATGCCGCTAGGATGGCGCGGCAAATAATGCCTGAGAACAAGTGCCATGGTTGCGATTGCAGCCAAATTTTTAGAACAAAGCCGTCATCTCCAAGCTCCCTCCGCAGCGCCGGAAGCTTGCCAAAAGCAATTGCTGAAAAAGGGCAAGTCGGCTCTAAAAACACTTCGAAGAGCGGACCACTCTGACCCCAGTTCAATGATTGAGCTTTGGAAGAAACTCGGGTCATCTCTCCCCCTCCGGGATCCAGAATGCAGCAGGTTTGAGAAGCGTGTTGTGCTGTTCGGTCTGGTAACCGAGTTTTGCTCCGGCCTCGCGATAGGCCAGCCAATCGGTATCCCCGTAGAGCGCCTTACGACGTTCCTCGCGATCAGCTGCATTTTCATACTGCCAAAGATGAACGTAGGAATTCACGTCTCCGCTTTCCACCACGCCATAAAAAACAGGATTGCCCAAGTGTTTTTTCTGGGCGTTAAATCCAATCTCGGCATAGAGATCCAATTGCTGGCGCAAAGTTCCTGGACGCGTTCGATAAGTCCTGAGATCAAATAGCATTGTTATTACCTTCCAGAGGATTACATGGGTGGAAGCACCGCGATAACTGGCATCTCGAAGTGAGATCTGCCGGAAGTGAGGGGAGTAGTCACTTCCGGCAGTAACTGGATCTCGCCCTAAAGCGGTTGATCCAGTGGCAGGCCCGAAGTCATACGAGCATGCCCTTTTGTCTGTTGTCGGCAGCGCTTCAATTCACACCCCAAATCCCGCGATAGATGTCGCGATAACCATTGCCGGGGTCGTAGGACAGATCAGCACCGCCATCTTCCATGACGTTCTCAGGGGTGAATAGGTGAACTGGGACCACGAAACCGGAGTGTTCCTCTCCCGCAAGCGCCCTGTTCATTTCATCAACTGCTTGCCACCCATGCAGGTTAAGGGGTTCAGCAACCGTGGCATATTGGTAGAAGTCTTGCTGAATCCGCTGAAACGCAGCCTCTGACCCATCACCTGCCGAGATATTGCGGGGGAAACCACCTTGTTCCTTGCCGGCCGAAATCAAGGCAGGTGCCATGAAGTCAAACGGCAGATCATTGATCGTCAGAGAATAAGTCCAGTCATCGCCATAGCGTTGCAGGAGCGCATTCGTCAGAGGCGGCATCCGCGTACTGGCTTCGGCCAGAGGGGTATCCTCGACCGACAGGATCTTGCATCCTTCGCAAGCGCTGATCACCTCCGCAATGGCATCCGATTTAGCAATAGCGATTTCATAAACGCTGTCGGTGAATATCACGACACTCGCCGTACCATTGCTGTCGGCGACCGCAAGCGAGGCTGCTGCTCGCGAGATCTCGAGAGGATCCGTCGTGATATTTGTGAAAATCGGGTGTTTGTCCGATGGGCCAGTGGAAGCTGTCGAATGCCAGCCAACGATTACAATGCCAGCTTCATGAGCCTGGCGAATGGCTTCGGCTTGTTCATTTGCATCGATGGTGCCCAGAATGATGCCGTCGGGTTGTAGCGCGATAGCTTGTTGCATTGCAGCGGACCGCCCCGAAACCGATCCTTGACCATCAATGATACGCAGGTCCCACCCAATTGCTGAGATGGCTTCCTTTACACCTTCACTGACCCCCAATGCGCCGCCGTTCCGCTGATCCGCAGAAACATAAACAACGGTCTTTCCTTGCTGAGCCTCGGGTCCAGTGGTTGGCCCGGTCCACGGCGCGTTTGGTGCAGACGCCGCCTCGACGTAGGCCTTTGCATCGCTGACCGCATCGGCCAATGCCACTTGCCCCCCTAGTGCGGTGCCGGCCAGCATGGCGGCAAATGCCGTCTTCCTCAGTGTATTGTTCATGGTTCTCCTCCTCATTGAACAGTCAGATTTCAGGTTTCTTGTGTCTGATTTTTTGCTTCAGATGTATTATCCGGGGCGCGCGCATGGCGAACGGAGCTACGTTTTCTCTGCGCATAGCCAGCGATACCAATTGCGATCAGTAGAGTTGTTCCGTTGAACAGAGGCTCGACAAAGAATGCGCCGCCTAGTTGTTGAATGCCGGAAATGCCGACAGCCAGGATAATGACCCCCACTATCGTCCCCCAGACATTCACCCGACCTGGCTTGATCGTGGTGGAGCCCAAGAAAGCGCCTACAAGTGCGGGTAGAAGGAATTCGAGCCCTACGCTGGCTTGGCCGATACGCAACTTCGCTGCGAGAACAACGCCGGCAATAGCTCCGATGAGGCCAGAGGCAATAAATGCCCCAATTACATAGCGTCGAGTGCGAATCCCGTTCAATTCTGCGGCGCGGGAATTTGCTCCGATCGCATAAAGGTTACGCCCGATCGGCAGATATTCGGACACTATCCACAGTACAATCGCGATAGCCAGGACGTAGAATGCTGCGACCGGGAGGCCAAAAATGGTGTGGGCGTAGATCCCCGTAAAGGCCTCAGGCAACGCGCCAATGACCTGCCGCCCTCCTGTATGCCAAAGCGCGAGAGCGTAAATAATTGTGCCGGTTCCAAGTGTCGCGATAAAGCTATCAATCCGGGCGACTTCAACCAATAGCCCGTTAAGAAGACCCAAAGCGCAACCTCCCAGCAGGACAATCACAACGGCAAGGGTCCAATCCAAGCCGTAGACCGTCTGCAAGCTGATCGCGAGCACGTGCCAGATGACAATGCCGTATCCGACCGTAAGGTCGATCCGCCCCGTCATCATCGGGATCATGGCAGCCAGAGACAGTAGTGCGATTACGGATTTTTCCCCCAGAATCGCGCGAAGATTCAAGTATGTCGGAAAAGTTTGCGGCAGCAGGATTGAGAACAGTAGGATCAAGACAAGTGTCAAAATCGGCAGGCCATAGACTGGCAAGAACCGCATGACTTTTGCTGGCGCCGATAGGCCCTTCAATTGCGCCTTTGTGGGTTCGAGTGCGTTGGATTCAAGCGATTGCATGGCTGGTCTCCTTGCTCGCCGGGTCCAGGGAGGCGGCGTTCAATAGTGATGTGATTGAGAGCTGGTCCTGCGAAATTTCCGCGACAATCTGACCGTCGTGAAAAACGCAGGCACGATGGCTAAGTGCAGCGACTTCTTCGAAGTCAGTGGAGATGAGCAATACAGCGAGCCCGTCCTCCAGAGCCTTGGCGAGAAGCGCGTAGATATCCGCCTTGGAACCGACATCCACACCCGCGGTGGGATCCTCCAGGATCAGCACTGAACCACCGACATTCATCCACCTGGCCATCACAACCTTTTGCTGGTTTCCACCTGACAAGGTTTCGATCGGTGCAGACGGGTCGTTGGGTCGAATGTCGAACTTATCACCGATAGCGCGCGCTTCTTTTGCCTCGTCGGCGGGTGACCTGAAAGAGAACGCCTTCCTCCCGGTCAACGCGGGATTGATGAACAGGTTTTCCTGGATGGTCAGACCTTGCGCGACTGACTCCGCGTTGCGGTCTCCGGCGACCATACAGATTCCCTGCCGGATCGACTGCTCGGGATGTCGGGTCCTGAGTGGCGTTCCATTTTCAAGCTCAACATGGCCGCTAGTTGTTTTACTGCGCCCGAATAGCGCATGCCCCACGGCATCCTGGCCTGCCCCCCGAAGCCCCACGAGTCCAAGAACTTCACCGCGGCGCAAACTAAAGCTGACAGGCCCGACATCCTCGGTACACATTTCCTGCAGTCGCAGCGCGACTGGACGACTTTCCAACGCCGGAGGATGTATGAATACTTCCTCAAGTGCGCGGCCAATGATCATTTGGATCAGGCTGTCTCCATCCAGCTTCCCGATTGGCTCATCACCCACAAGAAAGCCATCACGCAGAACCACCGCGCGATCACCGATCGCAAACACCTCATCCAAGCGATGAGAAACGTAAATCATGGCAACACCAGTCTCCCGAAGACGGCACAAAACTTCGTGCAGCATCTCGACATCCGACTGAGGCAAACTGGCGGTTGGCTCATCCAAAACCAGCAGCTTGGCATTTCTGGCCAGCGCACGGGCTATGGCAACAAGAGACTTTTCGGTTCGGGTCAGCTCTTGAACGCGCATGTCGGGATCGATCGCGTCTGTCACCGTCGCGAGCGCCTTACGGGCCTGTTCCCGCGTCGCTGTCCAATTGATCAAACCAAACCGCCGTGCGAACGAGCCTTGCATGAGACCAATGTTTTCGGCGACCGTCATCCATTCAATGAGACCCAGATCTTGGTGAATGAATGCCACGCCAGGATTTGGCTCACGCGGGTCGAACTCGCGACCTTCAAAGAAAAACCGCCCGCTGTCCGCAGAATAGACCCCCGCCAACATCTTGATGAGCGTTGACTTGCCAGCCCCGTTCTCTCCCAAAAGCGCAACAATTTCCCCCTTCGAAACGGCAAAGCTCACGTCTGATACGGCCTTGGTTCCTCCAAAACGCTTGCTCAATCCCTCGATTGACAAGACGGGGACGTTCGCGCGTTTCGCGCGTTCTTTGTCCATAATTTTCCTCCCATTACCGTCGCTCAGGATGTCCTGAATTCAACGATCTGTCGATTATTGATGAATTCGGACTTGTCCTGCATTCGATATTCGGACAATATTGACATCAAATCGGCCACGCCGAAATCATACAGAAGCTTCGCCCCCACACGCTGAGCGAGACATAGAGAGCCGGTGAAAAACCAATGGACGAACCGTTTGCAATATCCGACGCCAAAAACAGCCATTCGGTTGCGTTTAAAGCCGACCGTATGTCGTTCTCTTCACAAGAAGAACCTGCTGGCCAATTGGTCCTTTGTACGACAGGGGAAGTGGAACTCTATGGCCACAACGGCGAATGGGTGATCCCTGCTGACTACATGGTATTCATACCAGCGGGCAGAATGTTTCGCATTCGCATCCGCATGCCGTCTTCCGGATTGGTGATAAAATTCTGCAATAATGAAGTGTCCTGGAGCCATGATGGTTGCTGGGTCGGACAGATACCTGAGATTGCCGCGCATATGGCACAGTATTCATTAAAATGGAGCTCCGAAGCAGAGCGAAGCCGTCGAAAGAGCAAGGCTTTTTTTGTCACATTGGGCGATATGGTTCCTGGCTGGTTTCGACATGAACGGATCATGTGGACGCCATATGCCGAGAACTCGGCCATTCAGCGCGTCATTGATTTTGCGCGCCTGCGTGGACCTGGAATCTCATTGCCAGAAGTCGCAGATCATGTCGGTATGTCGGAACGTACCCTTCGGCGCCACATGCAGACTGAACTTGGTCAAAGCTGGCGTGAATTCATTCGCGAACTTCGTATGAACAAGGCCATGGAGTTACTTAGGAAGGAAAAGAAGTCTGTCACGGAGACAGCTTTTGAGGTTGGGTTCTCGAGCAGTTCGGCGTTTTCGAACGCATTTCTGGACTACGTTGGGAAAACACCCTCGGCGTTCGCCAAGTCTGTCCGGCCAAGTGCAGAAAGAATTGTCGCTCATTAGCCTGCTTTTTGCCCGCGCAGCTGTAGAGAGTTTTGTATGCAAGCGCTCTGGAAATGAAAATAGTCACGCCGCTAGCTGCGTCACTACCAAATTACCAACGCTCACTCGAAAACTCGGTTCTCCTAACTAATCTGCCTTCAAAATACACCTTAACTCTTTGCAATTATTGACCGAAATTCTGCGGTCTTTGGCCGAAATCCGCATGTCCACTTTGTCCGATTTGGGCAGTATCTCTGTATATAGGTGGTTTTAGGACTCAGCCAACTCTCCCACTTAGACCGCAAAAAGTCAGCCGAAACAGTGGAGATTGTACTGATGTCGCGGACACAGCTGGAAGCCATCAGCCAAATTCGGGAGAGAATTATGTCGGAGCATCGCCCATTTCGACTAAACAGCACAACACTTGAAGAGAACACCAATATTTCTGTGGCACAGTATCTAAATGGCTTTGGATGCAGTGGTGACAACGAACGTCCAAGATTGGACTGGGAAAATGTACCGGCCGATACAAAGAGCTTCGCTCTCACTTTTTATGATCAGGACGCCCCAACCGGGAGCGGATTTTGGCATTGGGTTGTCTACGATATTCCAAGACACATAACCAGGCTTGCGCATGGACCGCTGCCAGATGGAGCAAAGGAGGCGAATACGGATTTTGGGGAGCCAGGCTACTTTGGCCCTTGCCCTCCTGTCGGCCGACAGCATCGATATACATTCTTTATTCATGCGCTCGATACCGAGGCCTTGGACGTTCCCCCAAATGCGACTGCGGCCTTAACGGGCTTCTTTATCCATCAACACACTTTGGCTAAGGCCAGCTTCACTGTACTTGCGGGCCCCCGCGAGGAATAAACCACTCTCTGGGAGGAAACATGAAAGTCGAGCACCATATCCCCGAAGAGGTTTACCTTGAATTCTTGGGGCGCACGATCGAAATTCACTGGAACTACCATGCGATCCTTATGGTAACGATCTGGTTCATTCTTGTTCCAATCGGTATCATCTCTCTGCGCTATTTCAAACCGCGTCCCACCAAAACAGGGATTACCGCATACCGGACCATATGGCGCCCGGAATGGATCTGGTTTCACGTACATCAATGGGGGCTGAACCTTGCAATTCTTCTGTCTCTGGCAGGCATGTTGGTCGCGCTAGTGGTTAGCCAGGGGTTTTCAGGATCACTGCATTCAATCTTTGGCTTGGCAACGATCGGACTTGGGGTCTTGCAGGGGGTTTCGGCGTTTTTTCGCGGGTCCCACGGAGGACGGTACTACGAGATCGCTGACCCAGAGGACCCCAAAACTTGGGAAGGGGATCATTTCAGCATGACGTCGCGCCGCCGCCGTATGGAATCTTATCACAAAACCGCGGGGTTCTTTACCATGCTTTGTGCGGCAGCTGCTGTAGGCTCTGGTTTGATGCAATACCCGATGCCCATCCTGACCGGGGTTCTTGTGCTGGTCAGCATCCTGCTGCTTGGACTTTCAGTTTTGCGGGAGCACTTTGGGAAACGGTATGACACCTATCGCTCGGTTTTTGGGAACGACCCGGCACATCCTTACAACAAGGAACGTGAAGAGCTTTGAATGTATGGCATCGGATGCATCAGCTTTGCACCCGATGTTTTTCATCAGACAAACATCACCGACTTCTTAGGTGGCTCAACAAAACCTGGGCCGGGTGGAGCACCTGCACTTCCGACAAGCGTTTCACCTGTGAGCGGCAGGAATACCCTGTCGCAACAAGGCGTCCCTCTGCTTCGGCTTCGACCAACGTCCGCCAGTTCTGATCATAGAGGCCACGCGACATCTTCTGATGGCGTACCTCATGACCAAACAAACCTGACATTCCACAGCACCCTGCTTTGACAATAGTGACGGGAAGACCTGAACGTTCAAAAATCCGCCGCCATTGCGCAGAGGTTTGCGGCTCCAACGAACGCTCAGTGCAATGCTGGATCATCGTGTAAGACATATCGCTATCAAACTCAGCCAGTTCTTGCACATCCAGCCATTCGCTGAGCAATTTGACACCCAGATCGGGGCAATCGGGCAACGTTGCCTGGTATTCATGGCGATACATCAAGGTGGTTGCAGCATCGACACCGACAAGAGCAAACCCCGCTTTGGACAGTTCTGCGAGATCGTGTGCGGCCTGTTGCGCCATCTGCCTGAACCGCTCCAGCATCCCTCGGACATGCAGAGGCTTGCCACCCACAAGATAGTC
>NZ_JBQFPA010000007.1:0-145656 GCF_056534105.1 Ruegeria sp. E5 | reverse complement strand
CGCTTGCCCATCAAACGGCCCTGCATGTCAACCAGACAAACCAATACCGTATCAATCTCGCCAGACGAAACCTCAGCCTTCAAATGCTCAAGTGTCAGCGTCGCGCTCACGATGCGTCCTCCCTGATCGTGATATCGTTCAGCGCCGGTTCAAGCAGCGCCAGTATGTCCCGGGACATGTTGGCAACCTGTATTTCATTGCCCAAAAGATCATTGCGTACTTCGATCATCACATTGGCCAGCCCCCGGCTCAGCGCATGGAGACGGAGCGAATGCGTTACACCGTCAGCGGGGCCATAGGGCTGATTGCGTTCCGTGCGGCGATGCGGGATCTGATCCATATGATCCAGCATGGCATCGACCAGACGGCTGTCCTCGTCATGGAGAAGTCCAAGTTCAACCGCGCGCGGCTTACCAAAATAGACTGGCGTAAAGGAGTGAATAGTCACAACGACTGTATCCGGACCACGCGCATCCAGAACCTGTGCAACAGCCTGACAGAACGGGGCATACACTGCCTGGGTACGTGCATCGCGTTGCGATTGATCGAGGCCCACATTGCCCGGCACTTCGATCAGTTCTGATTTCTCGGGCATTGCGCTTGCCGCCTCGGGCGGACGGTTGCAATCATAGACCAATCGCGAGACGGTCGAGGCCACGACCGGAGCATCAAGCGCTATCGACAGCGTCCGTGTCAGCGCCATTGCGCCCGGATCCCAAGCAGCATGGCTGACGCGCGCGGATGCGGACAATCCCAAATAATCAAACTCTGCCGGAATGCGGTTGCTTGCATGTTCACACAGCAGAACGACGCGCCCAACGCCCGCCTGGTTCAGGATTTCGACCGATCCGCTCATCCTTTGACCTCGGTATCCGCATCCTGTTCCATCTGCGGCATTTCTTCGATCAGACGGGTTTCAAGCAACTGCCCGTTGCGATACAGGATCGGATAGGCGACGGCCGCGATGTGACTGTTGAATTCGCGAAAGGCGCGCAGCGTTTCGAGGTGGATGTCGCTGGTTTCAAAGCTTTCTGCGCTGCCATGTTGCAAGCGTTTAAGGTGGCGTTTGCGACTGTCACGCTCGGCCCGCTTGATTTCGGTTTTTTCCAGGCTCAGCAGACGCGCGCTTTCCAGATCGTCCGAGATCAGCACGTTCGAGGCCAGTTTCAGGTTGGCCACAATCCCCTCGTGCATTTCGACCAGCTCTGACCAACCTTCTTTCGAGAACGCGGCCCCCTTTTTGCGCATGTCATCCGCCAATGCCGTCAGGCGTTTGGCCACCACGTCGCCCGCGGTTTCCAGGCGAATGGCATATTCCATTAGGTCCCGCGCAATCTTGGCATTTTCCTTGCCGAACGCATCAGCGGGGATAGCCGCCACATATTGCCGGATACCAGAAAGGCAATCGTTCACATCAGTATCCATGTCCCGAATGGCCCGGATCTGCTCCTTGTCGCCGCTGCGATAAAGCTCCAGCGCAGGCCGGAACATCGAGCCAACCATGTCGCTCATCCGCAGAAGCTCGCGTTTGAGGTTAGACAGGGCCTGATTGGGTCTGCTGAGGGAGTCGAGATCAAGTGCGCTGATCGGTTGCCCGGGCTGCGCGCTGCTTTCAGGACTTTTCGGATCGGGCAGCAGTTTTTCGAATGGCGCGCGCAGCATGCCGCAAAACGGCAGGGCCAGAACCAGAAGCGAGGCGTTGAAAATCAGATGTGCATTCACCAGCATCTGTCCGCCTTGCAGATCGCCCAATACTCCGGTTCGCAGCGCCAGGTTGGCAGCAAACAGCGAGACAATTGACCAACTGCCCCGCAGCGCCAGATTAGCGAAGGGAATGCGCCTTGCAGACAGGGCCATGCCGCGTGTCAGCCAAACCGGGATGAAGGCGGACCCGAAATTAGCACCCAACACCAGCGAGAGCCCGGCGGCAAACGGGATCGCCCCGATTTGCACCAGGGTCACACACATCAAGATCGCAGCGACCGAAGAATGCATGACAAAGGCCAGCGCTCCACCGACTAGGAACGCTGTGATGTAATCACGCGCAAGATACTCGGCGATGGCGGGTAGAAAGGCGCTGTCACGGATCGGGTTCATCGCCTCGCGGAGAAAACGCAGTGAGATCAGGATGAATGCGACACCCATCAGAATACGGCCCAACTGGCGCGGTTTCTTGGCCTCTGTCTTGACGAACAGATAGCCGCCGACCGCAAGCAGTAGCGGCACCAACCAATCCAGTTTGAAGGACAGAACCTGAATGATCAGCGCCGAGCCGAGATCGCCACCCAGAACCATCGCGAGCCCGGTCGGAAAGGCCAACATCCCGCCCGCCGCAAATCCGGAGGTCAGCAATGCAACCGCGGCCGAGCTTTGCAAGACGACGGCCATTGTAAGCCCTACCATCGAGGCCTGCACATAGCTGCGCTGCCCCGTCATCACCCGCTGAAACGATGCACCATAGCTACGCTCGATGCCCGTGCGCACCATGCGCACAGCGTAGAGCAGCAGCATCGTTGCACCAGCCAGACTTATGAGGAAACTGACAATCGCCATTCCGTTATCCGTTCACCAGATCAAGCAGCTCGGAATGCAGTTGCGGCGTGGCCGCCGATATGACTCGGCCGTCGGAGTTCAGACCTAGCGGCTTACCCTCCCAATCGCTCATGATCCCGCCCGCAGCTTCAACTACGGCGGAAACCGGCAGATAGTCATAAGGCTGCAGATCATAATCGATGACCGCATCAACATGGCCCATCGCAAGCAGTGCATGCGGGTAGCAGTCATAGGCAAAGCGTCGGGTCTGTCCCGAATTCATCAACCGATCAAACAGGGCCGGATGATCCCGGTAAATCTTGTCGCCTTCGTTGACGAAAAAAACTGCGTCGCTCAATTGGCGTGTAACGCTGACCGAGACAGGCTTGCCATTCAGTGTGGCCCCTTGACCTTTCATGCCGATCAGAAATTCGTTCAGGGCAGGCATGCCGATGACCCCCAATCGGGGAACACCATTCGTGAGATATCCCAACAGGAACCCAAACAACGGATGCCCCGACAGGAATGACCGGGTGCCGTCAATGGGATCTACAATCCAGACATTCTGCCGATCCTGACCTTCGAACCCCTGCTCTTCGCCAAAGATACCGTCATCTGGAAAGTTCTCAGCCAAATATTGTCGCACAACGGCCTCGACACCCTTGTCCGCCTGTGTGACCGGGCTTTCGTCCGCCTTGAACTCAACCCCCAAACGTCCCCGAAAGTACCCGCGCGCAGCCTGCGCGGCGATATTGGCGATTTCGGCGGCGTGAATCGCGATATCTGACGTACCTTCGGGCGTTGCAACGGTATTTGGTGGGGTTAGCATCTGTTTTTGTCCCTCATTGCAATGCCTTAAGCAGTATTCAGAGACGCCGTCATGGTACAGGTAAACTGGATGACTAACGGATCGCCATTGCACATGGGTGTTCCGGTTGTATCGTCACTCTGCGATGCTGCATTACGCAACATCTTTTAAGCATCAACGTCACAAAACCCCACACAGCACAGCAACATTAACCCACAAAAAACAACTTATTCAACCAAATTATTCCGTTTTTGGTTGATTAGCGGTTTCGTTTGTGGATTTTTGAGCGGTGGGTATCGCCATTCCGAGGCAAAGCAGGCAATACCGCCGCGTAGTTTTGGCAGGAATACACGCGCAGGGCCAAAGATTCGGTTCAGCGATCAGGAGCACCGGGATATGACAGACAAACACAACGTCCTGTTTATCATTACCGACCAGATGCGGGCGGATTGTTTGTTTGGGGCATTGGAGGCCCATGTTGACCTGCCTCACATGCGCGCATTGATGGAGGACAGTGTTTCTTTCACGCGGCACTTTTCCGTTACCAACCCCTGCGGGCCATCGCGCGCCTCATTGCTGACCGGGCAATACGCGATGAACCACCGGTCGGTACGAAACGGCACGCCCCTGCGCCACGATGCACCGACCATCGCCAGCGAGATGCGCAAGGCAGGGTATCTGCCGATGCTGTTTGGATATACCGACACATCACAGGACCCGCGCGTGTTTGATGCAAAAGACCCGGCGCTCAGGTCATATGAATTCCACATGGCCGGTTTTCAGGAAATGCTGGAAATGCGTTTGGAGATGTCATTCCCATGGCGTTCTCATCTGAAAAACCGTGGATATGAGTTCGAAAACTATATTGACGTGTTCAAACCGGTCGCACCCAATGGCGGCCAGCCTGCACTGAATGACCCGGCCTTCTACGCAGCCGAGGATAGCGATACCGCCTTTCTAACCGATCGGTTTCTGGAAACCATGCCGGCGTATGCGGATGATGACAGGGGATGGTTTGCACATCTGACCTACATTCGCCCGCATCCACCGCTGGTAGCCCCGGCACCATATAACCGAATGTATGACCCTGCCTCGCTACCATTGCCATCGCGACTGCTAACCGCCGAGGCCGAAGAGGCGTTGCATCCGTTTTTCGCTCCGGCACGGGCCAACAGCACGGTTGCCGGGTTTGTTGAAGGTTTCCCGGACCTTGAACCGACGGACGAGGTAGTGCAGACGCTGCGTTCGATCTATCTGGGTCTTGCCACGGAGGTAGATCATCATATCGGCCGCGTGGTTTCGTTTTTGAAAGAGACAGGGCAGTACGACAACACTATGCTGGTGGTCACCGCAGATCATGGCGAGATGCTGGGGGATCGGCACAGTTGGGGTAAGATGTCGGTTTATGATGCGGCCTATCATACACCCTTGATCGTGCGCATGCCCGATGGAGCCCGTGGTAAACGGGTCGAGGCACCCACGGAATCGATTGATATCGTTCCGACGATTCTCGAATGGATCGGGCAGACAATACCGGATTCCATGAATGGGCATTCGCTGTTGCCCTTCCTTCAGAGTGAATCCTCAACCCCGGCTGACTGGCGCCGCTATTCATTCTCGGAGCTGGACTTCGCTGATCCGCTGAACCCAACCCGCTGGCAACGCGATCTGGAAACGGGGTTAGAGGACAGCTGCCTGAGCATCCTGCGCGACGACCGGTTTACATTGGTTGAGTTTGCGGCTGATCTTCCGCCCATGCTGTTTGACGGTGAAGGGCAGGGTGAGATGGAGAACGTGGCAGAACATCCTGAACACGCCGCCACATTGGCGCGCATGACACGCGACATGTTGCGTCACCGGATGCGGAAAATGGACAAGACCCTGTCAAACTGGATGATCACCCCGGATGGTCCGCGCCAACCGTGACGTTCCTATATGGCTGAGGATCGTCAACCACCCCAGGTTACAGTCATCAGCATATCCTCGAACTCTGCGGTGTCGAAAAACAGCACGATCTCACCCGTTGGGCCTGCGGGCAACGGAACCGTCGCCAACTGACCAACCGCCAGATCGCCCAGTTCCGGACGGCGGGTCAATGTGTCCTGAACCACACCTCCGTCGCTGGTATCAGAACGATCAGACACCGTGATTGTTGCCGGAGCAGCATCCAGACTGCTTTCAGCAAAAAGATCGCACCGTTTGAGCGTCGTGAGGCGACCAGCCGACCAATAGGGATAGTGCTCGGGTCGGAGTGTCAGCCGCAGCTCGTGACGCCCACCCGCAGCGGGTGTTTCGTGGCGGAAGCGCGCCCATTCCGTCGGGAACTCGTGCCGCAGTGAGAATAGCCGCACATTGCCCACAGTCCCGTCTGCCGCGATATCGGCTTTCAGATGATCAACCGCCGCATTACGCACGGGTCCACCGCCATCCCGCGCAGTGTAGCGCAGGTGCAAGACGACGTCCGAGATCGTGTCATAGTCGAACTGCTGCGGATCGCCTTGCGTTGGGTCCGCCGGCAGCTCTAGCCGCCACTCGCTGACTGCGCCCACATTTTCGAATGGTAAATAGCGATCATCAGGCATGCCCTCGAACTGACCGGTTTCCATTTGCGCCGCACTGAACACATTGCTTTCGGCGCTGTGAATATCGGCGAAACGGTCGTCTTCGGGGCCCGTGCGAACATAGCCATCCCCGATATCCGGTCGTTGCCGGATGCTGCTCTTGAGATGCACGAGTTTCGCGTGGGTCCCAATATAGGGCCCGGACACGCAGGGCAGGCTGAGCGCAACACTCTTGATCCGGCGGAAATAGTGGCCCGGCCCATCCAGATCGAACTGCGCCTCGGGGATTTTGAAGGTACACCGACCCGTGCGTCGTAGGTTGACCAGGGCCAGTGGATCGATTTGCAGCAGGCTGACATGTTTGGTCAGCTCGTATTCGTTTCGGTTGTGTTCATGATACGCAAGCTCCATCCGCTTGACGTCCAGCAGCAGCGCTTCGCCGGAAAGAAGCCCCTTGCGACCGCCATCCCAATAGTTGAACTGCACCAGAGTTTTCTGATCCAGCTCGGGCCGCATCAGTTCGGCTTTCATGGTCTGCTCGGCACGCCGCGCAGTATCGAAGGCAAAGCGGTAGTACTCGTAATACAGCTTTGACAACTCGCCTTGCAGCCAGCCATAGAGCTCTTCGTTGGTGTATTTGTCCTGCAAGAAATCGCGGGTCTGCTCTGTTAGACGGATTGCCTTCTTCAAGTTCAGGTATTCACGATGCTGCGCCTGTTCCGCGATCAACGATGTCAGAATCTGACGCCCGATCTGCATCACATCATGGGCCGCCAGATTGTGCTGTAAAATCCATTCGTCGGCGCGGCGTTCATAGGCGGCAGCGCGAGCCGCCATCCCGGCCTGATCACGGTTCCAATCCGCGATCATCCCGGATACATCCCCCGCGATCCGCATGACCGAGGACAGCACGGTTCCCACCTTAAAGTCGATGGTGCCACCGAGGCCCCAATAATGCAGGTCCAGTTTCGGGTCGGGGATCGGGGTAAGCGTTGCCGAGATCGAGTGGAACACCGATTTGGCCAGCGTTGTGTCCCGGGCTATTGGCAGCAGGATGTTAAGTTCTTCATTCTCTTTTTTCGACAGGTGAAGGTCTCCGTCCCCGGTTTGGCCTGACGTCTGCGCGCCATCGCCATCGCCCGGACGCTCAAGATCGGGAAACTCCAGCCGCTGAACCGGCACGTCATATTGCGCAACAAGTGCTTCGTAGGCTTCGTCGAAATTGGCCTTTGTCAGGGTCTGACGGGTCAGCTCCAGGGTCTCGGGCGCATTTGGATCAGCTTCCTGACCCAGCAGGCGCTTGTAATAGTTCAATCGCTCAAGCGCCGCGCCACGACTGCCTATCAGCGCTTGCGTCGCTGCCTCGGTGTTTTTCCATTGAAGGTAACGAAGATCGACCTGCAGTTTCTGCAAGCTGACTTCGTGACCTTGCCGCAACAGGGCCAGTGCCTCGGCGTCGCGTTTTTCCAAGGCGGTCAGCAAGGCCGACCCGATATTGCGGACCTCTCCGGCAAATTCCGCCGCCTTCTCGATCAACACGCGCGAGCGGACGGGGCTGACCGGTTGATTCAAACCCGAAACGACAGATCCGATATCCAGCCCAGCCGCCGCCGCCTTGACCAGCATTCCGGGATCGATCGGCGGGTCGAACAGGGCAAGCGGACGAACCTGCCCTTCGATATCCATACAGTTGCGGATTTTGAACAGCCGGTCGGCAACCGTATCCCAATAACCCAGCAGCTTTTCATTATGCGGGATGCAGAAATACAACGTGCGGGCCATACCGAATAACGGCGCAGCGCTGTCGCTGGTGCCCGCACCTGTTGGCGTTGTGAAATTGAAGGGGAACGCGCCTTCAAGCTCGACCAATGCATTGCCCATCGGATCAAGCCCTTGGGCCCGAAGCTGCGCAAAGGTGCGTGGCGTGGTTGTTCCACCCGCAGGTGAACGCTGCGGCTTGTCGCCCAGTAAATTCGAGGCGAGCACATAGATCTGCAGCGCTTCCATGATGGCTTCGCGCGTGAATTGCTGGAACAGGTTGTCACCCCAGGCAATCAGATTGTCGAGGTACTTCATCACCACGTGCATCATGAATGAAATCGTCCGTGTGCGCGCGACTGCAAAGGGCTGAAACGGGGTGTTTCGCACCGCTTCATACCCATTTAGGATCGCTTCTTTCTCGGCCAGCTCCGCGTCAGTGCATTCGTCGTTTGGTTTGCTGAGCAGGGTCAACAACGTATCGATGGATTGGGCTTCGCCCTCGCGAAAGGCAAGGAAACGCCAATAGCGTGTGGGCACCGGTACATCGGGGTCATTCTCGGTCGGATCGAAAATCAGATGGAACCAGCGTTGCGCTTCGGCGAAACGTTGGGTCTTGGACAAGTGCACCGCAATGGTCAGCGGCACATGGAACATCAGTTCCCAATTGTAGTTGGCATAAGGCCCACCCATCCGCGTGTCGATTTCCTTCGGGAACGAATGGATGTCGATCTTGTCGGTTTCCTGCGGGGAATAGAGGGAATTGAAGAATGACTTGCGCAAGCTTTTGTGAAACTCCGGGGACAACATCCCGGGCACACCCTGTATGTTCAGACGCTCGATCAACTCCGACACGAAGGGGTGGAAGAAGTTTTCAAACGTGTAGTCCCAGTGTTTTTCATAGCTGATAAGCTTGATCTTCTGGGGGCCGAAAATGTCCTGATCAAGCAGGTGATGATAGCCGTAAGTGCTGATCTTGCTGGTATCCATGATCAAAGTCCTTTCCGGATCAAGTGCGACGCATGCGGACGGTGCTGCCCATCGGGCCGATGTCGCGGTCGCCAAAGCGGACCGTGCCACCGGTGCCCAGCGCTGTATGGACAAAGGCGTCTTCGGTCACGAATGCACGAAGAGTGCTCAGGTCGGCGCTGCCAAAGCCGGGGATTGCAGTCACCCGTTCAATCCGGTCGGGCTGCTCGGCAAGCGGCTCAAACGCCAGCACCATGGTATCGATTGTCGGGTCAACCTCGGCCACGCGGCCAAAATCAAGCCAAGTCACAACTTCGACGATCCGCTGCTTCGTGGACACGTAGAACACATGTCGCGGGTCGGCATAGAAGAACGGCGACTCCCAGGCTTCTCCATTGGTCGGGTGATGCGGCTGTGTGGCCTGATCGGGCGCCTTATTGGACAGCAACCGATGCGTGATCCCGTCATTGGAATAGATCGCTGTAAGGCGGTTTGACCCGGTCGACGTAATACGTTTCGGCAAGAAATGCGGCGCCTTCTTGGGTGAGCGCGTATCGGGTGTGCTAAACGTGTTGTACATGAAGAACGAAACGCCCAACCAATCCTTGTACGAGATCGATATCCGCATCCCGTTGGTCCATGGGAATGAAGACAGGCGGATGCCTTTACGGAAATTGCGCATCTCTCGGGCTGGCACGTTTTCGCGCAGCAACAGGGGCTCATCGGGATCCGAACTGCGCGGCGGTTGCCACACGCCATCCACCCGTTCGGTCCAGTTCAGCATGACCTTGACGTCAAAGGTGGGTTCATCAACATCCATCAACGATGACGCCTCAACCTCGGCCAGCGGGCCTGATCCCGCGTTGGGTGTTCCTTGTGCCGTGTTTTCCGGCATCATCTTGATCCAGAACAGGAACAGACGATTGTTCCAGACCAGCGGCATGACCGGATTATCCTCGATATCCAGCGGGATTTTCTCCCACGCGCTCCACGAGCCGTAGGCACGGGTTCGGTGGTAATAACTGCGCTTGGCCCCGGCGGTCCGCCCGATGACGTGCAGCACATCGTCTGCTGCACCCGGATCGCCCTCGATCTGGTAGAGGCCGCATACTTCCAGCTTGGCTACCTCTTCCAGTTTCTGCAGATACCCGATCAGCGAGGTGGCTGCGCGTTCCTCGGTGATGTCACCCTGCAGCAATTCACTCATCGCCTCACGGAAGAAGGGTGACTGGTCGTCGCGCAATTCCGGCTCCATCCAGTTTTCAGGGTACAGGAAGATTTTCCTGTTTGCCTCCCACACGCGATAGCGTTTCATCCATTCCCAGTGTTTCGACCTGAGGCTGGATGCAGCCACACGGGGTTCAAGGTTCATCAGGCAGCGCTCGGTAAAGATCTGTACCGAGGACAATGCGTGGCGAACCCGCGAAGTGAGCATGCACGGCTCCATCTGCACGTCCATCAGGAAGTATTCGAACAACTTTTCGGGCGTGTTGATATGCGCCGCATCCGGACGCCCGCGTAGATCGTGCAGGATATGCGCCACCAATGCATCACGCTGGCGCTTGCGCAGGCGGTCATTGATCGGTTGCAGGATTTTTAGCCAGTCGTCCGGGCTGTAACGCGCACGAAGGGCGGCGCGGAAATTCCGCACAATGGGTCCGGTTGGGGCGGGTGTTGCGGCGGCGATCAGCGCTGTCGCCGGAATCCCAAGTGCCGCCAGCCATTCGGCGATGTCATGAAGCCGCTCCAGAACGGCCAGATCGCCAATATCGGCTGGGGTGAGTCCGAAATGTACCAACAGGGCGGCGATATCCACGGGATCCCAGCGCGTGACTTGGAACAACTCAGCCTCGGCGTCGGCTATGGCGACCGCTGGATTCTCGGCTATCGAAACCAGCCGGGCATTTTCAGGGGCATAAGCCGCCTTTAATCGCGCCATGCGCAGGTGGGCCGTTAGCACCCCCATCAGCGCGGCAGAGGTCGGATCATCGGGTGTACCGGTGATGGGCAGGCTGTTTGGCCAGGCCGCACCCGCAATCTGCAAATCGCCATGTGTCGTCAGGTGCAAGACCTCAGCGACGTCAAGTTTCAGCGTTTCGGACAACCGTGCAATGCGGCGCGTACGCAGGTAGGCCGCGCCCAGATGCGATACCGGATCAGCCGGGTAGAGATGCGAAGCGCCGATGACCTCAGTTCCTCGGCCCGGTGCACTCCAGCGCAACGCCAGTCGGTCGGTCACATTGGCCACGCCCAGCGCGATTTCGACCAAAGTGCCTGCGCGAAGCTCGATCGCGTTGGTGTTTGACCATATGCCGCCCGCCTCGGTCAGAGGAACAGGTTCGCCTGCGATGCTGAGTGTCACGGCCGCGCCCGCATCAGCTTCGACAGCAATGTTGAAGAATCCGTTTTCAGGCGCTTCCAGATATCCCCGTAACTGGATCGAAATCGAAGAACCTGGTGTGGTTTGATTGTCTGGCAGCACTGTTCCAGTGGAGGCGAAATCAATCGCGCCAGATAAGGTTTCGACCCGCGCAGGCGGTGCAGTGTGGGCCGGGCCATCGCTGATTTCAGCACTCAGACCCCCGGATTCGAGCATCAGGGCATCCTCAAGCGCGGAGCTGGCCGGATCAGTCGCCGCATGGAGAACCTCGGCCTTTTCGAACAGGACGGCTGCCAGATCAGCCTCAACCTCGATCGCGGTACCAAGAAGCTGCAGCGCCACCTGGCGTTTCCGTCTTGAGATCAGCTGCGGCAGGATTCCTTCAAGCAGGGCACGATAGGCCTCGGCCTTTGACGCAGTTGAGCTGCGGTATGCGTCGTGAAGCGGGAGCAGCTCGGGGAAGCGGGTGAAGAATGGCTGTGATTGTGCCTCGCTGGCGTTGAACAAAGCGTCAATTGCTGGCGCGAAGGCAGCAGGTGTCCCGGCGACGGCCTGCAGGGCATCTCTGACAGTGGTCGACATCAGCCCGTTGAAAACCAGAACCTTGCGGAAATCGTCATAAGCGATTTGATCGGGCGCCTCGGCCAGGATCACCGGCTCTAGCGCAGGGGCAGAATGGTCATAGGTAACCTCGGCCGAGGATGTGGCTTCCAGATATCCGAAGAACTGCTCGGTCGCTTCGGCCCCATAGACCAGAGCCATGTGGGACCGGGCAATACCGCCATCGGGATCGTCCACCAGAACAAAGTCATTGGTGATCGCCGCAAACCCTGCACGCAGATCGCGCGCCAGGGTCGTGATGTTTTCTGCGGGCGGTGTCGTCTGGCCACTTGGGTCATGGTTCAACAGCAGCGCCAGCGCTGTTTCCAGCGACAGGCCTAGCTCGGACAGGCGATGCACCAGATCGATAACCGTCAACAGAGCGGGTGCAGTGGCGTCTTGCGGGCCATAAGGGTCAAGACCGGTGGCTTGCAGCAAACGCTCCAATCCCGGCACGCTTTGCTCAAGCGCGCGCGCCAACCAGCCGCGACGGTAGATTGCGCTGACCGTCTCGATGGTCAGGGGTATCGTGTCATCGAACCCCAAAACAGCGACGATCCGGTTAAATTCCGGACCCGTCAATGAAAAGGCCGCGCGCAAGGTTTCAACCTCGGGCAGCAACAGGGCCGCAGGGTCTGTAAGCACACCGCCAAAACCGTCCTCGGCAAAGGCGGGGTTTTCGCGAGCAGGCCGCTGGAACATTTCACGGAATAGCGCGGCGGTTCCATTGGTGCTGATTGCTCCAAAGAGGGCCAGGATCGGGCGCAGCGCGTCCTCGGGCCTTAGCTCCAGCGCATCAAGGGCCGACATGGCGATGCCCAACTGTGGCAGGAGCTCGGCAAAGCCGGTATCCATGCGAGCTAGGTCCACCTGCGCGTCGGCGCCGCCCGGCATCTGGTTCGTCGGATAAAGCGCCGAGATGATAGCATCCGTGTCGGCAATGCTAAGCTCCAGAACACGCCACAGGCGGACGAACCGGTTAATCCGGATAAAGTCATTCCATTCAAGGCGGTTGGACAGCGGATCAGGGTCTGGGTGACGCAGTTCAAGCGCGCTTAGGTCGCACATATCCGACGGGTCTTGCGGATTTGTAAGCACGATCAGACCCATGATCCGGTCGAAAGTAGTGTCATCAAGCAACCATGCCTCGATATCACCGCCAAAGCGTTCAGGCTCGACCCCTGCCGCCATCCGGCTTTGTAGTTCTGCGAAGTTGATCGCGCCGTCCCGGAAGGCCCGGATATCGTCGAAGCCCAGGCCAAGATGCTCAAGCTTCGGGATCAGCGCGGCTCCGGGGTTCACGAACTCGGTCTTTAGGATGTTCACGAGATCAACCGGCGTGATCTCGGTGCGGCGGCACAGGTCGCGCACGCTTTCCAAGCCATCACGCACTTCGGCTGCGCTGGCACCCGCATCAAAACCATAAAGCGAACGCACTGTCAGATCGGGTCGCGCTGACCCGGCAACCGACACGCTTTCGGTCAGGACGGCGTTGAGACCGCGCGAGATGTTCAAGCGCTGCAGCCAGATGTCGCGCCATCCGTACGGTGCATCGTCCAGCGCGTCTGACGAACGCAAGTCGGCCATAACCCGATGTAAAGGCGCGTCGAAACGATTGAACAGGGCCTTCAGTGCCTCCAACGAACGGTCAAACGGCAATGGGGTGGGGAACTGGGCGGTGGCCAGCGTGGCATAGGCGGCATCGCGTACAAATTGAGGGCTGACCAGCAACTCTTCAGGCGGTGTTTGACCATCGGTCGAATGACCCTGATATCCACCCAAAGACATGCCGTTGACAACGAAATGCTCCAGCACCTCGTTCACCAAGTCTATGTATGGCACAGGCGTCAGAGTGTTTTCGCAAGTCAGAGGCAGGTGTTGAATATCAGGCCGCCGATCAAGCAACACATCAAGTGGATTGGTGAAGCCGTTCGGAATCTCGGTCGCGGGGCGATCGAGAAACAGCAGAAGATCGACAAGATAGGCTGCGGGGCTGAGGACTGACCGGCAATGCTCGCATCCGCAATAATCCATCGAACCGAAAAGCTCTTCTAGTGTGGAGTATGCGAGCACATCGCCAAAATTGTCCGACCCGCCCGGGGTAGGGTTCAAAAACCCGTCAGCAGCGCCCACGCTGGGGCCGATCGCTGGCATCATCCGGTGAGTCATATAAGCGGTGGCCAGATTCAGAACCGCCCCATGAACCTGTTCGGCCTTGCGGTAGATCTGCATCGCGACGGCCTCGTTCAAAACGGCCTTGTGGGCGCGCAGGAACTCATCTTGTGGCAGCGCCACGACCGCATAGGCCGAATCCAACCCTGCAGCCAGCATGGCATTCATACTGCTGTCGTCGGGCGAGATCTGATAGACCCGCTGAATGCGTGAGATTTCGCGCACCACTTCTGGCGGTTCGTCCAGCGCATTTTTTGCAATAAAGCGCGCAACGGGCTGCTGACCTATCTGGAAGGTATCGGCATGTTTTGCGAGGAAACCATGCACGTTATTCGACAGCCCTGTATCGACCAATGGCGTCTCATGCGCCCGGACCATTTCCGCAACAACCGCAGTCGGGAAAGACAGCCGCACCTGAGCGGCCATGAATTCTGCATAGTTGGCGCGTCTTTCGGCGGCATCCCGGCCCTGAACTGCCTCTGGCACGGGGTCGGTATCATCCATGATCGCGGCCCAGGCATCGGCTTTATGAAAACCCGCCTTCACTAGGCCTCCCAACGTACCGTCCGCATCGCCATTGGTGTCACGGTGCAAGCGTTCGACCAGCTTGGAGTTGTTGAGCGTCAGATAGGCAAGCTTGCCATCGGTCTGCAAACGGGTGGCTTTGTCCTGACCCAACTTACCCTCTACCTCGGTCCAGAATGTATCGAGATCATCACCATGCGCCGCATGGAGCGCGGCAAAAGTTTCACGCTCGTCATCCCGCGTCAGCGAAAGTGCAAGCAAAGGCTGCATTCCGGCCAAAGCCCCGGGAGGGGGCGTATCCAGCCGCACGCGCGCGGAAACTTCGGTAAATCGGGCAAGGGAGGCATCTATCTGATCCGCCAGTTTGGCGTCGATCAATCCTTCATCCAGCGCGGATTTCCAGATTTGCGCCACTTTAGCAGGGGGCGTGCGGAAAACCGCGGTGTCATCGGCGGGAACACCTGCACGTAAAAGCGCATAGAACAGGCCAGAGTCGATGCGTTGACCACGCCGTCCAGCGGTCTTGTCAGACAACTGTTGGGATAGCGACGCCAGTGCCACGGCGCGCGCGTCCCAACCTGTTTTATTGGCCAGATATGTGATGTCCTGACGGGTGTCGCTTTCTTCAAGTTTCGACAAGGCACCGTTGAACTGACCAGAGAGCGCCTTGGTCAGTGTGGCGTGTTCTGACAACAGTTTTGCGGCACTTTCAGCAGGCAGAACCACGGAAAGCTCGGAATCCGGTCCGGCGTCATATTCCACCGCCGAAGCGGCAACCACATCGTCATTCAAACGCACCTGCACCTGAAGGTCTGGTGCATCCTTGCCGCGCTTGGTGATCTGATCTCCGGCAAACACAATCTCGAAGGCACCGCGTTTACCGGTTGTAGCCTTCCCCAGTTCAACGTCGCCGCCGACACCTTTGTCGACAACAACAACAGCAAGGCCATCAACAGCCGCACTTTGCGCACTTATGACGCGACCGCTGACACGGTAGGTGCCAAAATCCGTCGGTGTGTCCAGTCGAGCGACCAGATCGTTAATCACAGCCGCCGTTCTTTTGTCGACACTGCCGGTCGGGGACAGATCGGCCTCTTTCTGAACTAGGCGAACGGCTTCAGTTGTGCCCTTTCCGTAGGTCGGTGTGCGGCCATCCTTTTCGCGCGACACGATATCGGCCAGCGCTCGTCGCGCGCTGATATCATTGGCCAGCAGCAAGCCTTCACGCAGCAATGCCAGCAAAGCGGATTGCAGATCGCCCACCGTAGCGCGGCGCATTCTGGGCTTTAGCGGATGCGTAACTTTGGTCATGAGGAGGTACCCTTTCTGACAACTGCGTTCACCATTTCAAATGGCCTTTGATGCCCTGGCCTTGCAGGATCGACATCGTGCCTGCCGCGCCCAGGCCAAGGTATCCAGCGGACCGTCGGAAAAAGCCGCCAACGCCGCCCTGACGATGGCCTGCGTCGATTTCGTCCACCCAAAAATCGGCCGCTTCGCGTGCGGCGGTTTTTTCGCCTTTGATTGCGGAGCGAGCTTCGGTTCCGGCCAGTGCAATTGAGCCGAAAGCTGCGAGTCCGGCGGCAAGGACCGATCCGGCACCACCACCCGTGACGAGCTTGCCCGACACCGAGACCACGTTGAGAGTGCCCGAGGCCGTGCCCTCGACCACATTTGCGGTGCCCACGCCGGTCTCGCCTTCGGCGATTTGCGTGATCCCTGTGCCAACCTGAATGCCGCTGGCCGCCATACCGATCACCATGAGCCCACGGCCCATGACCCCTAGGATGGCGCGGCCCCCGGACAGGGTCTGCGACACTGCCTTGCTACCCCGCATTGCTTTGGCGAGCTTGGAAATTGAGGTGATTTTGCCTTGCTTGTTCACCATGTTCATGGTGTCGACTTTTTGCACCATCGACGCAGTGTCAGGCGCAGCGCCCGGGCGGTAGACTTGCACGGTGCCCTTTATCATGCCGGTATTGGTGTCGAATGAGGTCAACATTCCGTTTCCCTGTTTCGGGATCTCGATCAGCGTCCAATTACCGTTGCCATGCGCCACCAGGTGAGACCGGACTCCGGCGACCTTCACACCCTGGGCATGGGTGGTGTTGACGTCTGCAAAGGAAACCATGGCAGTGGGCGGGTGCGTGTGTGCGATAGCCGTCGTTCCCTTTGGAATCGAGACCTCGGGCTTGGTGGCCGTGCCCTTCAATATCTTGAACGTGTTGTTCTCTTTGATAAGGGCAAACTCCTGCACGCTGCCTTCGGTGTTCCTGACCTGAGTCGCTAGCGCATCAAGCGTCTCAAGACCCTTCTGCAACGATGCAACTTCAAGGCCTCCGTTGGGCACAGTGGGCGGCGCAGTGCCCTCTGGATCGTTGAGCGTCACCGGGTTGTTATAGGCATAAGCATAAAGGTTCAGCCCGCCTTCAATTCCGATGGGATCGGCGCTGATCCATCGGCCGAGCCAAGGGGCGGCATAGCGGGCACCATGATGGTTAAGCCCGGTTTCGGCATCCCGCTCCATCGCGGTATATCGAAAACGTTTCGGACCTAGGCCAGCGGTGGCAACGCCTTGATAGGTGGTACTGCCGAAGGGGCTGTATTCCTCGTAAGACAGAACATTGCCGTTCTCGTCCAGTTCGATCCCCACACTGCCCACATGGTTACTGTGCTGATAACGAATGACGCGGCTGACCGCTCCACCGGCGATCGTCGTCTCAACCAATGCAATACGGCCAGCTTCGTCCCCCACATGCAGGGTCTCTCGGGTCCGCGGGTTTGCACCCGGTTCGCGGATAATGTCGAACCCGCCCAGCGAGATCGTCTCGCGACGGATGGCTCCTGCAGCGGTTTCTGTCACTTTTCGGATGCGGGTCCCGTCAGAGGCGTAAACAAAGAATGTGCGGTCCCCTTGGTGCGCCAGGCCGTCCGCATCATCAGGTCCAACTGCCTGACGGCGGCACATGCGCAGTTGGTTGTCGTGGTCCCATGCGATCTGATCGAGATGAGAAAGGCGCAGCATGTTGCCCATCGCATCATAGCCGTCATCGCCCTGACTGATGATATCATTCACAGCACCGACCGATGTCTGAGTTAAGCGGTTCGAAGGTACCCCCGCAGACAGGGCACTGTCCTCACCATAGGTGTAAGTCCGCGTCCAACCGGGTACCACGGGATCAGAGCCCCGGTGGCGCATCTCAATCAAGTTGCCCGCAATGTCATAGTGAAAACGCTCAAGATACCGGCCAAGGGCGAAACCATCACTGCGGTGTGGCAGCCGAGTTCGCGCGGCATCGTTATAGCTGTGGGCGCCGGGTGCGCCGCCTTGCTGGCCCAGATGTTCGCGGCCCGTCGCCTCGATCAAACGATGCAAGGCATCAAACGTATAGTCGTTAGAGGCATCAACACGGCGATTACGGAAAAAGATCTGCTGTTGCGCGCTGTCGCGGATGTGGGTCACGTGGCCAGACACATCGTAGATCATGTGCTGCGCCTGCAAGTGGCATCCTGGCCAGCCTGCAACTGGCGGTGTCGGACAGTCCGAGCCAAATCCGATTGCATCGCGCCGGGTGATGATGCGTTCGGTGAGACGGGTCAACGGATCATGTAGGATATCTGTTTCAACCGCGTTGCCATAGGTGATGCGTTCGCGGTCGCCCCAAGGGTTGTATGCAATGCCTGTGACCACGGCATGATCCGCAGTGGCGGGATCCAATAAAATGTCAGGTGCCGCGGGTCGTGCGTGCCAGGTGTCCACCCGATCAAGCCGCGAGGACGGGTTATAGCGGTACTGCACAACCTGGATGCGCGCGCCCGGCCCTTGCGGTTGCAGCGGCACCAGTTGGACCGGACGGTCCAGCGCGTCAAAGCGGGTTTGCCCTGCGAAAATCTCGGGCTCAGTCGCCACGGGTGCGGCCCAATCGAGCGTGGTGCGAAACTCCTGCGCCAGTTGCCGCTGGCTGCGGATTGGGTTGCCTTTGAAATCATGGGCCAGAATTTCCATCGTGCCGGATTGGTCGCGGCTGATCGCAATGCGTTTGCGGCGGTTCAGGGCTTCGGGTGTCGTCAGCGATTCTCCGTAGATCGTTTCATCGATCCGCAGCTCAGGACCCGCATTGATGCTTAGATGAGTGGCGATGGGTCGGCGCAATACATCGAATTCGTGGCGTAGCCGGTGGTCGCGCGTATCCCACGTAAACGCCGTTTCGCCACTTACATCCGTTAGCCGCCAACGGGTACCGCCCTCCATACTGTCGGTCCGAATGGCGGTGCTGAGCATGTCGAAAGCGGTACGCTGAGCCTCGCGCCCAAGCTCATCCCAGGTTCGGCGCGTATTGCCTTCGATATCGATTTCGGTCGCAACGCGGTGGAATGTCTCGGTCGGTAGGGTGCCCGGGGCCGCGTTGCTGTAGAGCGTGCGGTTCGGAGTGAGGCGCGCGATCAGCGCACCACGGGTATCTGCCAAAGCCCGCATCGGTGTGTCATGATAAAGCGCCGATTTCGATGCAGCCTCAGTGGCGCGCTCCCGGTCTTCGGGATCGGGGAAACGGGTAGCCAACGCCTGCGCTTGCGCCGGATCAGTGCGCAGCGCGTGCCAAGTGGGTAAATAGGCAGCCTGCGGCAACCTGCGGAAATGGTCACCAAGATCGGGGTCTTGGGCGGGATCCGAAATCAGTACAGTATCGCCCGGGTCCCATGTCGTCTGGTCCCAAACAGAAAACCGGTGTTTGCTCCATGTATGATCGGGATTCAAAATCCCGATCTCTCTGCCCAATGCGTCGTAGAAGAAAATTGGGCTTACACCGATGCGGATGTCGGACTCATAGGTCGGGCGATCTGTGAAGAACGGTTCGAACTGTCGAACAATATTGCCTTTGTTGTTGCGCACTTGCCAGCCGGTACCGACCCAGCGTGGCGACTGCGATGCGGACATAACCGGCCGACCATCAGGTCCCAGCAGAATGCTCCCCGAGCCATCACGCGTTGGGACCGGACCGTCTTCGGCCTGAATCTTGCGTTGAATTTCCTGCCCCATCCCATCTGTAAAGGTAATTTCGGCCAGGAACGGGGTGGCTTGACCCGGCAAAAGATCGCTGTCGTGAACCTCTCGATGCAGGGAAAGACCGATGACGGGTGATGGGGCAGGATCCCCACGAGAGTGATAATAGGCCCAGGGATCATAAACATAACGCATTGTTGCGCGCCCAAGTGCTGCCAGAGCTTCAGTTCCACGCGGATCAATCAGCACTTGGGTGCGTGCTGCAGGCACCAGTGTCGGATCAAAACCATCCAGCCTGTCACCTTCGTCGGGCCCATCGACCTTGCCCATTCGGGCCATGCCGGTCACGCGGCCATAGGCGTCAAAGGTCACCTCGCTGCGATTGCCGTTCTCATCGGTCAATACCGAGGCTTGCAAAACGCGATAATCCTGTCGGCGTTCGGTGTTTGCGCCAGCTGGACCGGTCGAGCGTACCCCTGCCGACATGCGATTGCCCAATGCGTCCTGCGTTTCCTCGATCAGCAGGTCGAAAGCGTCATAGCGGGCTGTTGTTTCCGTAGGTGTCGCAGGCTGATGGAACGGGTCCCGCAGGCGATGTGGTCGAAAGAAATGCTGACGTGCAAATGCCAGCTCTTGCGCGGGCGTATCACCGCTTGAGGGCGACAAAAGCTGACGGTCCGATGGCCGCCACCACTGGCCGTCACCGTCAATCTCGGTGTATCCCGCCTGCGCCATCTCGGCCGCACCAACGCGGCCTCCATAAACCTGCGTGACAAGACCCGGCGTGAAGGCCAGTTGGAAGCTTTGATGGAAAAGCCCCAAACTGCCCATCTGGCCAAGCGGCAGTGGGCCGGTCAGCGTATCATCCCGGAAATACTGACGGCGGTGTTCGATCAGACGACGCTGCACCTGACCCGCGGTTGGGGTCGCTTCATAAGCAAGATCGGCTGCAGCGTTCGCCTCTGTCTCGATCTCATCAAAGGACAAACGCGTACCCGGCGCTGGGCTTAAGCCGGTAAGCTCAAAGCTTTGTTCTTCACATGACACCGGGGCGCGGTAGGTTTGATCTGTCGTGATCAGGTCCGTGACGCGCCGCGTGTGTAATACCGCATGTAACAGCGCCTGACGCGCCTGATCTTCAGGCGTCAGCGTCGGATCAGGTGTTTGCCGGCCATACATGAGATCGACGCGGCGCAGTTCAGTCCCAAACGGGTCAACCTCCAGTATGACCTGATGCTGAAGGCGCGGGTCATCGGGGATCCGCTCATAATGCGCGGTTAGACTTTCCCGGGCATGGGTTAGAAACACGGCATGACGGTTGGGTCCACGGGACTGCAGAAGATGCACAGTCTGCGTTTGCTCGACCACCTGATAGGGGTGACCGTTGGGATAGCCGGGCTCCGCCCTGCCATCGAGCGCATAGGTTTCACGCCGAAGCACCGTGCCGCGAAGCGCGCGCGCAGCCTCGCGGGTTTCTCCGGTTGTCAATCCGGGTGGCAACACCGTGTCTGGCAAAAGCCGCCGTCGCGCTTCAACATCGTCGTCACGCCAAGCGGGTGCGCGCCAGTATTCCCCACGATCCTGCCCATCAAGCAGACCAGCCAAGACATCGGGCAGACTACCTTGGTCGAGATACACGCCGGTATGAAACCATGTTCTGGTCAGTACGGGCGGAACATGAGATGCCGGGTCTTCGTTTGATGCCAGTGGCCCCAGCGCATCTGACGAGAGCGTCGCAAATTCCTCGGTGTCCCATTGTTCGACCATGCCGAACCCGCGAAACTCGCGCTCGACCCCGTCGAAATGACCATGGTGAAAGGCAAAGCGAGATACGAACCGGGTTTGCGCCACACGATCATGTGTAACGATGCGATCAACCACCTGCACCGGGAACGGCAGGCGCGTGGCCCAAGGGCGTCCTTCATAAAGGTCTTGCAGGTAAAACCGCGACGACGAGGCATAGTGCAACTCGGTCTCGCCACCGAAATTGTTGACATATCGGGTCATAAGATGCGGTTTTTGTCCGCCCATCAGATCGACGTAACGCAGTGGCTGACCTGCGTCGCGGGACAAAGTAGAGGACCACACAAGACAGGCGGTGCCCGTTCCAAATAGATCGAGCAGATCAACCGAAGTTTCGGTATCAAGCGGCGGCACATTCCCTAGGCGTCGACGCGGTGCAAGCCGGTTGCCAGACATGTTGAAATAGAGGTCGATACCTTCTGCACCCAGATAGACAATGTCGGTGGTGCCCGAGCCGTCGATATCCGTCAGGCGCAGGCGGCTGCGGTCGAACATTTCGGGGCGATCAAATTGTGGCGCGTCGTCCATCGCCACTTTGGTGCCGAAACGCCCATATCCGCAATTGGGCCAATAGGCGACTTCACCACAGCGGATACGAACCAGATCAGACAATCCGTCGCCGGACATATCCGCCAGAAAAATTGCAGCCTCCGGATCGGAAAACACAAGTCGGGGTCCGTCAGTGTCGTTCCATGGCTGCGCTTGTCTGCGCGCGGGGCCAAACCCGGCCTCGCCTTCAGAGGGGTGCCAGACAAAAGCGGTGTCCTCGGTCAGAAGAATGTCAGCAAGGCCATCGCCAGTCAGGTCAACCATCTTCATGCTGTCATTGGACGCATCTATATGTGGCCAATATTCAAACGCGCGGAAGTCGGACCAACCTGATTGCGCGTCGCGCTCATGGAACCCCGGGGTTGTCCGGTCCATTACCACCAGATCCGGGCGACCATCCCCAGCAAGGTCCATCCATTGACCTGACTCAGCAAATGCAGGCCGCTCGGCAACCAGCGCGGGGGCCGCAAAGCGCGCCGTGCCGTTCATTGGCCCAAGGTTGCGAGTGTAATGCCAGGCACCCGGGGTCGAGGTCAGAATTCCACCAACACCGTCACCGTCCAAATCAACCCAGTTTGCCGGATCGGTAAGTCCGGCCGGAGCACCTTCGGTCTGCTCGCGGTCAAGGCCGTGCACAATATCGTTCACTTCAGCTCGGCTATAGGTGAATTCCACCGGTGGAATTGCCTGTCGTCTGTAGGCGAGGAACGTGGCTCCGTTCACATCGCGCGGTGAAACGGTATCGTCCGGAGCGAAGCCCGACTGCGCGACCGCCATGAGGAATGAGCCATAGCGCGTACTGCCGGGGTGCTGACGCTCGTCATCAGTGTCAGCACCGGGAGGCGTGAAATCGTCATAGGAAAACTCAGTTGCCTTCACGAGACCGCGATAGCCCGGTTCGCCCGTCGGCAGGTCGGGGATATCGTGAAATGTCAGAATTCGATGGCAGCGACGATAGCGCCGAACCTCAAAGCCCGCGCGGTAGCTTGATGTGGGGTCCGGGCGCATTTGCCAATTTCGGCCGGGATCAGCGGATGCATGGACAAGCTCATGCTGAGCATCCGCCGCCACGTTGGGATCAGGTGCGATTGGCAACAGGTGGTCTTCGCCATAATCGAATACGACCGTGAACAGCCATCCACCTGCATTCACATCCGGATCAACCAAACGAGAGACTCGATTGCCGTAGCGGATGCGTTTCAGATACCGCTCGGCTGTGCGGAACCGATTGGCTTCGTGCGCCTGCGCCTGATCGATTCCAACTGCGTCTTCGGCGACATGCTCGTATCGGATGGCGTTGCCTTTGTCGTCAAAGGTCTCGGACAACAACCAGCGAAATACACGGGCGGGGTCGTCCGGGTCTGCCACCCTTGATCGGCCTGACGCGCCATAGATCGAAGTGACGTTTTCGCGCGACGTGACACGCCAATGCGCGATACCCGTCACCTCGTCTGTCCACCGCTCAATGCGGGCAAAGGTGCTTTCGATCCGTGGGCGGAACCTGTGGATGGTCACACCTGGAAACCGCGCGCGATCTTCCCATTGTGCCCCCTGAGAATCGAGCAGCGGCACCAGATCTTCAGACCCCGAAATCAGGAAGACATCCGATCCGGCGGCTTCGTCGTATCGGGGCAGGCCTTTTTCCGTTTTGCGCGTGATCTCGGGCAGCGAAAGTGACCATCCAAAGCCGAAGATGCCGCTGCTGGTGCCAGCCTCATAGCTCAGTTGCAGCTCTGGTGTGAAACCACCACGCCCAGGGCTGACAGGAACCGGAATCGTCAAGGACGCAGACCCGGTCACCGGGTTCGAGGTAATCTTTTCACCAATACCAGAAATCGCGCCACCGCCTTTCGGCAGATTAAGCGACAGTACATCTTTGTTGGCGCCATTGTCACCTGAAATGGCGGATGCTTCCGACCTTTGAGGTCGGGAAATGGCAGTGGAGCCTAACATTCGGCCACCATAAATTCGTCATAAAAATATCAGCGCCACAGGGGTGCTTTACGTAGGGTAAGCAATCGGAAACCGCTGGGTCAATGCAATCAGATGGGATCGGCGATTGTCTGCCGTACCGTTCTGGTTGTGTTGTTAAGCACAACCTCGCAAGCCTTGGACAAGGCTACGAAGTTTCATTGCGCCGGCAGCTTATCACCGGGGTTGCGGGACCTGCAGAAACAATAAATCAGTAGGGGTAAGGGCAGGGTTCGCGTGCGAATCCGGTTCATGCGGACCAGCTAGAATCAGCGATCCGACTAACGGACGCGCCTGAGGTAAACGTAATAGGCGCCATCGCCGCCATGGCTGATATGTGCGGGTGTTACCTGCAGCACCGCTTGTGCAAGTGGCGGAATAGACAACCAGTGGGGCACCTGATTGCGCAAGACCCCACGCGGCGTTGGAATGGGTCCCGGTTCGTCCCGGTCCTTGCCCTTGCCGGTTATGACCAACACCAGCCGTTTGCGCTGTGCCTGTGCGGTCAGGATGAACCGAACCAATGCGGGATGGGCAGCGCTCATGCGCATCCCGTGCAGGTCCAGCTTGCCTTCGGGCTTGAGCTTGCCGCGTTTCATGCGACCAAAAGACTTGGTGTCCATCTGCACCGGATTTGCCCGCAAACCTTCGGTGATCGATAGCTTCAGGTTATTCCGTGACGGTTTGGTTGGCGCAGTCTGACCCAGTTCAAAGGCTTCGATCCGCGCCTTGGGCGTTTTGGTCGGTTTGGGCTTGGGCAAGGTAGTGGGGTGCACAGTCTGAGGCAGTTCGGGGTGCAAACGCTCAGCCTGTTTGGCGACCTTGCGCCACAAATCGATCTCATCCGCAGTCAGTTTGCGCCGGGTCATCAGAACTCATCCGGTAACAGGGCGTAAGCCCTCTGGATCGGCAACAGCACAACCATACGGCCGGGATCCTTCAAGCGACCGGCGGCCTGCCCGGCATCATCCCCTGTGCCAAAGAAAATGTCGGCACGTTGCGCACCCTTGATCGCCGATCCGGTGTCTTGTGCGATCATCAATCGGCGCAGCGGGTTTTTGCCATCCTTTTCTACCCAAACTGGCGCGCCCAAAGGTGTATAAGCCGGATCTGCCGCGATACTGCGCATCGTGGTCACTGAGCGGTTCATGGCGCCTAACGGTCCGAACTCGGGCGCGACACGCGTCACTTCACGGAAGAAAACATACGAAGGGTTGTGTAGTAACAGCTCAGCCCCGGCTTCAGGGTTTTTGCGTACCCAGGTCCGGATCATCTGAGCGCTGACCTGGTGCGCGCCCAGCGCACCCCGTCGGACCAGTTCCGCGCCGATCGAGCGATAGGGATGCCCATTCGCACCGCCATATCCAACCCGCAATGCACCGCCATCGGGCAGACGTATCCGGCCCGAGCCTTGAATTTGCAGAAAGAACAACTCAACAGGGTCATCGACCCACGCTATCTCAAGGCCCCGACCTGTCAGGGCGTCACCGGTCAGCAGGTCACGGCGACTGAGCCACTTGCCCGCCTCTCGCGCCTCGGGCGGCATCCGGTAGAGTGGATAGCGGTATTTGTCAGTTGGGGTTTTCGACCCATCCAGTTCAGGTTCAAAATATCCGGTGAAAAGGGCGTCATCGCCGTCTTCGACCAGAACAGGACGAAAGAACAGCTCGAAAAAAGCCCGCGCCGCGCCAGGTTCATAACTCTTAGCCACGCCACACAGCGCCTGCCAATCAGGATCGTCCAGATCACCACAGGTGTTCAGAAAAACCGAAAGGGCCGCCCCGTGATCGTCGGCGGCCCAGCCATCGAGGTCATCGAATGACAGGATGGATCGCGTCGCCTCGGCTCCGGCGGCGCTGGCAGTGGTCATGACGACCCCCAGAAATAG
This sequence comes from Ruegeria sp. E5, assembly GCF_056534105.1. Taxonomy (NCBI): domain Bacteria; kingdom Pseudomonadati; phylum Pseudomonadota; class Alphaproteobacteria; order Rhodobacterales; family Roseobacteraceae; genus Ruegeria; species Ruegeria sp. E5. The sequence continues at coordinate 120,138 of NZ_JBQFPA010000007.1, read as the reverse complement.
CGACCGGAGCGCTGCAATCATGCGTCCGTGGCAACAAGCAGCCAGTTCGGATCGTCCGCGCCCATGACACGGGCAAAGGTCCAGCTGTCCTTTTGGCGTTTGACGGTGTTCGGGTTGCCTTCGACAATATCCCCGCCGCGATCGCGCACGACCGACGTCAGCTCACCGATAAAGCGCATGGTGATCTCGGCCTGATTGGTATCCTTATCGAAGCTCGCATCGACCAGAGTGGTTTCACGCACCCCGATGAATTCGGCTTCGATGGTCAGACCTTTGTCTTCACGATCCGCAACAACCGATACAAAACTGTCGAATACTTCTTCGGACAGGAACGGCTGGATTTCGTCCAGATTGCCCTTTTCAAAGCCCATCACGATCATCTCATAGGCGCCGCGCGCGCCCTGTACAAATTCGCTGACAGAAAAACTGGGTTCGACCCGCTTCATTGCGGCCAATGTTTGCGCCTGTTCACTGTCTTCGGCCACATGGTCGGTGATGTCGTGATCTGGCCCGCCTTCAATCACTTCGAAATCACGGCGCGCGCCATTGGTATCAGGCTGTTGCTGAAGGGGCGGTTTCTCAAAACCTTCGCGTGTACCCAACACGCTTTTCAAGCGCAGGATCAGGAAAATGGCAATTCCGGCCAGCACCAGAAGCTGGATCAGGGGTGAGTTCATTTCGTCCTCTTTTCAGAACCCGGGCTTTGTATACGCTGCCCTCTGCCACTATGTAGGTGACAGTCGGGGCCAAGTCCACAGCCCGGACCATGCTAAAGGATACCGCAAATGTACTTGTTCTTGGCTTTTTTATTGGTTCCGATCATCGAGATCGCCCTGTTTATACAGGTTGGCGGTCTGATCGGGCTTTGGCCGACGCTTGCAATCGTGGTTCTGACCGCCGTTCTGGGCACGGTTCTGGTGCGGACACAAGGTCGCATGGCGCTGGCGAATTTGCAGCGATCCTTTGCCGAATTGGACGACCCAACCGAACCGCTGGCCCATGGGGCGATGATCTTGCTGTCCGGTGTTTTGCTGCTGACACCAGGGTTTTTCACCGATGCCATTGGTTTTGCGCTGCTTGTTCCCGGCATCCGGGTCGCAGTGTTCCACTATCTCAAGTCCAAGGCGACCATCACCCATTTTCAAATGGGCACCGGCGCACAATTCAGGTCGGGGCCAAACCCGTTTGATCAGGACGATGTGATAGATGGCGAATTCACCGAGGTTCGCCCTCGCCAGAACTCCGGAAAGCCGTCGAAGTGGGTGGAAGGCCCGCACCAGCATTGAGCTATCCGGCCCAAATTGCTAAGCAGTGCCGAATTTCAATTCCGGAGAAGTTTCATGGCTGACGAAAGCCCTGCAGAAAACACCGCCGCACAGGCAGCCCCTCAGATCCAGATGCGCGTTCTGGGACAGTTCATTCGCGACATGTCCTTTGAAAACGTCATGGCGCAAAAAGGCGTCTCAGGCGACGTACAGCCCGAGATTTCAGTTCAGGTCAATCTGGACGCAAAGAAACGCACGACCGAGCACCAGTATGAAGTCTCGATCAAGCTAAAACTGACATCCAAGGCCAAGGGCCTGGAAGACGTCCTGTTCCTGTGCGAAATCGACTATTGCGGCCTGTTCCACGTGGAAGGTGTGCCCGAAGATCAAATGCATCCGTTCCTGATGATCGAATGCCCGCGCATGCTGTTCCCGTTCCTGCGCCGCATCGTCAGCGACATCACACGCGACGGTGGCTACCCGCCGGTCAACCTGGATAACATTGATTTCGTGGCGCTCTATCGCAACGAACTGGCGCGCCGCCAGGCCGCCGCACAAGAGCAAAAAACCGACGCCTAAGGTTTTGGTCCGCGTCTGGTTCGGGTCAGGCGCGGGTCCACAGAGCGTTCTCGCCCAGCTTTTCAACAAATTTCTGATGTGCTGCGCGCTCATCCTCGGTGATCCGGGATGGCAGGGCATCGGGTCGCGCTGTCGGGCGCCATTCCTCACCACCGCCAGACGCTGCACTTGCCGACGTTGACAATCCAAAGTCGGGCTGACGGCCTCCGATCAGCTCCAGATACACTTCGGCCAGAATTTCCGAGTCAAGCAGCGCGCCGTGCAGCACCCTGTTTGAATTATCGATGCCAAACCGGCGGCACAACGCATCCAACGAAGCGGGTGACCCCGGAAACCGTTTGCGGGCAATGGCCAGCGTGTCGATTGCCTGATCCATCGGGATCAGCGACACCCCCATCCAGCCCAGTTCGGCGTTCAGAAACTTCATGTCGAACGAAGCGTTGTGGATCACCAGCTTGGCGTCACCCACGAATTCACGAAACCCTTGCCCAACCTTGGCAAAGACAGGTTTGTCCTTCAGCGTCACTTCGCCCTTTTCCGGCGGGCGCGGGTTTTCCAGCAGGTCGGGGCCGATGCCATGCACACCAAATGCCTCTTCCGGCATAGAACGCTCGGGGTTGATGTAGACGTGATAAGTTTCTCCTGTGGCAACGTGGTTCCACAGCTCAACCGCGCCGATCTCGACGATGCGGTCGCCGCTTTCGGGATCAAACCCTGTGGTCTCGGTATCGAGTACAATCTCACGCATCTGCCAACCCTGCCCGTATCTGCCTGACGATATCCTGCACCTGCGCGCGAGCATGGTCCAGAGTATCCGTGACAATCACGAAATCCGACCGCCCGCATTTCTCTTCGTTTGGCATTTGCTTGGAGCGAATCTGCTCAAACTGCGCCTCATTCATCGTGCCGCGCGCCATGACCCGTCTTTTTTGTTCTTCAGCAGAGATTGAAACACAAGCAACAGCATCCATCGCCGCATCACCACCGGTTTCAAACAACAGCGGAATGTCGAATACCAAGATATCGGCGGACGACGAAGAACGAAATGAGGCGCGATCCGCCGCTACCAGAGGGTGTACGATTTTTTCTATTGTTTTTAGCGCGTCAGGATTATCCGCAATGATTTGCTTCAATGCATCCCGGCTGACCGCATCCTCGGCAATGGCGGTGGGAAACGTAATCCGCATGGGCTCAACCGCAGCGCCGCCCTTTGCATAGAGCCGATGCACCGCAGCATCCGCATCCCAAAGCGCACAGCCTTCATCTGCAAACATCTGAGCGGTCGTGCTTTTTCCCATTCCGATTGATCCGGTGAGCCCCAGCGCAAAACTCATGCCAAGGCCGCCGCGCGGGTTTCCGCATCCACTTCTGGGCGAACACCGAACCAGCGTTCAAACCCGGGAACAGCTTGATGCAGCAACATTCCCAGCCCGTCGACCGTTGTACATCCAACCTCTTCCGCCTGTTGTAACAGATGCGTTTGAAGCGGCGCGTATACCAGATCGGTGACAACAGCGCCGGGTTGCAATCCATCCAGTGGAACGCGTAACTCTGGCTGCCCTTGCATACCCAAAGACGTAGTATTCACGACCAGTTCTGCGTCTTCGATCACATTTCCCGCCTGCACCCAGTCGACGACCGTAATCCGTTGGCCGAACTCTTCTTTCAAATGATCCGCACGGGTGCGGGTGCGATTGGTCAGCAGGATTTCAGGCACTCCGGCTTCTGCCAGCGCTTGAAGCACCGCCCGCGCAGCACCGCCCGCACCAAATACAACCGCAGGCCCATCCTGCGGGTTCCAATCAGGCGCACCGCTGCGAAGATTGGCCATGAACCCGTAGCCATCCGTATTATCCGCGTGAATTGAACCATCCTCGCGGAATACAAGCGTATTTGCCGCCCCGATGACTGAGGCACGGTCCGAGACATGATCCGCCAACCGCAAAGCAGCCTCTTTATGCGGTACGGTCACGTTGGCCCCAACAAACCCAGCCTTGGGTAGTGTCCGCAGAACGGTTTCCAGATCGGCTGGGGCGACATCCATTGGGATGTAGTGCCCCACCAATCCATAGGTTTTCAGCCAATGCCCGTGCAGTTTTGGCGAGCGGGAATGTGCGATGGGTTGCCCAATCACGCCGGCCAGAGGAACGCGATGCTCCGTCATTGATTGATCACTCCCTTCACGGCCAGAAAATTGAGCAGCTCTAACAGGGGCATACCCAAGACGTTAAAGTAGTCGCCGTCAATGGTGGCAAACAGGCGCACGCCTTCTTCTTCCAGTTTGTAAGCCCCCACTGCGTGCCGAATACTGTCCCAGTTCCGCGCCACGTAATCACGTAAATAAGCATCCGAGCTCGCCCGCATCCGCAAACGCACCTGACCTACATGCCGCCAGATGGGCTCACCATCCTGATAGATCACCGCCGCCGACAGCAACATATGTCGCTTGCCGCGCATTGCTTTAAGCTGCGCCAGTGCTTTTTCGGGTGTTTCCGGCTTCGACAGCATCTGACCTTCGAAATCCAGAACCTGATCGCAACCCAGAACCATAGCGCCGCGCACTTTGTCACTGATCTTACGTGCTTTCATTTCGGCAAGCGCATCGGCAACATCACGGGGCGAAGCTCCCTCAGCAATCAGGGCGCGTTTGGCTGTGTCTTCATCAACCCGCGCGATCTGAACCGAAAACGGGACGCCTGCGTTTCTGAGCAACTGCGCGCGGATCACGGACCCTGAGGCAAGGACTATGGGGACAGTCATGTGGAAAACCCCGTGTGCAAATCAATGAGTAGTCTCGAATGGTTTGTATGGCTTTACGGTTGACACGCAACCCCGGGAATTTGGCGCAAGACTTCCCCGAGTCGCCCGGATCCTGTCCAGACGGGACAAGGATAAGTTGGAATACTCGGATAAGCATCCCGTCCCGGATTGTTCCAATGGTTATCCACAATTCAGCCCGAGCTTTTATCTCATAATTTATTGTTATTAATCATTTTTTTTCTTGATCAACAGATTCTGCGCCGATGTGCTTCACTTTTCCCACCTGGGGAAAAAGGCAGGACAAAAAAGTAATCCACCGAATTTGACCTCCCTACAAAACCATCATCCTTTTTCTTTCTTATTTTTTTTATTAGGAGGGGTTCAGGTAAGCCCGGAATACCCAATGACCGATATTCTTTTCGCAATATACCCTTGGGTGAAATCGCTGCACATCATGGCCGTGATTTCATGGATGGCTGGTTTATTCTATCTGCCCAGATTGTTCGTGTATCACGTTGAAAAGGCGCAAGCCGTAGAGGGTGCGCAACAGATTTTCTTTGAAATGGAAGAAAAGCTGCTGCGTGTGATCATGCGCCCCGCAATGGTCGTGGCCTGGGTCTGCGGGCTGATCATGGTGTTCACGCCTGGTATCGTCGGATGGGACTGGAGCTGGCCCTGGGTCAAAGGCGCAGCAGTGATCGGCATGACATGGTTTCACCATTGGCTTATGGCTCGGCGCAAGGACTTTGCTGAGGGGCGAAATAAGCTGACTGGGCGGCAGTACCGCATGATGAATGAGGTTCCGACCGTTCTAATGGTTGTTATCGTTCTAGCGGTCGTTGTGAAGTTCTGAGGGCCTGTTTGACTCTTTTGAGGTAAGCGCTTATCTAACGCGTAACGCGCCCGTCCGGGCGAGGTATCTTCCGTTCTGAAATTCCACTCTGGTGCCGCGATCCAAGCGGCCGAGGTTCGTATCATCATGACAACTGAATCCCTGAATCTGGCCGATCTGAAGGCCAAAAGCCCCAAAGACCTTCTGGCGATGGCCGAGGAGCTTGAGGTCGAAAACGCCTCAACCATGCGCAAGGGCGAGATGATGTTTCAGATTCTGCGCGAACGTGCAGATGAGGGCTGGACCATCGGTGGCGACGGCGTGTTGGAGGTTCTACAAGACGGGTTCGGGTTTCTGCGCTCGCCCGAGGCGAACTATCTACCCGGACCGGATGACATCTATGTTTCGCCTGACATGATCCGCAAGCATTCGCTGCGCACCGGAGATACGGTTGAAGGTGAGATCAAAGCGCCCGATGAAAACGAGCGTTACTTTGCGCTGACAAATGTTACCAAGATCAACTTTGAAAATCCGGACAAGGCCAAACACAAGATTCTGTTCGACAACCTGACGCCTCTGTATCCGGATGAGCGTCTGAAGATGGAAATCGAAGATCCGACCATCAAGGACAAGTCTGCTCGCGTGATCGATTTGGTTTCGCCGATTGGTAAAGGTCAGCGATCGCTGATCGTGGCACCGCCGCGGACTGGTAAGACGGTGATCCTGCAGAACATCGCGCATTCCATCGAACAGAACCACCCGGAATGTTATCTGATCGTCCTGCTGATCGACGAACGCCCGGAAGAGGTGACTGACATGCAACGCTCGGTGAAGGGTGAAGTTGTGTCTTCAACCTTCGATGAGCCCGCGACCCGCCACGTGGCCGTATCCGAGATGGTGATCGAAAAAGCCAAGCGTTTGGTTGAGCATAAACGAGATGTTGTTATTCTTCTCGACTCGATCACAAGACTTGGTAGGGCATTCAACACTGTAGTGCCATCTTCGGGTAAGGTTCTGACCGGTGGTGTAGATGCAAATGCCCTGCAACGGCCCAAGCGCTTCTTTGGTGCTGCGCGGAACATCGAAGAAGGTGGTTCGCTGACCATCATCGCCACCGCCCTGATCGATACCGGCAGCCGCATGGACGAAGTGATCTTCGAAGAATTCAAAGGCACTGGTAACTCGGAAATCGTTCTGGATCGTAAGATTGCAGACAAACGCGTGTTCCCGGCAATCGACATCCTCAAAAGCGGCACCCGGAAAGAGGATCTGCTGGTCGACAAAGGCGATTTGGCCAAGACCTTCGTTCTGCGCCGCATCCTCAATCCGATGGGCACAACAGATGCAATCGAGTTCCTGTTGTCGAAGTTGAAACAAACCAAGACGAACGGCGAGTTCTTCGATTCAATGAACACCTGACAAGGTTCTGGCACTGACGCGGGGGCTATCAATGGATACGATATTCGCCCTGGCCAGCGCCCAGGGCAAAGCAGGCGTGGCTGTGATCAGGCTTTCTGGTCCGCAGGCGTATGCCTCCGCCAATGAGTTGTCTGGCGGGGGCCTGCCAAGGCGTGGAATGAGAGTACGAACACTCAGCGCGTCGGATGGATCGCGGTTGGACGAGGGCTTGGTTCTGACGTTTCAGGCCCCGTCCAGCTTTACCGGCGAAGACGTGGCCGAGCTTCAGATTCACGGAAGTATGGCGTCAGTCAACGCTGTGCTGACCTCTCTTTCGGATATGGACGATCTTCGGTTGGCCGAACCTGGTGAGTTCACGCGTCGTGCACTGGAAAACGGCAAGATGGATCTGGCGCAGGTCGAAGGTCTTGCTGATCTGATTGATGCAGAAACCGAAGCACAACGGAAACAAGCACAGACGATTTTGGCTGGTGCCATGGGCACACTGGCTGAAGGTTGGCGGCGTGATCTGATCCGTGCGGCGTCTTTGTTGGAAGCCGTGATTGATTTTGCTGATGAAGAGGTGCCGACAGATGTATCACCTGAGGTTCGGACGTTGATCTCTGGTGTGATGGCCGAATTGACCCAAGAAGCCAAAGGTGTTCGGATCGCCGAGCGCATTCGCACCGGCTTTGAGGTCGCCATTGTTGGCCTTCCGAACGCAGGGAAATCGACCTTGCTGAACGCGTTGGCAGGTCGGGAAGCCGCTATTACCTCGGAATATGCCGGGACAACCCGCGATGTGATTGAAGTTCGTATGGACTTGGACGGATTGCCTGTCACGCTGCTGGACACGGCCGGTTTGAGGCAAACCGATGATCACGTTGAAAACCTGGGAATTGAACTGGCGCGCAAACGGGCAGAGGCGGCCGATCTACGAGTATTTCTGTCGGATGAGCCTGATCAGCTAGGTGTACCGATGCAGGCAGATGACATTCATGTTCTGCCAAAATCTGACCTGCGTGAGCCCTTTTCCGGCGGTATATCGGGGAAAACCGGGCACGGGATTGACCAGTTGATAGACAACATATCGCGTGTACTGACTGTTCGAACAGCTAGCCATGGTATTGCAACGCGGGAACGTCACCGTATTGCGATGACTAAAGCATCGGACGCACTTGCGGCTGCGCGAGATGTTCTGGAATCAGGTCCGGACATGTATGATATAGCTGCTGAAGAGTTGAGAACGGCAATTCGGTCGCTTGAATCTTTGGTTGGCAGGATTGATGTCGAAACCCTTTTGGATGAAATCTTCGCAAGTTTCTGTCTGGGAAAATAGGGAGTGTTTCACGTGAAACATTCGAAATTTGATGTTGTCGTCATCGGTGCCGGACATGCAGGTGCAGAAGCCGCACATGCAGCAGCACGGATGGGTGCGAGCACAGCACTAGTCACTCTTTCCGAACGGGACATCGGTGTCATGTCTTGCAATCCGGCAATAGGTGGGTTGGGCAAAGGGCATCTAGTCCGCGAGATCGATGCACTAGACGGGGTCATGGGGCGCGTGGCGGACCGTGCGGGTATCCAGTTTCGCTTATTGAACCGGCGAAAAGGACCGGCCGTTCAAGGGCCGAGGGCGCAGGCGGATCGAGCCCTTTATCGGGCAGCAATGGCGGGGGAAACGCAAAAACAAGACAATCTGTCGGTGATTACCGGGGAAGTGGTTGATTTCCTAATGGATGGCGACCGCGTCACCGGTGTTAAACTGGCAGATGAATCCGAGGTCCCCGCACAGACAGTTATCCTGACGTCAGGTACATTTCTGCGCGGCGTGATCCACATAGGGGACGTTTCAAAACCAGGTGGCCGCATGGGGGATCGCCCATCGATCAGGCTGGCTGAACGCCTTGATGCCTTTGATTTGCCTACGGCACGACTAAAAACAGGTACGCCACCGAGGTTGGACGGACGAACCATAAATTGGGATATACTTGAACGACAGGATGGCGATGCAGAGCCAACACTGTTTTCATTCATGTCCCAAGCGGTGACAGCGCCGCAAATTGCCTGTGGAATAACTCATACCAATGCTCAGACGCACGGAATAATCGAGAAAAATCTATCGCGATCAGCAATGTATGGAGGTCATATTGATGGTGTTGGTCCCAGATATTGCCCTTCAATCGAAGACAAAATCGTCAGATTTGCGGAAAAGGAGTCACACCAGATATTTCTGGAACCGGAAGGCGTGCGGGATCATACGGTGTACCCAAACGGGATTTCAACGTCTTTGCCCGAAGATGTACAAGTCGAATATGTCCAATCCATCATAGGATTGGAAAACGCGGTAATCTTACAACCCGGATACGCGATTGAATACGACTACGTTGACCCGCGCGTTCTATCTGCGTCTTTGTCTGTGCCCGATGTTCATGGTTTATATCTTGCAGGACAGATCAATGGGACCACAGGATATGAGGAAGCGGCCGCGCAAGGCCTCGTTGCAGGTTTGAATGCAGCTCTGGAAACACAGGGGCGTGCGCCAATACATTTTACACGCTCAGACAGCTATATTGGCGTAATGATTGACGATTTGACAACACGAGGCGTTGCCGAGCCTTATCGGATGTTCACATCCCGTGCAGAGTTTCGCCTATCACTTCGCGCTGACAACGCAGATCAAAGACTGACCCCGATTGGTGAGCAGTTGGGCTGTGTGGGTGAACTCCGCCGCAAGGTTTTTGCTGAGAAATCAGAAAAACTTGTAAAGGCAAAGAACAAACTGACAGAGACCACATATACGCCAAAGCAAATTCGCGAAGCTGGTATCAGCATAAATCAGGACGGAAACCGGCGCGATGGAATGGCGGTTCTTGCTTTTCCAGAAGTATCGTTTGAAGACATGGTTTTACTCGAACCCGATCTACAGAATACAGACGATGAAATTCGCCGTCAGGTCGAGCGCGATGCGTTGTATGCAAACTATATTGCGCGCCAACAACGGGATGTCGAAGCAATGAAGCGCGATGAGGCGCATGAGATTCCTCGGGATTTCAATTATTTTGCGCTTGATGGTCTGTCGAATGAAATGAAGCAAAAGCTATCGCAGGCGAAGCCTGCGAATATTGCGCAGGCGAGTCGGGTAGAAGGTGTCACGCCTGCGGCTTTAACTCTCGTCCTGGCGAAGCTCAGGCGCGATGTGAAAGCCAGAAAAGCATGAGTTATCAGAACGCCGTCTCTGCGGAGGCTCTGGATGTTTCACGTGAAACATTCGAACGCCTGGTGATCTATGTATCTCTGCTTGAAAAATGGAACCCAAAAATCAATCTGGTTTCAAGAAATAGTCTTGAAGAGATTTGGATCCGCCATATCAAGGATTCCATTCAAGTTTTTCAGAACGCAGATCGCGTAGATCATTGGGTGGATTTAGGCAGCGGAGGCGGCTTTCCAGGCATGGTTTGCGCCATCATGGCAATTGAATCTGCGCCTGAAACGCGTTTCACATTGGTCGAAAGCGACCAACGTAAATCCGCATTTCTTCGAAGTGTGACCAGAGAGAGTGGCGCCAATTGTTCCGTGATCTCTCGTCGAATTGAAGCCATTGATCCCTTGCATGCGGACGTGCTTTCAGCTCGGGCTCTGGCTGATCTGACCACTCTAATGTCATTTTGTGACAGGCATTTAAGTAAAAACGGTACAGCGTTGTTGCCAAAAGGCGCAACCTGGAAAAAAGAGCTGGAAGATGCGCGCAAAGAATGGAAATTCGAGGCTGAACCCATTAAGAGTTCAACAGAACCCCAAGCCGTTATCCTGAAAATCAAAGGAGTTGCACGTGGTTGATCTGTCTCGTCCTGCTGGGCCTCGGATTATCGCGGTTGCCAATCAAAAGGGCGGGGTCGGGAAAACCACTACAGCGATCAATCTGGCAGCCGGATTGGCCGAGGCCGGATGCAAGGTTCTTGTGGTCGATCTCGATCCTCAGGGAAATGCCTCTACGGGTCTAGGGGTCGAAGATCGCGACTGGACGACATATGATCTTCTTCTCGACGACGCACCATTGGAAGCTGTGGTGCAGGAGACCGAGATCGGTAATCTTTTTGTGGTTCCAGCGACCGTAGATCTCAGCTCAGCAGATATTGAGCTGATCTCGAATGAAAAGCGCAGTTATTTGCTGCATGACGCGCTTCGACAGACTGCAATTGATGCCTTCGATCTGGACTTTGTGCTGATTGATTGTCCGCCGTCCTTGAACCTGCTCACCGTAAACGCAATGGTAGCAGCGCATTCCGTCCTTGTTCCATTGCAAAGTGAGTTCTTTGCGCTGGAAGGCCTGTCACAATTGATGTTGACCATTCGCGAGGTTCGTCAGACCGCTAATCCTGACCTCAGAATCGAAGGTGTTGTGTTAACGATGTATGACAACCGCAACAACTTGTCCCGTCAGGTCGAAAAGGATGCGCGTGACAATCTGGGTGAGATGGTATTTAAAACCAAGATACCCAGAAATGTGCGGGTCAGCGAAGCACCATCTTACGCGCTTCCTGTGCTGCAATATGATTCGGGTTCGCTCGGGGCGATGGCGTACCGGTATCTCGCCCGAGAGGTTATGCACAAGAACAACAAGGTAGCCATTTAAGTGGCCGTGAGGAGGGCAACATGAATGCCAGGAAAGGAAAACCCCGAGGACTAGGTCGCGGGCTATCTGCGTTGATGGCTGATGTCGCACCAGAAGCTGACGGTCGGATTGTATCTGAACCCCGCCGTCCGGATCTCACGGTACCGATCGAAAAACTGCAGGCGAACCCAGATCAGCCGCGCCGCCGTTTCGCGCAAGAGCAATTGGATGAGCTTGCGGCCTCGGTCAAGGAAAAGGGTATTATCCAGCCGCTGATTGTCCGCAGCATCGATGGTGGCCAATACGAAATCGTTGCGGGTGAACGGCGCTGGCGTGCTGCGCAGATGGCGCAACTGCATGATATTCCAGTTATTGTTCGCGAATTTGATGACACCGAAGTGCTTGAGGTCGCGATTATCGAGAACATTCAGCGCGCAGATCTGAACGCGGTGGAAGAGGCGGCAGGCTTTAAGCAATTGATGGATCGCTTTGGTCACACGCAAGAAAAGCTGGCCGAAGCGCTTGGTAAAAGCAGAAGCCATATCGCCAATCTGCTGCGTCTTTTGTCACTGCCATTGGACGTACAATCCCTTGTAATAGAGGGAAAATTATCCGCTGGTCATGCAAGGGCGTTAATCACGGCAGAGAACCCATCGGAGCTGGCGAAACAGGTGGTTCGTGAGGGCCTTTCGGTGCGTGCGACCGAGGCATTAGTGAAAAAGCAGCAAGGTGGGACGGATAAGCCGGCTCCGAAATCCAGAAACCTGAATGCTGGGAAGGACGCAGACACCCGAGCGCTTGAAAAGGATTTGTCTGCGATTCTGGCGATGAAGGTGACGATCAACCATAAGGCCGGATCTGAATCCGGGCAGGTTGTGTTGGCTTATGAGAACCTGGATCAGTTGGATGATCTGTGCGCAAAGCTCAGCCGTTAGGTCGGGTCCAGATAAAGAGCATCACAGCGCTGAGCACAATGGCCTGAATGATCAGGACGTGAGAAGGAACCGACAGTAGAACCGATAAACCAAATACGGCGGCAACCGAAAGGGTGGCCGCCTTTTTTGCGCCGGGTCTGATCGCGCCAGAGCTTTGCCAATCGACGATCATAGGGCCAAAGGTTCGATGGCTCAGCAACCAGTTATGTAGCCGTGACGATGAGCGGGCAAAAAAGAACGCAGCCAACAGAAGAAATGGCACCGTCGGCAGCAGCGGCAGAGCGACTCCGATCATGGCAAGCGCAACGCATAACAACCCCAATCCGGCCCAGAGAAATTGCATCTGTTACTCCAACAGCTCTCGGATTACCGCATTGAGCACGGCGCGCCCGTTTGAAGTTGCGCGCAATTGATTGCGATCAAGGGTTAGCATGCCCAGATCGATCAGTGAATCAAGTTTGTCATGCGAAAGTTCTTCACCTGCAAGCCGAGTATATCTGTCTATATTAAGGCCCTCGACCAAACGCAGACACATCATAAGGTATTCTGAGGCTTGTTCACGTTGGCTAAGCTCGAACCGATTGCTTTCGCCGTGCCCGTTGGAGGCAGCCTTCAGCCATTTGTTTGGTGAAAGGTGAGTTTCTGTTGCGAATTTTTGGCCACCCTTTGTGATCCGCCCGTGCGCGCCGGGTCCAATACCGATGTAATCACCATAGCGCCAATAGATGAGGTTATGCCGTGATTCCGCTCCGGGCCGGGCATGGTTTGAAATCTCATAGGCAGGCAGCCCATGCGCTTCGCAGATTTCCTGCGTCGCCAGATACATATCCGCAGCGTTGTCATCCTCGGGCAAACCGCGCAGTTTGCCCAGGGCATAGCGATCACCAAAGGCTGTGCCTTCCTCAATGGTCAGTTGGTATAGCGACAGGTGATCAACTGCCATCGATAGGGCTTCGGTCAGCTCAGCACGCCAGGCGTCCAGAGTTTGATGCTGGCGGGCATAGATCAGATCAAAGCTCACACGGTCAAAGCAAGAGCGCGCGATATCGAAGGCAGCGCGAGCCTCGGCAACCGTGTGAATGCGCCCCAGACGACGCAGGTCATCGTCGTTCAAGGCCTGAACACCCATCGAGATGCGGTTCACGCCCGCATCATGATAGGCCGCGAACCGCCCGGCCTCGACCGAGCCTGGATTGGCCTCAAGCGTGATTTCCATATCGTTGGCCGATCGCCAAAGGGCGCGGGCCTTGTCGATGATGGCTGCGACGGTCTCAGGCGCCATCAGTGATGGAGTTCCGCCGCCAAAGAAGATTGTGTTCAAAACCCGGTCAGGAGTTTCGATGGCCGAGCGGCTCAGTTCACTGAGATAACACTCAAGCCATTGTTTTTGATTAATATTCTTGGAAACGTGGCTGTTGAAATCGCAATAGGGGCACTTGGCCTCGCAAAAGGGCCAATGCACATAAAGGCCAAAGCCCCCGTTTCGCCAATCATCCGCCAAAGCAGCCTTTCACGAACATCTCCACCGCGCGCCCGCGATGGCTGATCTTGTTCTTTTCCCAGCGATCCATTTCGGCAAAGGTAATGTCGTGCCCCTCAGGGACAAACATCGGGTCATAGCCGAACCCGTCCTTGCCACGGATCGGCCAAGTCAGGTGACCGGTCGCGATTCCCTCGAACACTTCGTCATGCCCGTCGGGCCAGGCCAGAACCAGAGTGCAGCGAAACTGGGCCATACGCGGGTGGGGGGCGTTTTTCGCCTCTAGCTCATTATGGGCGCGAGTCATCGCCATCAGGAAATCGCGGCCACTGCCGGTTTCGGCCCAATCGGCGGTGTAAACACCGGGTGCGCCATCCAATGCATCGATGGTGATCCCGGAATCGTCCGACAAGGCAGGTAGGCCGGTCGCCTTTGCAGCTGCGTGGGCTTTTATCCGGGCGTTACCGACGAAAGTGTCCTCGGTCTCTTCCGGTTCGGGCAGGTTCATTTCGCCCGCGCCGACAACCGTTACGCCAAAGGGCTCAAGCAGATGCGCCATCTCCTCGAGCTTGCCTTTGTTGTGGGTGGCGACCAGCAGTCGATCACCTTCGAACCTGCGAGTCATGCGGTTGCAGCTTTCTGGGCAGCAGCAAGTTCGCTCACGCCTTTCTCGGCAAGGTCCATCAGTTGATCCATTTGCGCGCGGCTGAAAACGGATCCTTCGGCGCTCATCTGCACTTCGATCAGCTTACCCGAGCCGGTCATGATGAAATTGCCGTCAACGCCAGCTTCGCTATCTTCGGGATAGTCCAGATCTAGCACGGGCTGACCAGCATAAATTCCGCATGAAACGGCGGCAACAGGGTCTAATAAAGGGTCAGAGATCACATCGCCTGTTTTCATCAGCTTGTTCACGGCCAGACGCAGCGCCACCCAACCGCCAGTGATCGAGGCACAGCGGGTGCCGCCGTCGGCTTGAATGACATCGCAGTCAACAGTGATCTGCCGTTCTCCCAAGGCAACCCGGTCTACACCGGCGCGCAAGGCGCGGCCGATAAGGCGCTGGATTTCCACGGTGCGTCCGCCTTGCTTGCCGCTGGCAGCCTCGCGCCGCATCCGCGTATTGGTCGCACGGGGCAGCATGCCATATTCAGCGGTGACCCAACCCAGGCCCGAGCCTTTGATGAACGGTGGCACGCGATCCTCGATTGTGGCGGTGCATAGCACATGGGTGTCGCCCATCTTGATCAGGCAAGAGCCTTCGGCATATTTGGTGAACCCCGTTTCAATTGAAACGGCGCGCATTTCGTTTAGATCACGTCCTGAGGGTCGCATGAGAAATCCTTTATCTGCTGGGTTGGGGATACCGTCCTGCGGCGTTACGATGCAAGCCCGATTGACCTTTCATTTGCCTGCGATTTAATGACGATCCAGCAGAGGGCCGCCGATGAGCGAAGCAAGCAAAATTCTGGATGAGATGAATGACCGGTCGCGTGAGGTGTTCCGGTTGATTGTCGAAAGCTATCTGGAAAGCGGTGAACCCGTGGGCAGCCGGACTCTGACGCGCACATTGTCCGAGAAAGTCAGTGCTGCGACCGTACGCAATGTGATGCAGGATCTTGAATTTCTGGGTTTGCTCGACAGTCCGCATGTCAGCGCTGGTCGAATTCCAACACAGCAGGGGCTGCGCATGTTCGTGGACGGATTGCTGGAAATGGGCGATCTGGGTGCGGATGATCGGCAGAAGCTGGACGAAACACTAGGCTCTAACGCAGGCGATGTGGGTGGTATGCTCGATCGCGTCGGCGCGGCGCTATCACACGTGACACAAGGGGCTTCGCTGGTTCTGACGCCAAAGCATGAGGCCGAGATCAAGCATATCGAGTTCGTCTCGCTTGGTCATGACCGGGCCTTGGTGGTTTTGGTGTTTTCGGACGGGCAGGTAGAAAACCGGCTGTTTACACCTCCGCCTGGGCAAACACCCAGTTCGATGCGGGAGGCCGCGAATTTCCTGAATGCGCTGATCGAAGGACGTACGCTTGGCGAAGTGCGCCGTCAGATGCTGTCACAGATCGACGCGCGGAAACAGGAAATCGATGTTCTGGCGCGTGAGATGGTCGAGAGCGGCATTGCCGCTTGGGACGGGGACGGCGGCGACTCGGCCCGGCTGATCGTGCGCGGGCGGGCGAATCTGTTAAATGAGCCGGGTCAGGCAGAAGAACTTGATCGAATCCGCACCCTGTTTGACGACCTTGAACGCAAACGCGATATCGCCGAATTCCTTGAATTGACCGAAGAAGGCGAAGGTGTGCGCATTTTTATTGGCTCTGAGAACAAACTTTTCTCACTTTCGGGTTCCTCTTTGGTGGTGTCTCCATATATGAACGCTGATCGTAAGATAATCGGTGCGGTTGGGGTCATTGGACCCACACGTCTGAATTACGGGCGAATCGTACCAATCGTGGATTATACGGCGCAACTGGTCGGCAAGCTGATTTCCGACCGGAGCTAGAGGGTAAGAGATGGCAGAGCCCAAGAACGAAGATTTTCTGGACGACATCATGTCCGCCGAGGCGGAAGAGTTTGCCGAAGATTTTGCTGAGATCAGCGATGAGGCGCTTGAGGTCGATCAACTGCGTGCTGAGCGCGATGATTACAAAGACAAGTTCATGCGTGCGCTGGCCGATGCCGAAAATGCGCGCAAGCGTGGCGACAAGGCGCGTCGGGATGCGGAACAATATGGCGGGTCAAAACTGGCCCGCGACATGCTTCCGGTTTACGACAACATGAAACGCGCGCTTGAGGCCGCAACCGATGAGCAGAAAGAGGTTGCCGCCGGCTTACTGGAAGGTGTCGAGTTGACCATGCGCGCGCTGAAGGATGTGTTCCAGAAGCATGGGATTGAGGTGATTACGCCTCAGGTCGGGGACAGGTTCGACCCGAATGTGCATGAGGCGATGTTCGAGGCCCCGGTGCCCGGAACCAAGGCCGGCGACATCATTCAGGTGTCGGCAGAAGGCTTCATGCTGCACGACAGGTTGTTGCGACCGGCGCAGGTTGGGGTGTCATCAACGCCCGCAAGCTGAACAGTTCCTGGGTCAACCGGGTTCGAGGCGGTCAGGATCTGGCCGCCTCTTTCAGTTTGTAGATCAAGTCCAAGGCTTCGCGGGGGCTGAGTTCATCTGGAAGGATGGTTTCCAGCATATCAGCAACGGGCGAGGTTTTTGGCGCAGGAGGAGGCGGCGGCGCAGCTGAAAACAGGGGCAGATCGTCGATCAGTGCTTTCTGCTTACCGCCTTCACGTTCGGTTTTTTCTAATTGATCCAACACGATACGGGCGCGGTCCACAACCGAGGCGGGCAAGCCAGCCAATTGTGCAACCTGGACGCCGTAAGACCGATCGGCAGCGCCTTTATGTACCTCATGCAGAAAGATGACTTCACCCTCCCATTCTTTGACTGCAACGGTCGCGTTTTCTACACCGTTCAGACTTCCAGCGAGTGCAGTTAATTCGTGGTAGTGGGTGGCGAACAATGCGCGGCATTGGTTTGCCGCGTGTAGGTGTTCCAATGTGGCCCAGGCAATGGAAAGGCCGTCGTAGGTCGCGGTGCCTCGGCCGATCTCATCAAGGATGACGAGCGCGCGGTCGTCGGCCTGATTCAGAATAGCTGCGGTTTCGACCATTTCGACCATAAAGGTCGAGCGGCCCCGCGCCAGATCGTCTGACGCTCCGACGCGGCTGAACAATTGACTGACTAATCCGATTTGCGCCTGTTCTGCCGGAACATAGCTGCCCATCTGCGCCAGTAGGGCGATCAGCGCATTCTGGCGCAGGAAGGTTGATTTACCGGCCATGTTGGGACCGGTGAGCAACCAAATTGCAGCGCCTGCATCGGCGCTCAGATCGCAGTCGTTGGCGATGAAAGCATCGCCGCTTTGCTGCCTCAGGGCATGCTCGACCACCGGGTGACGGCCTCCTTTGATGTCGAATGCGCGTGACCCGTCGACCTTTGGACGGCACCAGCTTTCGCCGCGAGCCAGATCGGCGAGTGCAGTGGTCAAATCCAACTCAGCCAGTCCGCGCGCGGCTTGATTCAATCGGGCGGCAAGATCCAGAACAGCCCCAGAAAGCCTTTGATAGAGCCGCTTTTCGATCTCTAGCGCGAGATTTCCAGCATTCAGAATCCTTGTTTCGATCTCGGACAGCTCGACCGTGGTGAAGCGCACCTGATTGGCGGTGGTTTGGCGGTGGATATAAGTCTCGCTAAATGGCGGGTTCAACATTTTCTCGGCATGGGTTGCCGTGGTCTCGATGAAGTAGCCAAGCACATTGTTGTGTTTGATCTTCAGTGACGTGATGCCGGTATGCTCGGCGTATTTCTGTTGGAAACCTGCGATGACCGAACGGCCCTCGTCACGCAAGGTGCGCGCTTCGTCCAATTCGGTATCAAACCCGGGGGCGATAAAGCCGCCATCGCGGGCCAGCAAGGGTGGTTCGGCAACCAATGCTTCGTCCAGCAAGGTCAACAGATCGTCAAATCCGACAAGGTTCTGGACGGCAGTGGCCAGCAGAACAGGCAGATCCTGTGAGGCACAGGCTTCGGCGATTGTTGCGGCTTGTTCCAATCCATTGCGGATAGCGGCCAGATCACGCGGGCCGCCTCGATCCAGCGAAAGACGAGACAAAGCGCGATCCAGATCGGGTGTTTTGCGTAAAGCTTCGCGCAGATCTGAGGCGATCAGGCTATCTTCGACCGCTAAAGATACTGCGTCCAGTCGGGCGTGGATCACATCCAGATTACGCGAGGGGCTGGACAGTCGCTGTTCCAGAAGTCTTGCGCCACCTGGCGTTACTGTTCGGTCGACCACGGACAGCAGCGACCCGGCGCGTCCACCAGACAGTGACCGGGTCAGCTCCAGATTGCGTCGCGTTGCGGCGTCGATCTGAACCACGCGATCCTCGGATTCCTTCAGGGGAGTTTGCAGCAGGGGCAGTTTGCCCTTTTGCGTGATCTCCAGATAATCGATCAGCGCGCCCATGGCCGAAACCTCGGCGCGCCCGAAGTTCCCGAATGCATCCAGAGCGCCCACGTGAAACAACCCGCAGATGCGTTTCTCGGCTGCAGCGCTGTCAAAACTGGCGCGTCCGACAGGCGTAAGCGATATGCCAAGGTCCATGACGGTTTCATGCAGCTTTTCCTCGGACCCATCGGCCACGATCAGCTCAGATGGGGCCAGCCGAGCGAGTTCAGGGCTCAACCGGATTGACGTCAGCGGCATCACGTGAAATGCACCGGTTGAGATATCGGCCCAGGCCAGTGCGGCTTCGTCCCGAACCTCGGCATAGGCGGCCAGAAAGTTGTGCCGCCGCGCCTCTAGCAAGGCATCTTCGGTCAGTGTGCCGGGCGTCACCAGACGCACAACACCGCGCTTTACCACCGATTTAGAGCCTCTTTTCTTGGCTTCCGCCGGGCTTTCCATCTGCTCGCAGACCGCGACGCGGAACCCTTTTCGGATCAGGGTCAGCAAGTAGCCCTCGGCAGAATGCACCGGCACGCCGCACATCGGGATATCGTCGCCATTGTGTTTGCCGCGCTTGGTCAGCGCGATATCCAACGCCTCAGCCGCGTTCACCGCATCCTCGAAGAACATCTCGTAGAAGTCGCCCATGCGATAAAACAGCAGGGCATCTGCATGAGCCTCTTTGATCTCAAGGTACTGCGCCATCATCGGCGTGACTGTGGACAAATTCGGCCCCCTTCTGGCGTGTTCCGGGCGCGACCTTACAAATCCCGCATCTTCAGTAAAAGGTGAAAACTCATTCTCGTTGAGGCGCGGCCCCGCCTGCGTTATGAGGCAAAAGCCCCAAAGTCATGGAAACGACCTGTAAGATGCCCAAAGCGAAGATCACCAAAGAAGAGGCGCTGGCCTTTCACCTAGACCCGACCCCCGGCAAGTGGGAGGTGCAGGCCACCGTACCCATGACCACGCAGCGCGATCTTTCGCTAGCTTACAGCCCTGGCGTTGCGGTTCCCTGTGAAGCCATCGCTGAAGCACCAGAGACGGCGTATGACTATACAAACAAAGGCAATCTGGTTGCCGTGATCTCGAACGGTACCGCCGTTCTGGGCCTTGGAAATCTGGGTGCGCTGGGCTCAAAACCGGTGATGGAAGGCAAATCGGTCCTGTTCAAGCGGTTCGCTGATGTGAACTCGATCGATATCGAGCTGGATACCGAAGACCCGGACGAGTTCTGTCGCGCTGTGCGCCTGATGGGCCCGACCTTTGGCGGAATTAACCTTGAGGACATCAAAGCGCCCGAGTGTTTCATCATCGAACAACGCCTGAAGGAAGAGATGGATATCCCGGTCTTCCACGATGACCAGCATGGCACAGCAGTGATTTGTGCGGCGGGCCTGCTTAACGCATTGCACATCTCGGGCAAAAAGATCGAAGATGTAAAAATCGTCCTGAACGGGGCAGGCGCTGCAGGAATTGCCTGTATCGAACTGCTCAAGGCCATGGGTGCACGGCACGAGAATTGCATCGTCTGCGACACCAAAGGCGTGATTTATCAGGGCCGGACCGAGGGCATGAACCAGTGGAAGTCGGCCCATGCCATCACGACTGATCTTCGCACTTTGGAAGAGGCCATGAAGGATGCGGATGTATTTCTGGGCGTGTCGGTCAAAGGGGCGGTGACACAAGACATGGTCGCCAGCATGGCTGACAATCCGGTGATTTTCGCCATGGCGAACCCTGACCCGGAAATCACCCCGGAAGAGGCGCACGAGGTGCGCGTTGATGCGATCGTCGCGACGGGCCGTAGCGATTATCCGAATCAGGTGAATAACGTTCTGGGTTTTCCTTACCTGTTCCGCGGTGCGCTGGATATTCATGCCCGTGCGATCAATGACGAGATGAAAATCGCCTGCGCCCATGCTCTGGCGCGATTGGCACGTGAAGATGTTCCGGATGAGGTTGCCATGGCCTATGGCAAGTCGCTGACTTTTGGGCGCGACTACATCATTCCAACGCCTTTTGATCCGCGCCTGATCCACCGTATCCCGCCTGCGGTTGCCAAGGCTGGTATGGATACCGGCGCGGCGCGACGTCCGATCATCGATATGGACGCTTATGAGCTGAGCCTGAAATCCCGCATGGACCCGACGGCCAGCATCCTGCGCGGCTTGAATGCGCGGGCGCGTCAGGCGCAAAGCCGGATGATCTTTGCCGAGGGTGACGATCCGCGCGTATTGCGCGCGGCCGTTATGTACCAACGCTCGGGCTTTGGTAAGGCTCTGGTTGTGGGCCGGCCAGACGACGTAAAGGAAAAGCTCGAAGCCGCTGGTCTTGGGGACGCGGTGCGTGAAATTGATGTGGTGAACGCCGCCAATACCGCGCATCTCGAGGCCTATAAGGATTTTCTGTATCAGCGCCTGCAGCGTAAGGGCTTTGATCACAAAGATATTCACCGCCTCGCTGCACGGGATCGACATGTGTTTTCGTCTCTGATGCTGGCGCATGGTCATGCGGATGGTCTGGTGACCGGGGCAACGCGCAAGTCGGCCCATGTTTTGGACCGCATCAACCATGTGTTTGATGCCGATGCCGCCCATGGTGCGGCTGGGGTTACCGCCTTGCTGCACAAGGGACGGATTGTTCTGATTGGCGACACTTTGGTGCATGAATGGCCGGATGAGAACGATCTGGCCAATATCGCTGAGCGCGCCGCAGCCGTGGCGCGCCACATGGGGCTAGAGCCCCGGGCGGCCTTTGTCAGTTTCTCGACCTTCGGTTACCCGGTGTCTGAACGTGCTGAGAAGATGCACCGCGCCCCGGCAGTGCTGGACGAGCGCGGCGTCGATTTCGAGTACGAGGGCGAGATGACGGTTGATGTGGCCCTGAATGTGGATCAGCAGGAAGCCTATCCGTTCCAACGACTGACTGGACCTGCCAATATCCTGATTGTTCCTGCACGACACTCGGCCTCGATTTCGACCAAACTGATGCAGGAAATGGGCGGCGCCACCGTGATCGGCCCGATCCTGTCCGGCGTCGACAAGCCGATCCAGATCTGTTCGACGGTCTCGACCGCAAATGACATTCTGAACATGGCCATCCTGGCCTCCTGTGATATCGGGTAAATCATGACAATCTGGAACCTTGGCTCAATCAACGCGGATATGGTCTATGCCCTGCCGCATTTGCCCGAAGCGGGTGAGACACTGGCGGCCAGCGGGCTACAGAGGTTTCTGGGTGGCAAGGGCGCCAACATGTCTGTGGCGTCTGCACGAGCCGGATCGCGGGTATCCCATATCGGCGCGGTGGGCGCGGATGGCCTTTGGGCACGGGACCGGCTGACCGAATATGGCGTGGACACGCGGCATATTGCCGAGGTGGATGTGCCGACCGGTCACGCCATCATCGCAGTAGATGCGCAGGGTGAAAACCTGATCGTTCTGTATCAAGGCGCCAACCATGCCATCTCGAACGACCAACTTGGGCAGGCGTTGTCCTCGGCGGTTTCAGGTGATCTTCTGGTGATGCAGAACGAAACCAATGCGCAGATTGAGGCCGCTAAACTAGGTTGCGAAATGGGGCTGACTGTCTGCTACGCCGCCGCCCCATTTCAGGCAGACGCAGTGCAAGCGGTTTTACCGTATCTGGATTTTCTGATCCTCAACGAAGTCGAGGCCGAGCAATTGCAGGATGCAACGGGTCTCGCCCCTTCAGACCTGCCGGTCGAACATGTGATCGTCACCTTTGGCTCAAAAGGTGCGCGCTATTATCAGCAAGATCATCAACCCCAAGCGTTTCAGGCCCATAAGGTCAACGCTGTGGATACCACCGGGGCAGGTGACACATTCACCGGCTATGTGTTGGCTGGAATGGACCGGGGTATGCCGATGGCGCAGGCGATTGCCCAAGCAAACCGCGCCGCGGCCCTGATGGTCACGCGGCACGGCACTGCAGATGTCATTCCTGATCTGAAAGAGGTGCGCGAAGCGCAGTTTGACTAGGACCCTGCAAAGGGCGCTTCGTTGCCCCACAATTGTTTGACCCGCGCATCGCGACCGCAGGCTTCGCGGTAGGCCTTATAGGCGTTCTTTTGGCGCTTGGGGCCAAAGCGGGTCAGTACCAGCTTGCTACCCTTGTAATAATCCTGGTGATACGCCTCGGCTGGATAAAACGTTCCGGCTTGCAGGATGGGCGTGACCACAGTCTGCCCCAGCGCGTTTTGTGCGCTGGTCTTGGCTTGCTGTGCCTGCGCCTTTTCCCCTTTGTTAGAGACGAAAATTGCTGTGCGATAGCTGTCGCCGCGATCGCAGAACTGGCCACCCGCATCCGTGGGATCGACTGAGCGGAAGAACATGTTCAGCAAGGTTGCACGGGAAACGCGGGCGGGATCGAAGGTGATCTGGACCGCCTCGTAATGCCCTGTTCCGCCTTTCGAGACCTGATCATAGGTGGGACTATCCGTCTTGCCACCGGTATAGCCCGAGACCGCGCCGATCACGCCGGGCACGGACTCGAAATCGGATTCCACGCACCAGAAACAGCCACCGGCGACTGTTAGCGTTTCAGTGCCAGCGGCCGGAGCAGGTAAGGCGCGCAGCATTGCTGCCAACAAGATCAGCACGAACAGAAGTGAAGGTTTCAGGCAATCAAGGTAAGTGATCCGGGTCATGGCAGGTCTCCTTCCGAAACCAAGCTGCCCGCAGATTTTTGTGCTTGCAATGCGCTGACATGATTTGTAACGCGCTGGTGAGACGAGTTTATCAGCCCAGCAGCTGCCCCAGCTTCATCGCAACACCCATGTTGCCCGAGATTTTCAGCTTGCCCAGCGCAACCCCGGTCATTGGGTTCAGCTTACCGGTCAGCAACTTAGAGAGGTTCTCGCGCGAGATGCGGATAGTGCAGTCTGTGTCCCGATCCTGGGTTGAGGCAGTATTCTCCGCCAGAACGATCACGCCCTCGTCGCCACAATCGAACTTAAGCGATCCGTCAAAGCTTTTGCCGTTCAAACCCTTTTGAATTCCGTCGGCGATGTCTTGCAGCATTATTCGTCCTTCCCTGATTGACGTATGCGTAAAGACAATCGCCTGATCCGGGCAAGCCCGACCCGACGGAAACCCGGCAAAGAAAAACCCCGGTGCCTGATCAAACACCGGGGCCAGATCTAAAATTCTAAACGCTTACTTGCTCAGCCGTTTGTCACGCGCGGCCAGAAGCTTCAGGCGCAGTGCGTTCAACTGGATGAAGCCTGCCGCATCTTTCTGGTCATATGCACCAGCGTCTTCCTCAAAGGTCACGTGCGCCTCGGAGTACAGCGAATGATCCGACCAGCGGCCCACGGTTGAGGCAAGACCTTTGTACAGTTTCACGCGAACGGTGCCGGTGACATGCTCTTGCGACTTGTCGATGGCTGCCTGCAGCATCTCCCGCTCGGGCGAGTACCAGAAGCCGTTATAGATCAGCTCGGCATATTGCGGCATCAATTGGTCTTTCAGGTGCATCGCGCCCCGGTCCATGGTGATGGACTCGATCCCACGATGCGCTTCCAGCAGGATGGTGCCGCCGGGGGTTTCGTAAATACCGCGCGATTTCATGCCCACGAACCGGCCTTCAACCAGGTCCAAACGACCGATGCCGTGCTTGCCGCCAAATTCGTTCAGCTTGGTTAGGATGGTTGCGGGGCTCATCGCCTCGCCATTGATGCTGACCGCGTCGCCTTTTTCAAAACCGATCTCGATAAACTCCGGCTCGTTCGGCGCATCCTCGGGGTGGACGGTGCGCTGATAGACATAGTCGGGTGCCATATCGGCGGGGTCTTCCAGAACTTTGCCCTCGGACGAGGTGTGCAGCAGGTTGGCATCGACCGAGAACGGGGCCTCACCACGCTTGTCCTTGGCGATCGGGATCTGGTTCGCCTCGGCAAATTCCAACAGCTTGGTACGGCTGGTCAGGTCCCACTCACGCCACGGCGCGATCACCTTGATTTCGGGATTCAGTGCGTAAGCAGCCAGTTCAAAACGAACCTGATCGTTGCCCTTGCCAGTCGCGCCGTGGGCCACAGCGTCAGCACCGGTCGCTTCGGCGATCTCGACCAGACGTTTCGAGATCAGAGGCCGTGCGATCGAGGTGCCCAGCAGGTACAGCCCTTCGTACTGTGCATTGGCGCGGAACATCGGGAAGACAAAGTCGCGAACGAATTCCTCGCGAATATCTTCGATATAGATGTTCTCGGGCTTGATCCCCAGCAGCTCGGCTTTTTTGCGGGCGGGCTCCAGCTCCTCGCCCTGACCCAGATCGGCGGTGAAGGTCACGACCTCACAACCATACTCGGTCTGCAGCCATTTCAGAATGATCGAGGTATCAAGGCCACCGGAATAGGCCAGAACAACTTTCTTGGGCGCGGACATCTGACTTCCCTTTATGCGTAGAACGACTGGCCCCTAACGGGTTTTGGGCGTGGGGGCAAGCTGTGTGGATTGACGCAGCCCGGGAATTGGGGTGAAACGGGCGGATAGAGAACAAGGATTGGTTGAGAGGGCGGTATTTATGCTGGGATTAGAGATTTTCGTGCATTCGGTGAGGATGGTTCTTAGGAACCTGAAGCAGGCGCTACAGATTTCAGTCGTACCGGCGCTCATTGGCGGCTTTTTAGCCATCGGCCTGTTCTTCCTGTTTGGCATCCCTTTCGAAGAATTCAACAGTGAAACCAATGGCTTCCCTGAAGGCGTAACGGCCGCGTCCTTCACCGGATTTCTGCTCTGCCTTATGGCCGTTGTCTTTGGGGTCATGCTGTGGATTGTCGTGTCGTGGCACCGTTTTGTTCTACTTGAGGAATATCCAAGCGGTTTGGTTCCGCCTTTCAGGTTCGACCGTGTGCTCGCCTATTTCGGACGCCTTCTGATGCTCGGCCTAATCGCTCTTATCATCATGATACCGGGAGCGCTGATCATGGGCATGATGGCGCAATCCTCTGTGGCGCTGGGAATTCTGGTTTGGCTGGGTTTGATCATCTTTCTCACGATCGGATTCTATCGGGCCTCCCCGATTTTACCCGGCGCAGCGATCGGAAAACCAATAAAGCTGTCTGAAGCGTGGCAAGCAACCTCAGGCGCAAGCGGAGCCATCGCACTTCTGGTTGTCTTGTCCATCCTCTTCCAAATATTGCTTCAGCTACTGGCGTCTTTGCTGCTTTTCGTCCCAATCATAGGTGTCTTGATTGTCTTGTTTGCGAGCATGCTGATCGTCCCCTTGATCAATGTCAGTATCCTGACGACGATCTATGGTGTGTTCATCGAAAAGCGCGAGCTGGCCTAAGCCCGTACACATATGTATTCCTTGCCCTTTCGACGATGATGGGGCAGGGAATCCAACATGACTGATTTCACGACCCGCGCCCGCGCTGCCGAAAAGGCAATGCGCTCAGTGTTTCCAGCAACTCCGTTGCAGCGGAATGCTCATCTATCCGATCGATACGGCGCGGATATCTGGCTCAAGCGCGAAGACCTCAGCCCGGTGCGGTCGTATAAAATCCGCGGTGCGTTCAATGCGATGCGCAAGCAGCAGGGGCAGGACCTTTTCGTTTGCGCCAGCGCTGGCAACCATGCGCAGGGCGTGGCCTATATGTGTAAGCATCTGGGTGTGCGGGGTGTGATCTTCATGCCGGTGACCACGCCGCAGCAGAAGATCCAAAAGACGCGTATTTTCGGCGGCGACAATATCGAGGTTCACCTGATCGGTGATTATTTCGATGACACGCTGGCTGCGGCGCAAAGCTGGTGCGCAGAACAGGGCGGATATTTCCTGTCTCCGTTCGATGATGCGGATGTGATCGAGGGGCAGGCCTCATTGGCGGTTGAGATCGAAGAGCAATTGGGCCGAGTGCCCGATCATGTAATTCTGCCGGTTGGCGGCGGCGGTATGTCTTCGGGGGTGGCGACCTGGTTCGGGGACCGGGCGCATTGCCTGTTCGTGGAACCGGCCGGCGGGGCGTGTTTGCGCGCGGCGCTGGCAGCGGGGCACCCGGTGGCGCTGGATCATGTGGATACATTTGTCGATGGCGCAGCAGTAGGCCGGATTGGTGAGAAACCGTTTGAATTGCTGAAATCGCGGCATCTGTCGGATGTGCTGACTTTGTCCGAAGACCGCATCTGTACCACCATGATCGAGATGCTGAATGTCGAGGGCATCGTTCTGGAACCTGCCGGTGCATTGGCGGTTGAGGCCGTGGGTGACGTGCAAAGCTTTGTGCGTGGCAAGACGGTGGTCTGTGTCACCTCGGGCGGGAACTTCGATTTCGAGCGTTTACCAGAGGTCAAAGAACGTGCGCAGCGCTATTCCGGGGTGAAGAAATACTTCATCCTGCGCCTACCGCAGCGCCCCGGTGCCCTGAAAGAATTCCTCGGCATCCTCGGCCCTGAGGATGATATCGCACGGTTCGAATACATGAAGAAATCGGCGCGCAACTTTGGCTCGGTCCTGATCGGAATCGAAACCCGCAAGCCCGAGAATTTCATGCGCCTGTTTGCGCATCTGGATGAAGCCGGGTTTACTTATACGGATATCACCGAAGACGAGACGCTGGTACAGTTTGTGATCTAGCGCAGGTTTTCGGCCAGACCGGCCTGAAACAGTTTTTTCGACTCGTCGTAGGCCGCGATAATCGCCAGCAAATCAACGGCGGCGCTTTCACCAGCGGCTGCGCGTCGCTCACCGTCCTGGCACAGTTTCGAGAAACTATCAAAGCCAAGACTCAGCGCGCTGCCCTTCAGGAAATGTAGGTTCTGTTCGATCTCGGAGCGGGCAGTGTCATCGCGTAGCTTAGTGATAACTTCCTGAACCTCGTCCAAAAAGATTTCGACAACCTCGGTGAACTCGTCTGCGCCGACTTCATCACGTAATTGTCTGACTCTGGACCACTGAATCATGCCATCCTCTTGCGGTTGCATATTGTTAGACCGTCACGGGTAAAGATGGGGTTAAATCGCGGCCATTTGGTTTTTCATAGGATGTTAAGCTGAGAGGCATAGCGTTGCGACAACTGGAGAGTTGAGCAAGTACAGGGACTTCATGGTGCCGGATGCCAGTCAAGTAGAGGCCCGGGTCGAGCTGGATTTTGGCGCGATCCGCAAGGTTCTTGTTGTGGACGACAGCCGTCTGCAGCGGCGCATTCTGGTGGCCTCGCTAAAAAAGTGGGGATTCGAGGTTCTTGAAGCCGACAGTGGTGAAGCCGCGATAGAGCTTTGCACCTCGGACCCACCTGATCTTGTTCTAAGCGACTGGGTCATGCCAGGTATGGGCGGGCTTGAGTTCTGTCGGGCCTTCCGAGAGCTGGACAGTGAGCAATATAGCTATTTCATTCTTCTGACCTCAAAAAGCGAAAAGCAGGAGGTCGCGCGCGGTCTGGATGCTGGGGCAGACGATTTTCTGATCAAGCCGCTTGAGGCTGATGAGCTGCGTGCGCGCATATCGGCCGGGGCGCGTATTCTTGACATGCAACGCGAATTGTCCCGAAAAAACCAGTTGATCGAAACAGCGCTGAACGAACTGAAGCTTGCCCATGATGCGATCGATAAAGATCTGATGCAGGCGCGCAAAATTCAGGATTCGCTGGTGCCTGAATTGAAGGGGACCTTTGGCAACTCACAGGTCAGCCTGCTTCTGAAACCCTGTGGTCATATCGGTGGTGACCTGGTGGGGATGTTTTCGCCCGGTGTCAATCGGCTGGGGTTTTACAGCATCGATGTCTCCGGCCACGGGATCACCTCTGCGATGATGACGGCACGGCTGGGCGGGTATCTGTCCAGCACGCATTTCGACCAGAACATTGCGATGGAGCGTCGGTTCAACAAATTCTACGCCCTTCTGCCACCCGAAGAGGTCGCGTCGCTGCTCAACTCGCGTCTGATCGCCGATGCCGGGATCGAAGAGTATTTCACCATGGTCTATGCCATCATCGATCTGCGCAACGGACATCTGAAAATGGTGCAGGCCGGACACCCGCATCCGCTGTTGTTGCGCCGTGATAGTAAAACCGAGTTTCTGGGCGAAGGCGGGTTGCCCATTGGCCTGCTGCCTGAGGCGCAGTTTCAGCAGACGGAAACCTATATGCAACCGGGCGACAAGCTGCTCTTGCATTCGGACGGGTTCACCGAATGCCAGCTCGCCGACGGCAGTTTGCTGGATGATGACGGGTTGAAGGCGATGGCTGTTGAATGCGCCGCCGATCACGGTGGACCGGAATTCCTGGATGACATGTTCTGGCGTCTCACACAGGTGATGTCACCGGACAGCGGAATTGCGGATGATGTCTCTGCAGTGTTTTTTGAATATAACGGACCTTAAAGCCCATGCAGGTGGCGCTGGGCGAAATGGGCGTCGCCCTCGTTGCCCAACAGATGAACGGCATCTGCGGTCTCCATCCAAATGGCCTCGTGAAGGTCTTCGGTCGGAGGGCCTAGGCGTCTGACCGGGTGGGCGCGGTAAATCAGGCAGACCTTCTCGGCCCACAGATCGTATTCCGGCATGTAGGTATATCGACGAAACGCACCCACTCTCCGAGGCGCGGCGATCAGCCAGCCGGTTTCTTCGTAAACCTCACGGTGAAGCGCTGTAATCGGTGATTCCCCCGGATCGATGCCGCCGCCCGGCAGCTGCAGATCCGGTCCGGGTTCCAGCTGACAGGTCAGCAGCAATCGGTTGCCTTGTGGCAATAGGGCATAAACGCCGACCCGCCGGGTGTATTTTCGCTCTGCCTCGGGGCTTTCACCGAACCGTCTGATCATGTAAGGCCCCTTTCAACCAAAACTGTTCAACCTATATGGTGGCGGTATGCCAACCTGTGGCGCTTAAGGAAACCCCATGTCTATTGGAACCAAAATCGCGTGGGACGACACGGTCCTGCCCTTTCAACTCGATATACCCGACATGCGAGGCCGCGTGGCCCGGCTGGACGGCGTGTTGGGCGGCATCTTGAAACAGCACGACTACCCCGAGGTGGTCGAGGCGCTGGTGGCCGAGATGGCCCTGCTGACTGCATTGATAGGGCAAACGGTATCGCTGCGCTGGAAGCTGTCTCTGCAGGTGCAATCCAAGGGCGCGGTGCGGATGATCGCAACCGATTATTATGCGCCACAGGTCGAGGGCGAACCCGCGCAGATCCGCGCATATGCGAGCTTTGACCGCGACCGGCTGACCGATGCAGCCCCTTTCGATCAGGTGGGTGACGGGTACTTCGCCATCATGATTGACCAAGGTGAAGGTACACAGCCTTATCAGGGCATCACCCCACTGGCCGGGGGATCACTGAGCGCGTGTGCGGAAGCCTATTTCGCGCAGTCCGAACAGCTGCCGACCCGGTTTTCGTTGAGCTTCGGCAAATCGACTGAGCCCGGTGTCGGTGAACACTGGCGCGCTGGCGGGATCATGCTGCAGCACATGCCCAAAGCCTCGCCCTTTGCCGCTTCCGGGGAGGGCAGCGGAGAGATCCTGTCTGCCTCGGATCTGGTGGATGGTGAAGAGGGCGAGAACTGGGATCGCGTCAACATCCTGCTCGATACCGTGGATGATCTGGAGATGATCGGGCCATCCGTTGCGCCAACCGACCTTCTGGTGCGTCTGTTTCACGAGGAACAGCCTCGCGTCTATGATGCACAGCAGGTAAAATTCGGTTGCACTTGTTCCGAAGATCGCGTGCGCCAAAGCCTGTCGATCTATTCGGCGCAGGATATTGCGACAATGACCACGGACGAAGGCACTGTCACAGCAGACTGCCAATTCTGCGGTGCGCACTATGTGCTGGACCCTGCGACCGTCGGGTTCGAGGCCGAAGGCCCGGATGGCGCGTGATCTGATCACAGACCTGACCGAGGCGCTGAGCCGTGATGGGTCCGGGTCCAGTGACTTTGATCTGAACCCGGAAACGGTGCTGCCGGCGGGGCGCAGACTGCGCCCTGCGGGCGTGTTAGTGCCTGTTTCTGTGACCGGAGACGCACCGCGATTGATCCTGACCAAACGCTCTTCGGCGTTGAAACACCATCCGGGCCAGATCGCCTTTCCGGGTGGAAAACAGGATGAGGGCGACATCGACGTTACTGCGACAGCTTTGCGCGAAGCACAGGAAGAAATTGGTCTTCCGCCAGAACTACCCAGTATTCTGGGTCATCTGCCGACTCATGAAACCGTGACGTCCTTTTCGGTCACGCCGGTTGTTGCGATCCTTGAAGCCAGTTTTGAACCAGTCGCCGAACCGGGCGAGGTGGATGAGATCTTCTTCGTTCCGCTTGCGCATGTCCTGAACCCAGAGAATTATGTCGTCGAGTCGCGCCGTTGGCGTGGCCAAAGACGGTATTACTATGCTGTGCCCTATGGCCCCTATTATATCTGGGGTGCGACGGCACGGATGCTGCGGGGATTGGCTGCGCGGATGAGTGAATGAAGCGGATCACAGAAGATTGGTTAACCGACCAAGCCACGCAGGATGTATGCACCGCCCTGACCAATGGCGGGGCGCAGGCGCTATTCGTCGGAGGTTGTGTGCGCAATGCTCTGCTGCAGGCGCCGGTTTCTGACATTGATATCGCCACAGACGCTGGGCCGGAACACGTCGTGGAACTGGCGCAGAAAGCTGGGCTGAAGCCGATACCAACAGGGATAGACCATGGCACCGTGACGATTGTCAGCAAAGGTATCCCGCACGAGGTCACGACGTTTCGCCGTGACGTCGAAACGGATGGTCGGCGTGCTGTCGTCGCCTTTTCCGACAAGGTCGAAGAAGACGCCGCGCGTCGTGATTTCACCATGAACGCGCTTTATGCCAAACCTGACGGCACAATCCTTGATCCGCTGAACGGTTTGCCGGATCTACAGGCGCGTCGCGTGCGGTTCATCGGGGAGGCCAGTGATCGCATCCGAGAAGACTACCTGCGATCGCTCAGATACTTCCGCTTTCACGCTTGGTATGGTGATGCAGACCAGGGCTTCGACCCCGATGCGCTGGATGCGATTGCCGCGAATTTGGACGGGTTAGAGACACTTTCGCGCGAAAGGGTCGGGGCGGAGATGCTGAAACTTCTCGCTGCGCCCGATCCCGCGCCGTCGGTTGCCGCCATGCGCAGCACTGGTGTTCTGGCGCAGCTTTTGCCCGGTGCGGATGACCGGGCCCTGGCAATTCTGATCCAGCTGGAACACGATGCGCAGGCCGCGCCCGAAGCGATTCGTCGGTTGGCCGCGATCGCACCGCCCGAAGTGGCCAAAACTCTGCGCCTCAGCCGGGCGCAATTGCAGCGCCTGACCCGGATGCGCGACGAAGCGATGGCGACGACCAGCGTCGCAGAACTGGGTTATCGCTATGGCTCGGAAGGCGGTTTGCACGAAACGCTTTTGCGCCACGCATTTCTTGAACAGCCGTGGTCAGAAGACCTGAGCCAAGCTTTGCAGCAAGGGGCTGCAGCCAGTTTCCCGATCAAAGCGGCGGATTTGATCCCCGCCTTTTCGGGCCCTGCGCTGGGCGCGAAACTGGCCGAGCTTGAGGCGCGTTGGATCGCATCGGATTTCGCGCTCAGCCGCGAAGAATTGCTGGCCGAATAAATTGAAGTCTCAAAAGGGGATGACAAACCCGATTTGATTTGGCAGGGTGCGCCTGACTCATATGGAGGGAGGAATGCGAATGTATTACGGGATCTGGTTCGGCTAAAGCCCGGAACACTTTGACCCGTAGGGGTGGTGTTCTGGCGCCATCTTTCTTCGCATGACCTATTTTCTGCTCAATCGGAGCACTCTCTATGTTTCGCTACTTCGAAAACCTCATTGACCCTTTTGTTGCCTATGAACAGGTAGACAAGCCGCCGACACAGCTGTGGCCTTTCATGTTGGGCTATTCGCAGCCTTTCAAACGCGTTTTCGTGCTGGCCGCCCTGATGTCCGTGATCGTTGCTGCGGTCGAGGTCGGGCTGATCTTCTATATGGGCCGCGTCGTGGACCTGCTGGGAAGTTCCCCTGCTGAATTCTGGCAGGCGCACGGGACCGAGCTGATTGTGGTCGCCGCGTTGATCCTTTTCATTCGTCCTATTCTGCAGCTGGTTGACGTCTTGCTGCTCAACAACACGATCCTGCCGAACTTTGGCACACTGATCCGTTGGCGGGCACATAAACATGTGTTGCGTCAGTCGGTTGGCTGGTTCGAAAATGACTTTGCCGGCCGCATCGCAAACCGGGTTGTTCAGACTCCGCCCGCTGCGGGCGAGGTGGTGTTTCAGGTCTTTGACGCGATTTCATTCTCGATCGCCTACATGATCGGTGCGGCCATTTTGCTGATGGCGGCTGATCCGCGCCTGTTGCTGCCGCTGCTGATTTGGCTGGTGTTCTATGGGGCCTTGGTGCGGTGGACCGTCAAGCGGGTTGGCCCCGCGTCGCAGGCGGCGTCGGATGCACGCTCGACCGTGACGGGGCGAGTGGTGGACAGCTATACCAACATCCACTCGATCAAGATGTTCGCCCATGACACGCAGGAACAGGATTATGCGCGCGAGGCGATTGCTGAAACACGCCGCACTTTCCAGATCGAGATGCGGATTTTCACCATTATGGATGCAGCACTTGTTGCGTTGAACGGTGTGCTGATCGTAGGTGTCGTCGGTTGGGCGATCCTGCTTTGGGCGCAAGGAAGCGCTACGGTCGGTGTGGTGGCTGCCGCCACGGCGCTGACGCTGCGGCTGAATGCTATGACCGGATGGATCATGTGGGCGCTGACCAGCTTCTTCCGGGAACTGGGCATCGTTGCCGAAGGGATGCAGACCATCGCACAGCCCATCGACCTGTTGGATGAGCCTGATGCGAAACCCTTGCGGCTGGGCAATGGCCAGATCGAAATCCGCGACCTGTCGCATCATTATGGGCGGGAAACTGGTGGTTTGGATCACGTCAATCTGACCATCCGGCCGGGCGAAAAGATTGGCTTGATCGGGCGGTCGGGGGCCGGAAAATCGACTCTAGTAAAGCTGCTTTTGCGGTTTTACGACGTCGAGAAAGGCGCGATCCTGATCGATAGTCAAGACATCTCGGAGGTTACGCAGGACAGTCTGCGCAGCTATATCGGGATGGTCCAGCAAGACAGCGCTCTGTTGCACCGCTCGGTGCGGGCCAACATTCTGTATGGTCGTCCTGATGCGACTGAGGAACAGATGATTGCCGCTGCAAAGCAGGCTGAGGCACATGAGTTCATCCTTGATCTGCAGGATCCGGAAGGCCGCACCGGCTATGATGCGCATGTGGGCGAGCGGGGCGTGAAACTGTCTGGCGGTCAGCGGCAGCGGGTAACACTGGCGCGGGTGATCCTGAAAGATGCTCCGATTTTGCTATTGGACGAGGCGACATCCGCCCTAGATTCCGAAGTCGAAGCTTCGATTCAGGAAACACTCTACGGCATGATGCAAGGCAAGACCGTGATCGCCATTGCGCACCGGCTCAGCACGATTGCGCAGATGGACCGCATTCTGGTGATGGATGGCGGCCGCATCGTCGAACAGGGCGGTCATTCCGACCTGCTTGCGCAAGGAGGGCTTTACGCCCAGTTCTGGGCGCGGCAATCTGGAGGCTTCCTAAACCCGGAGGCCGCTGAATGAGGATTGCCGACCTCATCCAACCGTTCAAAGACACAGAAACGCCCCCGCCGCAAACGCTGGGGGCGTTCATCCGTTGGAGCTTGTCCGGCGCCTGGCCGATGCTGTTCGTCGCAGCCGCCTTCTCGGCGATCGCGGGTGCGATGGAGGCTGGCACCGCCTGGGTCTTGGGCCGCGTGATTGATCTGACCACCAACAGCAGCCCCGAGGCGTTTCTGACCGGCGGCAATCTCGCGATCATTTTGGGTGCTGTCGCATTCTTCATGCTTCTACGCCCCGCACTGTTCGGACTGTCATCGGTGGCAAACAACTACATCGTCATGCCCAACATCACGCCGTTGGTTTTGGCAAAACTGAACCGCTGGACGCTGGGCCAGTCTGTGACCTATTTCGATGACGATTTCGCCGGACGTATCGCCCAAAAACAGATGCAGACATCGAACGCCATGACGCAAGTGGTGTCCGAAACAATCAGCGCTATTGTCTTCGCTATTGCCTCACTTGCAGGCTCATTGCTTTTATTAGGATCTATTCACCCGCTTGTGATGCTGCCATTTGTTGCCTGGCTTGTTGTCTATTTCCTGCTGGTGCGCTGGTATCTTCCACGCATCCGCGTACGCTCTGCCGCGCGGGCGGGGGCGCGGGCGATGGTGTCGGGGCAG
Source organism: Ruegeria sp. E5 (assembly GCF_056534105.1). Taxonomy (NCBI): domain Bacteria; kingdom Pseudomonadati; phylum Pseudomonadota; class Alphaproteobacteria; order Rhodobacterales; family Roseobacteraceae; genus Ruegeria; species Ruegeria sp. E5. The sequence continues at coordinate 84,979 of NZ_JBQFPA010000007.1, read as the reverse complement.
GTGGTCGATACGATCACCAACATCAAGACCGTCAAGCTGTTTGCCCATTCCGAGTTCGAAGATCATACCGCCCGAAATTCCATGGTCGACCTGCGTGAACGGTCGCTGGAATTCGGCAAACTATCGGCCAGTTTCCGGTTCATCCTGATGACTCTGGCGGGGGTTCTGCCGGTCCTGTTGATCGGCGCAACGCTATGGCTGTGGCGGGCGGGTGGCGCGACCGCCGGGGATATCGTAGCGGCGGGGGCCGTGGCGATCCGTATCTCACAAATGACAGGCTGGGTCAGCTTCACACTGATGGGTCTTTACGCAAATGTCGGTGAGATTGAAAACGGGATGCATACTCTGACCAAGCGCGACCGGGTCGAGGACGCGATGAACGCCTCTGAACTGATCGTCTCAGAAGGGGAGATTGCGTTTGATCATGTCAGTTTTGCTTATGGCCGCGATATTGGCGGTGTCTCCGATCTGCATTTCACCGCCGCACCGGGCGAAAAGCTGGGCATTGTCGGGGCGTCTGGTGCAGGGAAATCAACGTTGGTTTCACTGCTGCTCAGGCTCTATGACGGCGAAAAAGGCGTCATTCGCATCGACGGGCAGGATGTCAGCCAAGTCACTCAGGACAGCTTGCGCCGCCAGATCGGCATGGTCACGCAGGAAACCGCAATGTTCAATCGTTCGGCGCGCGAGAACATCCTCTATGGTCGTCCTGACGCGACTGAAGATGAGCTGATAGAGGCCGCGACCAAAGCCGAGGCGCATGAATTCATACTCGGTCTCGAGGATGCGCAAGGACGCAAGGGCTATGACGCGCATCTGGGCGAACGCGGCGTGAAGCTGAGCGGCGGGCAAAGACAGCGGATCGCCCTGGCTCGCGCTATCCTGAAAGACGCACCGATATTGGTTCTGGACGAGGCGACGTCGGCATTGGACTCCGAGGTCGAGGCAGCGATTCAGACGGCACTGCACCGGGTGATGCAGGGCAAGACCGTGCTGGCTATTGCCCACCGCCTGTCCACGCTTAGCGAGATGGATCGGATTATTGTTCTGGACCACGGTCACATCGTTGAAAGCGGGACGCACGAGGCTCTGCTGGAGCGTGGCGGGTTGTACGCCCGGTTCTGGCATCGCCAATCGGGCGGGTTCATTCAGGCCGAGGCTGCAGAATAAGGGGTTTTGTTGCGCTCAAACCCCAGTTATCAGGCCTCCATGACGCAGCAATACACAATAAACCGCCTTGGACATCAGGGCGACGGAATCGCCGATGGTCCGATCTATGCGCCACGCACTCTTCCGGGTGAAGTGGTCAGCGGTACGTTGCTGGGTCAGTTTCTGAACCATATTCGCGTCGAAACACCCTCGGATCAGCGGGTCAAGGCACCCTGCCGTCATTACAAGGCCTGCGGCGGCTGCCAGTTGCAACATGCGACCGATAATTTTGTCGCCGAGTGGAAAACTGAGGTGGTGCGCAACGCGTTGGCCGCGCAGGGGCTCAATGCCCTGATGCGGCCCATTCACACTTCGCCTGAACGATCCCGCCGTCGGGCCACCATCGCCGTGCGGCGCACCAAGAAGGGTACGCTGGCCGGGTTTCATGGTCGCGCTTCTGACACGATTACCGAAATCCCGGATTGCCATTTGCTGCACCCAACCTTGATTGCTGCCATCCCGGTGGCCGAAGCCTTGGCGTTGTTGGGTGGCAGTCGGAAAGGTGTGTTGGCCGTAACGCTGACCCTGTCCGAAGGCGGTTTGGATGTTGCGGTCAAGGGCGGCAAACCGCTGGATGGACCGTTGGAGCTGGCGCTCGCGCAAGCGACCGAGCATCACGGCCTTGCCCGGCTTAGTTGGGATGATGAGGTTATCGCCATGCGTGTACCTCCGATCCAACGCTTTGGAACCGCTGGTGTCACCCCACCGCCCGGAGCGTTTTTACAAGCCACAAAAGACGGAGAACAGGCTCTATTACAGGCTGTTTCCGATGCGACGCAGGGGGCAAAGCGGATTGTCGATCTATTCGCTGGATGCGGGACATTCTCGCTGCCGCTGGCGCAGACGGCCGAGGTGCATGCGGTTGAAGGTGAGGCCGAGATGACGAAAGCCCTGGATCAGGGCTGGCGCAAGGCGCAAGGCCTGAAACAGGTCACGACCGAGGCCCGAGACCTGTTCCGCCGCCCACTCATGCCCGATGAACTCAAGAAATTCGACGCCGTTGTGCTTGACCCGCCGCGCGCTGGGGCCGAGGCGCAGGTGGCCGAGCTGGCGCAGGCCATGCGCCCGGTGGTTGTTTATGTCTCGTGCAACCCGATCACCTTTGCCCGTGACGCAAAAATGCTGGTTAACGCCGGATATGCCCTTGAATGGGTACAGGTGGTTGACCAATTTCGATGGTCGTCACACACCGAACTTGCCGCTCGGTTCATTTTGAACAAATAACCCTGAGATAAGGACCGCCCGTATGGTGATCGCCCAACGACTGCTGCCCATCATCGAAGCACCGGCTTTCGGGAAATTCATCACCGGTGTGATCCTGTTCAACGCGGTACTGCTGGGGATGGAGACATCGCCTACGCTGATGGACGCAGCGGGTCCACTGATCGTGACGTTGGACAAGCTGTGCCTTACCATATTCGTCATCGAAATCGTCATGAAACTGATCGCCACAGGGCGCCGGTTCTTCACCAGCGGCTGGAATGTGTTTGATTTCGTGATCGTGGGCGTCGCCCTAGTTCCCAGTGCAGGGGCGCTTTCAGTTCTGCGGGCACTGCGTATCCTCCGGGTGCTGCGCGTCATCTCGGTCGCGCCGCGCCTGCGCCGAGTGGTCGAAGGCTTCATCTCAGCCCTGCCGGGCATGGCCAGCGTGTTCCTGCTGATGGCGATCCTGTTTTACATCGGCGCTGTGATCTCAACCAAACTTTTCTCGGGCACGTTCCCCGATTGGTTCGGCGATCTGGGTCTGTCGGCCTATACGCTGTTCCAGATCATGACGCTGGAAAGCTGGTCCATGGGCATTGTCCGCCCTGTGATGGAGGTGTATCCCTACGCTTGGCTTTTCTTTGTTCCCTTCATCATGGTGACCACCTTTGCGGTGGTGAACTTGCTGGTCGGTCTCATCGTGAACTCGATGCAGGATGCCCACCATGCCGAGGATGAGGTCAAGACCGATGCCTATCGTGATGAGGTTCTTGAAAGGCTGGAATCGATCGAACGCCGCCTGACGGAACAGTCGAACAGCAAAAAGTGATTTAAGTTTCGCGAAAATCTGGCATAATAATCGACAAAAAAGAGCGTCAGGCAGTGAAAATAATGGATCGTCGAGCATTCGGAATGGGCGCAATGGCAACGCTGAGCCTTTCAGCGTGTGCCTCAGCCAAACCCAGATTTCTTTCTTATCGCGGGCCCGAGGTGACCTCGATGGTCATCAACAAAGGTGCACGCAAGCTGTATTTGCTCCATAACGAGCAGATTTTGCGGGAGTATGATATCGATCTAGGATTTGCGCCCACCGGCACGAAAAACAAAAAAGGCGATGGCCGTACGCCCGAGGGTACCTATCTGATCGACCGCCGCAATCCGCGCAGCAGGTATCATCTATCGTTGGGTATATCGTATCCCAATTCGGAAGACTTGGCTAAAGCCAAGGCCGCAGGTGTTGATCCGGGCGGCGACATCTTCATTCACGGACAACCCAATCTGCGATCCGAGTTCAAGCGGGCGAAGAAGACCCCGGATTGGACGGCAGGTTGTATTGCGGTCAAGAATGATGAGATCGAAGAGATCTACGCCATGGTGAATGAAGGAACCGTGATTACTCTGCGTCCCTAAGCAAGGTTCAAAGCGGTTTCCAATCACCAAATCCAAATACTGTATAGTCGCGCTGGTAGGCTTCTTGCGCCAGCGCTTCAAGCTGTGCGTCGTAAATCTGATCCAGTGAAAACGGCGCGTCCGGCTTGGCCTTGTTCGGGGTTGGCGCGGCTGTGTGCCCTACTTTGTGGGCAAGATCGGGCAGGGCGGTTGCCATCTCATCCTCGCGCAGGATCAGGTCGGGCATGGTGAAACCGGCCATGCCCTCTAGCGTTTGCGCTTGTCCACACCATTCCCCATCCACGCGGATCGGGGTCTGGCCCGCCAGAATACTGCGCAGCATGCCCAGAAAGGCCGCGAACGCCTCGGAATGCTGATCGCGCGTATAGTTGCTTAGATCTCCCTTGGCAGGCAGCGGCACCTTGTACCGTCGGCTCAGCATATTGCGAATGCTGACATATGCGCCGGGGCCTGTGTGCAGAATACGGTCGCAGAACACAGCATGCGCGCGCGCCAGCGGATGGCGCAGCACCGTGAATTTGCGGTGACCGGGATGATCCTGCATCCATTGACGGGTCTGTTTTTGATTGCGGCCGGTGATCAGGTCGGCTTGTGACACCCCGTCCAGATCGGCAATCCACTGCACCACTTCAGCCTCGGGGCCGCCGCGCACCGGAAGGTACATCAGCGAAGTTTGCGCAGCACCCACATAGCGCGAAACAGCCGGCCCGCGGTGCGGCTCGTAACTTGGGATATGGTGTAGCTTGAAGCGGTCACGTTGCGACAGGGCCAGCTCCATATCATCCGGATTGGTCACTTTCGACAGGGCAGGCGCCGGGTTTTGACGTTTGAGATGCTGGTTCAGCTCCTTAAGACGTGCGCTGACGCCAAGCCACGCGGCAAGGCCGTTCAGAACGTCCAAATCTGTTAGATCGTCATAGTCGATATAGAACGGTGTTTGCCCGGTGGTCTGCAGATGTTTGAGCACTGTTTGTTGAAATGCTTGCCGCTGGTCGAGCTGTTCGGCGAATTCTTCGGCATCGAAGGTGATTTGCGCCTCCCGACGTTGCTTGATGTTCACCAACCGCCACTGCTTTGTTTCCAAGGCGATTTTCCACGATATGTAGCTATCCAGAGGGTTGCGCATCAGAATGATTTTGGCGCAGCGCGGATCATCCAGCGCCGGTGGCAGCGCCCGCGCATCGTGGTCGCTGAAAAAGCGAAAGCCGTTCATCTCGCCCGGCGCGTTTCGGATGGCGTCGATCAGCGCCATCGGGTCGCGTTCACGATCTTCCAGGGTAAAGCCCAGAACGCTGTCCAGTTTTGGCAGGCCGACGAAATAGGGGTTAAACGCTTCTCCGTGACACGTGACGCCATCCAGCGTGTTCAGCTGCAATTCAAGCAGGTTCGAACCGGTCCGCATATCGGCCAGAACGATGAAATAATCGAAGCGGCGGGTCATTTTATGTTACTGCACCAAATAGGGCTTCTTGAACGATTTGGACTGTGCGCCAAACACGTCATTCACAGGGAAATCCCCCATCAGATAGGGATGCATCCCTTGGTTCTTGAGGTTTTGCAGGAACTTTCCGAACCCGGTCAGATCGACCATCGTCGGTGCCTCGGTCAGATGCGTGGGTTTGGGCGCGCCCATGTCTTCCAGAACGGTCTGCAGTTGTTCCATGGGGGATTCCACAAACTCTGCCATCGTCCATATTCGAATGCGCGTCTTTGCGCGGGCGGCATCCAGCAGCTTGAGCTGTTTGCTTTCGATCTGTTGTAGGCGGGCAGCTTCGCACCGGATATCGGCAAAATTCAGGTTCGAACGGAACAATGGAACCGCCCAGGCCCCCGAGATGACCGCAATATGTGCATTCTGGTCTTGCGTCAGGAATTCATTGATTTTCTGAATATCCGTTGGCCCGAATTGAAAGCACTGACGCTCGCCTCGTGTATTCCAGATGAGGTTCGACAGAAAGGCCGAGGGGTTATAGTCGCGTAGCGTGGCGCAATCGCTGAGCGCACCGTTGATGATCGTCTCATCTTCGGCAAATTGCGCCCGTTCGGGACCGAACAGATGCCCATGCACCCGCCCGCCGATGGCGTTTGTCAGCCAGGGTTCGAAATCCTCGAACAACTCGGTAAAGCCTTGAAACACCGAATAGGGAAAGGCTGTCAGGCTGCGTTCCGTAGCCGCGCGAGGGAAGCGGCTTTGCATATAAAGACCATCACGACCGCGAACGCGCCGCTCGACCGCTTTGGAAAACACCCGGTCTATCTTGCCGGGGTTGGGCTCGGCCGGGGTCAGTGCGCCTTCGTGGTCGGTCAGGAAGGTCTGATACAACCGGTTCGCGCTGTGCCAGACTTTGCGCGCCACGAAACAGTCGGACCGGCGCAGCAATTGTAGGTGATCGTCGTAGAACATGTGCGGCCGACCTTGATAGTCGAACTTCGACAGGGTCAGCGATCGGCTTTCGATATGGGTGGAATAGAGCCGTGCCAGTGTCTGGAAATAGCTTTCATCGGGAATCCAGACCTGGCGGAAATAGCGATCATATTCGGCTCGTTTGGGATCCTGAAGGATGGCCGACAAGGTTTGGCGGGTCAGACACCACCATTGGCTGCCCATATGCGGCACCAAACCATCGGGAATTGCGCGGCGCAATCCGAGGGCGCGTTGCAACCGCACGTAATTGTCGAACAGTTTTCGTTGCCTGCGCCACGAGAAGGGGAACCGCAGGGTGAAACGTTCCAGATCCAGACCGCCAATCGTCCAGCTGACATCGCGCGTGGTTGCGCTTTCGATGAAATCGACACGGGGCCGGTCGGCCAGATAGTCGATCAGATCAGCGACCGGACGCAGCGGCAGACACGCGCCTGAAGACAGATATACATGCCGGACATCTGGAAACCTCTCCAACATCAGCGATGCGGCGGATTGTGATGCGGCGACAATACCCCAGCCGCCCCATTCACAGACATGGCGTTTTGAAAACAGGATCAGCGGTTCATCCGAACAAGCGGCGACAAAATCGGAATAAGCCGGATCGCCGACTTTCTGATCTACATGAATGACCACAGGACAGCCCGAGGCGGCCCAATGGCGTGCCACCTGCTCAACCCGATCCAGCGCAGTGTGCACCAGCATTACGATGCCCAAGCTGCTCATGCCCAGTTCCCCTTGGACATCAGGCCGAGGATCTCAATCTGTCGCCAGTTGATGTATTTCTCGGACCATTTGTTCCAGAAAACCGGATTATCCTCTAACTGCTTGGCATAAGCCTTGTACTCGCCCGACGCAGCATAGTGCTGTCCGCGCAGCAACTCTTCTTTAGCTTTTTCCCCAAGCGTATTGATCAGCTTTGCATGCAGCAGCGCTCCGCTGGTTTTTTCACCGCCCTGCTCTTCATAGACCTGATTGAGCCCGCGCGGCAGCAAGGCGTGGGTTGAGCTGACATAGGCGTAGCGCCGGTGCCATTTCACAAGAGGTATCTTGTTCAGGGCCGGAGCCTTCAGGGGATTGTCCTGAAAGAAAACCCGTGCGCGTGCACCGCCTTGAATCCACAGATTCCCATAGGTCGGGTTGCGGGTAATCATGAAGTTGCCTGAATCGAACCAAGGCGCGACTTCAAAGGGGTTCTGGCCCTCATGATAGGGCGCATCCATGATTCCGGTTTCGGGATACATGTCGATCAGCATGGTGCCGAAACTGCGCACACCAGTATCGTCCAGCCAGTCGGTCAGGGCGCGGATCGGGCGGGTATCGCAAAAAGGATAGATAAAGAATTCATCCGGATCGACCGTCAGAACCCAGTGCTTATGCGCATAGCGGCGCAGCAGGTAGTTGGACCAATCCAGACCAAAGGTCGCATTCTTGTAACCTACATCCGTCCACCACAGCGAAACGTCCGGCTGGCTGCTCAGGTATTCGTGGGTGCCGTCATCGCTGTTGTTGTCCACGCACAGGAAGTGATTGATGCCAAGCTTTCGATAGTAGTCTAAGAAATAGGGAAGGCGGATCTTTTCGTTCCGCATCACACTCATCAACAAGATGTCGTTTTCTTTGATCTTGTTGGTGTTATCTTGCACCGCTTTCAGATCCCGACGCCGACGTAGGCAACGCAGCAGGCGGCGCTTGCGCCGCAATCTCATGCGATAGGAATCCAAAAGGCTCACGCGGCTGCCCAACCTTTTTTGATACGCGCGTCTGCCCGGGGCCGCCTGAGGCCTGAGTGGTGCCGGACATTAACGTTTTATGACATCTCTGCACCTTGTGAGGCAACGGGTTTAAATCCGGTTTACTTCCCCCCTGTGGCAGGAAATCCGCCCGCGTTCATGAGCCCAAGGTCTTGTAACTGTTGCCAATCACCTAGTTTGACCGAGTCAGAAGTCCAAAGATCAGGCCCGCTGATGATCCCGTCATAATAGGCGCCGAACCGATCGGGGTCGTGAAAATGTTGCCGCCTCTGTTTTTCGATCCGCGATTTGTCGACAACCTCGGGCAGGAATTTCGTGTGTAACAACACGCCCGAGGCGGTCTGCCCACCCGGACCGTCATATTCAAAATTCAGGAACCGGGGCAGCGCGGAATGGCACGAATTCACATAGGCCATATGCCGTGACCACCGGGTCAGAGGGATTTTGTTCAGGGTCGGTGATTTTTGGGGCTGATCTGCAAAAAACACCCGCTCGCGTACGCCTCCCTGAACCCAAAGGTTGCCCATCGGCCTTTGGCGCTGGGCACGATAGGGGCCGGGGTCAAACCAGTTCAGGCAATCGGTTGGATCGGAATGCGGATCATAACTTTGCTTGCCCAGCCGACCTTTGGGATAGAGATCCAGCATCATCGCCCCAAACGTGGTTTGACCGCGCGCGTCCTGCCATGCGGTCAAATCGCGCAGCGTATGGGTGTTGTGATGGGCGTAGATCAGCAACTCATCGGCGTCGACCATCAACGTCCAGTGGTCGTGCCCAAATTTCCACTGCAGCCAAGTCAGCCAATCCAACCCGAACCGAGACGCGCGATAGCTCGCCGTAGTCCGCCACAGCGACACATCCGGCTGTTTAAGCAAATACGGGACCGAGCCGTCATCGCTGCCATTATCCACCATCAGAAAATGATCAACGCCCAGCGTGCGATAATGGTGAAAGAACCACGGCAGACGGCTGATCTCATTCCGCAGCGTAGTAAAGGCCAGAATGGCGCTGGGCGTGATCTTTTGCGTGTTGTCAGTCAACGACTTCAGTTGATGGCGGCTGCGAAAAGATCGCCACAACAGCCGCTTGCGTTTCAGGCGCAGCTTGTAGCGCTGCACCCAGGTAAGCGGCTGATCCTCAAGGTTCACTTGGTATAGCTGCCATTCTGATGCCAACGCCAGGCATCCGTGATCATCGTCTCTAACGTTGATCTTTTTGGTGTCCAGCCCAGCTCTTCCTTGGCTCGGACCGAGCCTGAAACTAGACGTGTGCAATCCCCGGCCCGGCGCGGGCCGATGCTGTAGGGTACCGCACGGTTGGTGACGGCCTTGGAATGCTCGATGACTTCCATCACCGAAAACCCCGACCCGGTGCCCAGATTGAACACGCGGCTTTCTTTGCCTTGCTCAAGCCATTTCAAACCCAGTACATGTGCATCGACCAGATCACAGACGTGTACATAATCGCGGATGCAGGTGCCGTCGGGTGTATCGTAATCGGTGCCGAATACAGTCAAGCCACCCCGCTTGCTATCGATGGCGTCCAGCATCAGCGGCGCCAGATGGGTTTCTGGTTGGTGAAACTCTCCAACTTCGGCATCCGGGTCGGCCCCGGCCACGTTGAAATAGCGGAAGATCACGTGCTTCAGGCCATATGCGGCTTGGAAATCACGTAAGATGTCCTCGATCGCTCGTTTCGAGGCACCATAGGCATTCAATGGCTGCTGCTGAGTGCTCTCGTCCAGCACAACGTTGTCATGTTCGCCATAGGTGGCGCAGGTCGACGAGAACACAAAGTTCAAACATCCCGCATCCACAGCCGCCTGTATCAGTGTCAGCGAACCGGTGACATTGTTCGACCAATATTTTCCGGGCTCAACCATCGCTTCGCCGACCTGACTGAGGGCGGCGAAATGTATCACGGCGGCGGGTTGGTATTTGGCGAACACTTCGTCCAGCCGGGCGCGGTCCAGCAGGTCGCCCTGCTCGAAAGGGCCGAATTTCACCGCGTCCTGCCATCCGGTGACAAGATTGTCATAGGTTACGGGCGTATACCCCGCCCTTGCCAGTGCCTTGCAGGCATGAGAGCCGATATAACCTGCACCACCTGTAACCAGAATATTTGTCATTCAAGCCCCATAGCGGCCATCATTTCTTCGATCTTGGCCACGTCCTGCGGGTTGTTCAGCTCCCAGAACTGACGACCTTTGGCTTCAACTTCGACACACAGAACCTTGCGGCCGTTTTCCATGAAGCGCAGCTGTTCCAACCCTTCCAGTGTCTCCAGCGGACCGCTAGTCCAGCCCGGATAAGCAGTCAGAGCGTCAGGCCGATAGGCATAAACTCCGACGTGGTGGAATACCGGTGTCGGGTCACTGCTGGCATAGGTCTCGGCTGTGAAAGGGATCACTTCTTTCGAGAAGTAAAGCGCGCTGTGGTCATTGCCGAACACCGCTGTAGTGCCCCCGACCCGGCCTTGCTTGCGATCGTTCAGTAATCCATTCAGTGCGTCCCCGTCACAGCGCAGCACGGGGGTGGCCACACCCGCATCTGGCGCGTTGCGCAGACCCGAGATCAGGTCTTCAACGAACCAATGCGGGGTCAAAGGCGCATCCCCTTGCAGGTTGACGACGATGTCATAACCGCCACCCAGAGCCGAGTGCGCCTCGGCGCAGCGTTCGGTACCGTTGCGGCAGGTGTCTGAAGTCATCACCACCTCGGCACCAAATCCCTCTGAGACTTCGCGGATACGGTCATCGTCGGTTGCCACAACCACGCGATCTACGCCTGACACGGAAATCGCGGCGCGCCAGGATCGTTCGATCAGAGTCATGCTGGTTCCGTTTGCCCCGGTCAGCGGAACCAGAGGTTTGCCTGGATAGCGGGTCGAAGCGTAGCGCGCGGGAATGGCAATCAATACTGACATCAGGCTTCCTTCAGCTCAACGCCCGGAGCATAGGCGATGAAAAATGGATTGGCATAGCCGTCTTTGCCATAGGTCAGCGGCGAATGGTCGTCAAAGCGCACCACATGTCCGCCCGCACCGGCCAGAACCGCGTGGCCCGCAGCGGTGTCCCACTCCATGGTGCGGCCAACACGGGGGTAGAGGTCGGCCTCTCCCGTCGCCACCAGACAGAACTTCAGCGACGACCCGGCACTTTTGCTGTCGCGCACCTGATATTTGTTGATGTAATCCTCGGTCGCCTGATCCCGATGCGACTTGGATGCAACGATCATCAGCGCCGAATTGTTTGGTTTAGAGACTGATATTGGCGTTGACGCACCCGGCTGATCTTTGTCCAGATCCCCGATTTCTTCAACCGATTGCCCGTCAGCTTGCGTATAGAACATCCGGCCGCGTGCAGGGGCGTAGACCACGCCACGCGTCGGTACGCCGTTTTCGACCAAAGCGATATTTACGGTAAAATCGCCGCGCCGATTTATGAATTCCTTGGTGCCGTCAAGTGGATCAACAATCAGAAAGGTCTCGCCCTTTTCGGAATGCGAAGCCGCCTGTTCCTCGGTCACCAGCAGGATATCTGGAAAAGCCTCGCGCAATCCGGCCGAGATCAAAGCATCCGCCGCCTCGTCCGCCTCGGTTACCGGGCTTGAGTCTGACTTGACCTTGACGTCGAAATCATCTGCTTCATAGATCTGCATGATCTTGTCGCCTGCCTGCAAGGCCAGCCGCCGGATGACGGGAATAAGCGCGTCATAAGTCACAAAAAAGCTCCGTTCCTGTGGTTTGTTGATCAGGGCATCTCACGGACTTATGATGCTATGGATACGGAACAGCAAGAATTTCGTGCCAATTTGCGGCTGACACAGCAGGAAAGAGTATTCGAGTGTTTCACTACAAGCGAAATCAGTCGTTGCTTGGCGGGGTTTTCACCACCGCCGAGCTTATATTCCATGCGGTGGTCCGCAATATCCGCTCGCAGCATTCAAACGCGGTCATAGCGATCCTGATCAATATTCTGCAAGTCGTTATTGTCGCATCCGCGTTCTACTTTATCTTCTCGCTGATGGGCACCCGGATTGCCAAGATACGGGGAGAGTTCATCCTGTTCCTGTTGTCCGGCGTGTTTCTGTTCCTGACACATATCAAGTCGGTCGGCGCTATAGCGGGCGTCGGGGATGGCAACAATCCCATGACGCTGCATTCGCCCATGACCATGATGGTGATGTTATCTGCTGCTGCTCTTGGCACGTTTTATACGCAGCTCGCCTCGATCCTGGTGATCCTGTTTGTCTACAGCGTTACGGTTTCACCGCTTGAAATTCAGGAACCTGGGGGCGCCTTTGCCATGCTCGCGCTGGCTTGGTTCACGGGGTGTTCGGTGGGCCTTGTGTTCTTGTCACTCAAGCCGTGGTTTCCCAATACGGTTGCCATCCTGACCAATGTCTATCGTCGCATGAATATGGTGTTTTCCGGCAAGATGGTCGTCGGCAACGCACTGGGTGGATTCATGCTGACCATGTTCGCCTGGAACCCATTGTTTCATGTCATTGATCAATGTCGGGGCTTTGTGTTCCGCAATTACTTTCCGCGCAATTCCAGCTGGGAGTATGCGCTGTGGATCGGCATCGTGCTGACTATGATCGGCTTGCTCGCCGAATTCTACACGCGCAAGCAGGTTTCAAAAAGCTGGGACGCCCGCCGTTAGGTCGCAACTCGCAGCGTCAGGTTGATCCTCCCGCCCTTCGGCAGCAGTTTGGATGATCCGAACCGGATGCGATCCACCCCGTGATAGGTCAGCCGTGCCGGGCCACCCATGACCACCACGTCGCCCGAGCCCAGCCAGATCGATTCAGTCTTGCCACCGCGTGTGGTGTTGCCGATTCGGAACAGCGCGTCATCGCCCAATGAAATCGACAGGACGGGCCACGAGAAATCGGCCTCATCCTTGTCCTGATGCAGGCCCATCTTGGTGCCTTCACCGTAATAGTTGATCAGACAGCAATCGGGCCGGCGATCCGCGCCGGTCAGGTCCTGCCAGATGGTCAAAATCTCATCTGGAATCGCGGGCCATGTCATGCCCTTTGGGTGCGTGTCCTGATACCGATAGCCCGCCCGGTCAGTGACCCATCCCAGCACCCCGGCCGAGGTCATGCGCACTGACATTTCCTTGCCCGAAGGTGTCACGGGCCGATAAAGCGGTGCCACTTTCAGTATCGGCCTAAGCAGGTCAACTAGATGCGACTGCGCCGCCGCATCCAAATAGCCTTTCCGAATATCAAATCCGCGCAATAGCAGCCGCGCCATTCCAGAATCCCCAAACCTTGCCAAAACCTTGCCAAAAAAGGCCACAGATTCCCGAAAACCTGCGTTTCTGAACGCTTGCAGGCCCCTGTTCTCGCCCTTATATACGCCTCGACGCGCGATGGTGTAGTGCTGTCGCGCACATCAATCGGGGGGCAGGATGCCGCAACGGGTCCAACCCTCGGGACATCGCCTTGAATGGAAAGGGATTGAAAATATGGGAAAAGTAATCGGGATTGACCTCGGTACCACCAACTCGTGTGTGGCCATCATGGACGGCTCGCAGCCGAAGGTCATCGAAAACGCTGAAGGGGCGCGGACCACGCCCTCGATCGTCGCTTTTACAGAAGATGAGCGTCTGGTCGGTCAGCCTGCAAAACGTCAGGCGGTCACCAACCCCGACAACACGATCTTTGGCGTCAAGCGTCTGATCGGTCGTCGTGTGGATGATGCAGAAGTCGAAAAAGACAAGAAAATGGTGCCCTACGCCATCGTTGATGGCGGCAATGGCGACGCGTGGGTTGAAGCCCGTGGTGAAAAGTACTCCCCAAGCCAGATCTCGGCCTTCACTCTGGGCAAGATGAAGGAAACCGCAGAAAGCTATCTGGGTGAGGAAGTCACGCAGGCGGTTATCACCGTTCCGGCATACTTCAACGACGCACAGCGTCAGGCCACCAAAGACGCCGGTAAAATCGCCGGTCTGGAAGTGCTGCGGATCATCAACGAACCGACAGCTGCCGCACTGGCCTATGGTCTGGACAAAGAAGAAACCCAAACCATCGCGGTTTATGACCTTGGTGGTGGTACTTTCGACGTAACCATTCTGGAAATCGACGACGGCCTGTTCGAGGTGAAGTCGACCAACGGTGACACCTTCCTGGGTGGTGAAGACTTTGACATGCGCATCGTCAACTACCTGGCGGATGAGTTCAAAAAGGAACACGGTGTCGATCTGTCTGCCGACAAGATGGCCCTGCAGCGTCTGAAAGAAGCTGCTGAAAAAGCCAAGATCGAGCTGTCCTCGACCTCGCAGACCGAAATCAACCAGCCGTTCATCTCGATGGGCTCGAACGGTCAACCGCTGCACATGGTCATGAAACTGACCCGTGCCAAGCTGGAATCGCTGGTTGGCGACCTGATCAAGAAGTCGATGAAGCCTTGCCAGGCTGCCCTGAAAGACGCAGGCCTGTCGGCTGGCGACGTGGATGAGGTTGTTCTGGTTGGTGGTATGACCCGGATGCCGAAAGTGATCGAAGAGGTCACCAAGTTCTTCGGTAAGGAGCCGCACAAGGGTGTGAACCCGGACGAAGTTGTTGCTATGGGTGCCGCCATTCAGGCCGGTGTTCTGCAGGGCGACGTCAAAGACGTGGTTCTGCTGGACGTGACCCCGCTGTCGCTGGGCATCGAAACGTTGGGTGGCGTGTTCACCCGCCTGATCGACCGCAACACCACGATCCCGACCAAGAAGTCTCAGGTCTTCTCGACCGCCGAGGACAACCAGAACGCCGTGACCATCCGCTGTTTCCAGGGTGAGCGCGAAATGGCTGCGGACAACAAGATCCTGGGTCAGTTCAATCTGGAAGAGATCCCGCCCGCACCGCGCGGCATGCCTCAGATCGAGGTGACTTTTGACATCGACGCCAACGGCATTGTCTCGGTTTCGGCCAAGGACAAAGGCACTGGCAAAGAGCAGAAGATCACCATTCAGGCCTCGGGCGGTCTGTCGGACGAAGATATCGACAAGATGGTCAAGGATGCCGAGGAAAACGCCGAGGCAGACAAGGCCCGCAAAGAGCTGGTCGAAGCCAAGAACCAGGCCGAAAGCCTTGTCCACGCGACCGAGAAATCGATCGAGGAACATGGCGACAAGGTCGACCCGTCGACCGTAGAAGCGATCGAGCTGGCCGTTGCTGCGCTCAAGGATGAGCTGGAAACGGACAATGCCGACAAGATCAAGTCGGGCATCCAGAACGTGACCGAAGCGGCCATGAAACTGGGTGAGGCGATCTATAAGGCACAGGCGGAAGAGGGCGAAGATGAGCCCGCAGCCGCAGATGCCGCGCCGGGTGACGATGACATTGTCGACGCCGAGTTCGAAGATCTGGACGACGACAAGCGTAACTAACGGGTAACCGGGCCAATTTGGGCCGGTCCGGTTGCCGGGCCGGCCCGATTACGTTGAGGCAGAAGGAAATACTGATGTCCAAACGCGACTATTACGAAGTGCTCGGCGTGTCCAAGGGCGCTTCTGCGGATGAGATCAAGAAAGGCTTTCGCTCGAAAGCCAAACAGCTGCATCCCGATCGCAACAAGGACAACCCCGATGCCGAAGCGCAGTTCAAAGAGGCCAACGAGGCTTACGATGTTCTGCGTGATGCTGACAAGAAAGCCGCTTATGACCGCTTTGGTCACGCTGCGTTTGAAAACGGCATGGGTGGCGGCGGCGGCCGTCCCGGTGGCGGCTTCGGTCAGGGCGATTTCTCCAGCGCGTTCTCTGACGTGTTCGACGATCTGTTCGGCGACTTCATGGGTGGCCAGCGTGGGGCAGGCGGGGGCCGTCGCGCTGCACGCGGTTCAGACCTGCGCTATAACCTGCGGGTCACGCTGGAAGAGGCTTATGCAGGCCTGCAGAAAACCATAAACGTTCCTACGGCTGTGGCCTGTTCCTCTTGCGAGGGAACTGGTGCCGAAGGTGGTGTTGAACCTACTGCCTGTCCGACTTGTTCCGGCATGGGCAAGGTTCGCGCGCAACAGGGCTTTTTCACGGTTGAGCGCACCTGCCCGACCTGCTCTGGTTTGGGTCAGATCATTAAGAACCCTTGTAAGTCGTGCCAAGGTGCGGGGCGTGTTGAAAAAGATCGCGCATTGTCCGTGAACATCCCTGCCGGTGTCGAGACCGGCACCCGGATTCGTCTGGCCGGTGAGGGTGAGGCCGGAATGCGTGGTGGTCCTCCGGGTGACCTCTATATTTTTGTCGAAGTTTCCGAGCACAAGCTGTTCGAACGTGACAGCGTGAACCTCTATTGCCGTGTGCCAGTCAGCATGGCCAAGGCAGCACTTGGCGGTTCGATCGAGGTGCCGACCATCGACGGTGGTCGCGGTCGTGTACAGATTCCTGCCGGCAGCCAGTCGGGTCGCCAGATGCGCCTGCGTAGCAAAGGCATGCCCGCTCTGCGTGGCGGAGGCATCGGGGATATGTTCATCGAACTTGCCGTGGAAACTCCGGTCAATCTGACCAGTCGTCAGAAAGAACTTCTGCGTGAGTTTGACGATTTGGGTGAGGATAACCATCCGGAATCTAAAAGCTTTTTCTCTTCTGTAAAGTCCTTCTGGGATGGCATGAAGGGTTAAACGGTTAAGCAGGGGGGCTCTGCCCCCATCGCCCTTTGGGCGACCCCCCCCGAGATATTTATGGCCAGATGAAACAGGGGATCCGTGTGTTGCCGATCCGGCGGGCAGGGATAGAGCGCGTTAACTTTTCGGAAACCGATTCTGCGTCAGAGTGGTGTTATGACCCAAGACGCCTTTGCCGAAGCCCCCATGCTGTTCGATACGGATGAAGCACCGGCGCAGCCGCTGCCCGTTGGTCGGTTACCCTCCTACATCAAAGACCATCGCAAGCGGCTGCGCGAAAGGTTCATGTCTGGCGGATCAGCAGCGATGCCGGATTATGAACTGCTGGAACTTGCTCTGTTCCGATCCATCCCGCGTCAGGATGTGAAACCGCTGGCGCGCGCGCTGATGGATGCGTTTGGTGATTTCAATCGTGTGTTGACTGCACCCGAGGAACGGCTGCGTCAGATCAAAGGCGTTGGGGACACGGTGATTACCGATCTGAAAATCCTTGAGGCCTGTGCCCATCGCATGGCGCGTGCCCGGGTGATGCAACGGCATGTGATCTCGGGATGGGATGCGCTTCTGGACTATTGTCACACCACGATGGCGCACCGCGAGATCGAGCAGTTTCGTGTGTTTTATCTAGATCGCAAGAATGTGCTGATTGCGGATGAAGAGCAGGCCAAAGGCACGGTGGATCATGTGCCGGTCTATCCGCGAGAGGTCGCGAAGCGGGCGCTGGAACTCAATGCCTCGGCCCTGATCCTGGTCCATAATCATCCGTCTGGTGATCCGACGCCATCGCAATCGGATATCGATATGACCAATCGGATTCAGGATGCATGTTCCGCCCTTGGGCTGACATTGCATGATCACCTGATCATCGGCAAATCGACCGAATTGAGTTTCCGCTCGAACGGCTATCTGTAAGGGCTATTGGACCCAAACTTCGACCCGACGATTCACCTTACGGCCCCATTCGGTGTCGTCGCAGGCCATCGGCATGGCCTCGCCAAAGCCCTCGACACTGATTTCGATGCTGTCGGGGAGGCTGGTTTCGACCGATGCCAGCACTGCGTTTCGGACGGTTTTGGCACGCTGCAGGGCAATACGTGAATTTGCGACCGCCGCGCCCTCGCCGTCACTAAACCCAACAAAGATCAATTGACGCGCCTCCAACGTTCCGCTTTCCAAAGCTTGCGCAAGGTTCAAGATGTTTGACCGGGACTGAGCATCGGGTCGCGACGACCCCGGTTCGAACCGAAATGACAAAGATAGCCGCGAAAGTGGACGGAGGGTTTCGATCATGCGCTGCAACTCTTCCAACCCGACCTCAGCTCCACCGGTGCTGATCGCATTGGCCAGCCGATCGCCTTGCAGCCCAACCTGGATTGTTTCAAGGGATTGATCGACAAATCCGGCTTGCCGGATGACCATCTGTGCGGCGCTGCTTTGGGTATAGGCCAAAAACTGTCGCGCGACTTTGGGCAATCGTCTTTGTGGCAAATAGAAAAACATGGGTGAGGTCAGCGGATAATCTTCGGTCTTGATCGATTGCCGTGTTGGCGACAGGGCATGTCCGCACCCACCGGTCAGAGGCAGGGCGCGCACAGTCCCGGCCTCGGCAAGACTGGCGACGCCGAGCGCGAACGGGTCGTTCGAGACCGTGCGCACCAGATTGCTGTTTCGATCGTGGCGCGTGACCTGAGCGGTCATATGCGCGTTGGCAGGTGCTAACAGCAAATCCTCGACCACCTGATCCAGCCCGGAACCGACCTGTGGCAGATGCAGAGAGATCGGCGCATCAGGCCCACCGAGATCGCCCCAATTTGCGACCTCGGCGGTGAAAACCTTCACCAGATCAGCAAGCGATATCTGGCGCACGGGATTGTCGGCCGACACGATCGGCACGATTGCATCCAGAGCCAAGACACGCGACCGGCGGGTTTGCGTCAGATCTCCGAGCCCAGCGGCTTTGGTCAACTCCAGTTCGTCTGATCGAATTTCCCGCTGCGCCAACACAACATCTGCGGTGTTCTCAACCAGATCGATAAAGCCGTCAGCCGTATCCGTTGCACGAAATATGAACCTCGCCAAAGGCGCCTGCCGATCAGGGTGATTCAGAGCGTAGACCCGCAGGTCTCCGGTGCCCTCGGGCTGTGACAGGGTTAACCCTTCCTCGATGGCAAAGCCCTGTGCAAGCGCGGGCAGCAGTGTCTCGGCGATCACTGATGAGCCAGAGAACCGAACTTCGGCCACAAAATCCATCAGGTTGGGGCAAGCTGGGCCGTCGCAGGTGACCCCTGATCCATCGACCGTCAGCTCTCCGAACTGCGTATCGACACGGTAGAATTCACCGTCGTAACCAAGAAGGGTGCCGACCACTTCTACCTTGCCGTCATGCGAGGTCAAAGTGATGTCCTGCGCGAATACGCTTTGTGCCAAGGATAAGGCAAAGAGCGCGGCGAACGCCGCACGAAGAATGCTCATTGGAAACCGTAGATCTGCCTGCTGCTTATTTGGCAGCGATTGTCAGGTCTGAGAACAGATTATTCAACACCAGAAAATCGCCAGCTGCCTCACAACCGGGCATATCCAGCGACAGGTCGCGTGAGCGTAGCCGTTCCGCGCGCCATTCCAATGATTGCACGCTTAGGGGCTTGCCGCAATTTGCTTCAGTGACCTCAGTTTCAACCGACAGTGTGATACTTCCGGCTTCGGTTGCGGTCTCAATGGGGTACGAATAAACCTCGATATTGCGCGCGACGTCCGAACCGCCCTGACCCAGATGGATCACCGAGCCCGCGCCGCCGGTCTGGGACCCGGACCAAACGTGGCCTTCTTCCCCGTAACCTGCGCCGAATTCCAGCGCATGAAGCTGCAGATCGGTTTCGCCCTGCCACTGCAAGGCAACCCGGTTGAAGCTGTTGATCTCGGGCACATGCGTCGTCGCAACGGTGCCTTTCTCATCCGGCAGCGAGATCAGGAAAATAGCGTATTCCGACAGCGCCGGGATGGTCAGGTTCAAGCCGCCAAGCGCATCGGTCTCGGTGCTGAAAACCAGCCCGTTGTGATGAACCTCAATGATCTCATTGGCGTGGCAGGGGGCCTTGACCCGCAGCCGTACGTTGGCGCCGGGCACAGCCATGGCGCGCGCGCTCATATCGCAATTCGAAGGCAAACGGCTGGTTTCTTGCGCCGGGCGCGTGGATTGAGATAGATCCTTGGGACGCGCTTCTGTCGGGGAAGAAGAGGTCAGGACAACGCTTTCCAGTCCGGTCAGGTCCGAGTCCTGCTCCGAGATCGAAGCGACGCGTTCACCGCTCGGCTCAGCATTGGGTTGCTGCGCCGATCCGCTTTGCATCAAATATCCAATGGCCAGAGCGCAGGCAACGGTTCCGCCCGTGGTCACGTAGTTCTTAATGACAAACAAGACACCCTCCCCAGTTGAAGGAGCGAGTCGCAATTTGCTTCCCAATCAAGGCCAATATGTGGCCGTGAGGCGGACTCATTGTGGTGGAAAACAGGTGACGTTAAGTCAGCCTGCCGTGGCAATGTTTGAATTTTTTCCCCGAGCCACAAGGGCAAGGATCATTGCGTGACGGGTTACCCCAAGTCGAAGGATCATCCTCGACAAAACCCGGACGACTGTCACCAGACGCTTCGGCTTCGGCGATCGCCTCGGCATTCCCGGCAGCTTGATCCACAGCTTTCTGCGCCTGTGCCTGTTGCGCTGCCATCTGCGCGAGCATTTCCTTCTGTTCTTCTTCGCTCAGCGGGCGTACGCGCGACAATTGCTGAGTGACGGTTTCGCGCAAGGAATCAAGCATCCCTTCGAACAGCTGGAAGCTTTCGTTCTTGTACTCGTTCAGCGGATCGCGCTGTGCATAGCCACGGAAACCCACGACCGAGCGCAGATGTTCCAGCGTCAAAAGATGTTCGCGCCATTTGCCATCGATAGTCTGCAGCAGAACCTGCTTTTCGATGTTGCGCATGTTTTCCGGGCCAAACGCCACGGCCTTCTGCGCCATCATTTCATCGGCGGCCTTGATCAGACGTTCGCGGATTTGCTCGTCATCTACGCCTTCCTCGGCGGCCCAGTCCTGAACCGGCGCATCGATGGTCAGCTTCTCTTTGACCGCTTCGTGCAGACCTTCTGTATCCCATTGATCTGCATATGATTTTGGCGGCATGAATTCGTCGATCATATCGTCGATCACCTGCTCACGCATATCGGACACGACATCCGACAGATCATCTGCTGACATGATTTCACGCCGCTGGCTGAACACGACTTTCCGCTGATCGTTCATCACGTCGTCGAATTTCAGAACGTTTTTGCGCATGTCAAAGTTGCGACCTTCGACCTTGGATTGCGCCCGTTCCAGCGATTTGTTCACCCAGGGGTGAATGATTGCCTCGCCCTCTTTCATGCCCAGCGTGGTCAGGACCTTGTCCAGACGTTCCGAACCGAAGATGCGCATCAGGTCATCTTCCAGGCTCAGGTAGAACACGGTGCGGCCCGGGTCACCCTGGCGTCCCGAACGCCCGCGCAGCTGATTGTCGATCCGGCGGCTTTCATGACGTTCGGACGCCATTACGTAAAGACCACCGGCCTGCAGCACCTTTTCCTTTTCTTCCGCGTGCTTGGCTTCTTCTTCCGCACGCAACTCGGCCGGGTCAGCCTCGGGGTTTTCGGCCAGCGCCTGTAGCACCTTCATCTCAACGTTACCGCCCAGCTGGATGTCAGTACCGCGACCCGCCATGTTGGTGGCGATGGTCACCGCACCCAGACGGCCGGCATCTGCCACGATCTGGGCTTCCTGTTCGTGCTGACGGGCGTTCAGAACATTGTGCTCGATACCCTCCTTAGTCAGCATCTGGCTGATCACTTCGGACTTTTCGATCGACGTGGTGCCGACAAGAACCGGCTGACCTTTTTCACCGGCCTTTTTGACCTGTTCAATAATGGCACCGTATTTTTCGGCTGTCGTGCGATAGACCTGGTCGTCTTTGTCCTCACGCGCGATTGGTTTGTTGGTCGGAACCTCGACCACACCCAGACCATAGATTTCCTGAAATTCTTCCGCCTCGGTCAGCGCAGTACCGGTCATGCCGGACAGCTTGTCATAGAGGCGGAAATAGTTCTGGAATGTCACACTGGCCAGAGTCACATTCTCGGGCTGAATCTGTACGCCTTCCTTGGCTTCGATGGCTTGGTGCAGACCTTCCGACAAGCGGCGGCCCGGCATCATCCGACCGGTGAATTCGTCGATCAGCACCACATTGCCATCCCGAACGATATAGTCCTTGTCCCGTTGGAACAGTTTATGCGCGCGCAGGCCCTGATTGACGTGATGCACCACAGTGGTGCTTTCGGGGTCGTACAGCGAATGCCCCTCGGGCAGCAGACCCGCTGAAAGCAGTTGCTGCTCCAAAAACTCGTTGCCTTCATCGGTGAACGTCACGCTGCGGCTTTTTTCATCGAGCGAGTAATGATCGTCCTGCAGCGTCGGGATCACGGTATCGATGGCAGTATAAAGGTCCGATCGGTCTTGTGCCGGCCCCGAGATGATCAGCGGCGTCCGCGCCTCATCAATCAGGATCGAGTCGACTTCGTCGACGATCGCGAAATTGTGGTGCTTCTGATAGACCTGTTCCAGATCGGCCTTCATGTTGTCGCGCAGATAGTCAAAGCCCAACTCATTATTTGTGGCATAGGTGATGTCACACTTGTACGCCGCCATCTTCTCGGCATCCGGTTGGCCCGACCAGATCACACCGGTCGTCATGCCAACGGACGCAAATACCTTGCCCATCCATTCCGAGTCGCGCTTGGCCAGGTATTCGTTCACCGTGACCACATGTACGCCCTTGCCGGTCAGTGCATTCAGATAGGCGGGGAAGGTGGCGACCAGGGTTTTGCCTTCACCCGTTTTCATTTCCGAGATATTGCCCTGGTGCAGGAACAAACCACCCATCAACTGCACATCAAAGGCCCGAAGACCTAGGGCGCGCTTGGCCCCTTCGCGGACATTGGCAAATGCTTCCGGCAGCAAGTCATCCAGCTTTTCACCGTCCAGCGCTCGTTTGCGCAGCTCAGCGGTTTTCTCGATCAGGCCATCGTCGGTCAGGATCTCGAACTCCGGCTCCAGCGCATTGATCTTTTCGACCAGCGGGCGGGCCGCCTTGATCTTGCGGTCGTTCGGTGTTCCGAACACCTTTTTGGCGAGCGTTCCGAGTCCCAGCATGTTCACTCCAGCGGATCTGTTTTTTTCTTGGTTGCGACAGGCTTGCCCACCTTGCGCGCAGCCCCTAGATACGGGGGGTGAAAGGCGGCCCTGTCCAAGGCTTCAAAGCGATGTAAGGGGCAGGTTCCACAGTGTCAACGCTGCGCCCTGTCGCGGCAAAGAAATAGGATAATTCCATGCCCAAAGGCCTCACTTTTCTGCCATCGCTTGCGCTTGCTGCCGTGATGGCGTTGCCGCTGGCCGCCCAGGACGCACCGGATGCCAACACCGTGGTTGCCCGCGTGAACGGCGACGAGATCACATTGGGTCACGTCATCGCCACCGCCTCGGCGCTGCCGGCGCAGTATCAGCAGCTTGAAGATGAGGTGCTATATGATTTCATCCTCGAGCAACTGGTCCAGCAGCACCTGCTGAGCCTTGAACAGGAAGAGCTGAATACACTAAACGCCCTTCGACTGGAAAACGAAACCCGGTCCCTGCGCGCCGTACAAACCGTCGAAGCGCTGACAGCCGCCAGTGTCACTGATGAGGCCATACAGGCCGCCTATGACACGCAATTCGCCGAGTTTCAGGGCGAAGACGAGTTCAATGCCAGCCACATTCTGGTCGAATCCGAGGACGAAGCCAAAGCTGTCAAAGCACAACTTGAAGAAGGCGCAGATTTCGCTGAGCTAGCGAAAGAAAAATCCACAGGACCCTCTGGCCCCAATGGCGGTGCGCTGGGCTGGTTCGGCAAAGGCCAGATGGTGCCCGAGTTTGAAGGTGCCGTGCTTGGCCTTGAAAAGGGTCAGGTCTCGGATCCGGTGCAAACCCAGTTTGGTTGGCACGTGGTCACGCTGAACGACAAGCGCAAGACCGAGGCCCCCGAATTGGCGGTCGTGCGCGATGAATTGGCTCAGACCATTCGGCAAGAAGCAATTCAGGCCAAGATTGACGAGTTGACGCAGCAAGCGCAGATCGAGCGTCCCGCGCTCGAGGGCGCCGGCCCCGAGGTCATGCGCCAGCTGGAGCTGCTGCAGGAGTAACCCCGTGGCCACGATAACCAAGGTTTCACCGCTGGCCCCGGCGGCCTTCCCCGAATTGCCCGCGATCGACGGTGTGCGCTTCGCCACTGTCGAGGCTGGTGTCCGATATCAAGGCCGCACCGATGTGATGCTGGCCGTTCTTGATCCGGGCACCTCGGTGGCCGGAGTGTTCACCCGCTCGGCCACCCGTGCGGCCCCCGTTCTGGATTGTCAGGACAAGATCGGCGGGCCCGGCGACGGGCCTGCAGCGATCCTTGTGAATTCGGGCAACGCCAATGCGTTTACCGGCCATTACGGGCAGACCTCAGTGGCCGAGGTGACGCAAGCCGTCTCCAAAGCTACCGGTGTTGAGGTAGATCGGGTTTTTACCTCGTCGACCGGTGTCATCGGCGAGCCGCTGCCCCATGACCGCATCGTTGCACAGCTTGAGGCGTTGAAGGCGGGCCTCAGCCGTCACGCGATCGAGGACGCGGCGCGCTCGATCATGACCACCGACACCTTCCCGAAGGGGTCGTCGGCGCAGGTCGATATTGGCGGCCAAACAGTCTCTATTGCGGGGATAGCGAAGGGTTCCGGCATGATCGCGCCCGATATGGCGACGATGCTGGTTTATATCTTCACCGACGCTCAGATCGAGCAGACAGCGCTGCAGGCGATGCTGGGCGCGCAGACCGACCGGACCTTCAACTGCATCACTGTGGATAGCGATACCTCGACATCCGACAGCCTCTTGCTTTGCGCCACCGGGGCATCGGGCGTCGATGCCACCGGCAATGCCGCTTTCGCGCAAGCGCTGGAAACAGTGATGTTGGACCTTGCGCAGCAAGTGGTCCGCGACGGCGAAGGGGCCACGAAATTCGTCGAAATTCGTGTGACCGGCGCCGCCACGGATGCTGATGCCAAAACCCACGGGCTGGCTATCGCCAACTCCCCGCTGGTCAAAACCGCCATCGCGGGCGAGGACCCGAATTGGGGCCGCATCGTCATGGCCATCGGCAAATCCGGTGCTGCTGCAGACCGCGACCTTTTGAGCATATCGTTCGGAGACATCCTTGTGGCTGAAAAAGGCTGGGTCAGCCCCGACTACCGCGAGGAAGACGCTGCGGCCTATATGAAAGGTCAGGATTTGGTGATCGCAGTCGATCTGGGACTGGGTCAGGGCGCTTCCACCGTCTGGACCTGCGATCTGACCCACGGATATATCGAGATCAACGCGGATTATCGCTCGTGAAGACAGTATTGGTGTCTGCTGTCGCTCTGATCGACATCGAGGGCCGCGTCCTACTGGCCCAACGCCCCGAAGGCAAATCCATGGCCGGTCTCTGGGAATTCCCCGGCGGCAAGATCGAACCCGGAGAAACCCCCGAGGCCGCCCTGATCCGCGAATTGCACGAGGAACTGGGCATCGACACCTGGGCCTCATGCCTCGCGCCGCTGACCTTTGCCAGCCACAGCTATGACGATTTCCACCTGCTGATGCCGCTGTTTGCCTGCCGCAAATGGGAGGGGATACCGCAATCGAAAGAAGGACAGGCGCTGAAATGGGTGCGGGCGAATGATCTGAGGAACTACCCGATGCCTGCGGCAGATGTGCCGTTGATCCCGATTTTGCGGGATTGGCTATAAGCCCTTAAAAAAGACTCTAATCTGACTCAACTGGCAAAACGACAAAGCTTGGCAAATCACTGTGGTGCATGTCATTGCTGAACATATCGTTACGAAGGCAACCGACGTATTCTGCTTGAGGTTCCCTTTGTTCGATCCGGACTGGCCCGCCCTCACGCGTAGCAATTCCCGCATGCACCGCGGCCATACAAATGTTGCTCCACCAAGCGTACACTTCGCATCCTTGTACATTGAACGGCCGTATCCGTTGCGCCTCTTTTGTGCACATGCACTCAATGGGTAAGTCAAGTTCACCAATATGGCCGGGGCAATCCTTTAGCTCATCGGCTGAAATCGGTCCACTCCCGCTACCAGCGATCACAAAAACCGCGATGGCCACAAATATGATCTGCTGAGCTCTATGCATTATCAATTCTATCACGAACTCACGCGTTGCCCAAAAAAATGCGGCGGTTGTATTCGCTTTTGGCAGCGCTGGTTTATCCAGTTCAACGATTTTTACATCTTGTACAACTCGGAACTTCATTCCTCAGCCCCTGTTACAATTCGTAAGAATTGAGAAAACATCAGGCAAAACTTGACGCTGATCGTTACGACGTCCCTTATCGGGGCATTGGCGTTCGGGCACCATCCCGAACCCGCCATTTTCGGCCCGGGGAGGGGTCGGATGGGGAGGAGAGAAAGATTGGCTCAGACGCAGTCGGGCGCTGAAGGGATGGACTCTCTTCCGGCGCTATTACACCGCAATGTGACCCAGTTCGGGGATGCCCCGGCCTATCGGGAAAAGGAATTCGGGATCTGGCAATGCTGGACCTGGGCGGAAGCCGCCAAAGAAATCCGTGCCATCGCGCTTGGGTTTCTAGAACTTGGCGTTGAAAAGGGTGACCATATTGCTGTGATTGGTCGGAACCGTCCCGCCCATTACTGGTCGATGGTTGCCGCTCAGATGGTAGGCGCGGTGCCGGTGCCTCTGTATCAGGATTCGGTCGCCGAAGAGATGGCCTATGTGCTGGAGCATTGCGGCGCGAAATATGTCGTCTGCGGTGACCAGGAGCAGGTCGACAAAGTCATCGAGATTCAGGAAAACCTGCATCAAGTCAAACACATACTCTATACCGACAAGCGCGGGATGCGGAAGTATGACCACTCGCAGATGAACGCGCTTGAGGACATCATGGCCGAGGGCAGTGCGGGGCACGCGCGGTTTGATGCGGAACTGGACAAGCGCATTGCGGCGATCACTTACGATGATACCTGCGTGATGCTTTATACCTCGGGCACCACGGGCAAGCCCAAGGGCGTGGTGCTGTCGAACCGCAATGTTATCGAAAGCGCTAAGAACTCGGCGGAATTCGATCATCTGACCCGGAACGAAGACATCCTGTCTTACCTGCCGATGGCTTGGGTTGGCGATTTCATATTCTCGATTGGTCAGGCTTATTGGTGCGGCTTCTGCGTGAACTGCCCCGAAAGCGCCGACACGATGATGACCGACCTGCGCGAGATCGGGCCGACCTATTTCTTTGCCCCGCCGCGGGTGTTCGAAACCCAGCTGACCAACGTGATGATCCGGATGGAGGATGCGGGCAAGCTGAAGCAGCGCATGTTCCATTATTTCATGGCCCATGCCAAGAAGGTGGGTGGCCTGTTGCTGGACGGCAAGCCGGTGGGCTTTGGCGACAAGCTGAAATACATGCTGGGCAATTTGCTGGTCTATGGCCCGCTGAAAGATACGCTTGGCTATGGCCGGTTCCGTGTGGGCTATACGGCGGGTGAAGCGATCGGGCCGGAAATCTTTGATTTCTACCGCTCTTTGGGCATCAACCTGAAGCAGCTTTACGGTCAGACCGAAGCGACCGTGTTCATCACCGTGCAGCCGGATGGCGAGGTTCGGGCGGATACGGTTGGTGTTCCGGCGCCGGATGTCGAGCTGAAGATCGATGATAAGGGCGAGATTCATTACCGCTCACCCGGCGTGTTCGTCGAGTATTACAACAACCCGGATTCGACGGCTTCGACCAAGGATGCCGAAGGTTGGGTGGCGACGGGGGATGCCGGGTTCATCGAGGAGAATTCAGGCCATCTGCGGATCATTGATCGTGCCAAAGACGTGGGCAAGATGGCTGATGGTTCGATGTTTGCGCCGAAATATGTCGAGAACAAGCTGAAATTCTATCCCGATATTCTTGAAGTCGTGCTGTTCGGGAATGGCAAGGATCGATGCGTCGCTTTCATCAATATCGACCTGACGGCGGTCGGAAACTGGGCGGAACGCAACAACGTGGCCTACGCGTCCTATCAGGAACTTGCGGGACATCCTCGTGTGTTAGAGACGATTCGGAGCCACGTTGAAGAGGTAAACAAGTCGGTCGCGGCGGATGAAATGCTATCGGGCTGTCAGGTGCATCGCTTTGTGGTTCTGCACAAGGAACTGGATGCCGATGATGGCGAGATGACTCGGACCCGCAAGGTGCGGCGTGGGTTTGTCGAGGACAAATTCAGCGACATTATTGCGGCGTTGTACGACGGGTCGTCGAGCGTTTCGACCACGACTGAAGTGACCTATGAAGATGGTCGTAAGGGATCGATTTCTGCGACGTTGGAAATTGTCGATGCGCCAGTGGTTCCGGTCGCGCAGCACAAGGTGGCGGCGGAATGAGTGGGCTGAAGCGCGCCGCTCGACCTGCGGTCATCGCCCCGCCCGCCGTCCCGTTTTTGTGTCAGGGAGGTTCTGATGCTGGATAACTCCGAAGGATATGTCACCGAAGACGGCCGCAAGATCGGCGGTGTGGTGATGGAGATGAAGAACATCACCCTGCGCTTTGGCGGCGTGGTGGCGATCAAGGATATCTCGTTCGACATCCGTGAGGGTGAGATCCGTGCGATCATCGGGCCAAACGGGGCGGGTAAGTCCTCGATGCTGAATGTGATCTCGGGCTTTTATGTTCCGCAAGAGGGTGAGGTTTGGTTTCACGGTGCCAAACGCCCGCCGATGCGGCCCTTTGAAGTAGCCCAGCAAGGGATCGCGCGGACGTTCCAGAACATTGCCTTGTTTGAAGGGATGAGCGTTCTGGACAACGTCATGACCGGGCGTTTGGGTTTTATGAAGACCAATATTCTTCAGCAGGCGCTGTGGAAGGGTAAGGCCGAGGCAGAAGAGACCGAGAATCGCGAGGCGGTCGAGAAGATCATTGATTTCCTTGAGATTCAGCACATCCGCAAAACGCCGGTGTCCCGGCTGCCTTACGGGTTGAAGAAACGGGTCGAACTGGCGCGCGCGCTGGCAGCGGAACCGAAATTGCTGCTGCTGGATGAGCCGATGGCCGGGATGAACGTCGAAGAGAAAGAGGACATGAGCCGCTTTATCCTCGACGTGAATGACGAGTTTGGCACCACGATTGCGCTGATCGAGCACGATATGGGCGTGGTAATGGATCTGAGCGACCGTGTGGTTGTGATGGATTACGGCAAAAAGATTGGTGACGGCACCCCGGATGAGGTGCGCAACAACCAAGAAGTCATTGATGCCTATTTGGGGGTCAGCCATGACTGAGGTCCGGGCAGAATTGGGGAGGGGCTGGCATGCCTGAACAATTAATCTTCGCGATGGAGGTCATCCTCAACGGTCTGATGGCTGGGGTGCTGTATGCGCTGGTCGCGCTGGGCTTTGTGTTGATCTACAAGGCGTCGGGGATTTTCAATTATGCCCAAGGGGTTATGGCCCTGTTTGCGGCGATGACGCTGGTCGGAATCATGAACGGGCAGGTGCCTTTTGCGCACCTGATCAACGCGACTTTCGGCACGCACGTCTATAATTTTGGTTGGAATGTGCCCGCGTTGCTTGCGATTATTCTAACCATGGCCGTGATGGTGTTGCTGGCCTGGTGCGTGCAGCGGTTCGTGATGCGCCATCTGGTCGGACAGGAACCGATCATCCTGTTCATGGCGACCATCGGTCTGGCCTATTTCCTTGAGGGCGTCGCCGACCTGATGTGGGGGTCCGAGATCAAGACGCTGGATGTGGGTCTGCCGCAGGGTATCAACCTGTGGATTGACGAGACGACTTTTAACATCTTCGACTACGGTTTCTTCATCGACAATCTGGACATCGTGGCCACGATCATCGCAGCACTTCTGGTGGCGGCTCTGGTCGCGTTCAGCCAGTACACCAAGCAGGGCCGCGCGATGCGTGCGGTGGCGGATGACCATCAGGCGGCGCTATCGGTCGGGATTTCGCTGAACTTCATCTGGATCATGGTCTGGTCGGTCGCCGGGTTTGTGGCGCTGGTTGCGGGCATCATGTGGGGCACCAAATCGGGCGTTCAGTTCTCGCTGTCGCTGATCGCGCTTAAGGCTCTGCCGGTATTGATGCTGGGCGGGTTTACCTCGATCCCCGGGGCCATCGTCGGCGGTCTGATCATCGGTGTAGGCGAGAAACTATTCGAATTCGCGATCGGTCCGATGGTTGGCGGCGCAACCGAGAACTGGTTTGCCTATGTATTGGCGCTGATCTTCCTCGTGTTCCGACCTCAGGGCCTGTTCGGCGAGAAGATCATCGAGAGGGTGTAGGGCGTGACCAAGCTGATTGCCATCATCAACGTGATCGCATGGGCGGGGTTTTGGGCTTTCGGCTACATCGCCCTGACATCGAGCGATCTGACCGAGGGCCAACTTGTGATCGCTGTAATTCTGGCCTTTGCCGGGCTGGTCATGGGCATCCTGGCTTACATGAAACTGGTGCGCGCTTCCGAGGCCACCGGATATGCCAAAGGGTCCAATCAACTGGACGCCGCTGCCCGCAATCGGGCGCAGGAAGAATGGGGAAAGTAAGATATGTTCTATCGTGAGGCCGGGGATTTCAAAACCTCATATATCGCCGACAGCCAGACTTTCCCGATCAAGTTTGACCGGTATCGGTATTATGTCGTGCTGGCGGTGGCGTTCGGGATCATTCCGTTCATCATCAACGACTATTGGGCCAACGCGCTGCTGCTGCCATTCCTGATCTATGCGATTGCGGCGATCGGGCTGAACATTCTGGTGGGCTATTGCGGACAGGTGTCGCTGGGCACCGGCGGGTTCATGGCTGTGGGGGCCTATGCCTGTTACAAGTTGATGACGGCTTTTCCGGATGTCAGCATGTTCATCCATGTGATCCTTGCAGGCGGCATCACCGCGATCGTGGGTGTCCTCTTCGGCTTACCTTCTCTGCGGATCAAAGGATTCTATCTGGCGGTGGCCACGCTGGCGGCGCAGTTCTTCCTTGTGTGGCTGTTTAACCGGGTGCCGTGGTTCTACAACTACTCGGCCTCGGGACAGATCAATGCGCCGGAACGCGATGTGTTCGGTATCATTATCACTGGCCCGAATGCTCCGGCATGGGCGACTTATTTGTTCTGCCTGATCTTCTTGACCGTCTGCGCAATCATCGCGCGTAACCTGACCCGCGGCACCACTGGTCGTACCTGGATGGCAATCCGCGACATGGACATCGCGGCCGAGATCATCGGGGTGAACCCGCTCAAGGCCAAGCTGACCGCCTTTGCTGTCAGTTCGTTCTTCGTGGGCGTGGCCGGCGCGCTGTTCTTTGCGGTCTATCTGGGCGCGGTCGAGGTTGGAGAAGTGTTCGGCATTCAAAAATCGTTCCTAGTGCTGTTCATGGTGATTATCGGCGGGTTAGGGTCTATTTTTGGGTCCTTTGCCGGTGCCGCCTTCCTCGTGCTGCTGCCAGTCGTTTTGAAACTGCTTGGCGTCGATCTGCTGGGCTGGCCCACAGATATCGTGGCGCACCTGAACCTCGTCATCGTCGGTGCTCTGATCATCATGTTCCTGATCCTCGAACCGCACGGTCTGGCGCAGCTTTGGCGTGTGGCGAAAGAGAAACTCAGACTCTGGCCGTTCCCGCACTAAGGACCGGCCCAACGAAAAGAAGGGTGTGAAACCCGAAACCCAACATCGGATCAACCAAGGGAGGAGACACCCGATGAAAAAGAAACTGGCAACCCTGGCGCTGGGCGCCGTGATGGCCGCAGGTCCGGTCATGGCCGACCTCGTATTCCCGTCGCTCAGTTACCGGACCGGGCCTTATGCGGCCGGCGGTATCCCATTTGCGGACGGATATGCCGACTACTTCACACTGCTGAACGAACGCGATGGCGGTATCGGCGGTGTTGCGGCCAACGTGATCGAATGCGAGACCGGATATAACACGGAAAAAGGCGTAGAATGTTATGAATCGACCAAGGGCGAAGGTGCTTTGGTCTATCAGCCCCTGTCCACCGGCATCACCTATCAGTTGATCCCTAAAGTGACCGCAGACGGCATTCCGCTGCACACGATGGGTTATGGCCGCACCTCGGCGGCGAACGGTAAGGTGTTCAGCAACGTGTTCAACTATCCTGCCAACTACTGGAACGGGGCGTCGGGCGCGATCAACTATCTGCTGGACGAAAACGGTGGCGACTTGAGCGGCAAGAAGATCGCGCTGGTCTATCACAACTCGGCCTATGGCAAGGAACCGATCCGTACGCTGGAAACACTGGCTGAAAAACATGGCTATGACCTGACCCTGCTGCCGGTCGACCACCCCGGTCAGGAGCAGAAGTCGCAGTGGCTACAAATCCGCCGGGAAAAGCCCGACTATGTGATCATGTGGGGCTGGGGCGTGATGAACCAGGTCGCCGTGCAAGAAGCCGCCAATATCCGCTTCCCGATGGAGAACTTCATCGGTGTCTGGTGGTCCGGGGCCGAGTTTGATGTTGAGCCTGCGGGTGATAAGGCCACCGGTTACAAAGCGCTGACCTTCACCGGTCTGGGCGACGACTATCCTGTCTATGACGACCTGAAGAAATATGTCGTCGATGCGGGCAAAGCTGCAGGCGCCGGTGATCAACTGGGTACGGTGCAGTACAACCGCGGCCTCTATGCTGCGATGCTGGCCGCAGAAGCAGTGAAAACCGCGCAAGAGATGCACGGCACTGCCGAAATCGACGCATCGATGATGCGCGATGGCATGGAGGCGCTGGAGATCACCAACGCCAAGATGGAAGCGTTGGGTATGGCCGGTTTCGGACCTGAATTCGCGGTCTCATGCGAAAACCACGGCGGCCCAGGCCTTGTCGGCGTTGTTCAGTGGGATGCAGCGGCGGGTACCTGGAACTCGATTCAGGGCTTCGAACCGACTGACGCTGAGGTCATCAACGCACTGATCGACGAAGACTCGGGCGCATATGCTGCTGAGAACAATATTTCTCAGCGCTGCGAATAAGGTGCTCTGAACCAAACGGGGCGGCGGATCGCTGCCGCCCCGAACCCCACACTCGCACAAGGACACGCACTGATGTTGGATGCGGCACAAACCACTGACGTGCAGGCGGAAACCCTGCTTGAGGTCAACAATATCGAGGTGATCTACAACCATGTGATCCTTGTTCTGAAAGGCGTCAGCCTGACTGTGCCCAAGGGCGGCATCACAGCCCTACTGGGTGGCAATGGTGCGGGCAAGACAACCACTTTGAAGGCCGTGTCGAACTTGCTGCATTCGGAACGGGGCGAGGTCACCAAAGGCTCGATTAAATATCGCGGCGAGGGCGTGCATGAAAGCGACCCGGCTGCCTTGGTGGAGAAGGGCGTCATTCAAGTCATGGAAGGCCGCCACTGTTTCGAACACCTCACAGTCGAAGAAAATCTGCTGACCGGTGCCTATACCCGTAAGGACGGGTCTGCCGCGATCCAGCAGGACCTGGAACTGGTTTACAATTACTTCCCACGCTTGAAGGAACGCCGTCGTAGTCAGGCCGGTTATACTTCGGGCGGTGAGCAGCAGATGGTTGCGATGGGCAGGGCTCTGATGTCGCGCCCCGAGACCATCCTTCTTGATGAACCCTCAATGGGTCTAGCCCCGCAACTTGTCGAAGAGATTTTTGGCATCGTAAGGGACCTGAACGAGAAGGAAGGCGTGTCCTTCCTGCTGGCTGAGCAGAACACAAATGTGGCTCTAAGGTTTGCTCATTACGGTTATATTCTGGAATCTGGCCGCGTGGTGATGGACGGCCCCGCCGCTGAATTGCGCGAAAACCCGGACGTAAAGGAATTTTATCTCGGCATGTCTGACGAAGGCCGCAAGAGCTTTCGAGACGTGCGCTCATACCGCCGCCGCAAGAGATGGCTGTAAGCGGGTGGAGGATATTTCAATGACCTATTTTGATAAGCTTGAAACCCGATCCGCTGACGAGCGCACCGCTGATCACGCGCGCGCCTTGCCAGAACAGATTGCCCGCGCGCAAAAAGCGCCCGGATATGCCGGCATCCTGTCCAACGTGGACGCCGGCACAGTGACAGACATGCAGGCGCTGGCACAACTGCCGGTTCTGCGAAAATCCGATCTGACAAAGGCGCAGGGCACCCGGCCTCCGTTTGGAGGGTTCACCGTCAAACCGGCGCGGAATTTCCAGCATGTCTTTCAATCTCCGGGGCCAATCTATGAACCCGGCAGCACTGATCACGACTGGTGGCGCATGGGCCGGTTCCTGAATGCTGCAGGGGTTGGTCCGGGCGATATCGTTCAGAACTGTTTTGGCTATCACCTCACCCCCGCGGGCATGATCTTTGAAAGCGGCGCGCAGGCCGTTGGCGCGTCGGTCCTGCCTGCAGGTACAGGTCAGACCGAGTTGCAGGTGACCGCTGCGCGCGATGTGGGTTGCACCGCATATGCAGGTACGCCCGACTATCTGAAAGTCATACTTGATAAAGCCGAAGCCATGGGCGTCGCGCTGAAATTTTCCAAGGCCGTTGTGGGTGGCGGGGCGCTGTTTCCAAGCCTACGACAGGATTACGCCGATCGGGGCATCGTCTGCCTGCAATGCTACGCGACCGCTGATCTGGGCAACATAGCTTATGAAAGCCCTGCGATGGAGGGTATGATCATCGACGAACACGTGATCGTTGAGATCGTCACCCCCGGCACAGGAATCCCGGTTGCACCTGGTGAAGTAGGTGAGGTGGTTGTGACCACGCTGAACCCCGATTACCCGTTGATCCGTTTTGCCACCGGTGATCTGTCGGCGATCATGCCCGGAGAGTCTCCGTGCGGGCGCACAAATATGCGTATCAAAGGCTGGATGGGTCGCGCCGATCAGACCACTAAGATCAAGGGCATGTTCGTCCGCCCCGAACAGGTGGCCGCGCTGGTCGACAAGCATGATGAAATCGTCAAGGCGCGTGTCATTGCGGCGCGACAGGGCGAGATGGATACCATGACCGTTCAGATCGAAAGCCCCTGCGAGAACGATGGTGCCTATGCAAAATCGGTGGTCGAAGTCCTGAAACTGAAAGGCGCGATTGAAGTTGTGGCGCCGGGCTCTTTGCCCAAAGATGGCTTGGTGATCGAGGATCAGCGCGCTTATGAATAGGGATCTGCGGCAAACATTGCCGCAGTTTTTGTTAGTCGGCCCACTGGTGTTTCTTAGAGTTTTAGTCGATTAAAGGCAGACCCTATGGGATTCTCAGTCAGACGCCATGGCCGAAGTCGAATATTCAGAACACGGAACACATAATCGCGGCGCCCTAGGTACACGCTTTGTGGGCGGCATTGCCTATGTCGTGGCGGCCGCTTGTCTGTTGCCAATGGTGGCGGTTGTTCTAGCGGCGGTGACCGGTGGCACCGACACAATTTCCCATTTGTTAGAGACTGTTTTGCCTGGCTATGCGCTGACCACGGTGATCCTGGTGGTGCTGGTCGCAGCAGGGACGTTTTCGATTGGTGTCGGCGCTGCGTGGCTGGTCACGATGACCCGCTTTCCCGGAGTGCGGTGGCTGGAAATCGCTCTGGTCCTGCCGCTGGCCTTTCCGGCTTATGTGCTGGCCTATGCCTATACCTTCATTCTGGATCATCCCGGAATCGTTCAGACCACGCTGCGGGATGTGACCGGCTGGGGCCCGCGCGACTATTGGTTCCCCGAGATTCGCTCGACCGAGGGCGCGGCGGTGATGTTGATCCTGGTGTTGTATCCCTATGTCTATTTGCTGGCGCGCGCGGCATTTCTGCAGCAAAGCGCCACGGCCTTTCTGGCGGCCCGGGCGCTGGGCAATGGCCCCTGGCATGCCTTTTGGCGCGTATCCCTGCCGATGGCACGACCGGCGATTGCGGGGGGCGTCTTGCTGGCGGTTATGGAAACCATCGCCGATTTCGGCACAGTCGCCTATTTCGGAGTGCAGACTTTTGCCACGGGCATCTACACAAGCTGGTTTTCCATGGCTGATCGCGCTGCTGCGGCGCAACTCGCCCTTTGTCTGTTGGGTTTTGCGCTTGTCATGGCCGTGGCCGAGCGGACACAGCGCGGCAAAGCCAAATACTATCAGGCAGGCAAGCGCCACGCAGGTCTGCCAGCGGCGCAACTCAAGGGATGGCAATCACTTGCGGCATTTCTGCTATGCGCAATTCCCGTCCTGTTCGGATTCCTTCTGCCTGTGGTTATCCTGGTGCAGATGGGTTTGGAATCCGAGCAGAACCTGCTGTCGCGCCGATATATCGGGTTCATACAGAACTCGCTGACACTGGCGGGGACTGCGGCGGTTATCACCGTCAGCGCGGCGATTTCGATAGGATTCTTCCAACGCCTGCGCCCCGGACGCGGGGCCGCAATGGCGGCTTATGTGGCGCGGTTGGGCTATGCGGTGCCGGGTGGCGTGATTGCCGTGGGGCTGATCGTCCCCTTTGCGGGATTCGACAACGCACTGGATGCGTGGATGCGCCAAACCTTTGGTATCTCGACCGGACTGTTGGTCACGGGATCTATCTGGTTGTTGATCGCGGCCTATATGGTGCGCTTTTTGGCCGCCGCGCTCAGCGCGTATGAGGGTGGGCAGAGTACCGTTCACGCCAATATGGATGCCGCGGCGCGGTCACTGGGTCAAACCCCGTTAGGAACGCTGCGCCGGGTGCATCTGCCGATCCTTACGCCTTCGCTGCTAACGGCACTGTTGATTGTCTTTGTGGATGTGATGAAAGAGCTGCCCGCGACCCTGATCATGCGGCCTTTTAACTTCGACACGCTAGCAGTGCAGGCCTATCGTCTGGCCTCGGATGAGAGGCTTGAAGGTGCAGCGGTTCCGTCGCTGGTTATTCTGGCGGTTGGCTTGTTGCCGGTGATCCTGATTTGCCGTCAGGTTGGGCGCAGATAGCGGGCGGGCGATCCAAAAATACAACACCTTGATGCCAGTGGGCTTGATTCGACGGCGATTTCCGGCAAGGCTTGTCATATGAACATGCAGCCTCCCAGCCGGTTCGGGTCCGGCTCTGCCCAGATGCCGGTCGCGTTTGACCGGCGCGAGATGTCTCAAATCCTGTTTGTTTATGGCCGAATGGTCGCTGCCGGTGAATGGCGCGACTACGGAATCTCGAACCTGCGGGATATGGCGGTATTTTCGATTTTTCGGCGCACGGCGGAACATCCCATCTACAGGGTCGAGAAGCACCCGCGCTTGCGGCTACGTCAGGGCATGTATTCCGTGGTCGGCATGGATGGGCGTATTTTGAAGCGCGGGCACGATCTGCGCGCGGTTCTGAGGGTTCTGGAACGCAAGCTTATCCGTGCGGTTGACCTGGATTAGAGCCTTTTGTGCGCTGTAACCGGCCCGTCACCCTGGGCAG
Organism: Ruegeria sp. E5; assembly: GCF_056534105.1. Classification (NCBI taxonomy): domain Bacteria; kingdom Pseudomonadati; phylum Pseudomonadota; class Alphaproteobacteria; order Rhodobacterales; family Roseobacteraceae; genus Ruegeria; species Ruegeria sp. E5. Next base: position 47,831 of record NZ_JBQFPA010000007.1, on the reverse strand, counting down.
CGATCCGGGCAATCGCCTGATCCATCGGTTCGAGCGCGACAGCCATGTGATAGGCGTTGGCGTGAAGTAGAAGGTTTTCGGCGGCAACCCAGGCAACATGGCCTTTCCAGAACAGCAAGTCTCCGCGCCGTGCGGGATCGCCCTCGGGCACCGATCCACCAACTTCGCGTTCCTGATCGCCGCTGTCTCCGGGACAAGGAACGCCGCAGGCGAGCAGTGCGAGCTGTACGAGGCCCGAGCAATCCAGCCCGAATCGACTGTTACCACCCCAAAGATAAGGGGTGCCGAGAAAAAGTTCGGCCGCGGAAACGGGATCGGTCAGCAGGGAATAGGCGGGCACGGCATGCACCCCCGGAATGAACCCGATTGGCGTTTCCAGAAACCCGCCCTCCTCAGACAGAGCCCTGATTTTACTGCCAAAGCTCAGCGAGGTCAGATCGCGGCTTTTTATATCGGGCTTCTCATAGGCATGGGTCGAAGCGGCGACGATCCAGTGAGTCTGTGGCTCAATTGGTCCCAGATGGTCCGTCGCCACCCATCCGGTATAGCCGTCCTTGCTGGCTGAGATCTTGCTCCAGCCGTTTTGGTCGTCCAAAACAGTGACCGTGTCGCCGAACAACAATTGCCGGTCGCGCGGACCGTCAGGGTGGCGTAGCAGGTCTATGACCGGTTGAATGATGCGCGCCTGAGTCATAGGCCAAGGATCTCTGGCAAAGCCCCCAGGAGGGCACGCGGGCCTTGGCCCAAACCACCCTTGCTGCGACCGGGTTCCTTACTGCGTTGCCACGAATAGATGTCAAAATGCATATAGCGACTTTCGGCAGCGAACCGGCGCAGGAACAGTGCCGCGGTGATAGAGCCTGCAAATCCACCAGAAGGCGCATTGTCGAGGTTAGCGATGCCGGGTTCGATCATCGCTTCATAGGGGTCATGAAAAGGCATACGCCAGACCGGATCAGCGGCAGCCCGGCCAGCACGCGCCAGCACGTCCGCGGCTTTGTCGTCATCGGTATAAAACGGGGCCAAATCAGCGCCCAATGCAACCCGGGCCGCGCCAGTCAAAGTGGCCATCGAGATGAGCAGGTTTGGTGCCCCTTCATGCGCCAGAGCAAGGGCATCGGCCAGCACCAACCGACCCTCGGCATCAGTGTTGTTTATCTCAACCGTTAGCCCATTGCGCGCCGTCAGGATGTCGCCGGGGCGGAAAGCATTGCCCGCTACTGCGTTTTCGACCGCCGGGATCAGGACCCGTAATTGCACCTTCAGATCCAGCGCCATGATCATACGGGCCAGACCCAGCACATTGGCCGCTCCGCCCATATCTTTTTTCATCAACCCCATCGACGCTCCGGGTTTCAGATTCAGGCCGCCGGTATCGAAACAGACCCCTTTCCCAACTAATGTTAGTTTTGGCCCGTGGTCACCCCAGTTCATCTCGATCAGACGCGGGGCCTGTTCGGCAGCACGCCCGACCGCGTGGATCATCGGAAAATTCTGTTCCAGCAACGCATCGCCTGTGATGACCGAGATGTCTGCGCCGTGTTCCCGTGCCAGTGCCTCAACCGCGTGTTGTAATTGCGCCGGGCCCATGTCCGAAGTGGGTGTGTTGACCAGATCCCGTGTCAATGCCTCGGCATTGGCCATGATTTCGATCCGCCGGGCATCTACGCCCTCGGGCGCGATCAGCGTGGCGTTAGCCGGGCTTTGCGCCGCATAGCGATCAAAGGCATATCCCGTCATCAGCCAGCCCAGGCATTCGGCCTCAAGCACATCTGCGGGAACGCCCGTGGCGATATGATAGGTGCCCTTGGGCAGCGATTCTGTCGCAGCGGCTAGCGGAAACCGCTTGCGTACCCGTTTTGCCGCGCTGCCATATCCCGCCAAGGCAAACTGCGGATTACCATCTGTGCCGGGCACCAGAAGTGTTTGACCCAGAGCTCCGGAAAACCCATCGGCCGCAACCCAAGCTCGGATATGATCCGGCTGATCGGTCAGCCAGCTTTCAAAATCTGATTGCTCTAACACATGTAGTGGCAGCGATGGGTCGGAGGCAGGGGCGAAGGACAGGGTCATGCGTGTCTCGGCTGGTTGGATTTTCGCCCAGACTATCTGTCTGCGGCGCACTCGCAACCCCCCTCAGACGGATAGATCTTGCTGGTCCCAGACGGCGGTCAGCGATCGCTCACCCACCCGGATTAGGCGGCTCAGAGTCGCCCCTGTCGCCACAGCATCGCCAGCGTCGACAGTACAGGCTACATCGCCTGCCACACGTGCCAGTGCTGTCATGCCGATTTGCTCGGATATGGCCACGAGAGATTTTGCGCATTTGCGCAGCCCGGCCCAATCGCGTTGCCACCAAAACCGTTCACAATTCGACAGCCGCAACGCCAGTTCTTCAACCGTGCGGCACAGCACGTCCATCGCGTTGGTGTCGCCGAGCTGATTGTACAGGCTGCTCAGGCGGTCCGGGTCCAGACGCACGGGTTCTTTCTGTTCCAGTGTGATAATCTTGTCCACCACATTCACCCCAATTGAAGTGCCCCCACGGCACTGTCAGAGATTGGCGGCAAAATACTTTGCAAAACCTTGCACCGGTTCAAAAGAATGGGTCGAATTTTCTGAGAATTCAGGCTTCCACGCGGTTCTGTGGGCAAAACCGGGCGAGAGTCAGGTCACACCTCTTGCGTTGACGCTCACTTGCTGCCAGTACCATAGAAACCGGACAGAGAAGGACAGGATCATGCCGATTACCACTGACGAGCTGGCCGCTGCCCGTACCGCCTGGGGCGATGGGTTGATTGCGATCTCCAAAGCTTTTGAAGACGGTGGGATCGATGCGGCCCGTTCCGTTGCTGAGGGTGTTCTAGATGCGGCATACGGCTATAATCTGGGTCCGGTCCTGTTCAAACCAACTATGGCATCCGGAGATCAAACCTTTCGCCCGACTCGCCACGGTGCACTGGCCTATTTTGTCGGTCACGATGCCGAATTTCCGCTTGATGGCGGTTTCGGAATCAAGGGTTGGCGCGAAATGGCAAGTGAGACATCGGCCAGCTTCGTCGAAGGCGATGTCGCCATGTGGATGGGCAAGGTCATTCTGACGGATAGCCAAGGTAACATCACGCAAGTCGACAAAAGCTTCGGCTACAAAAAAGACGCTGACGGAGTGCTTCGCATCGTGCTGCACCATTCGTCGCTGCCTTACCAGCCACCGGCCTGATCCTGCGGGTCATACGATCGGACCTCTGAAATTACGTCGATTTTTTGATATGTTTCCGATGATGTTGTCAGAATCGGATCGAGCTCATGAAATTGATTAAACGTATTCTCGTCACCCTACTGGTGATCATTCTGGCGCTTGTCGGAGTATCATATCTTTTGCCTGGTCAGGCCGAGGTGTCCCGCAGCATCACGATCGACGCACCAGCCTCGGCGATCTTTCCCTATGTGAATTCGATGCAGGAGACCGAGAAATGGTCCCCCTGGCTGTCCCGAGACCCCGAAACCAAGCTGAGCTATAGTGGCCCGGAAGCGGGTGTCGGAAACACGCTGAACTGGGCCTCGGACAACCCGCAGGTGGGAACCGGTTCGCAGGAAATCACCGAGAGCACCCCGGATCAGTCCGTGCAAACCGCACTGGATTTTGGCCCGATGGGGACAGCCACCGCCTCGTTCCAGTTGCGGCCAGAAGGATCAGGCACACAGGTTACCTGGGGATTCGTATCCGACCTTGGTATGAACCCCATGTCCCGCTGGATGGGCCTAATGATGGACAATTGGGTCGGCGGAGATTACGAGCGCGGGTTGGAGAATTTGAAGACGCTGGTTGAGGGACAGGGGTGAAGGATCAGGCAGGAGGCATCTCTCTGATGACTGCTTTGAGGCCATACCAGAAACGATTGTTGAACTGTACGTGCGCTCATAGCAGTCCCTTTGCCGCGCAGGAGGCTGGGATCAAGCCATCGTGCAGCGCAAATCGCCTCCGCTGATGCGGTGTTCAACTCGGTTCAAGCCCATACAGAACGGGGCGTGGATCGGTTGGTCCTTCGCTTCAATGCCATTTGTAGTGCCTACCATTTTGACGACAGCTTAATCGGGGCGACCACCGACAACCCGTCTGTTATTGAATATCAAATCGTGAAGACCGTAGGTTCGAATGTGCAAGTTGGTTTCTCGAAAGCCACAGATTCGATTTTGATGCTCTGAACATTTGGAAAGGTGTGTTTATGAGGCGAACGGTATTGATGTTAGCTGTTTTGGCATTAGCGGGATGCGCTTCAACCACCACTCCTCCATCAGCACCTATTCCAAACCCCGGTCGCGCGAGCGCGCCCGTCAGTTCACAACAGGCACAAATAAGGTTCCGTCAGGTCGCCTCACGAATAGAACCTGTGGCAGAACGAGAATGCCGCCGCCGCACTAAGAATGTGAATTGTGATTTTTTGATCCGCATTGATCCAGACAAAAAAGCACCCTCAAACGCGTATCAGAGTTTAAGCAAGTCGGGGCGCCCCGTTATCACAATGACTCAAGCGCTGATACGGAATGTAAACAACACTGACGAACTTGCATTTGTTATGGCGCATGAGGCCGCTCACCACATTCAAGGGCATTTGGCGCGACAGGCCCAAAATGCGGCGGCTGGTGCGGTGCTTCTGGCCGGTCTAGCAACAATTGCGGGGTCGGGGCCGAATGACATTGCCGCAGCACAAGACATTGGAGCCTTTGTTGGCGGCCGCAGCTATTCAAAGAACTTTGAATTGGAAGCTGATCGACTAGGCACTGTAATAGCCTACAAAGCGGGTTATGATCCACTCAAGGGTGCGCTGTACTTCGCACGAGTTCCTGATCCTGGTGATCGCTTTCTGGGGACGCATCCCCCAAACTCTCAAAGATACCATGCGGTAAAAGCGACAATGTCCCAGATCGGCGGCTGACCAACTGGTGCTGGATAGGCAATGGCAACGCATGCACAGGGCGGCTTTGCCCCGCAATATTGCCATCTCTGCCCGTCCACAAAATAATAAACCCCACTGGCGGTGCAGCGGGGTTTAATAGAGTCATAACCAACTGGCGAAGGTTACCCCTTCTTCAGAACTTCACGGCCCAGCAATTCTGCAATTTGAACAGCGTTCAACGCCGCGCCTTTGCGCAGGTTGTCGGATACGCACCACAGGTTCAGGCCGTTCTCGATGGTCGAGTCCTGACGGATACGGCTGATGAAGGTGGCGAAGTCGCCCGCGCATTCGATGGGCGAGACGTAGCCACCGGCTTCGCGCTTGTCGATCACCATGATGCCCGGTGCTTCGCGCAGGATGTCGCGGGCTTCGTCTTCGTCGAGGAACTCTTCGAACTCGATGTTCACGGCCTCGGAGTGGCCAACGAATACCGGAACGCGAACGCAGGTTGCGGTGACCTTGATCGACGGATCGACGATCTTTTTGGTCTCGACAACCATCTTCCACTCCTCCTTGGTCGAGCCGTCTTCCATGAAGACGTCGATCTGCGGAATGACGTTGAAGGCAATCTGCTTCTGGAATTTCTTCGGTTCAACCTCGGTCGTGGGATTATAGATGGCCTTGGTCTGATCCCAAAGCTCATCCATGCCTTCCTTACCGGCGCCCGACACCGACTGATAGGTCGACACAACCACGCGCTTGATCTTGGCACGGTCATGCAGAGGCTTCAGCGCGACGACCATCTGCGCGGTCGAGCAGTTGGGGTTGGCGATGATGTTTTTGTTTTTATAGTCGTGGATCGCCTCGGGGTTACATTCCGGCACGATCAGCGGAATGTCCGGGTCATAGCGATAGAGCGAGCTGTTATCGATCACCACGCAGCCAGCCGCTGCCGCCTTAGGGGCGTAAACCTTTGTGGCCTCGGAACCCACAGCAAATAGCGCCATGTCCCAACCAGTGAAATCGAATGTGTCCAGATCTTTGGTAGTGAGCGTCTTGTCGCCAAATGTCACCTCAGTACCCAGCGAACGACGGCTTGCCAGAGCAGCAAGTTCATCGACAGGGAACTGGCGTTCCGCCAGGATGTTCAGCATTTCGCGGCCCACGTTACCCGTGGCGCCGACGACTACGACGCGATAGCCCATTTCATGTCTCCAAAGTTAAGGACGCGCGTTCATAGCCGCGTTGCGGCAAAGAAAAAAGAGGCGTTTCGGCTTATTTCACCCCGTCACACCGATTTGACACAGTTCAGTACCGTTCAGGGTTGTTTCAGCAAGGATCGATAAACCTCGACAATCGCCTGCGCTTCGCCTTCGATTCGAAAATTCTGCTCGACATGGGCGCGCGCGGCTAGTCCCGCAGCGGCCAGCGCGGCGCGGTCCTGCACCATATCCTCCAGCGCGTCGGCCAGTGCAGGGGCATTGTCTTTCTCGACCAGTCTTCCGGTCTCACCATCCTTGATTTGCGCACTGAACGCTCCGACCCCGTGACTGGCTATGGCGGGCACGCCCGAGGCCATCGCTTCAAGCGGTGTAAGGCCGAACCCTTCGTGCCGTGCGGGCGCAACGAACAGATCGAGCGCGCAATAGGTCTCGACAATCTCATCCCAAGGGCGCTCACCCAGAAAATGAACGCGGTCGCCCAGCCCGGCGTCCTGCAGCTTTTGCTCCTGCTCAGCCTGAAACGCCTCAAATTCGTTGGTGGTACGCCCGGTAAAGATCACATGCGCATCGGGGTGATTAGGCAGCATCTTCAGGGCGGCATCGACCAGCAAGTCGACCCCTTTCTGAGGGCGGATACGGCCAAAACACCCGATCAGCAGCCCGTCTGGCAGGCCAAGTTTTTGGCGCAGGGCGCTTTTGTCCTCGGCTGGGTGAAACAGCTCGGTGTTGACGCCATGCATGATGACAGTAGCGGGATGCTCCAGAAAGGAAGCGGCCTGAGGCGTCGTCGCGATCAACGCGTCCATTTTCGAAATCAGCCGCTTGGTGAACCCGGAATGATCACGTTGCGCGGCTGAGGTAAATAGCAGTTTGTAGTTGCGCCGAAGCACAGTGCGCAGAAACAGACCCATCAACATCTCGGTATTCCGGCGCGCATGCCAAACCCGTTTGCGATTGGGTAGAAACAACAGTTTCCAGAGTCTGATATGGGGCAAATCTGGCGGCAGGCCGGGACCGGTGGCACGGATGCCGATCATTTTCTGCTGGATTGGCAGCAGTCGGATCACCGTCGTTGTCACGCCCGACAGGGAATGCTTCAGATTGGGTGCAATCACCTCAATGTCCTGCACGGGCGGTCTCCGGTTTCAGTCCACGCTGTCCCGACTGAATAGATAGATCACGCAGCCAATGGCAAGGGTGACCGCGAAAAAGCCGAAGATCGCCGTATAAGGTGCTGAGGGGCTGATCCCGGCGCTGGCCGCATGGATGCGCCCGGTGGCAAATTGCGCCAGACCAACGCCGCCAACGCCAAAAAGGTTCAGCAGGGTAACGCCCCGCCCGACCAGATGCGGCGGCACGAAGGCCCGGCCATGGGCCATGATCACCGGAAAACTGGCGCCCAGAAAGCCGATCACTGCCAACAGCAGCACCGAGACCCAAACGCCGCTGTCAATCCACAGGCACAGCAGGCCCAGTGCTGCGACTCCCAAGGTATTACCGCCCAGGATCACCCATTTCCGGGTGCCCAGGATACGGTCCAGCGGCCCATAGGCGAAGGTTCCTGCGATCATCGCGGCCCCCATGATCAACGTTGCCGTCCCGATCTGAGCGGTGCTGAGCCCGAACACGTCATTCAAATACGGCCCGGCCCAAAGCCCTCGGATCGCACCCGATGGCGCATAAGACACAAGCATGAGCGGCAGAATGGTCCACAGCGCAGGTTCTTTCAGCAGGTCTAGAAGTGATCCTTTTTGCTCGGTTTTTACCTTTTCAGGGTCATGCACCGTCAGCCAGATCCCCGCAGCCACCGCAGCAGAGATAATCGCCAGACCGGCCAGCGTCGCGCGCCAGCCCATCAGCTCGACCGCCAGCGCCGTGGGGTATGAGGCGACCAGATTGCCGACAGATCCCACACCCAGCATCACCGCGGCGAGCGTGGCAAATTTGGCGGGTGGAAACTCTCGTGCGAAGATGTAGTAGGATGCCATCAGAACCGGCGAGCATCCTACCCCGATCAGCGCCATGGCGAGCGCCACATGGAACGGGGTCGTTGCGACCGCGAACAGGCCAGCCCCGCCAGCCCCGCCGATCAGTAGCAGCACCGCAGAACTGCGCCGAGGACCGACGCGGTCCAGTGCCCAGCCCACCGGAATCTGCATCGCCGCAAAGATTAGAAACCAAAGACCTGAAGCAAAGGCGAGGTCTTCGGGTGTTGCGCCGATATCGCGTCCCAGATCGGTAGTCAAAACTGCCAGAAAAGCGCGGAAAAACTGGCTGAGTACATAGGCCAGACACAAGATCACCAAACCTGCCTGCATTTCTTGACCTATTGTCTAGCTGCCCCGCCCCGATGCTTTGCACGCCGCGTTGATCGGCACAAGTGCCATGATTGAATCGATTGGGGCGGACATTCTTCACAATTGAGCTATCATCACGGCAGATTTTGGATTTCCCGAGTGTGTTATGACCCTCTCAGACTCTGTATTTTATGACTCCGTCCCCATTTCGGACAATTTCCTCAGCCTCAGTGACCCCGCGCAGTTCACACCTTTGCCAGAGACATGGGTTCTGGGCGTCGCCGATATCGTAGATTCGACCGGTGAAATCGCGCGGGGCCGGTACAAGACCGTCAACATGGTGGGGGCGGCCGTGATTTCAGGCATGATCAATGCGCTGGGTGGGCGCATATTTCCGTATGTCTTCGGTGGTGATGGTGCTGGATTCGCCGTATCGGGTGAGGATGCCGAGATCGCGCGGGATACGCTGGCAACATTGCAAAGCTGGGCCGAAACGGAATTCGCCATCACTCTGCGCGCGGCGCTGGTTTCGGTGGCCGACATCCGCGCCGCTGGACGTGATCTGCGTGTTGCTCGCTTTGCGCCTTCCACCGGCGTTGACTATGCGATGTTTACCGGCGGGGGACTGGCCTGGGCCGAGGCTCAGATGAAATCCGGGCAACGTGTTGTGCAACCAGCCGGACCTGACGCGCAGCCCGATCTGACCGGCCTATCTTGTCGTTGGTCCAACAGTCCAGCGAGGGTTGGTCAGATCGTTTCACTGGTTATTCAGCCTACATCAGAGTCTAATGAGGCTGAATTCGCCGCCCTGACCCAATCCATCCTGTCCGTCGCCGAAGGGCTAGAACGCGCCGGTCACCCGGTTCCGGCCAAAGGACCTCCGATGAGTTTCCCTCCGCCCGGCGTCGATATCGACGCCCATGTCTCACGCGCAGGTCGGAATCTTCTGATGCAGAAAACACGCTTGATGATCGGGAATATGTTGATCGGCTTGTTGTTCAAAACCGGGATGCGCCTGGGTCAATTCGAACCCAAGCATTACAAAGAGATGGTCAGTCGCAACGCTGATTTCCGAAAGTTTGATGACGGTCTGAAAATGACGCTGGATTGTGACTCGAGCACGTTGGAACAGCTCACTCAGATGCTGGACGACGCGCAAACAAAAGGCAAAATCAGATATGGAATGCACGCCCAGCAAGAGGCGATGATGACCTGCTTTGTTCCCTCGGCCATGCGCGACGACCATGTGCATTTTGTTGACGGGGCCTCGGGGGGATACGCGCAGGCTGCAGCGTCAATGAGGGCCTAAAGCCCTCGAGCGATTTCAGTGATCACGTCATAGGCCATCATCACGTCCTGTTCTGTGGTTTCAAACTGACCGGCCTGAAAGCGGATGACCAGATCGCCATCCACGCGGGTCTGTGTCAGGTAGATCCGCCCATCATCATTGATTGCATTCACCAGCCGCAGGTTCAGATCATCCAGATCGTCGGCCCCATCCGGCTCGTATCGGAAGGTCCAAAGAGACCACATTGGAGGCGTCACGATCCGAAAATCCGGTTCTGCTGCTAGACGATCATGCAGTGCGCGCGACCAATTGACGTGATTCCGCAGCCGTTCGCGCAACCCCTCCAGCCCATAGGTGCGGATGACGAACCACAGTTTCAGCGCGCGGAACCGACGTCCCAATGGCACCGACCATTCCGAGTAATTGATGATCCCGTCCTTGCCGTGGGTTTTCAGATATTCCGGGCTGATCGCAAGCGTGCGGACCAGATCATCGGGGTTTTTCAGGAAATGCGCACAGCAATCGAATTGCACGCCCAGCCACTTATGGGGATTGAATACAATGCTGTCGGCCTGATCGATCCCCGGCCAGTAGTGACGATATTCGGGGCAGATCATCGCCGACCCCGCCCAGGCTGCATCGACATGGGTATAAAGGCCGTATTTCTGTGCGATCGCCAGGCAGTGATCCACTGGATCAGTTGCCCCGGTTCCGGTCCCTCCAACACAAAGGATCACGCCCGCCGGGTGGAAACCAGACTCTAAATCTAATTGAATCGCTGCTTCAAGCGCATCGGGGTTCATTCCACGCCAATCACCTTGCACGGGGATGCGCACCAGATTGTCCTGTCCAATCCCCGCAACCCAGATGGCGCGGTCGATTGAGGTATGAACCTCGGAAGAGCAATAAATGCGCAGTGGCTTTTGACCGAACAGCCCCAGCGTGTTGCCCTGCCAGTTCATCGCCTTCTCGCGCATGGTCAGCACAGCCGCCAATGTCGCAGATGACGCCGAATCCTGAATAACCCCGGCAAACCCTTTGGGCAGGTCCAGCGCTTCGCGCAGCCAGTCCATCATTCGTGTTTCCATCTCGGTTGCGGCGGGCGAGGTCTGCCACAGCATACATTGCGGCGCGATGGCGCTGGCCAGGAACTCGGCCAGAACAGACGGGGCCGAGGCGTTCGAATTGAAGTAGGCGAAGAACCGAGGGTGTTGCCAATGGGTAATGCCGGGCATCACGATTTGTTCGAAATCATGAAAGATGTCCTCGATCGGCTCGCCCTGCTCAGGGGGATGCGCGGGCAGAGCGTTCAGGATATCGCCCGGCTCGGTCCAGGCGCGCACGGGCTTGTCGCCCACCGTCAGGTGATAGTCTTGCGTCCACTCGGCAACCTTCTTGCCCCAATCGGAGAATTCATTCCATTTCATCTTATCCGCCTCGGTAGCCTTTTTGTCAGTATCATATGCTAAACAAGTTAAGTAAAGCCCAGTAAACGAAACTCAACCACAACCAACGTTCTATTGCGAAATATTTGGAATTGCGCGAAAATTCCATATGTCAAGAAACTTACCACAGACGTCCCGATCATTGCCGATAGCGCTGTTGCGCGCTCGGGAAAGGGTGATGGGGCCTATTCGTGGTGTGCTAACGGATGCTGGCGTCACCGAGCAACAATGGCGCGTTCTGCGCGTTTTGCAGGAAGAAGGACCTCAGGAGCCTACTCAGATCGCCGAGCGCGCCTGCCTCTTGTTGCCCAGCCTGACGCGCATTCTGAAAAAGCTAGAAGACAGCAAGCTGATTATGAGGCGGCCGGATACCAAAGACCGCCGCCGACAGATTGTCGAAATCAGCGAGAACGGGTTGCAAATTATCGACGCAAATCTGGCGGAAATGTTGGAGCTGGCGGAACACACCCGCTCTTTGCTCGGGGCAGAGCAGCACGAGAAGTTGCTGGACCTTCTGGTAGAGCTTCACCAGCTGGAAGGCTGAGCGCAATGCTCAGAACAGGCTCTAACCAAGTTGTTTGCCGTCGTTCAGACCTCGTTTAAGGCCCCAAACTATAAGCATTGTGGGCGGAGAAGGTAATATTCGTTGCCCGTAGATGGTTCGCGTCGTAGCCTCATCCTTACCTTTAACAAACGGTTCAATGCAGATGGATGGGCCCAAACCGCCAGAACCGGCACCGCCTGCACATATTGCAAAGCAGGATTTAAGCGAGCGAGTGGGCGCGCGAGTACGCCGGGCGCGTCAAATGCGAGGCATCCCGCGCCGGATCCTGTCTGAGAACTCGGGCGTTTCCCCACGCTATTTGGCGCAGCTTGAGGCGGGTGAGGGCAACATCTCGATCGGCGTGTTGCACCGTGTCGCACAGGCACTGGATTACAAAGCCGAATGGTTGATTGGTGAAGATGATCCGTGGGATTCGGATGCTTTGCAGATAGTTGAGCTTTTCCGACAAGCCAGCGACGACGTCAAAGAAAGCGTCAGGCGTGCATTGCAACCTCACCCAGATGAGGATGCACGTGCGCATCGGGTTTGTCTGATTGGATTACGCGGAGCGGGTAAGTCAACTCTTGGCGCTATGCTGGCCGCTGCACAAAGACTGCCGTTTGTTGAGCTCACAGCCATGATTGAAGAGATGGCCGGCATGCCCATGTCTGAAGTGATGGCGTTCTACGGGCAAGACGGGTATCGCAATCTGGAAGCGCAGGCGCTGGATCGGGTGATTGCAGAGCATGATCGGGTCGTGCTGGCAGTCGCGGGCGGGATCGTATCAGAGCCTTCGACCTATGCTACCCTGCTTGGCCGGTTTCACACCATCTGGCTGCGCGCGTCACCGACCGAGCATATGGACCGCGTGCGCGCCCAAGGCGACGAACGCCCGATGGCCGGAAATCCCAAGGCGATGGAACAGCTCAAGAACATATTGGCCAGTCGCGAGGCTTTGTATGGGCGGGCAAATGCGCAGCTGGATACATCGGGCAGGGCGCCCCATGTTTCGCTGAACGAGCTGCGCCTACTGATTGAGGAACAAGGTTTCCTGATCGAAAAATTGGGTTCTATTTAGGATCTTTCAGCCAATCCTTTTCAAATTTCACCCCGTCCAGTTCCGCAAATCGCCGTACCCGGTCCAATTCGGCCTGCAGGCGGCGGGTTCTTGCGTCAGACCAACGCACCGACCGTTCTGGCCATACGGATCGGACTTGCAACAGTCCACGGTCTCGCTGGGCCTTCATGTCGACGCGTCCGATCAACCGGTGCCCCTCAATCAACGGAAAGACATAATAGCCGTAGGTACGCTTGGGTTCGGGGACGAACACCTCGATCCGATAGTGGAATCCGAACAACCGCTCGGCCCGGTTCCGGTCACGCAACATAGGGTCAAAAGGGCTGAGAACTCTGATCCGGCCCGGCGCATCGGGCAGCTCTGTAGCGTGTTCACATAGACCGGGGCGGGCGAACACTTTTCGTTCCCGCCCGTCTGCGCATTCGACGCAGATCTCTTCGATTTCACCCTGTGTTAGAGCCTGTTGGCACCAGGATTTTGCCTCGGCAGCGCTTACCGTATCCCAGAACGCGGCAAGCTCTCCAGATGTGGCGAACCCCAGCCGGTCGAGTGCGGCGTTACACAACCAATCCACAGTTTCATTTGCGTCGCAGTGCAAATTGCCGGGGCAAAGTTGAGTTTCTATAACCCGCTCTGTCAGGTCATAGCGTTTCTGAAACCCATCGCGTCCAACCACGGTCAGTGCGCCGGATCGCCAGAGATATTCCAGCGCGGTCTTGGATGGATGCCAGTCCCACCAACCGCCAGATCCCTTTTTCTCGCCTTTTCCCACATCGGACGAGCCAACCGGACCATGGTCGCGGATATGTTGCAGGACGGTTTCGAACTTTTGCTCAAACCCGTCACGCCGCCAGTTCTTCCAACGAGCTTTCAGCATGTCGGCATCGCGCAGGAACCGCAGATGCCAATGGCGATAGAATTCCATTGGGATCACCGCCGCATCGTGCGTCCAATGCTCAAACAGCGCGCGGTCGCGTTCATAGAGGTGTTTGAGGTGGCGCGAACGATAGCTGGGCTTACGCGCATATAGGATCATGTCATGCGCGCGGGCGACGGTGTTGATACTGTCGAGCTGGACAAACCCTAAACGATGGATCAGCTGTAACAAGTCATCGCCTTTGGAACTTCCAGTAGGCTGTTCCAAAAGCGCGTGCCGATCCATGAACAGCGCCCGCGCCGCGCGGTTGTCCAGACGTTGCTGCGCCATCGGGAGTTATCGCCGTTTCAGCGTGTCGCCGTAGCTGATCTTTGGGGTTAGGGTAACGCGGGTTTCAACCTCGGAATCCGGATCGGCCAGCTTCGCCGCAATGATCTCGGCCGCGGTGCGCCCAATCTCGGTCCGGCAGGCATCCATCGTGGCCAGCTTGCGTGGTAGCCCCTGCAGCAGCTCCACATTGTTGAATCCGGCCAATCCGATCTGACCGGGCACATCAATCCCTTGATCCAGCAAATACAGCAGCCCACCTGCGCCGATCATATCGTTGGAATAATACAGAAAATCCAACTCGGGCGAGCGTTCAAGCATCGCTTGTGTCATCTCGCGCCCCTTGGCCAGCGCCGACCCGCCCGAGTAGAATTCGCGATCTTCGATCTCGATCCCGTGCTTGCCCAATACTTCGGTGAAGCCTTCGAACCGTTTACGGGCACGGTGGTCCAACGGCATCTTGGTGCCCATAAACCCGATATGCTCATAGCCCGCCTTCAGGATTGCCTGCGCCATTTCGCGCCCGGCGCGGCGGTGAGAGATTCCCACCATCGCATCCACCGGTTTGCCATCAGTATCCATGATCTCGACCACCGGTATGCCAGCTGAATCCAGCATAGCGCGCGCGGCTTCGGTATGCTCCAGTCCGGCAATGATCACGCCTGAGGGCCGCCACGAGAGCATCTCGTACAGCACTTTTTCTTCTTTTTCTGGCAGATAGTCCGTGACGCCAACCACCGGCTGCAGTTCAGTATCTTCCAGCACCTGATTGATACCGGTTAAAACTTCGGGGAAGACCATATTTGACAATGACGGGATGATCACAGCGACCAGATTCACCCGGCTTGACGCCAATGCTCCCGCGATCTTGTTGGGCACATATCCCAGCTCTTTTGCGGCGGCCAAAACACGGGTACGGGTGGCATCCGACACATCCCCGCGATTACGTAGCACCCGGCTAACGGTCATTTCGGATACTCCGGACGCTTCCGAGACATCACGAAGGGTAAGCGGGCGTTTTGTTTCTGTTGTCACCGAGATACCTGCATTGATTGTTTGGCCGATGGTAGCGTGAACAGGGCGAATTGTTCAACTGTTGTGCAAAGCCCATGACAATCTGAAAAAACCCCGCTAGAGAAAACGACGCGCGGCCCCGTGGCTCAACTGGATAGAGCAGCCCCCTCCTAAGGGGCAGGTTGCAGGTTCGAATCCTGCCGGGGTCGCCAAGCTTTTCTGAACGTACCCGATTAAATGCGTTACAGACCAAGCGTTCTAATTCTCTGCCCTTTGGGTGACGAAGGAATTTTACCCTCGTCACTTCTTGCCGGGTGTGCCGTCGAATTTCTTTTCGATGTCGCTCCAACAGTCGATGTAGTCGTCCTGCAGCGGTGCCTCATTGGCGGCGAACGCTGTGAGATGCTGCGGAAAGCGGGTTTCGAACATGAAGGACATGGTGTTCTCCAGTTTGTCTGGCCCCAGGTTTGAATTCGATGCTTTTTCAAAGGCTTCGCGATCCGGGCCGTGGGGCAGCATCATGTTGTGCAGGCTCATACCGCCGGGAATAAAGCCCTGCGGTTTCGCATCATATTGGCCGTAAATATTGCCCATCAGTTCGGACATGATGTTCTTGTGGTACCAAGGCGGGCGGAAGGTATCTTCCATGACCATCCAGCGCTCGCGGAACAGAACAAAGTCGATATTTGCGGTGCCGGGCTGGCCTGAAGGTGCGGTTAGAACGGTGAAAATCGACGGATCCGGATGATCGAACAGGATGGCTCCGACCGGGCAATAGGTACGCAGGTCGTACTTAACGGGTGCATAGTTGCCGTGCCACGCCACTACATCCAGTGGGCTGTGACCGATCTTGGTCTGGTGAAACTGGCCGCACCATTTGACGGTCACGGTTGAGGGCACCTCGCGGTCCTCAAACGCCGCTACCGGGGCTTTGAAATCACGCGGGTTGGCCATGCAGTTGGCGCCGATCGGGCCGCGGCCAGGCAGTTCGAATTTCTGTCCGTAGTTTTCGCACACGAACCCACGCGCAGGGCCTTCCACAACTTCGACCCGGTAGACAAGGCCGCGTGGAATGATAGCGATTTCCTTGGGTTCAAGGTCGATGATCCCTAATTCGGTGTAGAATCTCAGAACGCCCTCTTGCGGCACCACCAGCAGCTCGGAGTCAGCCGAGAAGAAGTAATCATCCTGCATCGAAGTGTTCACCATATAGATATGGCTGGCCATCCCGACCTGAGTGTTCACATCCCCGGCAGTGGTCATGGTGCGCATGCCCGTGACCCAGGTTGTCTGTTCACCGGTATGGGGCACCGGATCCCAGCGGTACTGTCCCAAGCTGACAACGTCAGGATCGACATTGGGCGCTGATTTCCAATAGGGAACATCGATTTTTTCATAGCGATGTGAATGCTTTACTGACGGGCGGATACGATAGCACCAGGTGCGCTCGTTCTGGTGCGAGGGTGCCGTGAACGCAGTGCCTGAAAGCTGCTCACCATAGAGGCCGTAATTGCATTTCTGCGGGCTGTTCATACCCTGGGGCAGAGCATCAGGAAGCGCTTCGGTTTCGTAATCGTTGCCAAAGCCCGGCATGTACCCTTCGTGCGGCCCTTTCAAGGATGGGGCAACTGTCATGCGTTCATTCTTGGTCGGCTCATTCATTTTGCACGTTCCTTCCGGACAGATACGATCGAATTTAATCGGTGTGGTAATAGTTGACTTTGTAACTAACAAGCGTGACGGGAAGGTATCTTCAAAAAAGATGAGTTTGATTTGCAGGAAATTGCCATAGCCTTGCACCATGTCCTTCTTCGACTGGCAAAAGGTAGTGCAACAGAGATTGTTAATTCCGGTACCTGCGGGACAATTTTCGGGGTCAAACAAAGAAATTGTCTCAGACAGGCCAAACCAGTCTAATTGTACATCGGTCAAGTGACCGGAAGTGCCAGGGGTTCAAATTTTATGGAAAATTTGGTGCCCAGGAGAGGACTCGAACCTCCACGTCCATACGGACACTAGCACCTGAAGCTAGCGCGTCTACCAATTCCGCCACCTGGGCAGGTGTCGTGGAGGGGCGTTTAAGCTGACTGGCAGGGGGCGTCAACCAGATTCGGGGGTGTTTTTGAAAGTTTTTTGATGCGTGCCCCAACTTCTGGTTCACGCGACGGATTTTCAGAGAAGCGCGGCGTTATTGCGCCTTGTTCGACGGGCTCGTGGGCGCTAGATCAATTCAGACCAAGACAGCAGGAGCGCCATCATGTCGAAACTCGTCACGATTTACGGTGGATCGGGCTTTGTCGGCCGATATATCGCGCGGCGTATGGCTGCAGAAGGCTGGCGTGTCCGCGTCGCTGTGCGGCGGCCCAATGAAGCGATGTTCGTCAGACCCTATGGCGCGGTTGGTCAGGTCGAGCCTATCTTGTGCAATATCCGTGATGACGCCTCGGTTGCTGCAGCGATGCATGGTGTGGACGCCGTGGTGAATTGCGTCGGCGTATTGAATGAGCTGGGCAAGAATGCGTTCGACGCAGTGCAGGCCGAAGGTGCCGAACGGATCGCCCGGCTGGCGGCCGCTCAGGGTATTGACCGCATGGTCCATATCTCGGCCATTGGTGCGGATCCCGAATCCGACAGCGAATATGCGCGCACCAAAGCGCAGGGCGAGGCGGGCGTTTTGCAACACATGCCGGGTGCCGTCATTCTGCGCCCATCAGTCATTTTCGGCACCGAAGACCAGTTTTTCAACCGCTTCGCAGGAATGACACGGATGAGCCCGTTCCTGCCGCTTGTTGGGGCGGAAACGAAATTTCAACCTGTCTATGTCGATGATGTTGCGCAAGCGGCAGTTCAAGGCGTTCTGGGCAAAGCGTCTGCCGGTGTTTATGAACTGGGCGGGCCAGAGGTAAAGAGTTTCCGCGCCTTGATGCAGCAGATGCTCGACGTAATTCATCGCCGCCGGATCATCATCGGGATGCCTTTCTGGGCGGCGAAAATCATGGCGGGTGTGTTGGATATCGCGAAGTTCGTCAGTTTTCAGTTGTTTCCGAACAATATCCTGACTCGTGACCAACTTAAGAATCTGCGGCGCGATAATGTGGTGGCGGATGACGCTAAAGGTTTTTCGGACCTCGGGATCGAGCCCGCAACGTTGGAGTCGGTTCTGCCAGAATATCTGTGGAAATTCCGCCCCGCGGGTCAGTATGACGATATTCAGAACTCGGCCAAGAACCTGCGCATCTGATTAGCTATAGGCGATCATTAGCAGTATTGCTCCGAGGATGACCCGGTAGATCACATAGGGTGTGAAACTGACGCTACGCAGAAGCCGCATCATCAGGTTAAGCGCGAGCAGAGCCGAAACAAAGGCGAAGGCTGCGGCAATCGCGCCGTCCTTGGCCAGCTGTGTATCCGCCTCACGGATGACGTCGACCGAAAGCAGGACGCCCGAAGCGATGATCGTAGGTATCGACATCAGCATGGCAATCCGCGCACCATCTTCGCGTGTATAGCCAAGCTGACGAGCGCCTGTGATCGTAATCCCCGAGCGTGAAGTCCCCGGGATCAAGGCCAACATCTGCCACAGCCCCATGATCATTGCGTCCTTTAAGCCCCAGTCCGAACTACGTTTGGTTTGTACCCCCTTTTGATCCATCCAATACAGCACTAACCCGAAGCCAAGCATCGCCCATCCGATGACGGCGACTGAACGCAGAGCCTGCTCAAGCCCCGTCAGGTACACGATCCCGCCCGCGATGACTGTCGGGATCGTGGCGATGACCAAGCCCAGTGCCAACCGCGCCTGAGGCGTCTCAATTCGTCCTCGGATAATTTGGGGTATCCCGGCGAGGGCTTGTTTCACATCTGACCAGAAATAAAGAATAACCGCGCCAAGTGTTCCTACATGGACGGCGACATCGATTGCCAGGCCTTGATCAACCGCGCCAGTCAGGCGGGGCAGCAGGATCAGGTGCCCGGATGAAGATACAGGCAAGAATTCGGTGACGCCCTGAATGATCGCCACAAGAATCAAGTGAAAAAGGCTCATCTGCTCTGCCGGTACCGTGCTCGTTTTGTTGAGAACAATGGGTATAAGCGGGCAACGGGAAAGTGAAGTGCTCAGATAGGTCCGAATCGGAACTAAAAACACGACAAATTTCTCTGAAAAAACATCGAGCGATGCAGTTTTCTCAATATAGGTCAGTACTATTGACTTTTCATCTAGAATGACATCACTTAAAGAACCCTGACCAAGCCAATTCATGGAGTCTGACCCGTGGCCAAGCAACCGATGCTGAAATTTGTGCAGATCGATCGTGTCATGCCTGAAAAGCGTGCCGCCAGTGACCGCAAAGAGGACTTCGATGAAATCTATGCCGAGTACGCCGCGGAGAAGGCGGCCGAACAGGCCAGCCGATGCAGCCAGTGCGGAGTGCCCTATTGCCAGTCCCATTGTCCGCTGCACAACAATATCCCTGATTGGCTGAACCTGACGGCAACCGGGCGGTTGGAAGAGGCGTATCAAACAAGCCAGGCTACCAACACTTTCCCTGAAATCTGCGGCCGCATCTGCCCACAGGACCGTCTGTGCGAAGGCAATTGCGTGATCGAGCAATCGGGCCACGGTACGGTCACCATCGGCTCGATCGAGAAATACATTACCGATACAGCCTGGGATAAAGGCTGGGTTAAACCCGTTCAGCCCCGTGCCGAGCGCGACGAAAGCGTGGGTATCATTGGCGGTGGACCCGGTGGATTGGCAGCGGCGGATATGCTGCGCCGGGCGGGTATTCAGGTCACGGTCTATGATCGTTATGACCGTGCGGGGGGGCTGCTGATGTACGGCATTCCCGGTTTCAAGCTGGAAAAGGATATCGTCCAACGCCGAAATGACCTGCTGGCAGATGGTGGTGTTGCATTTGAGCTGAACTGCGATGTGGACGCCGCGAAATTCGCGGAAATCCACGCGAAACATGATGCGGTAATTATTGCAACGGGCGTCTACAAATCCCGTGATCTGTCCATGCCCGGCAGCGGTCTGGGTGGGATTGAAAAGGCGATCGATTTTCTGACAGCCTCGAATCGCAAAAGTTTTGGCGATGCGGTTGATGACTTCGACAATGGCCGCTTGAACGCGGAAGGTAAGAAAGTGGTCGTCATCGGCGGGGGTGATACCGCGATGGATTGCGTGCGCACGTCGATTCGTCAGGGTGCGACGTCGGTCAAATGCCTCTATCGCCGCGACCGCGCCAATATGCCAGGCTCGCAGCGCGAGACCCAGAATGCCGAGGAAGAAGGCGTGATCTTCGAATGGCTTAGCGCACCCAAAGGCTTTACCGGCGATGAGCAAGTAAACGGTGTCATGGTGCAGAAGATGCGTCTGGGCCAGCCCGATGCCTCGGGCCGTCAGGCTCCCGAAGTGATTGAGGGCGCAGACTATGTCGAAGAGGCCGATCTGGTGATCAAGGCGCTTGGATTCGAACCCGAAGACCTGCCCACGCTGTTTGGTCAACCCGATCTACCCGTGACCCGCTGGAGTACAATCAAAGCTGCGTTCCAGACCGGTGCAACCGAGATGGAGGGCGTTTATGCCATCGGCGACATCGTGCGCGGTGCTTCGCTGGTGGTCTGGGCGATCCGTGACGGGCGCGATTGCGCAGATGCCATAATTGAGCGTTTTAACGCCAAATCCGCCATCGCAGCCGAGTGAAACAAAACGCAAAAGCAATTCGAAAAATCCCAGCGGGTATGCGTTCGAAAGCGAACGCCGACAGATGAACAAAAGCCTGTGTGCCCCCTTGGGAAGAAGGAGACAGCCAATGACCAAATATGATGCCGATTGGGTGCGGGCCGAGGAAGCCAAGCGCAAATGGATGGCAGAAAACGGTCTCTATTCAGAGGAAGAAGAGCATTCCTCGTGCGGTGTGGGCCTTGTTGTGTCCGTCGATGGTAAGCCGTCACGCAAGGTGGTGGATGCGGGGATCGATGCGCTAAAGGCAATCTGGCATCGCGGCGCGGTGGATGCGGACGGTAAAACCGGGGATGGCGCAGGTATCCATGTTCAGATCCCGGTCCCATTCTTCTATGATCAGATTCGGCGCACGGGTCATGAACCAAACTTGGATGAACTGGTTGCTGTCGGTCAGGTTTTCCTGCCCCGCACGGATTTTGGCGCGCAGGAACAGTGCAGGACCATAGTCGAAACCGAAGTTCTGCGCATGGGTTACTATATTTATGGCTGGCGACATGTGCCGGTTGATGTGACCTGTCTGGGCGAAAAGGCCAACGCGACCCGGCCCGAGATCGAGCAAATTTTGATCTCGAACTCCAAAGGCGTGGATGAAGAGACATTCGAGCGTGAGCTCTATGTCATTCGTCGCCGTATTGAAAAAGCGGCGCTGGCCGCAGGAATCTCGGGGCTGTATCTGGCGTCGCTGTCTTGCCGGTCGATCATCTACAAAGGCATGATGCTGGCCGAGCAGGTCGCTGTTTTCTACCCCGACCTGATGGATGAGCGGTTCGAGTCCGCTTTTGCGATTTACCACCAGCGCTATTCGACCAACACGTTCCCGCAATGGTGGCTGGCCCAGCCCTTCCGTATGTTGGCCCACAACGGTGAGATCAACACGCTGAAAGGCAACATCAACTGGATGAAAAGCCACGAGATCCGCATGACCTCGGACAGCTTTGGCGTCTATGCCGAGGACATCAAGCCGATCATTGCGGGCGGATCGTCGGATTCTGCCGCATTAGACTCGGTATTCGAGGTTTTGGTGCGTGCGGGGCGCTCGGCGCCGATGGCGAAGACCATGCTGGTTCCGGAAAGCTGGTCCAAGCAAGCTATCGAGCTGCCGCAAAGCTGGCGCGACATGTATTCCTACTGCAATTCAGTGATGGAACCTTGGGATGGCCCTGCTGCGCTGGCAATGACGGATGGCCGCTGGGTGTGTGCCGGTTTGGATCGGAATGGTCTGCGCCCGATGCGCTATGTGGTAACCGGCGATGGTCTGGTCATCGCGGGGTCCGAGGCGGGTATGGTGCCGATTGATGAGGCCACCGTGACCGAAAAAGGCGCGCTGGGACCGGGCCAGATGCTGGCTGTCGATATGAAAAAGGGCAAGCTGTTCCGCGACAAGCAGATCAAGGACAAACTGGCCCGAGCACTGCCGTTTGGCGACTGGGTCGGCAAGATCAACGATCTGGACGAGTCACTTGCGGGCGTGACGGAACACCCGAAATTCACCGGAGAAGAACTGCGCAAGCGTCAGATCGCGGCCGGGTATTCTGTAGAAGACCTAGAACAGATTCTTGCCCCGATGGCAGAGGACGGCAAAGAGGCGCTGGCTTCGATGGGGGATGATACGCCCTCGGCTGTTCTGTCCAAGCAATACCGCCCGCTCAGCCACTTTTTCCGGCAGAACTTCAGCCAGGTGACGAACCCTCCGATCGACAGTTTGCGTGAATACCGTGTGATGTCGCTGAAGACGCGGTTCGGCAACCTTAAGAACGTGCTGGACGAAGACAGCAGCCAGACCGAGATCATCGTTCTGGAAAGCCCCTTTGTCGGCAATGCACAATGGGACACCCTGGTCAATCAACTGGGTTCACCCCTTGCGGAGATCGATTGTAGCTTTGAACCCGGCCGAGGCGCTCTGAGCGCCGCCTTGGCACGTGTTAGAGCCGAAGCAGAGGAAGCCGTGCGCTCGGGCGCGGGTCACTTGGTTCTGTCTGACATGAATTCAGGGCAAGGTCGTGTGGCGATGCCGATGATCCTGGCCACCAGTGCTGTGCATTCGCATTTGACCCGTCAGGGTTTGCGGACCTTTTGTTCGCTGAACGTGCGGTCTGCTGAATGTGTTGATCCTCATTACTTTGCGGTTCTGATCGGCTGTGGCGCGACTGTTGTGAACGCCTATCTGGCCGAAGACTCACTGGCTGATCGCATTGACCGTGGTCTGCTGGACGGCACCCTGACCGAAAACGTTGCGCGCTATCGCGAAGCCATCGACCAGGGTCTGCTCAAGATCATGGCCAAGATGGGTATTTCGGTGATCTCGTCCTATCGCGGTGGTCTGAATTTCGAAGCCGTGGGTCTCAGCCGCGCGATGGTGGCCGAGTATTTCCCGGGCATGACCAGTCGTATCTCCGGCATCGGTGTCACCGGCATTCAGACCAAAGTCGAAGAAATTCATGCCAAGGCGTGGGACAGCGGTCTGGATGTTCTGCCCATCGGAGGTTTCTACAAAGCGCGTAAATCGGGTGAGACCCACGCGTGGGAAGCAACCTCAATGCACATGATGCAAATGGCCTGTAACCGCGCCTCATATGAGCTGTGGAAACAGTATTCGGCCAAGATGCAGTCCAATCCTCCGATTCACTTGCGCGATCTGATGGATTTCAAGCCGCTGGGCAAGCCGGTGCCGATCGAAGAGGTCGAATCGATCACTTCAATCCGCAAACGCTTTGTCACTCCAGGCATGTCGCTGGGCGCGCTCAGCCCCGAGGCGCACAAGACACTGAACGTGGCGATGAACCGGATTGGCGCGAAGTCGGATTCCGGCGAAGGTGGTGAAGACCCTGCGCATTTTGTGCCTGAACCCAACGGTGACAACCCGTCGGCCAAGATCAAACAGGTGGCCTCGGGCCGGTTTGGCGTAACCGCCGAGTACCTGAACCAGTGTGAAGAGCTTGAGATCAAGGTCGCCCAAGGCGCGAAACCGGGTGAGGGCGGTCAGCTACCGGGTATGAAAGTCACAGACCTGATCGCGCGTCTGCGGCATTCTACCAAGGGCGTGACCCTGATCTCACCGCCGCCGCACCACGACATCTACTCGATCGAGGATCTGGCGCAGCTGATCTATGACCTGAAACAGATCAACCCGCGTTGCAAGGTGACGGTAAAGCTGGTGGCGTCTTCGGGCGTTGGCACGATTGCTGCCGGTGTGGCCAAGGCGAAAGCGGATATTATCCTGATTTCGGGTCACAATGGCGGGACGGGTGCGTCGCCCGCAACCAGTATCAAATATGCCGGCCTGCCATGGGAAATGGGCCTGACCGAAGCCCATCAGGTTCTGGCGATGAACAACCTGCGCGACCGTGTGACTCTGCGGACGGATGGTGGCCTGCGCACCGGTCGTGACATCGTCATGGCCGCGATGATGGGGGCAGAGGAGTACGGCATCGGCACCGCCGCCCTGATCGCAATGGGCTGTATCATGGTACGCCAGTGCCAGTCGAACACCTGTCCGGTCGGGGTGTGCACGCAGGACGAATCGTTGCGTGCCAAGTTTACTGGTAACGCGGACAAGGTGGTGAACCTGATCACCTTCTACGCACAGGAAGTGCGAGAACTGCTGGCTAGCCTCGGCGCACGCTCGATTGACGAAATCATCGGTCGTGCTGATCTGCTAGCACAGGTCAGCCGCGGATCGGCGCATCTGGATGATCTGGACCTCAACCCGCTGTTAATCACCGTCGATGGCGCACATGATATCGTCTACAACCGCGACAAGGATCGTAATGCAGTGCCGGATACGCTGGATGCCGAGATTGTGCGCGATGCGGCGCGATTCCTGAAAGACGGTGAGAAGATGCAACTATCTTACGCGGTGCAGAACACGCATCGGACCGTGGGTACGCGTGTCTCAAGCCACATCGTCCAGAATTTCGGCATGCGGAACACGTTCCAGGACGATCACTTGCATGTGAAACTGCAGGGTTCGGCCGGCCAGTCGCTGGGGGCTTTTGCCGCTCCAGGTCTCAAGCTGGAGGTCTCGGGTGATGCCAACGACTATGTCGGCAAGGGGCTTTCGGGCGGCATGATTGTTGTGCGACCCCCGCAGGTGAGCCCGCTCAAGGCGGAATATAACACCATCATTGGCAACACCGTCCTATACGGTGCCACCGATGGCCACCTATTTGCAGCAGGCCGCGCAGGTGAGCGGTTCGCGGTGCGAAATTCAGGTGCCAGAGTGGTGATCGAAGGCTGCGGCTCGAACGGATGTGAATACATGACCGGCGGTGTTGCGGTTATTCTCGGCGATATCGGTGCCAACTTTGGTGCGGGGATGACGGGTGGTATGGCTTATCTGTACGACCCCGAAGGCAAAGCTGAGGCGCTGATGAATATGGAGACGCTTGTCACCTGTCCGGTGACAGTGGACCATTGGGAAGATCAGCTGAAAGCAATGATCGAGCGCCATGTCGCGGAGACCAACAGCCGCAAAGCCATTGATATCTTACAGCATTGGGATGTGGAAAAGACCAACTTCCTGCAGGTTTGCCCAAAAGAGATGTTGAACAAGCTCAGTCATCCTCTGACCACCGAAGTGGCGGCGGTTCCTGCAGAATAGGTCTTGAGAGATCTAAATCTTTGGCCCGGCGTGTCGTTCCCAACACGCCGGGTATTCTTTTGTCTGGCCATATTGTTTCCAATTCTTGTGTAATGCCGTGCATAACGCCTAGCTTTAGTCATAGTTTATTCGGGAAATGCAGGCATGCTGCTATCCCAATGATGTGAGTGAAGTGGAATATCGGTGTGCCCACGACGTATACAGATCAGTTTTTTGTGCTCGACCCGGCCAATCCGGGTGCGAACGGAACCGTTGTTGGATCCACGCTCAACGTCGAGTTCTTTGATATCATCGATCAGAATGACGATGATCTGGTCAACCGGCTGAATGGAGACTCGGTTGACGGATCTGATATCACTGCGTCTTACTTCAATGATATGGTGACCATCGAGTTGCCAGGTGGTGCGCAGGTTACATATACCGGCGTTACCTTCTACCTTGCTGACGGGCGCGAGGTTTTTACCCCAACAGACGGATCGGTTCTGCAGCAAGGCACGTTTGTTTCTTCTTCAGTCACCGATTTCAGCGATGATGGGGCTTCGTTTGGTTCGGTCGATATCGCCAACGGTGATCTCGGTCCGCCCTGCTTTACGCCCGGCACATTGATTAATACCCTCGATGGGCCCCGGCCGGTCGAGGACCTGAAACTTGGAGATCTGGTTACGACCGCGGATAGCGGCGCTAAACCTGTGCTCTGGATTGGTCGGACCAAGGTAGCAGCCGAGGGTAAACTGGCCCCAATTCGCTTCGAGACAGGGATGTTCGGGCTCACGCGCCCTCTGCTTGTTTCGCCGCAGCACAGGATGCTGATCGATGATTGGCGTGCACCCTACCTGTTTGGCCATGAAGAAGTTCTGATCGCTGCCCATTGTCTTGTGAACGGAACAACAGTCACGCGTGTCGAAGGGGGCGAGGTGGATTATATCCACATTCTGTTCCGGCGACATGAGATCGTGTTCGCCAATGGCGCCAAAAGTGAAAGCTACTACCCGGGACATGCACTGACCCAGGCCGAGCGTCGGACGCAAGCAGAAGTATTGGCCTTGTTCCCGGAGTTGGCGGCGCGCGGAGCAGCCTCAGTCAGAACTGCACGCCCGGTTGTGCGACCGCGCGACGGACAGATGTTGTCGAAATAATCCGTTTCAAATACGCCCTTCGCGGCGTATAGCAAGGCATGGCAAAAAAAGCAGTCCGCAAACCGCGCGGTAAGAAAAAGAGGGCGTCCAGATCAAACAAAACAACAGGCCCCATCGCTCGGATACGGCGCTGGGCCCTTCGTGTTGTTCTGGCGATGGTCGTGGCTTTTGTGTCTTTGGTTCTGATCTATTCAGTCGTGAACCCGCCGGTCACGCATACGATCTGGTCCGAGTGGCGTCGGCTTGGGAAGGTTGATCGCGAGTGGGTGCCGATCGAAGAGATTGCACCGATCATGGCGCGGTCGGTCGTAGCAGCCGAGGATGCCAACTTCTGCCTGCATTGGGGCTTTGATGTCGAAGCGATCCGCGATGCGCTGGAAGATGGCGGCAGCCGGGGTGCATCGACCATCACGCAGCAGGTGGTCAAGAATGTATTTCTCTGGCAAGGGCGCAGCTGGGTCCGCAAGGCGCTTGAAACCTCGATGACTCCGGTTGTTGAAATCGTCTGGAGCAAGCAGCGCATTCTCGAAGTGTATCTGAACGTCGCGGAAACCGGACAAGGGATCTTTGGCGTCGAGGCCGCGGCGCAGAAGTACTATGGGGTAAGTGCGGCAAAGATGTCTCCGACACAAGCGGCGCGTGTGGCGGCGATTCTGCCATCCCCGCGCAACCGGTCGGTTACGGATCCATCGGTGCGGACCCGCAGGCGTGCCGCGTCAATTCTGGATGGAGCGGCCACCATCCGCGCAGATGGACGCGCCGCGTGTTTCGAGGATTGAAACCCAGACCCCTCAGCGGCTAAAGCTTGAAGGGTACTCTACTGGTTCGAATGGAAGTTCATGGCGCGTCTGTTTCACGTTCCCCTCTCGCCCTATTGCCGCAAGGTTCGCCTGTCTCTGGCCGAAAAGAAGATCGAGGTTGAGCTGGTCGAAGAACGATACTGGGAACAGGACCCGGATTTTTTGCGCCGCAACCCGGCGGGTAAGGTTCCTGTGCTGCGACTGGATGGTCAGATCATGGCCGAGAGCGCCGCGATCTGCGAATATATCGAAGAGACCCGACCCGAGCCACCCTTGATGCCTAAAAAAGCCGAAGCACGTTATGAGGTGCGGCGTTTGGTAGGCTGGTTTGATGACAAGTTTCACCACGAGGTGACCTCAAAGCTACTGTATGAGCGGGTGAACAAGAAAGTAACAGGGCAAGGCTATCCGGACAGCAAGAACGTCAAGGAAGGCGCGCGCGCGATCAAATATCATCTGGATTATATGGCCTGGCTGCTGGATCACCGTCGCTGGCTGGCCGGAGATCAGATGACATTGGCCGATTTCGCCGCGGCGGCGCATCTGTCGGCGCTGGATTACATTTCGGACGTAGATTGGAACCGAAGCTCTGCGGTGAAGGACTGGTACGCCAAGATCAAATCCCGCCCGGCGTTCCGCTCGATTCTGGCGGATCAGGTTCCGGGATTCCGGCCACCGCCACATTACGCGGATCTGGATTTCTGATAGATTGAGGGGTAGGTGGCTGTCCGCCCCCTCTTGGCCATTGGGCCAATTCACCCCCGAAGGTATTTTTGGCCAGATGAAGAGCGGATCGGAGTTGAAACAGCGGTTGGTGGAGCAAGCCTTGTCTGAGGGGTTTGTCGCCTGTCGGGTTTGTCACCCTTGGGATGTGCCCCTTGTTCCCGAACGGTTGGATGCCTTTCTACAAGCCGGATATCATGGCCAGATGGGCTGGATGGCTGAGCGGGCTCATTGGCGCGGTGATCCGTCTGTGCTGTGGCCTGACGCGCGGTCGGTGATCATGCTTGCGGAGAGCTATACGCCCGAGCATGACCCGACTGCGGTGCTGGCGCATTCCAACTTGGGCGCCATTTCGGTTTATGCGCAGAACAAGGATTATCACGATCTGGTTAAGAAGCGCCTCAAACGATTGGCGCGCTGGCTGATTGCCGAGGGTGGGGGTGAGGTGAAGGTGTTTGTCGATACTGCTCCGGTGCCAGAGAAGGCGCTGGGGCAGGCCGCTGGGCTGGGGTGGCAGGGCAAGCATACCAATCTTGTCAGTCAGGATTGGGGAAATTGGGCCTTTTTAGGGTCTGTTTTCACAACTTTAGATTTGCCTGTGGATGGCGCTGAGGTTGATCATTGTGGCTCATGCCGCGCCTGTTTAACAGCCTGCCCAACCGACGCCTTTCCGGCACCGTATCAGTTGGATGCGCGGCGCTGTATTTCGTATCTGACCATCGAGCATAAAGGGCCGGTGGAGGAAGAGTTGCGCGCGCTGTTGGGCAACCGAATCTATGGCTGCGATGATTGTCTTGCGGCCTGCCCGTGGAACAAGTTTGCGGTCGCGGCCAGTGACCTTCGCTATGCGGCGCGGGAGGAGCTAAAGGCGCCTCCGTTGGCGGAACTGGCACAGCTGGATGATACAGCATTCCGCGCGATGTTCTCGGGCTCGCCGATAAAGCGGATCGGCCGGAATCGGTTCGTGCGGAACGTGCTTTATGCGATTGGGAACTCAGCGGTGCCGGCGTTACTGCAGGTTGCACAGGCGCTGACCGATGATCCGGATCCGACCGTGGCTGATGCCGCGCGCTGGGCGGCATCCCGGTTGTCGTAAACAGGCTGGACGCGCCGCAGGAAAACGCTACACCCGGTTCTGGCGAACAGATGGAGGACCCGATGGCGTTGGCTTTGGGGGTGGATACGGGCGGAACCTATACGGATGCGGTGCTGATCCGGGATGAGCGCGAGGTGATCGCGTCGGCCAAATCGCTGACCACACGAGCGGATCTGGCGATTGGTGTGGGCAGCGCGGTTTCTGCTGTGCTAGAGACGGCTGATGTGTCTCCGGATCAGATTGGGATGGCATCGTTGTCGACAACGCTGGCCACCAATGCGTTGGTCGAAGGCCAGGGCGGGCGCGTGGCGTTGATCTATGTCGGGTTTCGGGAAAGCGACCTTGAGAAACACGGTCTAAGAGAGGCGTTGAAGGGCGATCCGGCTTTGGTTCTGGCCGGTGGGCACAACCATGCCGGGGGTCAGGTCGCCGAATTGGATGTTGCAGGGCTTGAGGCCTTTTTAGACTCACATTCAGGCATTTCCGGTTATGCGGTTGCGGCACAGTTCGCGACCAGGAATCCGGCGCATGAACTGGAAGTGGCGCGCGTGATTTCCGAGCGTACGGGAGTGCCGGTCACGTGCTCTCATCACCTGTCGGCCAAGCTGAATGGGCCAAAGCGTGCGGTGACCGCCGTGTTGAATGCACGATTGATCGGGATGATCGACCGCTTGATCGGGCGCGCGCAGGATCAGTTGCGCGCGCAGGGCATCACCGCCCCAATGATGGTTGTGCGCGGGGATGGCGCTTTGATGAGCGCCGAGCAGGCGCGGGAGCGTCCGATTGAAACGATCCTAAGTGGCCCTGCGGCCTCTATCGTTGGCGCGCGCTGGTTGACCGAAGCTGAGAACGCGCTGGTGTCCGATATCGGCGGGACTACGACCGACGTCGCGCTGATCCGGGATGGCAAACCCGCCATCGACCCTGCAGGCGCGCAGGTTGGCGGTTTCCGGACCATGGTCGAAGCGGTTGCGATGCGGACTCATGGTTTGGGCGGTGACAGTCAGGTGCATGTGGTGACCGAAGGCCTAGGCGGTGGTGTCTTCCTTGGCCCGCGTCGGGTGCTGCCGGTGTCGCTGATCGCAGCTGAGGCCCCGGATGTGGTACATGCGGCATTGGATGAGCAATTGCGGGCGACGACCGTAGGTGAACATGACACGAGGTTTGCCCGTCGTGTGTCGGGTATCCCCGCCGATGGGGTCGGGCCGCGTGAAACAGTATTACTGGACCGGTTGGAGGATCGTGTTGTGCCGCTCAGCAGTCTGTTGCAAACCCGGATGGAGCATGGGGCACTGGGCCGTTTGGTGGATCGCGGGATCGTACAGGTCTCGGGTGTCACCCCTTCGGATGCCAGCCATGCTCTGGGGCGGCTTGCGGATTGGGACTGCTCGGCAGCGCTAAAGGCGCTGGAACTGATGGCGCGTAAGCGGGTTGGATCAGGGGACAAGCTGGCAGCATCGCCTGAAGCGCTGGCTCAGCTCATTGTCGATCAGTTGACGGAACAAACCTCATTGACCTTATTAGAGACTGCTTTTGCCGAGGAAAGCCATGGGTTTGACCAGCCTGCAAGAGATCTGGCCCGGCATGTTCTGACGCAGCGCGGGCTGGCGAAACACCGTGGGTTGTTGGCATTGGATGCCGCGCTGAATGTGGATGTCGTGGGCCTTGGGGCTTCGGCCCCCAGCTATTACCCAGCAGTCGGAGAGCGGTTGCATTGCAAGATGGTCCTGCCAGAGCATGCCGGTGTTGCAAATGCCATCGGTGCGGTTGTCGGGCGGCTGACCCTTCGGCGGGCCGGTTCAGTTACGTCCCCGGCCGAAGGCCGCTATCGGGTACATCTGGAAGAGGGGCCGCAGGATTTCTCGGACTCGAATTCCGCTCTACAGTTGCTTGAAGATGTGCTGCGCAACGAGGCTGAGGGCGCGGTGCGCCAAGCAGGTGCCGAGGATATACGCGTGACAGTCGACCGCGATATCCGCACCGCCAAGATTGAGGCGCAAGAAGTATTCGTCGAAGCGTTGATCACGGTTGAGGCGAGCGGACGACCTCGGGTGGCGGTCGGATAGCCCCGCAAGGGGCTATACCGCGCATATCATTCTGCCGCACTGGAGCGTTTTGGCAGCACCCAGTCCGGGCGCGGGAAATGGCAGGTGTATCCGTTGGGGATGCGCTCTAGGTAATCTTGATGCTCGGGCTCGGCTTCCCAGAAATCGCCGACGGGTTCGACTTCGGTCACCACATTGCCGGGCCAAATGCCGCTGGCGTTGACATCGGCAATTGTATCTTCGGCCACCTGTTTCTGGGCATCGTCCACATAGTAGATCGCCGAGCGATAACTCATTCCGCGGTCATTGCCCTGACGATTCAGGGTAGTCGGGTCGTGGATCTGGAAAAAGAACTCTAGCAGATCGCGATAGGTGATCTGGGTCGGGTCGAACCAGATTTCGATCCCTTCAGCATGGGTGCCGTGGTTGCGATAAGTTGCGTTTGGCACATCGCCGCCGGTGTACCCGACGCGGGTGCGCGAGACGCCGGGCAGTTTGCGTATCAGGTCCTGCATGCCCCAAAAGCAGCCTCCGGCCAGAACGGCGCGTTCATCGGTCATCAGATATCCTCCACATGGATCAGAAATTCGCCATAACCTTCGGCCTCCATCTCGTCGCGATGAATGAACCGCAGCGAGGCGGAATTGATGCAATAGCGTAGCCCGCCATGTTCGCGGGGCCCATCGGGAAACACGTGGCCCAGGTGGCTGTCGCCGTGTTTCGAGCGGACCTCGGTCCGGATCATGCCATGAGTGGTGTCGCGAAACTCTTCGACATGTTCATGTATGATTGGCTTGGTGAAACTGGGCCAGCCGCAGCCGGATTCGTATTTGTGGGTCGAGGCGAACAACGGCTCGCCCGAGACGATATCCACGTAGATGCCCGGTTCCTTGTTGTTCAACAGCTTGCCAGTGCCCGGGCGTTCGGTGCCGCTGCGCTGGGTGACGTGAAATTCTTCAGGTGAGAGGGCCGCAATGACCTCGGGGTCTTTGGTATAACGGGACATGGATCCTCCGGTGTTTGAATGATGATGTCCTATTTGGGCATAGATGCGCAGGAATCAAAACCATATTACAGCGCGCTCGCGGGTCTGTGCAGTTGATCCAAACGAATGCAAAGCGCGTATGATTTATAACAGGAGGTGAAGTGATGTTCCGTATGGCTCTGTTGACTGCTCTGATCTTGTTGGGCAAAGCCCTTCAGGCGGCACCACTGACGGGCGAATTTTCATCAATCGATGGTGGGACAATATCACTGGAAGACTGGCGCGGACAGCCCGTGCTTGTGGTCAACACGGCGTCGCTTTGCGGCTTTACCGGACAATACGCAGCGTTGCAGGAGCTGCACGAAACATATGAAGAACGCGGGCTGGTGGTACTGGCGGTCCCGTCGAATTCGTTCAAACAAGAGCTGGCGTCGTCGAAAGAGGTCAAGAATTTTTGCGAACTAAATTATGACCTTACGCTTCCGATGACGGATATCACTCCAGTGAAAGGTTCGGATGCCCATCCGTTTTACCGAGCTGTCGCTGCGCAGACTGGCTTTGTCCCGAATGGGAACTTTAACAAAGTGCTAATTGGCCCCGAGGGTGAGGTCGTTGCCACCTATGGGTCAAGCACCAAGCCAAATGCGCCTAAATTGATAGATCAGGTCGAGGCGTTACTGCGCTGACCGGGTTCGCGCGACAGCTGTACAGCAAGAATTCCCAGCGTTGTGATCAGAACCCCCACCGCATCCAATGGGCCCAGCTTCTCACCCAGTAAAATGGCGGCGATGGTCACGCCGAATACCGGATTGAGGAAATGGAACGTTGCTGCACGGATCGGGCCGATGCGATCCAGTAGCAGGAACCAGATGAAAGTTGCCAGAAGGCCCGGGAATAGCGTGGTGTAGGTAAAAGCCAGCACAAAAGGCAGTGTGGCGTGGATATGAATAGACTCGAACACCGGGGCGGCGAGAAACAGCACCGCCGATCCGATAAGCATCTGCAGCCCAACCACCATCATGAAGTTACCGCCCGAAGTCGCCCCCCGAACAGCCAAGGTGGCAAAGGTCAGCGCAAGCGCTCCGATTCCGCAGAGCAGAACCCCGAACAGATCGACACCAGCGTTAATCCGGCTACCCATGATCAGCGCGACACCGACAAAACCTGCCAGCAAGCCGACGATGCCCAGCGGGCGTATCCGCTCACCCAATAGCAGCCAGCCGGCTAGGGCTACCAGCAGGGGCATAGTCGAGGCGATGATCGCCGCGACCGAAGCCTCGACTGTCTGCATCGCATAGAAGTTTAGACCCAAATAAAGAGCATTTTGGCAGATTCCGAACAGAATAGTGGCGCGCCATTGGTTGCGAGTCAGGCGCCAGCTTTGCCCCATGGCGCGTGCGATCGCCACGCCAATTAGTCCCGAAATCAGAAATCGCAGCGCCAACGAGAACAAAGGCGAGGCATCGGCAACGATGATCCGCGCCGAGCTGAAGGCCGAAGACCAGATGAGGGCGAAAACAAGCCCCATGGCGATGGCGCGCAGGTCCATTACGGCCTCCTGATGAAATTCGGGCGACTGTTCCTGATTTTAACATGAGCTGCAAGGACCCATTGCGTCGAATAGCGGGGTCGCCCGATAGTTGGCATCATTGAGCTTGCGCGCAATGAGAATGAGCAGAGCTTTTTGTAGAAAAGCGCTGCTCATCATTATGATTCAGCTTGTCGCTTGATTCAGGCGAAAAAGCTAAGATCGTCCATCGAGAACCAACCCGCGTTCTCGACATGGTCATTGGTAATTTCACCTCCCGATGCAACGAACTCGACGTGATCAATATCGCGCCAGTCAAACTCGTGTGTGACGTGATCGAATGTCAGATCGACCTCTGCGGAGTGCACCAGCTCATCGCCATTATAGGCATTGATAGTGACTTGGTTTGCCCAGTTCGATTCAGGAATATACGTGGTGTCCGATCTGGAAGCATTGGCCAAGGAAACGCTGTTGAAGTTGAATTCTTCGCCATCGCTTTTCGAGAAGCCGACAGTTGCCCCCCAGGAATTGAACGCCTCCAGGTCGGGGTCGGGGTTTGAGCCACCGTATTCGTATGGGGTTAGAATACCATCAGTGTTGCTCTGCCCTTTGCTAACACTTGCAATAAATGCACCATTCAGCACCTGATCACTGTCATTGATGCGGGTTCCGTCATTGAAATCCAGCACGAACTCTTCAAGCGGGTCAGGCGCGGTCAGTTCCGGGAAGTATTGGAACAAGGATTCAGGGATGTCCTCGACCTTTTCATACAAAGAAATCTCTTTCCCGCCTGCGTCTGGATAGCTGGTGACCTTCAATGCCCAAGAAGCACTGTCGTCCCCGTCCAGTTGCAGCACGTCAGAACGGTTTCCATCCGCATAAAGTGTAACGGTTACGTCCCCATTATCTTTCTCCAGCCGACGTTCTGAGATTTGTCCGTCCTGATAGGTGGTCGTGATCGAATCCCAGGATTTCGCATCCAGCTCATCGGTCTGGCTGATGCTGACGCGCTGGCCATTTGACCAGATCTCATGTTTCACGACTCCATTGTCATATGTCGTTGTCTTTTCAGATTTCTTTCCACTGCCATCAAATGAGGTGCTGATGGTTTCCCACGACTTTATGTCGCTTCCGTCTGTCTGCGTTACGTTGCTACGCTGTCCGTCTGTCCACGTTTCCTGTCTGATAATTCCATTGTCATAGGTGGTCGTCCGTCCGGTTGTCTCTCCGTTGACATCGAAGAACGTGTCGATCCGATCCCAGGATTTGGTTTGTAGAAAGTCCTGAACAGTACTGAAATGACCGGGCGCGAAGGCTTCAACCGTCCGGGTACCATTATCGTTTGTTATCGTGCGGCCTATGATATTGCCCGACGCATCATAGCGTAGAACGATCTGGTTCCAGGATTTTGCACCGTCTCCGAAAAACCCATCTTGGATGAGAATCTCATTCGGAACACCATTTTGAAAGGTCTCGGTCACGCGGATACTGTCTGGGTAAACCGTTCCGCGTTCGGTCATTATTCCATTGGCGTCATAGTCAATGAACCGATTATCAAAGCCCAGTGCCTCATCTGTTCCGACATAAAATTCCTGACGCAAAACGCCGTCTTCGTAAGTCCCGAAGACCTCGTATCCGGCATCAAAAGTCGTCCGCGTTGCAACGACAACATCGTCTTCAATCGTGTATTGGATGCTTGCCCAGTCGAATTGATTTTCTGTATCGAATTCAGTGGTTTGATATCGTGCCATAAATCGAGATTCCTCAATAATACTTCCCATTAAGCGAGTGGATGAGGAATATGACACAACTATGGCGATAGCGGCAAAAACTCGATATTAATCAGATGCTTACATAACTTATTCAGACAAAAAAAGGGCCGCCCGGTGGCGACCCCTTCGATCTTGCGATCTGTCTTCGGCGAATTAGCCGTTGACGCTGTCTTTCAGAGCTTTCGCGATGGTCATTTTGACCACTTTGTCGGCTTCTTTCTTGAACTGCTCGCCGGTGGCGGGGTTGCGCACCATGCGCTCGGGGCGCTCGCGGCAGTAGATTTTGCCAACGCCGGGCAGGGTGACGGCACCACCGGCCGAAACTTCGCGAGTGATCAGGCCGGTCATGGCCTCCAGCGCGGCATTTGCAGATTTCTTGTCAGTTCCCATTTCCTCAGCGAGAGCAGCCACCAGCTGAGTCTTTGTCATAGGCTTTGCCATTTCTTGGTCTCCTTAACGTGCCCGATCTATAGGGCCTCACCGCGTAACTGTAACGGGATATTGTGGCTGAACACAACGAATAGTAGCACTAAAAACCCCAAAAATAGGGGAAATTCGTTGCTTTTTTGCTTCAGAGAAAGGCCGTTTCGTCAAACGAACGCAATTTCCGGCTGTGTAACCGTTCCAGCGGCATGCCGCGCAAGTGCTCCATCGCCCGGATTCCGATCGCTAAATGACGACTGACCTGAGTGGTATAGAACGCCGAAGCCATGCCGGGAAGCTTTAATTCACCATGCAAGGGCTTATCCGAGACGCACAGCAAGGTGCCGTAAGGAACCCGGAACCGATAACCGTTGGCTGCGATTGTTGCACTTTCCATATCCAGCGCAATCGCACGGGACTGGCTGAGCCGTTGCACCGGGCCGGACTGATCGCGAAGCTCCCAATTGCGGTTATCGACCGAGGCGACTGTACCTGTTCGCATGATGCGTTTCAGCTCGTAGCCTTCCAACTCGGTTACCTCGGCCACAGCCTGTTCCAGCGCGACCTGGACTTCGGCCAGCGGGGGGATCGGCACCCAGACGGGCAGGTCGTCGTCCAGCACTTTGTCCTCGCGCAGGTAGGCATGTGCCAGTACGAAATCCCCAAGCGCCTGCGTGTTGCGCAGACCGGCGCAGTGGCCGACCATCAACCAGGCGTGTGGGCGCAGAACCGCAATGTGGTCGGTGGCCGTTTTGGCATTCGATGGCCCGACACCGATATTGACCAGCGTAATCCCAGACCCATCCGCGCGTTTCAGGTGGTAGGTTGGCATTTGCGGCAGTTTAAGGGGCTGTTCCAGTACGGCTTCGGCGTCCGTGATCTCAACATTCCCGGTCGAGACAAAGCTGGTATAGCCGCTGTCGGGATCGGCCAGTTGAGCCCGTGCGTAGCTCTCAAATTCCGAGACATAGAACTGATAGTTGGTGAACAGCACGTGGTTTTGGAAATGACCGGGGTCAGTCGCGGTGTAATGCGAAAGCCTTGCCAACGAATAGTCCACCCGCTGGGCCGTGAACAGCGCAAGGGGCCCGGCTTCGTTTTCCAGCTCGTGCACGCCATTCACGATATCGTCGTTTGTTGTATTCAGGTCCGGTACATCAAACGCATCGCGCAGAGTGAAACCAGCTGCACCCTGATGCGGGACAACCAGATCCGGGTTATTGGCGACAGCGAAATGGACCGGGATCGGCGTTTCCGAGGCTCCGATTGTGACCGGCTGATCGTGGTTCTTGATCAATAGTGCGATTTGCTGGGTAAGGTATGACCGGAACAGATCGGGGCGCGTCACTGTCGTGGCATGAGTACCTGGTTCGGACACGTGACCGAAGCTCAGCCGACTGTCGACCTGCGCGTAAGACGAGGTCCTGATCCGGATTTCGGGGTAGAACGCCCGAAACCTCTCGGTAGGAGCGCCGTTCTTAAGTGCATTTGCAAACCTATCGCACAGGAATTTTGTCGCCTGTTCATAGAGCTCTTCTAAACGTGCGACAGCTGCAAGCGGATCGCTAAATTTCTCGGGGTTGGGAACGTCAGGTGTTCGGATAGTAGTCATGCAAGGGGTTCCAGAAGGTCGATCTTTTCGAATGTACGTACATCCACCAGCCCAAGGTCCGAGATCCGCAGTTCAGGAATCACAACCAGGGCCAGCAGAGAATGCTGCATATATGCGTTGTTAAGCTGACAGCCGCAGGTCTTCATCGCCTCGACCATTTGTTCCGCTTTGGCGGCAACCTCAGTCGCTGGGTTGTCGGACATCAAGCCTGCGATGGGCAGTTCCACCAAGGCCAGTTCCTCGCCATCGCGAAAGATTGTGATGCCTCCGCCCACTTCGGCCAGCCTGTTCGTGGCCAGCGCCATCTGTTCACGGTCGGTGCCGACAACAATCATATGGTGGCTGTCATGCGCAACGGTCGAGGCCAGGGCCATTTTGCCTTGATACCCAAAGCCCGAGACAAAGGCGTTAGTCACACCCCCCGTGGCGCGATGCCGTTCGACCAATGCGATCTGGCACACGTCGCCTTCGCCTTCAACAAGCCCTTCGATAATCGGCAGCTCGGATTTCAACGCTTGCGTTGGGGCCTGATTTTCAACCACCCCGATCACGTTGGCCGTGACACGGTTCGCTCCGGCAGGGGCTGCGATTTCAAAGTCTGTCGAGGTCAACGCATGCCCTAGGTGTACGGTATTTCGCGCCTTAGCGGGCCAGTTCAGATGCGGGCATTCGACCGTTACCGTCCCGTTTTCAGCCACAATCTGACCGCGCGCGACCACGGTTTCGATCGGAAGCTCTACCAGATCAGAACTCAGGATAATGTCAGCGCGCCGCCCGGGTGTGATCGAGCCGATCTCGCGTTCCAACCCAAAATGGGTCGCCGTGTTGATCGTCGCCATTTGCAGCGCAACCAGAGGATCGCAACCACAGGCAATCGCATGTCGCACTACGCGGTTCATGTGTCCGTCATTTACCAGCGTTCCCGAATGGCAGTCGTCGGTGCACAAGATGAAGTTGCGCGGGTCCAGCCCTTTTTCAGTCACCGCAGTAATCTGGGTTTCGACATCATACCAAGCCGACCCCAACCGCATCATTGACCGCATTCCCTGACGGACACGTGCGATGGCGTCTGCCTCGCAGGTGCCCTCATGGTCATCAGCAGGGCCGCCGGCGACATATGCCGCGAAATCAGACCCTAAATCAGGCGAAGCATAGTGCCCGCCAACAATTTTCCCGGCGCGCTGTGTGGCTGCGATCTCTGCCAACATTTTCGGATCGCCATGAATGACACCGGGAAAGTTCATCATCTCGCCCAGTCCGATGATACCGGGCCACGACATCGCCTCGGCCACATCCTCAGCAGTGATTTCGTACCCGGTCGTCTCCAACCCGGGAGCTGATGGCGCACAGGACGGCATCTGAGTGAAAATGTTCACCGGCTGCATCAGCGCCTCGTCATGCATCAGTCGCACACCTTCTAACCCCATCACATTCGCGATCTCATGCGGGTCGGTGAACATCGAAGTTGTGCCATGCGGAATGACTGCGCGGGCAAATTCTGCCGGGGTCAACATGCCCGATTCGATATGCATATGTGCGTCGCATAACCCCGGCACCAAATAGCGACCGTGCGCCTCGATGATCTGAGTCTCAGGACCGATACAATGCGCGGCGTCCGGCCCCACAAAAGCGACGCGCCCCGCAGCGATCGCCACGTCATGGTCAGGCAGAGTTTCGCGGCTATGCACATTGATCCAGACGCCGCCACGGATCACCAAATCGGCAGCCTCGCGGCCAGCAGCAACAGCGATGAGACGAGGGGCGGTATCGGGCCAACTTGGGAAGGGAGTGTATTCCATGGCCCAACTTTCCCGAATGCGGCGCAAGGTGCAACCCCCACTATTAAGGTATCATGGAATCATCACAAAACCTGCCATCCGCAGCGCGCCAGCGCTGCCACGCCCAACCAGAGGAGAGGCCCGAAGGGCATTGACGATGGGTGGGAGCGACCCGCGATTAGTTGTGGCGATCGGCTTCAATCTCCGCGCGCAGCCAGTCGACAAACGCCAACGCGCCCGGCGTTTCCTCGGCTTGGGGCGATAGCAATAGATAATAGGCCTCGGGCATAGCAGCGCGATGGTTGAACGGCGCGATCAGGCGGCCTTCTTCAATCAACCGTTTTGCGATCATGTCGTGGGCTAAACACAAGCCTCCTCCGGCCATCGCAACCGACAGGCTGACCAGATAGGTCGTCGAATAGGTTACCTTGGGTTTTTGCCAAGTTAGACTCTGATCTGTGATCCAACTCTCCCAATTCGACAACAAATTTGAACAGTCGAATAGGGGCTGTTCCTGCAGAGTTTCCAGCGTCACCGGGAAGTCGGGGGCACAGACAGGATAGTAGTGATCTGTTCGCAGCAATTCCGTTCGCACCGTATCGGCTGGGCGCAGCGAATAGCGGATTTCCACCGCCGCGCCTTCGGCCATTTCACGCGGCTCCCAGAGCTCAGTGAAGATATTCAGATGTACATCCGGATGCAGTTCCCGAAACCGGGGTAGGCGCGGAGCCAGCCAGTTGACGGCAAATGTGATGTTGCTCTGGACCTGAACCGCGTTTTGTTGTGCGCCCGTGACGGCTTGTGTCCCCCTTACCAGAGTTCGAAAGGCTTCACGCACGACCGGCAGATAGGTGATACCAGCTTCGGTCAGCTCCAATGCACGCGGACGACGAAGGAATAAGGGCTGACCCAAATAGCCCTCTAGTGATTTGATTTGCTGGCTGACTGCGCTTTGCGTCATGTTCAAATCCCGCGCCGCCCCCGTGAATGACAAATGACGGGCCGCCGCTTCAAATGTGCGTAGCCAGCCGAGCGGAGGAAGTGATTTCTGCATGCTTATAACTCTGCCATTAGTTTTACTAATGAACTAGGCTTGTTTTTTTCGTTGGTCAAACGTTTGCGGCGAAGGCACGATTTCCAGAAATCGAATACCCCGCGAAGGAGCCTGGCATGAGCGTTACAAACCTGCGTCCCAACATCGATCATTGGTCCGAACGCGTGGACATGGCCGCCGCATTCCGCTGGACTGAGCGGCTGAACATGCATGAAGGGGTGGCGAACCATTTCAGCCTTGCGGTGAATGAAGACGGCACGCAGTTCCTGATGAATGCCAACCAGATGCATTTTGCGCGTATCAAGGCGTCAAATCTGCTGCTGCTTGATGCCAATGACAAAGATGTCATGGATCAGCCCGGCGCACCGGACCCAACGGCTTGGGGGCTGCACGGATCGATCCACCGCCATTGCCCACATGCGCGCTGCGTGATGCACGTGCATTCGATTTTTGCGACGGTTCTTGCCTCACTGGCAGACAGCACCTTACCGCCGATCGATCAGAACACCGCAACTTTCTTCAATCGCTACGTAATCGATGAAGAGTTCGGAGGTCTGGCTTTTGAAAGCGAAGGTGAGCGCTGTGCCGCGATGCTGTCGGACCCGAAAAAGAAAGTCATGATCATGGGCAACCACGGGGTTTTGGTGATCGGCTACAGTCCGGCAGATGCCTTTAACAGACTCTATTATTTTGAACGCGCCGCAGAAACGTACATTCGCGCTCTTCAAACTGGGCAACCTTTGCGCGTTCTGTCCAATGAGATTGCTGAGAAAACCGCGCAAGAGCTTGATGAATATCCCGGTCAGGCCGAAGCACATCTGCGCGAAATCAAATCTGTCCTGGATGCCGAAGGCTCGGATTACGCAACCTGAAGCGCACTGTTAGGAGTTTCAGCCATGACCGATATGCATGATGCAGAAGCCGCCCGATGGAATTACCGCCCCGAAGGGCCCGTCGGATTGAACCCTTTGTTCAACTGGCCGCCGCGTCCTGCGGCTATCCTGAACTGGTACAACGGGGCTTGGCTTCCCCTTACGTCGCTGACGCTTTGCATGGTGATGGCTTTTGCCGCCTATTTCGTGTTTTTACCTCCATTAGAGACCATGCAGAGTTTCGCGCCCGGCTGGATGTTCCGTATCTGGCTGCTGAACATGGTGCCTCAGATCATGATAGCAGGAGGTTTGCATTGGTGGCTTTACATGCGCAAAGGGCAGGGCATGTACAAGAAATTCGACCGGCGTGATCTGACACGTGACAATGGGTCGTTTACCTTTCGAAATCAGGTTTTGGATAACATCTGGTGGACGCTGGGAAGTGCGATGACTGTGGCGACGGTCTATCAGTGGCTGATCTACTGGGCGATGGCGAATGGCTATGCGCCAGTGATAACCTGGGCCACCGCCCCCGTTTGGTTCGTGATCTGGATGCTTTTCATCCCGATGTGGTCAGGGCTTCATTTCTACTGGGTGCACCGATTGGAACATCACCCGAAACTCTACAAGCACGTTCATGCTGTGCACCATCGCAACGTCAATATCGGACCATGGTCAGGAATATCGAACCACTGGTATGAAAACCTTCTCTATTTCACCACCTACTTCATCCATCTGATTGTACCCTCGCATCCGCTGCATCTGCTGTTTCACGCCTACTTCCAGCAGATCAGCCCTGTACTGTCTCACTCGGGTTTCGAAAAGCTGAAGGCTGGTGAAACGGATGCCGCGCGGGCCGGGGATTTCTTCCACCAGCTTCATCACCGGTATTTCGAGTGTAACTACGGCACATCCGAGATTCCGTTCGACAAGTGGTTCGGCACTTATCACGATGGTTCAGCCGAGGCGACAACACGGACACGGGCTTTCAAGAAGCAGATGTATACTTAGATCACGAGGGCGTTCTGCCCCGCCGAGTTTTGCATAGGTCCGTATATGACCTACGCAGAGCTTTGGTCAGGTTTTCTCAAACAACGCGATCAAAGCGATGTCATCTTTGTTGGGGCCAGCAGCAAGATCGCCGTAAATCCGGACCTGCGTTAAAGATAAGTCTCTGATCTGATCCGCCTCGAGGCGGCGGAAGGTATCGGCGAACCCGAGCGCCTCAAAGTGTTTTACGTTGATCGACAGGGCGAACTGCGCACCGTGGCGTGCGACACGCAAGAGCGCTGGCAAAACTTCTGGCCCAAGATGGCCATGGGTGAACGTTCCGGACGAGACGACACCGGCATAGCTGCCGCGTGGAACTGGCAGGCCCTGATTGAGATCGGCTTCGATCGCGTCGCGATAGATATCCTTGCGCATCGCCTCGTCCAGCATCTCGGCGCTGATATCGGTTGCGTCGATCGGACCCACGCCCAACCCGGCCAGAATCGCTCCGCATAACCCCGTGCCCGCGCCTACATCCAATACCGGGCCTTGTCCGCCTGCACCCACAAAAGCGCGCGCCGTGTGGTTGTGGAGTTGATAATCCTCAAGCGCTGCGAAACTGTCGTCATATTCCCCTGCCCATTCCGCATAAAGGCGCTTGTTCTCCTCGGGCGATTTCAGGGAGTAGGCTGCGTGCAAGTCAGGTGTCTTTTTGGTCATTTCTCAATGAATGCGCATCAGAGGATTCGAATCAAGTGCGTCCATCCGGCGCTTGCATCCACGTGCCGGGCAGATCATCAAAGGGACCATGACACAGACACTATTCTCCTTCGGCCACGGCTATTCTGCCCGAGCGATATCGAGGCAACTGGATCCAACCGCATGGCGGGTCATCGGAACCACGCGTGATTCCCAACAACTTGAGACAATTCGCGATTCGGGTGCCGAGCCTCGTGTCTGGCCAGGGGATCGGCCTGATCTGGACGGGGTGACGCATCTGCTTGTCTCTACAGCACCCACAGCCGAAGGTGATCCGGTGCTGGCGGAATTGAAGGATGAGATCGCCGCGCGGATCGGACAGTTCAAATGGGTCGGCTACCTGTCGACCACAGCCGTTTACGGGGATCACCAGGGAGGCTGGGTGGATGAGACGACGCCCGCCACACCGACGGCTGAACGTGGCCGTTGGCGCGTGCGTGCCGAGGAGCAATGGGGCGGCATTCCGGGCCTGCCCTTGCATATCTTCCGACTGGCAGGGATTTACGGGCCGGGTCGCGGGCCGTTTTCAAAGCTGAAACGCGGAGGTTTGCGGCGGATCATCAAGCCGGGCCAGGTGTTTTCGCGCATTCATGTTGACGACATCGCACAGGTTTTGATCGCGTCGATGGCCAAACCCAATCCGGGTGCGATCTACAATGTCTGTGATGATGAACCGGTGCCACCGCAGGATGTGATCGGCTATGCCGCCGAGTTGCAAGGTCTGCCGATGCCACCTGCTGTTCCGTTTGATGAGGCTGATCTGACTCCGATGGCGCGCAGTTTCTATAATGAGAACAAGCGCGTTCGGAATGATCGGATCA
The DNA here is from genome assembly GCF_056534105.1 of Ruegeria sp. E5. Classification (NCBI taxonomy): domain Bacteria; kingdom Pseudomonadati; phylum Pseudomonadota; class Alphaproteobacteria; order Rhodobacterales; family Roseobacteraceae; genus Ruegeria; species Ruegeria sp. E5. The sequence goes on along the minus strand of NZ_JBQFPA010000007.1, from coordinate 4,097 downwards.
AGGATGAACTGGGCGTCTCATTGCTCTATCCGAACTACCGTGTAGGGTTGGAAGCACTGATGCAGCATCAGAAGGATGCCACTTGATCACCGCGCCTTGCCAAGAAACCGGCACGGATTGTATGGGATTTCGATGAAAGACCGCTCTGTCCCGCTGAACATTACCGTTTCGACCCTGACCCGGCAGCGGCCCGAGATGCTGGCCGCTTTGATTCGAAGCTGGGGAGAGATGAAGCTGCCGCCCGACTGCTCGGTGCGATGTTTGGTGGTGGAAAACGACAGCGCAGCGCTCAGCGAAGGTACCGTGCAGGCAGTAGGGGAGAAGCTGCCTAATGGAGCAAGTCTGAACTATGTCCTTGAGACCGAACTCGGCATCCCGTTCGGACGCAACCGAGCCGCACGCGAAGCGTTGGAGAATGGCTCGGATCTGCTCTGTTTTGTCGATGATGACGAAGTGGTGGCGGTCGATTGGCTTGAACGGTTGGTCGCCGGGTATCGCAACAGCTCTGCCGTGCTAATGGGCGCTCCGCTTCGTGCGGCGGGGCCATCGGGGCAGGAGACCGCGATTCAGCGGCTGATGTTGCGCAATATCAGCAATCGTTACCTCGACAAGGAAAACGCGGCTGCAAAGAAAGCCACGTTGAACGGTACCGGTGGCGTGACCATCGTGACAAATAACTGGCTGGGCGAGACACGTCTGTTCAGCGAAACCGGCCTTTGGTTCGATGAAACCATGCGGATGACCGGCGGGACGGATGCAAAGTTTTATGCCGAGACCGTTGCTGCAGGCTTACCGGTCGGCTGGGTGCCCGACGCTTTTGTGTACGAGACCATTCCTCCCGAAAGGTTGTCATTCTGGTATCAGACCGCCCGGGGAAGGGACCAGTCCAACACCCATATGCGCCGTAAGCTTGATCAGAAGCCAACAAAGGCGATCTTGGGGTTTTTGAGCACCCCCTTTCGCTTGTTGGCGCTGTTAGGGGCAATCCTTCTGTTTCCGTTCCAACCAGATCGGCGATTGATCCAGATCGCCCGAACGGTTGGGTGGCTTGTCGGGGTATTGGGAATTCCCTTCGGCTATAAATCGGCCCTTTATAAGAAGGTCAGTGGCCACTGAATCTGGGCCGGTCAATCCGTTTTGCGCTAACTCAGTTCAGTCGTTTCATGCGCGGCCATCATCGTAAGCTTATTTGCGTCCACTCTCTCTCGTGCCCGACTTGCGAGGCACGGTGAAGCTTGGTGGTGCAATCGTAATCATGCGCTTCAGGGTCAGGCTGCGCGTAGATGTTAAAGTGATAGCTCTGGATTATCAATATCATCAAAAAACAAAACTTATATGAATGGCTTGGATTTGCTAAATCTACATCCAAACAGAAAGAACGAGTCGTTAATGCTATTTCCTACAATGAAGGCTGGGCCGATCTGCGCGATCCCGCGTAATGCCCATTCCAAGGACGAGCGCAAAAACACTCAAGACCCCTGTTTCTCGTTTCAAAGTTAACCGCGCGACGCACACATCTAGCCAGGACTGGAGATCGATATGGACGGAAGTGATACCCCCAACATGGGCAAATGCCCGGTAATGCATGGCGCCGAGGCCCGGTCCAACCGGGATTGGTGGCCGAACCAACTGAACCTGTCGATTCTGCATCAGCATAGCCCTGCATCGAACCCGATGGGCGAGACATTCGACTATGCCGAAGAGTTCAAGAAGCTCGACCTGAAGGCACTGAAGGAAGACCTGTATGCGCTGATGACAGATTCGCAAGATTGGTGGCCCGCAGATTATGGTCACTATGGCGGTTTGTTCATTCGTATGGCCTGGCACGCAGCGGGCACCTACCGCACGGCAGATGGCCGCGGTGGCGCATCGACCGGCAATCAGCGGTTCGCGCCTCTGAACAGCTGGCCGGACAATGGCAACCTGGACAAGGCGCGCCGTCTGCTTTGGCCGATCAAGCAGAAGTACGGCAACCAGATCTCGTGGGCTGACCTTTACATATTGGCGGGCAACTGCGCGATCGAATCCATGGGCGGTACGACCTTTGGATTCTCCGGTGGTCGCGAAGACATCTGGGCACCTGAGGAAGACATTTATTGGGGTGCCGAGACCGAATGGCTGGCCCCAACTGAGAACCCGCACAGCCGCTATTCGGGCGAACGTGATCTGGAAAACCCGTTGGCCGCTGTGCAAATGGGTCTGATCTATGTGAATCCCGAAGGTCCAGATGGTCAGCCAGATGCCTTGGCTTCAGGTCGCGATATTCGCGACACCTTTGGCCGAATGGCGATGAATGACGAAGAAACCGTTGCTTTGGTTGCGGGTGGTCACACCTTTGGTAAGGCCCACGGCGCCGGTGATCCCAGTCTTGTCGGTCCCGAACCCGAGGCCGCCCCGATGGAGGCGATGGGCTTTGGCTGGATCAACGACTTTGGCAGCGGCAAGGGTGATGATACCACCACCAGCGGCATCGAGGGTGCCTGGACCGCAAACCCGACCAAGTGGGACAACGGCTACTTCGACCTGCTGTTTGGCTACGACTGGAACCTGACCAAGAGCCCAGCGGGCGCGTGGATCTGGGAACCTGTTGGGGTCAAGGAAGAGGACATGGCCCCGGCAGCGGGTGATCCATCGAAAAAGGTCAAGACTATGATGACCACCGCCGACATGGCGATGCGCATGGACCCGATCTATGGCCCGATCTCGAAGCGCTTCCACGAAAACCCGGACGAATTTGCCGATGCCTTTGCTCGCGCGTGGTTCAAACTAACCCACCGCGACATGGGTCCGCGTGCGCGTTATCTTGGAGCCGAGGCTCCCAGCGAAGAGCTTATTTGGCAAGACAACGTCCCGGCCGTCGATCACGCGCTTATTGACGACGCTGATGTAGCCGATCTGAAAGCCAAGATACTCGCGACGGGATTGTCTATCTCAGATCTGGTGTCGACCGCATGGGCTTCGGCCTCGACCTTCCGGGGATCGGATATGCGTGGCGGTGCCAACGGTGCGCGCGTTCGTCTGGCCCCGCAGAAGGATTGGGAGGTCAACGAACCGCTGAAACTGTCCAAGTCGCTGGATGCGCTGGAAGGCGTTCAGAAAGCGTTCAATGACGCACAGTCTGGTGGCAAGAAGGTCTCATTGGCCGATCTCATTGTCTTGGGTGGTGGTGCTGCCATCGAAAAGGCAGCCAAGGCCGCAGGTCATGACGTTGATGTTCCCTTTAGCCCCGGCCGCACCGATGCTTCGCAAGAGCAGACGGATGTCGAGTCTTTCGCGGTGATGGAACCGATAGCGGACGGTTTCCGCAACTACCTGCACAAGGAATACTCGGTTCCGGCCGAGGCCCTGCTAGTGGACAAAGCGCAACTGTTGACGCTGTCGGCACCGGAGATGACTGCGCTTGTAGGTGGGATGCGTGTGCTGGGCACAAACTTTGACGGAACTTCTCATGGTGTGCTGACCGAACGGGTCGGCACGCTCAGCACCGATTTCTTCGTGAACCTGCTGGATATGGGCACCGAATGGAAACCATCCGGTGACGGCGTCTATGAAGGCCGCGACCGCGCAAGTGGTGACGTGAAGTGGACAGGTACCCGCGTGGATTTGGTCTTTGGGTCGAACTCGCAGCTGCGGGCACTGGCTGAGGTCTATGGTCAGGACGACGCAGGTGGCAAATTTGTCTGCGATTTCATCTCGGCCTGGAACAAGGTGATGAACGCGGATCGTTTTGATCTGAAGTAACCCTATAACCATCGCAGTAAATTGCGCCGCCCGAGGAGAGTCGGGCGGCGTTTTCATGCGCCTGACTCAGGGCGCGTACCAAGCATTGGGTACGATTCCGCCGAGAGACTGTTCTTTCTCTTTCTATAAACCTCCTTTTTGTGAGTTCTCGGGAGGATTTGTTAAGCTAACCTGTTGTTTTTATTAAGGTGAAGAAGAAGGTGGTCGGAAATGTGAAGTTTTTTCAAATTGGGGGTTGCAGGTCCCAGACCTAATCCGTAAATACCCCTTCACCGGCGCTGCTGAGGTGCTGGGACGCGGTGGAAGCTGCGGAGACGCTCGGGAGAGACTGGGGGCATCTGAGGTTTTTGATTGGG
>NZ_JBQFPA010000006.1:0-242010 GCF_056534105.1 Ruegeria sp. E5 | reverse complement strand
CCATCCCCCGCAAACTCTCTGACCTGGGCGTCACCAAAGCCGCCATCCCCGAACTGGTCCAAGGCGCAATCATCGACCCCTCATGCGGAGGTAACCCAATCCAACTCAACCAACAAAACATCACTGAGCTGTTTAATACGGCGATCTGACAGTGAGCGCTGAAATCGTTCTCATAATCCTTGCGGCCGCGTTGCTGCATGCGATCTGGAACACGGTTGTAAAAACGGCCGCTGACCGAACAGTCACGCTGGGTCTGGTTGCGCTGGGACACGTTATCCCGGGGGCGCTGATGGTGGCGGTTCTGCCGCTGCCGAATATCGAGAGCCTGCCATATCTGGCAGGTTCGACCGTTGTTCATTTCGGATATTTCTACATGCTGAATCAGGCCTACCGGCATGGTGATCTCAGTGTGGTGTACCCGATCGCGCGCGGTGTGGTTCCTGCGCTGGTCGCTCTTTGGGCCGTGATATTCGCGGGCGAACATCTGCCGACGCAGGCCTGGATTGGGATCGCGGTGATTGCCACAGGCATTCAACTGTCCAGCTGGTCGGTTTTGAGGCAAGGGGTCGGTAGGGCATCGCTTGTTTTCGCATTGGGAACGGGCTGCTTTATTTCCATCTACTCGCTTGTGGATGGCCTGGGCGTGCGGGTGTCAGGCAACATCCTGAGTTATTGGGCCTGGCATTCGGTTCTGCATATCTTTGTTGTAGGCTTTGTCGCGCTACGGCGAGGCGCGCGTGTGCTTGATTTGCCTCTGCGCATCTGGGTGATCGGGATTGCAGGCGGAATGGTGTCGATGACCGCTTACGGCCTAGTGCTTTATGCCAAGAATTTCGCTCCGCTTGGCGTCGTGTCAGCCTTACGCGAAACCTCAGTGATCTTCGCGGCCCTAATCGGATTTCTGTTCCTGGGTGAAGGCAATCCCATGCGACGCCTTCTGGCGGCCGTGATGATGGCCGCTGGCGTGACGCTGATCGCATTGTCGTCATGAACACATGCTGGGATGAGTTGAATGATTCTTGCGAGAGATCTGAAATCCACCTGTCACGCCGCATGAAACTGCAGGTTTGCTATGCCATGTTGACCGGAAAAGGCAAAAAAACCAAAATTGTCGCAAAAGATTTACATTTATTGTGGATTTTTGCGCGAAAATGTGACCGAGTCTGAAAATGGATGATGATAGCGTAACCATCCCACATCGTGGCCGAGAGCTGCTGGATGTCCTTGCGCGGCTGGGGGGGTCAGCGCGCAACACTCAGATCGCCCAGATCATGGACGTCTCTGAGGAAACTGTGCGTCGTTTGGTCAAGGCACTGGCGCGCGCGAACAAGGTTGAGCGTGTGCATGGCGGCACATTTCTGTCTCGGGCGCAGGATACACCGATGTTTTCGGGCGCGTTGGAGTATAATGCCGACGAGAAAACCAACATCGCCAAGCGGGTCTGCGGGTTGCTTGAGGACGAGATGGTGTTGTTCATCACCGTTGGCTCGACCATGACTCATGTGGCCGAGCAACTACGTGAGCTGCGGGGTTTGACCGTCGTTAGCAACTCTTTGTCAGTTGTCGCATCCCTGGCCGATCACAATGGCACGCGCGCCGTTCTGGCAGGGGGCGAAGTAATCCGCTCCGAACGAGGCAGTTTTGGCCGTGCGGCTGAAGAACTGGCGTGTCAGTACAGCTATGACGCGGTGATCTGCGGCGCGGATGCACTGTCGCTGGTTGGAGGTGTATTGGCCTCGAACCCGCTGGAGGCGGATCTGACCCGTGCGCTGCAAGGGAACACGCATCGCATGATCGTTGCAGCGGACCACACCAAATTCGGTGCAAAGGCAGCCAACGTGTCTTGCCCGTTCGACAAGGTGACGGATCTGGTGACCGATATCGCCCCACCCGATGCGTTTGCACCCGTTCTCAAGCAAGCTGGGGTCCAAGTGCACATTGCATCGCAAAACGATGTCAAATCCGGGCCGGAAGAAACAGAGCCCCGGAAGCAAAAAAAGAACAAAGAAACCTCCGAAAGCAAAGCGGGCAAGTCGGGCTCTCGGAAACGCAAAACGAAATAAACAAAACCTAGGGAGAAAACATGAAAAAGCTTCTTATGTCTGGTGTGGCCTTTGCCACAATCGGGGGCGCGGCCTGGGCCAATTGTCCTGCTGCAACCGTCGCGGATATGCAGGGCGTCGCAGCCGGTGCTTATCCTCAGCAGTTTGATCTGTCCGAGTTTCAATCAGCTGCAAACTGTACGCTCAGCTTTGCAGAAAACCCGGCTATTGGGGATCTGAACGGCATGATCCGTGGCAATGGCGATCTTGCGGCCGTGGCAGATCGTCTGCCGGCTGACCCGTTGGTCATCGTACCCTATGACTCGATAGGTCAGTATGGCGGTGTTCTGGACGCGCTCTCCAACGCCACAGAAAGCGGCACCTCGGACTTCCTTTCGGTGCGTCACGTCAACCTGTTCCGCTATTCCGACGACCTGCAGACCCTGGTGCCCAACGTGGCGAAATCCTGGGAATGGAACGATGACTTCACCGTGCTGACCGTGAATCTGCGTGAAGGCCACAAGTGGTCGGATGGCGCGCCATTTACGGCGGCGGATATCGTCTTCTGGTACGATAACCTGATGATGGACACCAATGTCATCGCCGAAGCGAAGGATTATGCGCTGGCGGGTGGTGAGCCGATGAAGGTCGAAGCGTTGGACGACACCACCGTCCGCTTTACCCTTGCCGCGCCCAAGCCTGGCCTGACCGAGACATTCTCGTTCACCTATGTGCAGCCCTACCAGCCCAAGCATTTCTTTGAAAAGTTCCACCCGGCGCTGGATGACAAAGCCGACGCCAACGCGCAGGCGCTTGGATATGAAAACGGGTACGAGCTGATCAAGGCCTATTATGGCAACTCGGACTGGATGGATACGCCCTCTCCGATGCTGACAGCCGGTGACAAACTGGCGGGTCTTCCCACCGACACCATGCCGACGCTGGAGAGCCATATCCTTGTGAAGGAGAGCACCGAGGGTCGTCACTACGTGGCCAACCCCTATTTCTTCCAGGTCGATACGCAGGGTAACCAGCTTCCCTACATTTCGGAAATGGATGAAACTTACGTTCCGGACGAAGAAGTTCGCACCCTTAAGTTGCTGAATGGCGAGGTCGATTACAAATCGCAAGGTGTTAACCTGACATCTGCTCCGGTGCTGCTCGAAGGTCAGGAGAACGGTAACTACACGGTCGAGGTGAAGCCTTCGATCGGCTATCCGGTTCTGACCTTCAACGTGACCGCAGAAGACGAGGCCAAGCGCGCGATCTTTAACGATATCCGGTTCAGAACTGCGATGTCTGTTGCTATGGATCGCAACCAGCTGAACGAGGTTGTGGCTTTTGGTCTGGGAACACCGACACAGTACATCGGCTTCTCGCCACGTCCCGATTTCATCGACGAAAAATGGTCGAACCATGAGATCGAATTCGACGCAGAGCGCGCCAATGCGCTGCTGGACGAAGTAGGTCTTGTCGACAAGGACGGTGATGGCTTCCGCGACTTGCCGAATGGTGATCCGTTTGTTCTGGATTGGCAGTTCTCGACCCAGCCAGCTTCGGCGCAATTGGTGGAACTGATTGCTCAGAACTGGAAAGACGTTGGCGTCAACACCGCGATCAAAGAGGTGACATCCGACGAATTCCGCGCCGCACAAACGGCCAACTCGCTGGATATGGGCCTATGGCTGAAGAGCCAGCCAGCCGGGTCGATCCTCGGGGACAGCGAGATCTGGGTGCCTCCGTTTGATGGCTATTTCGACGTACGTACAGGTATGCTCTGGGCTGAATACATCAGCTCAAACGGTGAAAACGGTGTTGAACCGCCGGCTTGGGTCGCGGATCTGAAGGCTGCATTGGACACCTATCAGTCCAGTGCACCCGGCTCTGATGCGTCAGTATCCGCCGCGCAGAAGATGGTCGAGATCATGACCGGCGAGCTGCTGTTCCTGGGTACCGTGAATGCTCCTGCCCCGATCTATCACTCGAACAACCTGCAGAACTTTACCGAGTTCAAAACGCAGTCTTACGAGTTCTATCGGACCTATCCTTACCGCCCCGCACAGTGGTGGCTGAGCGAATAAGGTTGAGAAGATAAGAAGGTGGGCGCCCGCGCCCGCCTTCACGCATCCCGCGGGGACAGATATGTTGCAATTCTGCAGATTTGCCGCCACCCGGGCGGTTATGGCGTTGGTCACTTTGGTCATCGTATCGCTGATTGTTTTTTCACTGATGGAACTGGTGCCCGGTGACTGTGCCGAGCGCTATTTGGCGTATAAAAACACCCAAGGGTCCGCGATCACCGTTGCTGACGTTGCTGCAGAACGCGCCCGACTGGGGTTGGATCAACCGTTCCTAACCCGATGGGCCACTTGGTTGTCAGGGGCATTTCGTGGCGATTTCGGCGAAAGCTGCATCCTGCGGGTGAATATTGCACAGCTGCTGGGCGACAAGTTCTGGCTGTCGCTGTGGATCTGCCTTGGCGCTTTGACGCTGGCTTATGCCATCGCAATCCCTGTGGGCATTATTTCTGCCGCCTCGCGCAGTGCGGTACTGAACAACTCGCTGCGGATCGTCAGCTATCTGGGTCTGGCGATGCCGAACTTCCTGCTGGCCCTGATGGTGATGCTGGTTTCAACCGTTTATTTCGGCGAGACACTGACCGGGCTGTTCTCGCCTGAGTACAAAGAAGCGCCTTGGTCTTGGGGCAAGTTCCTCGATTTGCTGAAACACGCCTGGCTGCCGATCTTCATTCTGGGCTGGTCGGCCACAGCCTTTGCGCTGCAGACCGTGCGCGCGTTGATGTCGGATGAGATCGGGAAGCTGTATGTCACCGCTGCTGCCGCGCGGGGCATTTATGGCCGCCGCCTGTTATGGCGCTATCCGGCCCGTCATGCGCTGGGGCCGATCGTCAACAGCCTTGGCTTTGACCTGAACCGGATCTTCAACGAACTGCCCATTGTGGCGCTGATCCTGACATTGACCGAAGCCGGGGCGCTTTTGCTTGAAGCGTTGGCGCGGTCCAATGATCAGCAACTTGCGGGGGCCATCATCTTTCTGCTGACGGCATCAATCGTAACGTTGAATTTCTTCACCGACATTCTGCTTGCGGTGATCGATCCGCGCGTGCGCAAAAGTATCCTCAGGTGACCAGATGACTGCGACAATCGACAACCAAAAGGCAAAAGAAGCCTATTTCACCGCCTCGCAGCGTCAGTTGATCTGGGCCCGATTCAAGAAACAGCGCGCGGCGATGATTGCGGCCACAGTTCTGGTCGTCCTGATCCTGTCGGGCATCTTTGCTCCGTTCCTCTCGCCTTACGATCCGACCGCCGCAGGGCGTGACAAAGACTATCTGAACGGAGCCCCGCAGATTCCAAAATTCTGCGACAAGAATGGCTGCTCGATCCGCCCGTTCCTGCACGGGGTAACCCGCGAACGCTCGTTGGCGACCAATTTCCGCTGGGTCGAGAAAGTGAACGAGGATGAACGCCGATATATCCAGTTCTTCGTTCGGGGCGACAAATATAAGCTGTTTGGAGTCATTCCCGGTAACATCCACCTGTTTGGTGTCGATCAGGGCTATGTTCACCTGTTCGGAACCGACAGTGCCGGCAAGGATATCTTCAGCCGTACACTGCATGCGGTTTGGACGTCGCTACAGGTCGGAACGCTTGGGGTGATGATTTCGTTCGTGCTGGCGCTCGCGATCGGAGGGGTGGCTGGATATTACGGTGGAATGGTCGACAGTGTGATCCAAATGATCACCGATGCGATCCGTACGGTTCCGGCCATACCTCTGTTCATGGCGATTGCGGCCTTTATCCCGCCGGAATGGTCGGCCGAAACAAGATTCTTTGTCATCACAGCCATATTGGGATTGGTCGGCTGGCCTACTTTAGCACGGCGAGTTCGCACCCATCTGTTGACCGAACGCAATCAGGAATATGTGCTTGCGGCAAAGCTTTGCGGTGCATCGCCGGGCCACATCATCCGGCGTCATCTGCTGCCCAGCTTCACCAGTTACATCATCGTCGATCTGGTGATCTCGTTCCCCTATATGGTCCTCAGCGAAACCGCGCTCAGCTTTATCGGGCTGGGGCTGAAAGATCCGGTCAACTCACTTGGCGTGATGTTGCAGAATGTCACCAAGGCGGATGTTCTGCTGAATTACCAATGGTATTTCATCCCGGTCATCTTCTTTGTCGTTCTCGTGATGTCTTTCGTGTTCGTCGGCGATGGCCTGCGCGATGCGGCTGATCCTTATTCGGAGACCCGCAAATGAGCCTGATCGATGTCGAAAACCTGTCCGTTCAGTTCAAAACCGATGAAGGGTTGATCACGGCGGTTGAGGATGTTTCGTTTTCACTCGTCCCAGGCGAGGTGCTCGGGCTGGTCGGCGAAAGTGGATCGGGAAAATCAGTGACGGCAAAGTCACTGATGAAACTAAATCCACCCAACGCGATCTATGCGCCGGAAAGCCGGATCGATCTGCATCTCGACAGCGGCCCGGTTGATATCATGGCGCTGAAGCGGCCCAAGGACATGGAGATTGTGCGCGGCGGGGCGATCAGTATGATCTTTCAAGAGCCGATGGCCAGCTTTGCCCCCGCGATCACCATCGGCAAGCAGATGGTTGAACAGTTGCTGATCCACACGGATCTCAGCAAAAAGCAGGCCAAAGAACTATCGATCGAAATGCTGGACCGGGTGGGTATCCTTGAACCAGCGGCCCGGTTCAACCAATACGCTTTCGAATTGTCGGGCGGGATGCGTCAGCGGGCGATGATCGCCATGGCGCTTTCGACCAAGCCCAAACTGCTGATCGCGGATGAGCCGACAACGGCGCTGGACGTGACCATTCAGGCTCAGGTTTTGGATCTGATGAAGGATCTGGTGGCCGAGTTCGGCATGGGCATCGTCTTCATCACCCATGACCTAAGCGTCGTCGCCCAAACCGCCGACCGGGTTGCGGTGATGTATCTGGGTCGGATCATGGAAAGCGGACCTGTGCGTGAGGTGATCCGCCATCCGGCACATGCCTATACGCGTGGCCTGCTGAACGCGTTACCCAAACTCGATGATCTGGACGCACCGCTAACCCCGATCCCCGGCGATATCCCCTCACCTCTGGAGCGGCCATCAGGCTGCGTGTTCCATCCACGCAACCCGGAACTCAAACCCGGATCGCGATATGAAACGGAACGCCCACCCTTGACCGAGGTCAGCCCCGGCCATTTCGCAGCCATTTTCCCCGAAGACGTGCCAGGTCAGCCATGACAAATGCACTGATCAAAACCGAAAACCTGTCGGTCGAATTTCCCCTTGGTGGCGGGTTGTTTAATAAGCGCACGCTGAAGGCGGTCGACAATGTCTCGATCGAAATCCCGCAAGGGGCATTTGTTGGAGTGGTCGGCGAGTCCGGCTCGGGTAAGACAACACTTGGCCGCGCATTGCTGAATGCGGTCCCAATCACCAGCGGTGGCGCAAGCTATGATGATGGTGAAGAGCAGTTCGATCTGACCAAAATGTCGGCAACCGATCTCAAGTCCTATCGCCGTCGGGCTCAGTTGATTTTTCAGGACCCTTACGCGGCGCTTAGTCCTCGGATGACCGTGCGTGATATCATAGCCGAACCGCTGGATGTGATGGGCCTGACCGCATCGCGTGAGGAAACCGATGCGCGGGTTCGCGAGATTGCGGGCAAATGCCGGTTGAACCTTGAACATCTGCGACGCTATCCGCACGCGTTTTCGGGCGGTCAGCGTCAGCGGATTTCTATCGCGCGGGCTCTGGCCTGCAACCCGCGTTTTGTAGTTGCCGATGAATGCGTGGCGGCGCTGGACGTGTCGATTCAGGCGGATATCCTGAACCTGCTGAAATCCCTTCAGCGAGATATGGGCCTGACCTTCATGTTCATCAGCCACGATCTGTCGGTTGTGGCCCATACCTGCGATTTTGTGGTTGTGATGTATCACGGCAAGATCGTCGAAAGCGCCCCGACGCGCGAACTGTTTGCCGCACCCAAGCAAGACTATACCAAGCGGTTGCTGGATGCGATCCCATCGCTGGACCCCGATCATCGAATGCGTGCCTGATCAGGGCGCGCTAACCTGCGCCTGTCCGGTCTCGGTCAGCACAATCTCGGTCGCGCCATCTGCGCTGCGCTCGCTGGGTGGGACAAGGACATCGATGCCAGGCCGGTCGGGGCCAAAGGTGTTGCTGACTCGGCGGACTGAACTGAGAATGGCCAGCAGCGCCGGAGACGTCGCCGCCACGAAATGAGATGATCCCGCATCGCTGTTGAATGCAGTCGTGTCGATCACGCTGATCGGATATTCGGCCAACGCGTCGACCGAACTAATATTACCCAACCTCTGACTGTCCGCGGTGCCGCGCAGCCGAGCCGACAGGTTCAGAATCTTGTCCTTCTGGGACACCATCACCACAAACGGGTCGGGCGGGCTCTTGATGCTGTTCATCTGGGATCGGAACAGATCCACATCCAGATCAGGTGAGATCAGGATGACCCCCTCAAGATTGCGGCTTGCCCATCCCGGCTCGCGCAGTTCGGCTTGCCGCATCATCTCCATCGATAGGGCGCTGCCCATCGAATGCGCTATCAGGACGACCCGCTTTACGCCCATTGATTTGAGCAATCTAATGGTCTGTTCCAGCCCGTCTCGGGCAAACAGCATACTGTCCAGATCATAGGCGTAACCGGTGCCGCGCGCCTTACTGGGCCAGGAATAAATCAGAATGGTTCCGGGGATACCGATATCATGGCTCAGCTGAGCGGCCCGAAATGCGGTCTCGGTCTGCGTGGCGTTATACCCGTGAACAAAGATGACCACGTCATCCACGCCACGCAGACGGGACTTCAGATCCTGCGGACCCGAGAACTCGGTAACATCGGCCACGACAAACTGTTTGTTCGGATTCGGGTTCGCGTATGAGAACTCGAGTTCACCCGGCGTGTGCGACGGCGGAATCGAGACGGTCATCTCAAGGTAACGCAGTGCCTCGGTACGGTTAGCTCCGTAGCTGCCATCCGGCTCGCGCGCCCGGGTAGTGGCGGCAAAGACCGTGGCGGGGGTGCCGACCCTAAGGGCTTCGGGTGTGATCTCTGTGATAGACCGATCCGCACAGGCGGTCAGCACAGACAGCGTCACAATGATGATGAAATAGCGCAGCACGCTCTGCCCCTGTGAAGTTACTGGGCTACGCTACCGTATTCCCGCCCCGCGTCCAGCCTGAGGGCACGACTCATTGGCAAAATCCGGCTGGCACCTGTTACAAAACGTAACGGCTGAGGTCTGTGGATTTTGTCAGCTCGCCAAGATTGTCATTCACGAAACCTGCATCGACGGTGATCTCAGCCCCCGCCTGATCCGGTGCGGTGAACGAAAGCTCTTCGAACACGCGCTCCATCACCGTGTAAAGCCGCCGCGCACCGATATTCTCGATGCTTTGGTTCACATCCGCCGCAATCCGGGCCAAGGCTGCGATCCCGTCTTCGGTGAAACTGACCGTGACCTCTTCAGTGCCCATCAGGGCAGTATACTGCAGGGTCAGAGCGTTGTCGGTCTCGGTCAGGATACGTACGAAATCCTCTTCTGTCAGGGCGCGCAGCTCCACGCGTATCGGCAAACGGCCCTGAAGTTCTGGCAGCAGGTCCGAGGGCTTGGCGATGTGAAACGCACCGGATGCGATGAAAAGGATATGGTCGGTTTTCACAGGGCCATGTTTGGTGCTGACAGTGGTGCCCTCGATCAGAGGCAGCAAGTCGCGCTGAACCCCTTCCCGGCTGACATCGCCTCCGCGCGCATCGGATCGGGCGCAGACTTTGTCGATCTCATCCAGAAACACGATGCCGTTCTGTTCGACCGCTTCCAAAGCCACCCGGTTGACGGTTTCATCATCCAGCAACTTGTCGGCCTCTTCCCCAATTAACGCCTCATAGCTTTCAGCCACAGTCATGCGTTTCTTGACGGTCCGTCCACCGAAGGCTTTGCCGAAGATATCACCCAGATTCATCATCCCCATCTGACCACCCGGCTGGCCCGGAATATCGAACATCGGCATCGGGTTCGTGGTATCTGACAGTTCCAACTCGATTTCGGTATCGTCCAGCTCACCCGCTTTCAGCTTCTTACGGAACATCTCGCGTGTCGCTTCGCGGGCGTCGGTTCCAGCAATCGCCTCGATCACGCGATCCTCGGCGGCCTGATGGGCGCGGGCTTTGACATCCTCGCGCATATACTCGCGGGTTTGCAGGATTGCGGCGTCAGCCAGATCGCGCACGATCTGTTCAACGTCCCGACCGACATAGCCGACCTCGGTGAATTTGGTGGCTTCAACCTTGATGAAGGGTGCGCGGGCCAGTTTGGCCAGACGGCGGCTGATCTCGGTCTTGCCAACGCCGGTGGGTCCGATCATCAGAATGTTTTTCGGATAGACCTCATCGCGGATGTCATCTGGCAACTGTTTGCGCCGCCAGCGGTTGCGTAGCGCCACGGCGACGGCGCGTTTCGCGTCTTTCTGCCCGATAATAAAGCGGTCCAGTTCCGAGACAATCTCGCGCGGGGTCAGGTCGGTCATATGCGTTCTATCCGTATGTTTCGCAGCGGAACCTAATCATACGGCGCGAAAACACAAGCCGATCACGAGAAGATCACGGCAACTCACGGGCAGCACACGGAATTTCGTGGTGATGTGAATCGCCAGATGCACAGCGTCTGCGGCATAACCTTTCGCGACGGACCCTGCGTCCGTATGAAATTAGGGAGATACCTCATCATGATGACTCGTCGTTCGCTTTTTGTGAAAGCTGCAGCTACCGGCGCGGCCCTGTCTCTGGTCGGCACCACCGCTGCCCTGGCCGGTGGCGCAAAAAAGAAAGGCACATTTGAAGGCCGCTCGAACCACGTCACTACCGGTTCGGTAAAACTGGTCAAAGATGGCGAGCGTTACATCGTTGAACTGGGCGACGACTTTTCGCTGGACAACGGCCCCGACCCGCGTGTCGCATTTGGTAAGGACGGCACATACGCCCCAGACAGCAAACTGGGCGCGCTGCTGCACCTGACCGGCAAGCAATCCTATGCCGTGCCGCCAACCATGGATGTCTCGGGCTACAACGAAGTTTATATTTGGTGCGAGGTTGTCGGCGTCCCGCTGGGCGTTGCTTCGTTGAAGTAATCACACCCTTCAGGGGTCGGGCTTTCCGGCCTCTGAC
Organism: Ruegeria sp. E5; assembly: GCF_056534105.1. Taxonomy (NCBI): domain Bacteria; kingdom Pseudomonadati; phylum Pseudomonadota; class Alphaproteobacteria; order Rhodobacterales; family Roseobacteraceae; genus Ruegeria; species Ruegeria sp. E5. Next base: position 230,733 of record NZ_JBQFPA010000006.1, on the reverse strand, counting down.
ACGCCGTTAGGTGACAGGGCAACTGTCTGTTACACTCGCCCCAAGATATTGGAACTGGGGGCGTTTTCATGACCAAGATTGCCAAGATCACCCTGCTGTTTGTGGTCTTTGTTGACCTGATCGGACAAGGGCTGGTGTTTCCCATCATCAACTCCCTGATCATGGAAACGAAGTCCGGCTTCTTGCCGGAAAGCACGGCCATGGGCACAAGGCACTTTTATTATGGTCTGGTGATCGGCTGCTTCTTCCTGTCTTGGTTTCTGGGGGTGGTCTATGTCTCGAAAGTTTCAGACTCCATCGGGCGCAAGAATGCTCTTCTGGTCTGTTTGACCGGGGCGCTGGTCGGCTACGCCCTGACCATCGCAGCGCTTTATCTCAACAGCCTGCTTCTGCTGATCATTGGTCGTTCGATCACCGGGTTTACGGCTGGAAATCAGCCCATCGCACAAGCGGCGATGATCGATGGCAGCACCGACGCTGCCGACCGCGACCGCAACATGGGTTATATTGTGACCGGTGTCAGCTTTGGCTTGGTCGGAGGACCGATCATAGGCGCGGTTCTGTCCGATGCAGCCTTATTGGGCAGCGCGGCGACATTGAAAACGCCTTTCTACGGGGCGTTTGTACTGGTCCTGATTGCAATCTTTCTTGTGACCGCGTTCTTTAAAGATACCAGAACCGAGCGTGAACCTTTTGTTTTCCGCCCACGCGACATCACCGACAGTCTTATTGCTGTGCGCGAGCACCCGCTGGTTCTGAAGATCATGCCAGTTTACGCCCTGTTCATGGTCGCCAACGTTACTTTCTATGTATTCGTCGACAACTTCCTGACCAGCGCGTGGGGTTATGGCGTAATAGGGGGCAGCATGGCGATGGTGGTCATTGGCGTTGCGCTGGCCTTTTCCAGCACCTTCCTTGTGAAACCAGCGCAAGAGAGGTTCAGCAAGCACCAGATCATCTACACCTCATTGGTCACCATGGTGATCTGTGGCTTTGCCTTCGCATTCAGCCCCAGCGGGGTGCTGAGCTATATTCCGGTCTTTTTCTTCTACTTCTTCTTCGGCGTTTCTTACCCGACGCTGCTAGGCCTGTTCTCATCCAGCGTTGCCGAAACGGATCAGGGCTGGGTCATGGGCGTGACCACAGCCGTGTTCTGCCTAGCAGGCGGTATCATGTCCCTGATCGGAGGCGGATTGATGAGCATCGACATCCGCGTGCCGTATTATATCGTCATTGTCACTGCCCTGATGGGCCTGATCGGGATGCATTTGAGGTGGAAGGGGAAAGAGATCAAAGCGCTATTGGCGTAAAGAGCAGCCGATAGAGCGGAAAGGGTCACCTACTCCTGCTCTTCCTCAATTTCTTCTTCGTCAAGTTTGCGCTGGCTTTCCTGTAATGGCGCGCGCTCGATCAGTGCCCAAATTTCCTTTTTGGTCTTCTTTGAAACAGCGCCTCTGGCTTCCAGCTCGATCAATAGCGAGCGTGTCTGATCTTCGGTACAGCCAATTGTTCTGCTGAGCCGTTCCAGAGTTTTGAACTTGTATTTGGTATCTCTCAACATGGACTCAAGCAGCTTCTTGCGAGGCTCTTTCCATGTCTTGGCGTGCTTCCGGCTTCGATATTCCTCAAGCACAATCGGCCCAACAATGCCGCCAATCAGCCCACCAAATATCGCTGCCAGAACCGCACTCATGACCCGATCGTCTCAACCGTCAGATTGCCGTTGGTATAGACGCAGATATCCGCAGCAATTGCCATGGCTTCACGCGCCACATCCTCGGCCGGTTTGCCGCTATCCATCATCGCACGGGCGGCTGCCAGGGCAAAGTTGCCGCCCGACCCGATTGCAGCGACGTTGTGTTCCGGCTCAAGCACGTCCCCTGCCCCAGTGATCACGAGCAGATCCTTGCCGTCGGTCACAATCAGCATCGCCTCGAGCTTCTGCAGATACTTGTCGGTGCGCCAGTCCTTGGCCAGCTCGACTGAAGCACGCGCCAGTTGGCCGGGCGTCGCCTCAAGCTTGGCTTCCAGACGTTCCAGCAGCGTGAACGCATCCGCCGTAGATCCGGCGAATCCGGCGACCACTTCGAACCCGCCCGGTGTCAGGCGACGCACCTTTCGCGCAGTGCCCTTGATCACGGTTTGGCCCAGGCTGACCTGCCCGTCCCCGGCGATGACAACCTGCCCGCCCTTCTTGACGCCAATAATAGTGGTGCCGTGCCATCCGGGAAAATCGCTGTCTGCCATGAATGCCTCCGTTATCCGTGCTGCCATATATGGGCCGGGCACGGGTTCTGCGCAACCGGTTCTAAAAATGCCCAAAAGATATGCAGTAAACGCAAACCGGGGCTGTTGAGTCAGCATTTGTGAGACTCAGCCGCCGGAGTTACATGAGGCTTACAACCGACAACGGGTCGGCTGTTTCTGTTAAAAGGACCAAGCACATGGCAAACGCAATCGCAAAAACCCATGCGCCGCGCGGAGCAGTCACCATCCTGCACGCAGTGGACGCATTCTCTCATGCATTCGAAAACGTTGTCGAATGGTACAAATCATATCAGACACGCAACGAACTGTCGCAACTGAGCGACGAGCAGCTGGAAGACGTCGGGCTGACCCGCGCTGATATCTCCAAGTTCTGATCCAGGATTTGAACACTTATAAGATGAGCCGCTCGATTGAGCGGCTTTTTCTTTTTCAGTTTTCGACGAATTTACCTGCGAGATCAGGCAGATAAGCCTCAACTGCAGCAGTGGCTACGACATGCCGGGTACCCGCCTCGGCATCCTCGACATCCAGTCCCCCTTTGACCGCCCGAACCGAGGCGCGGCCCCGCGGCAGATCCGAGGCGACAAGATCACAATCAACCTTCTCAGGCTGCTGAACGCCAATCGTGACCTCAACGCGCATCTCCTCATGACTGATGCCCAGTTTGGAAAACAGCGTGATGGACGAGTGGTGCAGCGCGTCCTGAACAGCGTGGCGCGCGGCCTTGGTATAGTCCTGACCATACAGATCGTTGCCGGTCCCCATCTCCAGAATGATGCGTTTTTCCGTCATCGGGCGGGCTCCATATCAAATGAGACAACGATCGCGGCGTTGGCGATCACCGTGCGACCTTCAGAATGGGGTTTGTCGATATCCAAGCCACCATGTGTGACCGTGATGTTGGGCTGGCCGTAAGGGAAAATGGCCTTCAACGCCTGCGAATCCACCCGGTCCGGTTGCTGTACACCGATTTCCGCGTCGATGATCATGGCCTCTTTCGGGAATCCGAACAATTCCGCCATATTGACCGAGTTATGCCAGAGCGCATCCTTGAGCGCGCGCAGCGCTGCTTCGGTATAGTCTTCGCGCCGAAGCGACGTACCCATACCGAATTCCACCAATACCCGAGTTTTGGGCATGTCGCCTCCTTATTCCTGATGACCCGACAATCTGCACGAGTTCTTGCGAATTGAAAGAACCAGTACAGTGAACTGCATCCGGCCAAACCACGAAACCCGAATGTTTGGTGTGTACCGCCGCTATCGACTAGAATTCTGTCTGTTTAAGCACACGATCTATGAAAGGTTTGATTCCATGACGTATTTTCGGCTCATGTCATCATTGTTGTTGTTTGGACTTCTGGCGCCAAGCGTATCCGCTGAAGTCATAGAAAACAAAGCGAAATTTATGAACCTGATCGTTGATAAGAAGCTGGTTCAGGGCGAAACCTGGGTGACTATTCACAAGGACGGCACGGTTGAGGGCAAAGGCCCGAAAGGTGGCAGTATCAGCGGCACGTGGGAGTGGAAAGACAGGTATTACTGTCGGAGAATCGTGATCGTCGGTGAAGTGATGCCCCACGACTGTCAGGTGGTTTCAATCGCAGACGACACCGTTACATTTACCCACAAAGACGGCGCGGGAGTATCGGTGAGGTGGACCATCAAGTGAGTCTAAACTCTTGTCACGCAGTGGCTTTAATAAAAAAAGGCGCCCAATGCGGGGCGCCTTTTTTTCGTTCGCACACTAGCGAAGGTCAGATCGACTCGTCGATCCAGCTTTGCAGGGCCGCCTTCGGGGCCGCGCCAGCGCGGTTCGAAACCACCTGACCGTCTTTGAAAATGAACAGCGCCGGAATGCCGCGCACGCCCATGGCCGCGGCTGAGTTTGGGTTGCTGTCGACATCGACCTTGGCAATCTTCACCTTGCCACCATATTCGCTGGCCAGCTCTTCCAGGGCGGGGCCGATCTGCTTACAGGGGCCGCACCACTCGGCCCAGAAATCCACCACGACGGGGATATCGGAATTCTTGACTTCGGCGTCAAAGGTGTCGTCGGTAACGGCTACGGTCGACATGTCTGTCTCCTGACTGGGAATGCTTGGGCTCAGAACCTAGGTGCGGCACCGGGCAAGGTCAAGATATAGGGTTCGGTGTCAGGGCGTCCGTCACCATATCGTGTGGCAACCACATCAGGTGCGCGGTTCGCGTCCACAAGATAGCGGTGCGGATACTGTGATTGGGATAGATTTGCGACAGGGCATGGGCGTAGGCCGCCATCTGGCGCAACAGCCCTTCGGGGCAGGATTCTGGCCCGGTCGGAACAGTCGCATTGGATTTGAAATCAATTACATGCACCTCTTTATCCGTGATAATCAGCCGGTCGATGACCCCATGCATTCGTGTGCCGTTCAGATCGGCAGAGACCGAAACCTCGGTCAGCGCATCCGAGCCAAAGACCGGTTTCAGATATTCGGCCGTCAGCACCGATGTGGCCTCAGTCAGCAGATCTTGCCGCTCAACATCTTGCATATCGGCCAGAAGCCGTGCGCAAAGCTGCGGCCATTGATCCTGTGCGGCAGCAGGAAGATGTTCGAGCAACAGGTGCAGCTGCGATCCGCGTCGTTTCGCCGCCTCTTCATCCTGCCCCGCATCTCCGGGCAAGGCCTTCGCACCCCCTAGATCAGAGGGGCTGAGCGTTTCGGCTGGCGCGGGTAGATTTGGCGCGGGGTGGTTAAAAAATACAGGCAAATGCTGTTCGTTGTGCGGGATGCTGCCCTGTTCAACGGCAGGCAAAGCCTCCCAATCTCCATGCGCCAGTCGAAGGGTCTGGGTGCCGGGAACATGAGTAGCCCCTGCCCGCGCCATCGCGGCCTCAACCATCTGATACCAACTGTTGCCATCCTTGCCTACATCCCCGGCGGCCGCCACTATTAGCCACTTTTCTGCCCGTGTTAGAGCCACATATAGAAGCCTCAGCCGCTCATTCTCCTCGCGCGTTCTGGCTTCTTGGCGCGCAGCTGCGATCAATGCAGGTGAGGCATCAGAAGGCACTTTCCACAACGGAGTATCGCCCGCCATCATGATCTCGGCATCTCGTGGTGGCTGTCGTTTACCAGTGTCCGGCAGGATTACGATCGGTGATTCCAATCCTTTTGAGCCATGAACGGTCATCACCCTGATCATATTGCCGACACCGCTCATCTGGCGCTTGATCTCCAGATCGTCGGTTTGCATCCAGACCAGAAAACCGGTGAGGCTTGGGATATCTGTCCGTTCATAGGCCAGCGCCTGCGACAGTAACGCGTTGATACCATCCTCAGCCTCGGCCCCAAGCCGGCCCAGCAGTTTGCGTCGCCCGTCATGGCGCGTCAGGATACGTTCGATCAGATCATAAGGACGCAGAAAGTCGGTTTGACCGCGTAGGTCGTTCAGAATCGCAAGCGTTACCGGGAACTCCTCGGCACGATTGCGCAACGCTGCCCATAGATAAGTTTCCTCCCTGCGATGAGCCAGATCGAACAACTGTTGTTCCGTCCAGCCAAACAGTGGGGATTTCAGGACTGTCGCCAGTGATAGGCTGTCTTCGGGTGTGGCCAGAAAGCTCAGCAAAGCAGCCAGATCCTTGACCGCCAGTTCCGCGCCCACCTTCAGGCGATCCGCCCCCGCGATGGGCAGGCCCTCGCTTTTGCAGGCGCGAATGATCTCGGCAAACAGGTCCGAGCGGCGTTGGACAAGGATCAGAAAGTCGCGGGGCTGCACTTTGCGCCGGACAAATGCCCCCGACGCATCGCCATCATCGGGAATGGTGGCGCCATCCCTGATCATATCCTTGATCGACCGGGCAACCTGTTCTGCCAGAATGACGGTGTGATGCCGTGCGCCGGGTCGATCAACGGGATCGGTCCAATCGCTGTCATCCTCGTCTTCAACCTTCTCGATCACCGGCCATAGGTCGACGCGCCCAGGAAGATCGGCCTTGAATGCCCGGTGTAAGGCATCCTTGTGGAACCCGGCTTCTACATGGTTTTCGAACAGTATATCGACCAGCCCAAGGATCGCGCTGGACGAGCGGAACGAATATTCCAGCGTTGAATCCGACAGTTTAGAGCCTGATTCTCGAAGTTTCCGCCCAAATTCGGCCTGCATCTGGTCAAAGGCTTGCGGGTCGGCGCCCTGGAAGGAATAGATCGACTGTTTCTTGTCACCAACCACAAAGATCGTGCGCTCAACTCCGGATCGGGCCCCTTCCCCGCTGGTAAATTCCTGAGCCAATTTTTCGATCACGTCCCATTGATCCGGGCTGGTGTCCTGCGCCTCGTCCACCAGAATGTGATCGATGCCACCGTCGAGCCGGTACAGCACCCATTCTGCGACCGCTGGGTCGTTCAGCACCTGACGTGCGCGCAGGATCAGGTCATCAAAATCCAGCCAACCCCTCACCTGCTTGCACCGCTCGTATTCCGGAAGGAAGGCCGCGGCAAAGCGATGTAATACATGGGTTTTCTGGGCCGCAACCAGCGCCAGTCGTTGTTCCCGCGCGGCTTCGACCCGCAGCATCAGGGCCTCGAGCTGGGGCATCCGATCTGCCAGCACCCCTTCACGCAGCGCCTTGGTTGGAAAGCTGTTGAGTTTTGCGGCAAAGGGCTCTTTCGCGCCCTTACCCGTCAATAGGACGTTTTCAAGTATCGTCAGTTTGCTCAGCCGGGCGTCGGTAAAACCGACAAGCTTGTCGGCGGCCTTGGCATTGTTCCCTCCGCTTTCCGAAAGCGCGGGCAAAATGGACTGGATCAGTTCGACCTCACCGCCCAGAAACACGTTACGCAGCAGGACCTGTTCATCAAAACCTTCGGGCAGATCAAACCGTTGCAGAATGTCCGGCCATTGCAGCACATGTTCAAACTGATTTCGTTTCTGCGCAACAGCGGCAGTCAGTTTGTCAAAACCGGTATCGGTGACAAAGCGGGCAACGTCTTCGATCAATTCGGCCTGAGGGCCGTCGGCAAAACTTTCAATGATCTCTTCGCGCAGCAACGCCGCAGCCCGGTCTTCCATTTCGGAGAACTGAGGGCTGACCCCCGCCTCAAGCGGGAACCGTCGCAGCAGCGAAGCACAGAAGGAGTGGATCGTTTGGATTTTCAGGCCACCAGGCGTCTCAATAGCGCGGGCAAACAGGGTCCGTGCTTGCGCCAACCGGTCGGGATCGATCACGCCCGGTACGCCAAGTTCGACCAACTCAGACTGAAGGTCGCCGTCGCCCAACATTGCCCATTTGCCAAGACGTTTGAACAACCGGTTCTGCATCTCGCTGGCCGCGGCCTTGGTATAGGTCAGGCACAGGATATGCTGCGGCTGTACGCCATCCAGCAACAGCCGCGCCACCCGGTCGGTCAGCACCCGGGTCTTGCCCGAGCCCGCATTGGCCGCCAGCCAGGTTGAGGCGTCCGGGCGCGCGGCCTGAACCTGCCGTTCGGTGGCATCATTGCGGGGGGTCATGTCAGGTCCTCCGGTTCGGTTTCCGCTGAACGATCCCACTCGCCGAACCGGGCGAGGTGATCATAGTCCCCTATATCTGTGTCCTTGTGCAGCATCCTGCGTGAAGAGAACCCCTGATCAGGCTCTAAATAGGCTGATATGAGCTCTTTCAGTTCGGCCAGCACCTTGTCGGTCGGCTCTTTCTGCAGCGGTGCGGGCACTTCTTTATAGGTGCCGCCCATGCCAATGAAGATCGCCTGTGCAACGGGAAGCGGATCGAATCCTTCGATACCGCCCTGCTCGGCCATTGCGGCCTCGATCAGCAGTTGTTTGTCGAATTTGGCTTGCTGACTTTCCGTTGGCGGAGTGCCCGTCTTGTAGTCGATGATACGCAAAGCCCCCTGCCCGCTTCGATCGATTCGGTCGGCACGTCCGGCAATGGTGAACTCCAGCGGCGTCAACGCCAGCCGCATTCCAACTTCAAATGCTACAGGCCCGCCATCGGCGCGGCGGTGAATCTCGGCGGACAGAAAGCTATCGGTAATCCGCTCTAGCCGCGCCAGCCACAGCTTTCGGGCAGTTGGCCACGCAACGTGGTCGTCCAGCAGAGCTTTGGCGCGTTTCAGGAAATTTTCTCGGGTCAATAAAGCCGGATCCAGAACGCTGTCGCGCACGAATTGTTCCATCACCTCGTGGATGACGATACCGCGTAGCAGGGCATCTGGCGCCTGAACCAGCGGGTCCAGTTGTCTCAATCGCAGGACATGTCGGGCATATATGGCGTACGGATCGCGGATCAGGCGTTTGATTTCGGTCACCGATAGCCGCCGTGGCCGCGCCGCGACGGGTGGTCGTGGCGACGGGCGGTGCGCGGGTGCGATTCGGGGTGCATGTTCCAGCATCTCTGCCCAATCCAGCCACCGTTGGCCCCGCGCTTGCATTGCTTCTAACGCCCTAGTTCCACCTTGTTCAGGCAGGCCTTGCAACAGGTTGGTCATGCGGTTCAGCCAACGGGATGGTACGGTTTCCGCATCATCCGAGCGGGTAGCGCGGGTCAAAACCACCTCTGCAGCACCTGCCGCCTGCTGGAAGTCATGCGCGGACAGGCCGATCCTGCGTTCGGGCAGTAAAAGACCGGCCTCATTGCGCATCTGACGGTTCAGCCAGGGGTCGGGTGCCGCAGCCTCGGGCCAGCTGCCTTCGTTCAAGCCACCCAGAATTAGCAGATCCGCACCCTGAACGCGCGCTTCCAGGGTGCCCCAGATCATCAGATGCGGGTGAGGTGCATCACGGTCGCGGACTTCTTCACCTGCCAACAACGCGCCCAGAAGTTCGGCAAAGTCATGGGCGGTCATCGCACCGCCATGCTGTGCTTCGGCTTCCAAAGTAGAGATCACCGCAAGCGCCTTCTGGCCCGCGTTCTTGTCCCACAATGTGCCAGATTCACCGGTTGCACCTGCCGAGATCATCTCGGCCAGCGTGCGAAGCCGGGCGACCCAGTCCGGCAGTGGCTGTTCGGTGGGGTCGTATTGATCGCAAAATGTCTGGGTAACCCAGCGGACCCAGTCCTCGGGCGCTTCAGTACGAATGGCGAAAGCGGTCAGGCTGGCGCTGTCGGGAAAGGGCGGGCCATAGCGACGCAGGTCAAGCTCAAGATCGCGGGTATGCAGCAGGTGGCTGCCCCGGTCGCCCCCGTCATGGCACAGTGGGTGTTTGAGCAGCGTCAGCAGAGCCTCGCCATCCAGGCGGCGCGCGAACAGCCCGGCGACATGGCGTAGGAACCGCCCGGGCGGAGACAGCTGCAGTGGCAGGCCCGCGCTGTCATCGGGCAGGATATTCCACCGGTCCAGTGCGGCGCTGACCTGCCGGGTTAGCATCCGGTCGGGGGTGATTAGCGCGGCGGTCTGGCCGGTCTCGGCCGCTTGCCGTAGGCGTAGCGCAATGGCCAAGGCCTCGGCCCGGGGCGAGGGCGCCTCGATCAGCGTCACATCCTTGGTCGCACCGTTCAGGTCGGGCAGGAGCGGGCCTTCAGTCATCCATGCGTCGGTGACCGGGGCAGGGCGCAATGCAAGCGAAATCAGCTTGTTACGGGCAGGTGAAGGGGCCTGATCCGTGGTCCATGGCCGGATTTGATCCGGGCCAAGCCCTAGCCCAAGCATCAGCTTGCGGAACCGGTATTGAGGATGATCCTCAGATGTCAGCGGGTTATCCAGATTGCTCCAAACATGTTCAGGCCGGTCGAAATCATAGCCAGGCAGCACCAGCGCCCCCTGAGGCAGACGCGCAACCGCCTGCATCAGCATCAGGGTGGTCCCGCGAGACCCGGTAGAGCCTGCCAGAATGACAGGATGTTCGGGCGGCGACGCCTCCCAGCGCGCGATCAGGTTCTCGACCACGCGCCGCTGTCGGGCCTGCGCATCCAGCGCGTCCGAACCGGATTCCATGAACTGATCGGCGATGCCGATAAAGGCCTGCGCCCGTGCCCAATGGCCGGACATGTCGCTGACATCCAGTTGCCTGATCGCATCGGGCGAGACACCTTCCCCCTGCATCTCGTCGATCAGCCCGGCCAGACTGTCAGACAGATCGAACAGCGAGGACCGGGCCGCCAGATCGGGTTGCTGGTCCAGTAGTTTTGCGATCAGCTGCGTCAGCTCCAGCCTGCGACGCAGAAGCGGGATTGCGGGTGGGATCTGCGCCAGATCGGCGCTTTCGCCAAGATCTGTGACCAAAGAGAGGCGTGGCAACAGGCAAGCGGGACCTTGATCAAACAGATCGCGCACCCGGCGCGCCATCCGGCGGGTGTTGATTACCAGTTGTACCCGGGCCAGCGCATCGGGCGGCTGCCCCTCAAATCGCTCATGCAGACCGTCAACCAGCACCTTGGGGAAATCCGCGCCCGGAGGAATGGCGAATACCCGGGGCAGGGCGCTGGGCTCAAACATCGGCAATCAGCCCCTCGGCCAGATCAATACCCTCGGGACGCCCCACATCGCACCAGCGACCGGGGTAAGACAGTGCGAACAGGCGCTTTTGCTGCAGCATTCGATCCCACAATACGTTCAATGAAAACACGTCCTCAGCGATGTCATGTAGCCCTTCGGTTTTCAGAATTTGTACCCCGCCGTAAACAAGACCGGCACCGCGGACGATCCGCCCTGTGCTGTCCTGAGTGAAGTCACCAGGGCCTGTGTGGCCAAGGGTTTGCCCAACTGGAACGCACATCAGCAGCGCATCCATTTTATCCGGATTCCAATGATCCTTCAGTAAATTCAGTGGGTTGGGCCCAGCCCAGATCGCGTCGCTGTTCAAGGTGTATACGGGATCGGATCCAAGCAGAGGTAGCGCTGCGCGCAGCCCACCACCAGTATCCAAAATGCGCGGTTCTTCCCGCGATATCATAACGTCGCAGCCCGCCAGATGATCAGCCAACTGATCAGCGTGGTAGTGCAGGTTGGCAACAACCCGCAACGGCCTTAGCGCATCGACCAGATCCAGTGCGTGATCAATCAGGGGCCGCCCGGCCACCTCGATCAGCGGTTTGGGCCGGTCTTTGGTCAGGACACCCATGCGAGTACCAAAGCCCGCGGCAAACAGCATTGCAGCTTGGGGGGTGTCGGTCATTGCGCCCTCAGCTTTGCCAGGTTCTCGGGGTTTGGGGCGGGCAGGGCGCTGCGCAACAGGTCTGCCACCGGCACCAACGCGGGATGTTCGAGATCGCGCATCAAATGTGCCCACGCAGCCGGGATCAGGTCGACGTAGTGTGGCTTTCCATAATCGGTCGCCAACCGGGCAAAACCGCCCAGAATGCGCAGGTTACGCTGTGCGCCCAGAACAGCATATGCGGTGCGGAAATCATGCCCATCGACGCCGGTTGCGGTGATATAGCGGTCGATCATCCGCATCTCGATCCCGGCGGGCACAGTCCGACGCACATCCTGTAGCAGTGACATCAAATCATAGGCGGGATGCCCCAGCATCGCGCTTTGGAAATCCAGCAGACCGACGCGCGCCAGACCTTCGCGCTCGGGCAGCCAGATCAGGTTTTCTGCGTGGTAATCGCGTTGCACAACAACCCGTGTTCCGCCGGTTTCCCGGTGCAGGATATCCGCAAAGCGCAGCTCGAACCGGGCGCGGGCCTCGTCGTCGTGCGATCCAAGAATGCCTTGCGCATATTTCGTGAACGATAGCGCCGCCAATTCGGTCATCATAGCGGGGTCGTAACTGTCGAGCGAAAGCGTCGGCGCCGCGTGAAGATGGACAAGTACATCGGTTGCGGCGTCATACAGCGTGCGCTCAAGCGTCGGATCGTCCCGCAAGACGCGTGCGAACAGATCGTCGCCCAAATCTTCGAGCAACAGAAACCCGTATTCGCAGTCCTCGGCGTAGATTTCCGGCGCACTCAACCCAATGGAACGCAGGTACTTCGACATACGCACGAAGGGTTCAACAGCTTCGCCCTTGTCGGGCGGAGCATCCATCAAAACGGCGGTCCGGCCGGTGGCAGGGTCGGTCAGACGCTCGTACCGGCGGTTCGAGGCATCACCCGCCAAAGGCGTATGCCGTGCGCCGTTCCATGGTGTCTGCGCGATCAAGGCTTCTGCCAAAATGGCCCGGTTCGTCATTGGATCCCCTCCAGCTTGGCGTTCCATTTCGGGTCTGTCCACGACATCGTAAGTTGTCGCGTATCTTGTTCGTTGGCGTCTGTGGTGAACCGGATCAGTAAGGCCGGCTCTGGCGTCAGGGGACCCAGCTTTTCAGGCCACTCGATCAGGCAAATGCCGGCGTCGAAGGCGTCGACCAGCCCCAGCTCTTCGATCTCTTCCACGGCAGAAAGACGATAGAGATCTGAATGCCAGACCTCACCAAGCTGCGTCTCGTAAACCTGAACTAGAGTAAAGGTCGGCGAAGGCACATCTTCGGGTGCGGACAGAAGAGATTGGATCAATGCGCGTGCGAAATGGGTTTTGCCGCTGCCGATGGTACCTTCAAGCAGGATAGTATCGCCAGACTGCAATGCGCCACCCAGTTTGGTGGCAACTTCAGCAGTGTCGAATGGGGATTTCGAGGTCAGAGTCAGCGGTGCGTTCATGGCGTCACAATGAACCTGCGCCGGGTCGGCTGCAACCGGTTCAGGCGCTGATTTTTTGTATTTCCGTGATGTTCCTGACCGGGTTGTCCGAGGCGAAACGGACAATTGTTGCCCCGTTTTGCATGGGGCTGACCGTGCAGTTCAAAGAGCCGCCGGATTTTAGGATCAGTTCAGCCGACCATTCGGCCCGATTCTCTCGCGCGGTGACGAATTCGCGGATCTCGCCAAGGATCGGCGTGGCGGTGCAGTGCTCCTGCCATTGGCGTGTGATTTCCAGCACCGTTGCTGGTTCGAATCCTTCTTCGCCGCTGTCGCCCCACAACACCTGATAGGCGTAATTTGTGATCGCCAGCGAACCGTCATCCGAAAACACCGCGATGGCATCAGCCAGCTTGTCCAGAATGGATTGCATAAGGTCCGTTTCAGCGCGGAACCGTCGGGTCAGTGTGATTTCGGCGGTGATATCTTCGAACAGGAAAGCCACGGCCCCATCGGGATGCGGGCGACCACTGACGGAATAGACCGATCCTGATGGCAGCGACCAGGTTTCCTGATAGTTTCCGTCCTGTGCCGCCTCCAGAAGGTCGTTCATCTGGCGCCGCCAACTGCGATAGTTCTTAGGCTCGGGCATCATATGCTGGTCGCGAAGCCGGTCAAAAAAGCTGGACAGGCTTGGGCGCAGGCTCAGGAAGTCGGGTGGCAGGGTGGTCAGATCGATCAGCGCTGGATTGAACAGGGCCAGTTGCCGGTTGCGGTCAAAGATCGCCAGACCAATGGAGAGCTGCGCGAAGGTCTTGGTCATGGTCTGCACAAACTTGCGCTGCGCTGTCTCGGCTTCGACAATTGCGTTGATATCAACCGCGTAACACAACTGATCCTGTTCGTGCGCGACCCGGGTCAGATCAAACCAAAGCTTGGCGTCGCTGTCCCGGACCGGGATCGAGACGCGGGTTTTTCGGCTCAGCTGCGCCTCGTCCTTGTGAGAAGGAAACAGAGGGTCCGTCAGATCGGCATCCGGTCCCGCGATCTTGCGAACCAACCGTACATAGGCCGCATTGCACCAGCCCACCTTGTCACGGTGATCTATCAGCCAAACAGGGTAGGGCGCCTGCTCCATCGCCAAACGAATTGGATCGCGTTGGTCACGGCGTGGCGCAGGGATGGTCCCCGTCAGATCACGTAATTGAACCCGAATGATACCATCGATCCATTCGCACAGAACCTCGCGCTCGACTGTGCAGTCGATGGCTGAAACGGCGATGTTGCCCCCGGACCGGACAATCTCGGGCGTTTCGGGGAAAGCGGGAAAATCACGTTGCAGCAAACGCCGCAGATCAGCCCAGTTGCTGACGGATTCGTAACCTGCCAGCGCAATATCGGAATGGCTGATCAACCGGTCGCCATCGAACAGGAAGACAACATCGAACAGCGCTCCGGGCGCTGACAGCCCGAAATCTCTTGTTTTGGCCTGATGGCGTGGCAAGAGCCACAATATCGCAAAGCTGGCCGAAACCACACTGATTGCGGCCAGAACGATCCATTCGGCCATTGCTCCAACCCCCGGGTAAAACGTTTGAATCTATATGAACAACAATGGTTAACGGGGTCTTAACTCAGATCTGGAACGGTTGGTTGGCGCCCGAGGGAACCGGAGTGTCCCCGGTTTGCGCGTCGATCAGCTTGCGCGGCCAAACGACATTGACGATCGCCCCCCTGCGGTCCGGTTGGTCAGTCAGGGTCTGATAAGGGTCCGCGCCATTGGCGAAGCTCAGTTCGGCACCGCTGCGTTCCAGCAGGGTTTTGGCGATGAACAGACCTAGCCCCATGCCTTCGTATTCCGGCCGACTACTGCGATCGGCGCGGCGGCGGCGCATGAACGGGTCACCAATCCGACCTATGATGTGGGAGGGGTAGCCGCGCCCATCATCCATGATCGAAACGCTGATCCGATCAGAGGTCCATTCAGCTTCGACCCAGACCGTCGACTGGGCGAAATCCACTGCGTTCTGGATCAGGTTGCGCAGCCCGTGAATGATCTCGGGCTTGCGCAGGATTGAGGGCTGCTGCACATCGCCATCCGCAACTGGTCCTTCGTCGAAATGCACCACTTTACCACGATTGATATGTGGCTCTGCCGCTTCATGGATCACGGTGGACAGAGGCGCCTGACGCAGGTGCAAATCATCTTTCCCAGCTCGGCCCATATCGCGCAGGATGTCGCGGCAGCGGTCAGCCTGTTCGCGGATCAAGGCTGCGTCCTCCATCAGCTCAGGCCGGTCGTCCAGCTCTTCGATCAGTTCTGAACTGGCCAGCTTGATCGTTGCCAGCGGCGTACCCAACTCATGCGCGGCTGCGGCCACCACACCACCAAGATCAGTCAGCTTTTGCTCGCGCGCCAGCGCCATATGGGTGGCCGAGAGCGCTTCGGACATCGATTGAACTTCGGAACTGATGCGGTGCGAATAGGCGCCGATGAAAACGATGGCGATGATAATCGCCGCCCAGTTTCCGAACAGCAAAATATCGGGGATATCCAGCACCAACCCCAGATTGGTTCTCAGCGGGAGGTGGAATTGCGCCAGCAACGTGGTCAGGATCACCGCAACGCTGCCGATGATCAGGGTCGAGCGGGTGCTCATTACATTTGCGGAAATCGTCACCGGGCCCAGCAACAGCAGCGCAAACGGGTTGTTTAGCCCCCCCGTCAGATACAAAAGGATCGACAGCTGCAGCAGATCGAACAGCACCATCAGGAAGTTCTCGAATTCCGACAAGCGCTTGTTTTCGGGAAACAACAGAATCGCCGTGAGGTTACCCATCACCGAAATGCCGATGACGAAATAACACAATGCCAGCTCAAGCTGAACGTCGTAATATTTCTGTGCAACCGTGATGGCCGTAAACTGGCCGATAATGGCGACCCATCGCAGCAGGATCAGCGTGCGCAGCCTGATCCAGGTACTGCGCTCCTGCCCACGCCAAAGACTGGTGTTGGAATTCGTCATCTGTCGATTATGTCCTATTGCGTCGGTCCGACATGTTGATAGGTGTCCCGGCAGAATCGATCAACATCCCCTTTCGTATCAGGATACGCGCCATGGTTCGTCTTTATGCTATTCTCGCAACTGTTGTTCTTGCAATTGGTCTTGGTGCCATGTGGCTGTTGACGCGGGGCGGCGCGGACGACAAATTCGCGCAGTGCCGCTCGTCTCAGATCGCGGGCGGGAGCGCGGCGATCGGCGGGCCGTTCGAACTGCTTAACGCCAAGGGTGAGACGGTAACCGACAAGGATGTGATCACCGAGCCCACGCTTGTCTACTTCGGTTATACCTTCTGCCCGGATGTTTGCCCCTTTGACATGTCGCGCAATGTCGACACGATCGATTTGCTGGCAGAGCGCGGTCAGTCGGTGACGCCGTTGTTCATCTCGATAGACCCGGATCGCGATACCCCCGAGGTTGTGGGCGATTTCGCATTCAACCTGCATGAACGCGTGATTGGCCTGACCGGATCGCCCGAGCAGATCAAGGCGGCCAGCAAGGCGTACAAGACCTATTACAAGGCCCAAGACAAAAGCGATGAGTATTATTTGGTCGACCACTCGACCTTTACCTATCTGATGACGCCCGAGGACGGGTTTCTGGAATTTTTCAAACGCGATGAAACGGCCGAGCAGATGGCGGACAAGATTGGCTGCTTTCTTGATCAGGCCTGATCCTCAACAGTCGGTTTGACCTTTGGAATGGCGCTGCTATTACTCATGTTTAAGCCAAGAGGCATGAAATAGCGGAAAGACCCACATATGGCAGACAGTTCCCAGCTTGAAATCGGCCCCGACAAATCGCTGCTGCTGGTAGATGATGACGAGCCGTTTCTGAGACGTCTGGCCAAGGCCATGGAAAAACGCGGATTCGAGGTTGAAACCGCGGGTTCCGTCGCCGCAGGCCGCGCCATTTCCACAGCCCGCCCACCTGCCTATGCCGTGGTTGATCTGCGACTTGAAGATGGCAATGGGCTGGACGTGGTTGAAGTGCTGCGCGAAAAACGCCCCGACAGCCGGGTTGTGGTTCTGACCGGTTATGGCGCCATCGCCACCGCCGTTGCGGCGGTCAAAATTGGTGCAACCGACTATCTGTCCAAACCCGCCGACGCCACTGACATCACCAACGCTCTGTTGGCCAAGGGCGACGAACTGCCCCCGCCGCCGGAAAACCCCATGAGCGCCGACCGCGTCCGCTGGGAACATATCCAACGCGTTTATGAACTGTGCGACCGGAACGTCTCGGAAACCGCGCGCCGGTTGAACATGCACCGCCGGACGTTGCAGCGGATTCTGGCGAAGCGCAGTCCAAGATAGACCCGTAGACTTAATAGCGTGTATTCTCCGGGCCGTTCCAAACGACTTTCAGGGCGCGGGTTGAGCCTGAGTTTGAAGCCTCAGCGCGTAATTCTTAAGGCAGGCAGAGTGCGCGCACCCAACTTTAGGCAATAACAGCAACTCATCAACCTTTGCCTGTAGCTTGCCACCCATCGCCAGCATTCGATCATCCACGACGCTGTTCTGGTTGTACTTGTTCCAATACCTTTCACGAAACCGGCTGGACCGGTTGGGTGCATCTGTCGCTTTCGTGCCTTGCCCGCGCTGCCGCTTGAGCGCGAAACTGTCTCGCGTTTTCACCGGGTAGTGAATGACAGCAGCCCAATCGTGTGTAGACAGATGCTCGGGCGCGGCGCCCAGCGCATGTCTTCGCCGTGATCCCGTACGATACATGTGTTCGTGCATCGGCAGGCCCGTAGCATTTACAAATTGCGATCCATCGTTCCGAAAGTCTGGCTGTAAGTGGGGTCGGTGGAGGCCAAACCCCTGTATTTTATCAGACTTTCGAAAAAGCGTTTTGAAGTAGCGATGCAAATTATGATCTGTATCGGCACGCTTTAGGAATCGTTGCGTGACCAGCCCCGGTTCCCACTTGTCGTTGCCCCCATTTCCGAAGATCAACCAATTCACGGCGATGCCCTCGGCGAAACCGGAACAGCGTTCGACGAGACCTGCGACCTGATTTTCATCGTTTGCACAGAAAAGAAACTCATCGCTATCAAGCCACATCAGCCAATCGGCATCGTTAAGCGAAGGATGCGCATAGGCCGTTTCCGCCGCTGTATGCTGTGGTACTTGCCCGGGTTTCAGATCTTGCAGAACATGGGAAATAACCCCGTTTTTATCAAGCGCATCAAGCAGCTCGGCGGTGCCGTCTGTCGAGTCATTGCTGTAAATCAGAATAGGATCAAACCCGACCAGCAGATGATACGCGACCCACTCAAGTATAAACGGCCCTTCATCCTTGGCGCAGGAGAATAGCCCAACCTTCATATCGGCTTGGCCTGAGTGGGTTTGATCATGATCGCGATTCTTCCTTGCACGGCCTATCTTCTGAAGATGATATTACGTTGAGTTTGAAAGGCATTTTCATAGCCACGATCAGAAAGTGAGGCAAACAGGCGTTCGGCGCTATCACCAAGATTCACGGTTTCCAGCTGTAGATATTGGGGAAGCGCTGCATCTTCTGCGCTTTCAAGAAAAGGCATAAGAATGTTCGGCTCGTGCCCTTCAACATCAAGCTTGGCAAAATCGGCATCATGCAGATGTGTAAGCTCAAGCAGTGTTCGGGTCTGCACCTCAATCGTATCGTATTTTGATAGCTCCAGATACGCTGTGTCGTTTGCCAAACGCGCCTGACCAAGATTGGTGGCCGTGTCGCCCCGCTTTTCTATAATAAGCGTCGCTTCACCAGTTTCGCCCGCGATCGCGAAAGTGTTCAGCTCCACGTTGCCAAATCCGTTCAGAGAGCAATTATTGCTGAGGCGTTCGGCCAGTGTCGGATTAGGCTCAAACGCATGAATCCGGGAGTCCGGGCTAAGAATTGACGACAAGAAAAGTGAATACAGACCAAAATTTGCACCGATATCCAAAACCTTGAGAGTCTTCCCCGCAAAGCTTTCTTTCAGCCAATTCAGCTCAAGCTCTTCCGGGGACCGGCCCTTCTGCCAAAGAGAGAATTCGCTGAAATTGTCATAAGGGTGCAGGTGGATTCGAATGCCCCGGTAGGCGATCAACTGTGGCAGCAGTGACTTTCGGATCAGATTGCGCACCCGCCCTCGGCCTGTCAGATTGTACGCTTCACGTAAACACGCGTTGGCATATTCCATCTGCGCGTTCGTGACCGGTATCTGGCTGTCTGCGTCGCTCATCTGAACCTGCGTCCGATTATGGTCTTGTTTTAGCGGAAAATTAGCATAGGCCGAGCTGCTGATCTATTGGCGACCTAAATGCTGCCCAACAATTCCTGATGCCGCGCGGTATAGGCCTGTCGCACCTCAATCGGGGGACGCAGTTTGATCTGCAACCCCTCTAATATTGCCTTGTCCGGACGACCAAAGAACTTTGATGCTTCGGTATCAGAAAAACCCGCGATCTGCGTCGCCTCCATCCAGGCGCTGATCTTGTCCGCCTTCTTGATCTGGCGTTTCACTGTTTTTGGTACCACGGCGGGCAACCCAAAACGTATATGAATCGCAGCAGCCAGCCGGTCGTCTAAATCACCATAATCCGGGCCAACGGCGGATTTCACCGGAGAGATCATGTCACCAATCACATATTCGGGGGCATCGTGTAACAGTGCCGCCAACCGCCATTTCGTCGGTGCATTTGGTGCGATGCGGCCAAAAAGCTCTTCCACCAGCAAGGAATGCTCGGCCACGGAATAGGCAAAATCCCCGTTGGTCTGACCGTTCCACCGCGCCACAAAGGCCAGCCCGTGCGCGATATCTTCGATCTCGATATCCACGGGTGTCGGGTCCAGCAAATCCAGCCGACGGCCCGACAGCATTCTTTGCCACGCTCTGGGTTGTGTTGCCATTTTACCATGCCTTGTGAACTGGGACACGTTCAATTCGCGTTCTTGTGGTATGATGTATCTGTCTGGATCACATGCTGCCAACAATTTCTTGAGCATTCGTGCTTTGAACCTGCGCGATACGATCCCGACATCAAGGACTGAGGGGGGTGCTGACTCCTCCCAGTTGCGCCCTCTCGAAACGAAACTCGTATCGAAAGGAGCTTGCTATGTTCAAGCGTTTGTTTGCAACAACCCTGACCTTCGGAATGGCCGCAACCGCGCCACCCGCCTTTGCCCAGAACTGCGCAGAGCGCGAGCACGTGATTACCAAACTGCAAGACAATTACTCCGAGGAATTAACCTTTGGCGGTCTTCAGAAATCACGTGGCGGGCAGACGGTCATGGAGGTTTGGACCTCGAAGGAAACGGGAAGTTATACCGTTTTGGTGACCCAGGCGAACGGCATGAGTTGTATTGTCGCCGTTGGCACTGATTTTTTTGAAGCGATCCCCAAAATCAAGGCAGAGGGCACGCCAAGCTGATATTTTGTCACCAGACTTCCTGTTTCCGGCCATCCACATTGCCTCCTGTCCCAAGGAATGCTAGGGGCAGCCCGGACCAAGATTTACCGGAGTGGAGAACCTGATGGCCGGGGACTATATCGTTAAGGACATTTCGCTGGCCGGGTTTGGCCGCAAGGAACTGGATATCGCTGAAACGGAAATGCCGGGGCTGATGTCCCTGCGCGCCGAATATGGCGAAAGCAAGCCGCTGAAAGGCGCGCGGATCGTCGGTTCGCTGCATATGACCATCCAAACCGCCGTTCTGATCGAAACGCTGGTGGCGCTGGGCGCTGATGTGCGCTGGGCGTCGTGCAACATCTTCTCAACGCAGGACCACGCGGCGGCGGCGATTGCCGAGGCTGGTATTCCCGTTTTCGCCATCAAGGGCCAGACGCTGGAAGAGCATTGGGATTACCTGGACAAATCCTTCCTGTTCGACGAAGGCCCCAACATGATCCTGGACGATGGCGGCGACGCGACGCTGTATATCCTGCTGGGTGCCCGCGCCGAAGCGGGTGAGGACATCATCCCCGTTCCTGGTTCGGAAGAGGAAGAGGTGATCAAGAAGCAGATCGCCAAGCGCATGGCCGCGTCTCCGGGCTGGTTCACCAAAATGCGCGACCAGATCCAAGGCGTCTCTGAAGAAACCACCACCGGTGTAAACCGCCTGTATCAGCTGGTGAAAGATGGCCACCTGCCGTTCCCGGCGATCAACGTGAACGACTCGGTCACCAAGTCGAAGTTCGACAACAAATACGGCTGCAAGGAATCGCTGGTTGATGGCATCCGCCGCGCCACCGACACCATGATGGCCGGTAAGGTTGCGGTTGTGTGCGGCTATGGTGACGTGGGCAAAGGATCGGCGGCTTCGCTGCGTGGCGCAGGCGCCCGCGTGAAAGTGACCGAAGTCGATCCGATCTGCGCGCTGCAAGCGGCCATGGACGGGTTCGAAGTCACCCTGCTGGAAGACGAAGTCGCAAACGCGGATATCTTCATCACCACCACCGGCAACAAGGACGTGATCCGCATCGAGCACATGCGCGAGATGAAGGACATGGCCATCGTCGGTAACATCGGTCACTTCGACAACGAAATTCAGGTAGCCAGCCTGAAGAACCACAAGTGGACCAACATCAAGGAACAGGTGGACATGATCGAGATGCCCTCGGGCAACCGCATTATCCTGCTGTCCGAAGGTCGCTTGCTGAACCTTGGCAACGCCACCGGTCACCCCTCGTTCGTGATGTCGGCCTCTTTCACCAACCAAGTCCTGGCCCAGATCGAGCTGTTCACCAAAGGCGATGAATACAAGAACGAAGTCTACATCCTGCCCAAGCATCTGGACGAAAAAGTTGCCCGTCTTCATCTGGACCGGATCGGCGTGAAGCTGACCCAGATGGACAGCGATCAGGCGGCCTATATCGGCGTAAAACCCGAAGGCCCCTACAAGCCGGAACACTACCGCTACTAAGTGCGAAAGACGCATGACCAAAGCTTCTAGACGCCGCCGAATCCTGCTTTCGGCGGCGTCTTTTCTTTTTGGCCTCTTAACGCTGTTGACCGTGTTGGGCGGCGGCGTTTGGTGGCTGCTTGCCCATCCCAATACGCCTGTACCCCCGCACTGGAACCCGCTGCGTGATCTGACCGTGACGGCCCCGGTCACCCCGGTCACCCCTTACCAGTTGAACCGCGCACTGGCGGATGACGCTTTATGCCGTGCAGCCTTGGCCGAGGCTGGAGCTCGGTTTGATCCGCTGGACGATCTGGTGGTGGACCAGAATTGCGGAATCGAGGGACGCGGCCGGTTGTTCGGTCTGGTGAACGCCCGCGTCACTGCAGTCGAGACCCGGTGTGCCACAACTTTGCGGCTTGTCATGTGGGAACACCATGTTGTGCAACCCGCTGCGCAGCAACTACTGGGGACTTCCGTCAGCAGAATGCGCCAGATCGGCAGCTATAACTGCCGCCGGATGCGGACCGCGCAAGGACAAGACAATGGTTGGAGCAGTCACGCCACTGCGGACGCGATCGACATCGTCGGAATGGATCTCTCTGACGGGCGCAGCTTGAACCTGCTGGCTGACTGGGACGCTGACGGGCCCGAGGCCGATTTTCTGCGCCAGATATGGCGCGGAGCCTGTGACTGGTTCCGCGTGGTGCTTGGCCCTGACTACAACCGCTTACATGCCGATCACTTCCACCTGCAGGGGCCCGGCTGGGGCTACTGCCGATAGTACCTCAGCGTAGAGACGGGATAAAATCGCCGCGGCCCTGTGGCGTGAAATCCAGAACATTCCACAGTGGCCAAGCCGCATCCACGTGCCGGGGATGCCAATCGCTGGGTTCAAAGAACAGCTCGGAACTCCAGAAGTGATGAATGCCATCAGGGAGCTGTTGAAAGACATTCAGGATGGGAAGCTGATCACCCCCGTCGGTCTCGGCCAGATAGTCACGTTGGTAATTCGTCCCTAATGCTGAGTAGAGCGGCAGCGCATTCCAACCCATCTCATCCTTGAGCGCCGAGAGTTTTTCGGGCGTATTCTGCGCCACTACGGCGACCGAGGCGTTCTGCTTCAGATGATGAACCTGAGAGTTCAGCCCGTCCAGAAACGCCGAACACATAGGGCAGGGGCGTTCCGCGTCGGGTCCGTACATCAGCGAATAGATAATCAGCGTATCCTTATCGCCAAACAGCGACGACATAGGCGCACCCTCGCCTGCCAGATCTCGGAACGCATAATCGTTAGGGGTTTTGCCTCCGGTTGGAAGAGAACGGCGCAAGGCCGCGACCTCTTCAACCTTTGCTCTCAGGTCCCGCTCGGCGGATAGAAGTGCATTACGAGCTGACCGATATTCGGTGGTTTCATTCGGTAACGTTACGGGCATGGGGACCTCCGGGAATCATAATTAACAAAAATGTTAAATAATAAATCTGAAAAAATCAAATCACCGAGTCCCGCGAAGTTCAGCCTAGGGGGAAACCTTGTGATTTTTCCCTTTTGGGAATTCCGCCGACAAGGCTAGTCTCTCGTGCATCGGTAAAAAGTTCCGTGACAATGGATTAAGGAGATTGGGACATGGGCAAACGCGACGAATTGATCGCCAAATACGCTGAAGATCTAAAAGGCAAATGCGGGATGGACCCCGATATGGACCTGCTGACCAAGGTCACCATCGGTTGTGGTCCGGCGATCTATGACGCGGATGCGTCGACAGTGGCGGCCAGCCAGGAAGGCGAGCTTGAGACGGTCAAGAACAACTTCCTCATCAAAAAGCTGGGCCTGTCGGATGGTCCCGAACTGATGGAAGGGATCAACAAGGCCATGGAGACCTATGGCATGTCCGAGCGTAACAAGTACCGCGCTGTCGTCTATTACATGCTGACCAAGCATTTCGGCAAAGAATCGGTCTATAGCTGACCCAGCCAAGAACCATTTCAGCACCCGTCGGTCTTACCGGCGGGTGTTTTGTATTTGATTGAAACTCTAAATACTTGGCGTTTGAAGCGCGGTTCTGAAATCGGCTAAGGTCAGGATATGACCAGGACGGTCAGAACCAACAGAATTCCGTATGCGTGTGGTGAGCTTGGGAGCACGCGGGGTAGGGAAGGTTCTGAAGTCGTCAGGGCCTTCCCTTTTCATTCAATCCGCCTCTGTCTCGCCCAAAGCGCAGATCAACTGCCATTCTGTATCGCTGACCGGCTGCACTGAAAGGCGTGAATTCTTGACCAGAACCATTTCACCCAAACGCTCATCCGCCTTAATCTGATCCAGTTTGACCGGAATTGTGAAAGACCGGACGGCTTTGATATCCACGCATTCCCAACGCTCATCATCGGTTGTGCTGTCGGGATGGGCCTCGGCACAGACTTCGACAATGCCGACAATCTCCTTGTCCTTTTGCGAGTGGTAGAAAAAACCCCGGTCACCAATCTGCATCTGACGCATGAAATTGCGGGCCTGGTAGTTGCGCACCCCATCCCATTCCTCGCCCGCGTCTCCCTTGCAGACCTGCTGATCCCAGCTCCAGGTCGAGGGTTCGGATTTGAACAGCCAATACGCCATCAGCCGATGACCTTTTTCCACGGGATCAATTCAACCGAGTCGAACAGGCCGGCCAGCGCGTAGGGGTCATTCTCAGCCCAAGCTTGCGCGGCGGCCAGATCCTCGACGTTCAGAATGACCAGCGATCCGATCATTGCATCGCCGTCCAGCAACGGGCCAGCCTGCGCCACAACACCGGTTTCTTCAATGTAAGCCAGATGGGCCGTGCGGTTGTCCAGCCGGGTCTGTAGGGCACCAGCTTTATCCCGGGCGATCAGGGCGATGAGCATATTATTCCTCCTTGAGTGGGCGACCCAGTAGGGCCTGAATCGCGTCGGTGACACTGTAGGCACCGCTGCTGAGTTTCGCCACCGTTGCGCTGATGGGCATGTCTAACCCTTCGCTCGCTGCGATTTCGGACATGGCCTGCGCAGTGGCGACACCTTCGACGGTTGTGGTGCTGTCAAATGGCTTGCTTAGACCCAAACAAAGGCCAAAACGATAGTTTCGCGACAATTCGGATGAGCAGGTTAGAACCAGATCACCCAGCCCCGATAGCCCCATCAGCGTATCGGGCCGTGCCCCGCGCTGGGCGGCAAAGCGCTGCATCTCGGCAAATCCGCGCGTGATCAACGCAGCGCGGGCGCTATCGCCAAGCCCTGCACCAATGGCCGCGCCGCAACCAATAGCCATCACATTCTTTAGCGCTCCACCTAGCTCTGCCCCGACGGTATCGGCGGTACGATAAAGACGCAGATTGGCAGTTGTCAGCTCTTGCTGAAGCGCTTCACCCAGTTCGGCATCATCACAAGCCAGCGTCAACGCCGTAGGCAAACCGCGCGCGATATCATCGGCAAAGCTGGGGCCAGTCAGCAAGGCCGGAAGTGCGTCCGGAACGGTTTGACGGATGACTGCAACGGGACCCAGCCCCGTGGACAGTTCGATCCCCTTGCAGCAAGCCACCAAAACCTTGCCACCCAGTTCGCCGGTATATTGCGTCAACGCATCGCGCAGCTTTTGCATTGGGACGGCCAGTAACAACACATCGGATTGCGCCGCTTGTTCAAATTCAGCTGTCACTGAAACACTGGCGGGCAGTGTAACGCCCGGCAATCGTCGCGGGTTCTCGCGCCCGTGCTGCATCTGCGCTGCTTGCTCGGCATCTCGTGACCAGAGAGTTACAGGCCCATTGCCCGCCAAAGATATCGCCAGAGCGGTTCCAAATGCGCCAGAACCAAGGACGGTCACGCTCATGCCTTGGCCCCTTTTTTGCCGCTACCCAGCATTGCAGGGCTGGTTTGATCCAAGGGCCAGCGGGGCCGCGCCGTCAGGTCCAACCCATCTCGTGCACCGGTGCGGAATCGTTCCATACCCGCATAGGCGATCATTGCGGCATTATCAGTGCACAAAGCCAGCGGAGGGGCAGTAAATCGGGCGCCCATTTCCGCGGAAACAGTCTCTAATCCTGAGCGAATAGCGGAATTTGCTGCGACACCTCCGGCAACGGCAATAACCGGTTCTGACGGTGATGTCTCAAGATACTGGGCAATCGCGCGGCGGGTTTTCTCAGCCAAGGTATCAACAATAGCCTGCTGAAAACCGGCACACAGATCAGCGCGATCTTGTCGGGTCAGCCCCCCTTTTTCGGCTACGACCTTATCCCGCATCCGCATCAGCGCGGTCTTGAGTCCCGAAAAAGACAGGTCACATCCGGGGCGATCCAGAAGGGGCCGGGGAAAGCGGAAACGTTTGGGATCGCCCGCGCGCGCCTCAGCCTCGACTGAGGGGCCACCGGGTTGCGGCAGGCCCAACAGCCGGGCGGTCTTGTCGAAGGCTTCACCGGGGGCATCATCTATCGTACCGCCCAGTCGGGTAAATTGCTCCGGACCATGCGCAATCAGGTATTGGCAGTGACCACCCGACACCAGCAGCATCAGGTAGGGAAAGGCAATCCCGTCGGTCAGGCGTGGCGTCAGCGCGTGCCCGGCCAGATGGTTCACCCCGATCAGCGGCAGCCCGGTCGCTGCGCTCAGACCCTTTGCGCACATCACACCGGACATCACGCCGCCAATCAGACCTGGCCCGGCGGTGACGGCGATTGCATCCAGATCATCTAAGCCCATATCGGCCTGTGTTAGAGCCTGTTTGATGCAAATATCCAGCTTTTCGGCATGCGCGCGCGCCGCGATCTCGGGCACGACACCTCCATAGGCGCTGTGCAACTCAGTCTGGCCATGCACCACGGATGACAGGATCTCGGCCCCTACGCCTGTGCCCTGCCGCACAACGGCGGCTGCGGTGTCGTCGCAGCTGCTTTCCAGTCCAAGGACGGTAAGTGTTTGCACCATAGGCCTGATCCGTTGCATCATGATTGCCAAGCGGGGTATCACCCCGCGCGGATGCAAACAATCCCAAGGCCGAAGGCGCCGACCGTTGTATTTGTTGATGACCCGCCCTCGCGCCGCCTCGGACAGGTTCGTTGCGCAACTGCCGGACCACATTCGGTCGCAAGTCGCGGTTATCCATTCGCCCTTGTTAAAAATCGAACCGCTGGGTGTCATGGTTGAGTCCGATGATTCTGCTGGACTGATCTTTTCCTCGGCAAATGGCGTGAATGCCGCCGCCGTATTGAATGTGGAACGCAGCCTGCCCGCCTATTGCGTTGGTCCGGTGACCACGCAGGCAGCGCAGGCAGCAGGGTGGGAAGCGCAGATGCTGGGTGCGACGGCCGAAGGGCTGGTGGCCAATCTGCTCAAACTCAAGCCAAACAGCCCGCTGCTACATCTGCGCGGAGAACACAGCCGTGGCAACGTCGCCGCGCGTTTGACTGAATCCGGGCTGACCACCCGCGAACAGCCGATTTATCGGCAACAGCTTTTGCCGCTGAGTGATGAGGCTTCCCACGCCGCCGAGGGTGATCAGCCCATCATCGCCCCGCTATTTTCGCCCCGCACAGCGCGACAATTTGCCGATGTCTGGGCCGGATCCGCGCCTCTGTGGCTGGCCGCGATCAGCGAAGCCACAGCGGAACCCCTTAAAACACTGAGTTTCGAGCGGCTGAAGATCGCGGATGAACCGACCCCGGACAAAATGCAGAAAGCCGTGAAAAAACTCGTGAAACACGTGATGCGGGTTGAGAGCGCGCCGGGTGCAGATTAACTTGGGTTAGTCTGTTGTTCATGTGTTTTGGGAATCGATAAGGGGATTAACGCGGTGGCTGATAAGAAGAAACCCGATCAGGAACCGGTCGAAGACCCCAGCGTCGAAGAGGTGGTAGAAGCCGCCGAGACCGAAAGTGATGCAGTCTCGGATGAGAAATCCGTTGACGCGGATAACGCTGCGGACGAATTGACTTCCGAAGCCGAAGCCGAAGCCGAAGCCGAAGCCGAAGCCGAAGCCGAAGCCGAAGCCGAAGCCGAAGCCGAAGCCGAAGCCGAAGCCGAAGCCCTGAACAGGGCCGAGCCGACCGAAGAAAAGGTGATCGAACGCACAGTCGAAAAACGCGGTGGGTTTGTTCCGGCTTTGTTGGGCGGGGTTATTGCTGCAGGCCTCGGATTTGCTGCAGGCAACAGCGGGTTATTGTCTCAAGGAGCAGATAGCTCGGACGCAATTTCCGCACTCGAGTCGAAGCTGGCGGAACAATCCGATCAGATTGCCCAACTGACAAAAACTCTTGCTGAAGGCCCCGATGTCTCGGGCTTGTCAAATCAGATCAAGGCGTTGTCGGATAAGCTTGCTCCGGTCGAAAGCGATCTTACTGCCGTGAAGAGCAGTGTTGATGGCCTGACCGGTAAGGTCGACCCGCTTGAGGAACGCCTGACCGCGCTTGAGAAGCAGCCGCTTGAAGCAAATGTCTCGCCCGAGGCCACAGCCGCGTTCGAGGCAGAATTGAAGAAACTACAGGATTCTCTGGCCGCTCAGCGTAGCGAAGTGGAGAAGATGGTCTCAGACGCGCAGGCTTTAGAGGCTAAAGCTTCGGCCGAGGCGCGCGCGGCGACCAACGCCGCCATCCTGTCGCGTTTGCATGGTCAATTGGATGCCGGTCAACCCTATGAAGATTTGGTCTCTGAACTGAAAGCCGGTGGTGTCGATGTACCCGATGCCTTGGCTGCATCTTCGAAGGACGGAGTTGAGACCCTTTCGGCGCTGCGCAGCTCATTTGCCCCCGCAGCCCGCGCCGCACTGGCGGATGCCCGTGATGCCGATAAAGGCACCGGCTTGGTTGCTTTCTTGCAGCGCCAGACAGGCGCGCGGTCGGTGACCCCGCAAGAGGGCGAAGATCCGGACGCGGTCTTGTCACGCGCTCAAGCGGCGTTGGCGGATGGTGATGTCACTAAGGCGTTGACCGAACTGAAATCCTTGCCCGAAGCGGCGCAGACCGCATTGGCGGATTGGGAGCAGGCGGCGCAGACACGGGCCTCTGCCGTCGAGGCCGCAAATACGCTTGCTTCAAGCCTGAACTCGAACTGAAGGACCTGCCATGCTGTGGTCATTGTTTAAGATCCTTGTTTTTGTTGCGATTATCGGCCTGCTGGCCATGGGTGCTGGGTTCTTGATGGAATCATCCGGCGGCGTGCAGATCACCGTCGCCGGCACCGAATACACACTGGGCCCGCTGCAATCAGTGATCGCGCTGGGCGTGCTGGTGTTTGCGGTCTGGCTGTTCTTCAAGCTGCTTACGCTGCTGATCGCCACGCTGAAATTCCTAAACGGTGATGAAACCGCCCTTTCACGGTATTTCGATCGCAGTCGGGAAAAGCGGGGATATCAGGCTCTGGCGGACGGGTTGATGGCGCTTGCCTCGGGTGAGGGGCGCGTGGCAATGACCAAGGCGAACAAGGCCGAGAAGCTGCTGAACAATCCGGAACTGACCAATTTGCTGGTGGCGCAGGCAGCCGAGATGACCGGTGATACCAAGAAAGCGTCCGAGACTTACAAGAAGCTGGTCACCAACAACGCCACGCGATTTGTCGGTGTGCGCGGGATCATGAAGCAAAAGCTGGCCGAAGGCGATGATGAAACCGCGCGCAAGCTGGCCGAGAAGGCTCTGGCCCTCAAACCCCGGCATGAAGAAACGCAGGATGTGCTGTTGAACCTGCAGACCAAAGCGCAGGATTGGGCCGGTGCGCGGTCCACGTTGACCTCGAAGCTGAAGGCCGGGTATTTGCCGCGCGACGTGTTCAAACGGCGCGACGCAGTCCTGGCTTTGTCCGAGGCCAAAGTGCTGCTGGACGACACGGCGACGGTCGAACAGCAGGAACATGCGATTGAGGCAAACCGCCTTTCACCCGATCTTGTCCCAGCAGCCGCCATGGCCGCGCGCGCCTATATCGAAAAGGGCAAACCGCGTGCAGCCACCAAGATTCTGAAAAAGGCGTGGGAAGTACAGCCTCACCCAGATCTGGCCCATGCCTTTGCCGAGATTGTGCCAGACGAAACACCTGAACAGCGGATCAAGCGGTTCACCGCTTTGACCCGCATTCATTCAGAGAATATGGAAACACGCCTGATTTTGGCCGAGCTGAACATCGTAGCCGAAGACTTCCCCGAAGCGCGACGCGCGCTGGGTGATGTTGTCGAAAAGCAGGGGGATGCACGGGCCTACACGCTGATGGCTGCGATTGAACGGGGCGAGGGCGCCTCGGACGCGGTGGTTCAGGGTTGGCTGGCCAAGGCGTTGAACGCACCGCGCGGGCCGCAATGGGTCTGCACCAATTGCCACGACATTCAGCCTGAATGGGGACCGGTGTGCCAGAACTGCGGCAGCTTCGATACGCTCAGCTGGCAGACGCCTCAGACGCCCGAGATTGCTAGTGCGACGGGTGTGCACATGCTGCCTCTGATCGTTGGCGCGCTTGAGGATCAATCAGAGGCTGAAGAGGCAGAGGAACCTGAAGAAAGTGCTGAAGAGTCACTTGAAGAGCCGGTCGAAGAGGACATGATCGAGGGAAAGGCCGAGCCGGTCACGGAGGAAGTCGCGCGACAGACCTAACGCGCGGTCTCGGCGTTGAAAGCGTCGTTCCGCAGCTTAAACAGCCCGGCCCACCGATTTTGATCAAGGGCGACCAAAGCCATTATGTGCTATCGGCTGTCGTCGGCGACACCGGCACACAAGACGACTAAACCGATCCCGGCGGGTTTTGCACGTCCAGATAACGTTCGGCCGGAATCCTCACGAGACCTTTGATCCCCAAGGCAGTACGATCCGCATCATCCAACTGCGCAATTGCCCGTTCAACCGCTGTAAAAATCGCTTGCTGATCGTTACCCTCCGCAGTGATCAATGGCAGGCCAGGCGTCGGGTCCGTCCACTCTAACACCCGCAGAGATGCGGCAAACTCTTCATACTCAGCCATCAATCGCCAAGAAACCGCATCAAGGGCGGCGATATCGGCGTGACCTTCCGCGACGGCATGCGCCGACTTCAGGTGACCTTCGGTTTGCACACGGTGCTTGAACCAAAAGCCATGCGGCTCAAGATGCCAATAAGGCGCGGCGTAGCCAGATTGCGAAAATGTCTGGTTGTAAGCGAACGCCGCTTCCCGAAACGCCATCAGATTTGTGCGTGGATCATCGGCGCGCACGACCAGAGCACTGCGGTAATAGCCGGGCGGGCACCCGTCGAGACCATAGTCTGGCGTGCCAACCAACGCGACCTTATCGTGCAGCCATGTCCGGTACGGCATGCCGCAAGTCTGGCTGAGCACCAGTTCCGGGTGCTGCCAGACCGAGAATTCCTCGGCGTCCTGCGACAGATGCTCAGGGCTCTCGATCCCGGCGCGGTTCAGATTGTCACGGATGAGGTTCCAGTATCGCAGATGTGCCTCATCAAGCTGAGGGCGGGCATACATCATCAGGCTTGCGATCATTGCATCTGCCCGAACAGTTCATACAGCTCTATCGTGGTTTTCACGCCGACCTTCTGCTGGATGCGCCCGCGATGAATTTCTACCGTGCGGGGGCTGATACCCAAGGCAGTTGCGATCTCCTTGCTCGACGTGCGCGCGGGGTGGGTCAGAATATGTTGCAGGACCTGCTCCTCGCGGTCGGTCAAAAGTCTGCGCTTATCCGCAAGCATCTGACGTCGCGATTTCTCGGCGCGCAGACGGTCGCCTATTTCAAACGCGGCCTGTATCCGTTCGATCAGCACCTGCAGGTCAAAGGGTTTTTCCAGAAAATCAATTGCACCCGCCTTGGTGGCCCGCACGGATTCCGGAATGCCGCCGTGACCCGAGATGAAAATGACCGGTATGGTCGACTCGCGCCGGTTCAGATGTTCCTGCAATTCCAGCCCGTCCATGCCGGGCATGCCATAGTCCAGGATCAGGCAACCTTTTGCGTCCTCATGCACCTGATTCAGAAATGTCTGCGCATCGGCAAAATGCTCGACCCGTAGTCCGCGTTTGCTGAGCGACCGAGATAAGGCGACGCGCACATCTTCATCGTCATCGACGATATAGACGACCAGCGGCTCAAAGGTCATGCGTGATCCTCCTTGGGCTGATCGCGGCGCTGCAGGGTGAAACAGAAGCGCGCCCCGGACGTCTCAGTAGGCTCGTACCAAATGGCTCCGTCATTGGCTTTGACGATGGTCCGACAAATGGACAGGCCCAGCCCCATCCCGTCGGTCTTCTGGGTGTCAAACGAGTTGAACAAGGTGACACCATCGCTAATCCCGGGCCCGTTATCCTCAACCCGCACCTCGACCAGTTCATCGCTAGTCTTTGTAGTGATGGTGATTTTACCCTTGCCATCCGGATCCAGGGCCAAGGCGTCGATCGCGTTGCGCAACAGGTTAACCAGAACCTGAGCGATCTGCGTCCGGTTTCCGATGACAAGAGGAAGGTCGGTTTCTTCATAAAGCAGCTTGATCTCGTGTAACTTCGCCTCGGCGTCCATCAGGCTGACGGTTTGCCGGATCAACCCGTTCAGTTCAAACGGAGTCTGACGTCCGCGATCCTTACGCACCACATCACGCAGGGCGCGGATGATGTCGCCCGCACGGCGCGACTGGCGGTCGATATCCGAAAGGATTTCTATCACCTCAGGATCGGGATCGCCGATTTCATCCAGCGTGATCTTTGCGGCGTCGACATTATAGGAAATCGCGCTTAGCGGTTGGTTCAGCTCATGCGCCAGCCCCGAGGCCATCTCGCCCATCAGGTTGACCCGTGCCACATGGGACAGATCGCGGCTGAGGCGGCTTACTTCATCCTCGGCCTGCTTTCGATCGCTGACGTTGTCGATAATGGCAACCGCATGATCAGGGGTACCGCTTTCATCGCGGATCAGAATGGCATTGACCCGCAACCAGATGGGGGATCCGTCTTTTCGGATAAACTGGTTTTCGGCGATGAACTCGGAATCCTGCAGCAGGGTTTCGCGAAACTTGACCGCGATCTGCTGTTCATCTTCCGGCAGGATGTCGGCCAGCGTCATCTTCTCCAATTCATCCGGCTGATATCCCATGATATCGCACAGCTGTTCGTTGGTCCGCAGAAACCGCCCCGTTTCGGGCGAGATCTGCGCCATCCCGCGCGAGGCCAGATCGAAGGTGCGGCCATAGGCGGTTTCGAACCGTTGCCGTTGCCGAACTTCCTGAGTCAGAGCCGCACCGGTATCTTCCAGCTCGCGATAGGGGCTGTGCAGGCCTTCTTCGGTGGTGATCTCTCCGCTGCGCAATTGCTGACTCTGGCTGGCGAAGGTGCGCACAGGGGCATAGATCCGGTCGGCCATGGCAAGTCCGATTGCGCCGGTCAGAATGGCAATGGCAAGCGCGATCCAGACGCCTTGCGTCCGGTTCTTCTTGATCTCGCCGATAAAGTTGTCCTCGGCCGCATAAAGCCCGATCAACCAACGCAGCCCCGGCTCGGACACCTCGATAAGCATCGCCACATAGTCCTGACCGTTCAGCTGGAAATCGGTATGAACCGGTCCTTCCGTGTCGCTCAGACCGGTTTGCACGACATCTCCGAACGCCTTTTGCGCGATGGGGTCTGCGATTTGGTCCACACGCGTCAGCTCGGGCGCTTCCATATGTGCTTCCTGCCGGATCAGCACCAGCGTTGGATGCGCCAGCACCGCGCCATTTTCGTTCAGAACCAGCGCGGCACCGCGTCGTTCCGACCAGATGTCCAGCAGGAATCCCGACAGGGCGTCGATCTGGATATCGACACCCAAAATGGCACGGATAGCTCCGGTATCGTCCAATATGGGGACACTATAAGTGATCCCCGGCTGGCGCGTGGTGAAGAAGATATAAGGCTCTGTCCAGATCGGTGCTTTGGCTTCGGTCACCATTCTGAACCAGGGCCGGGTGCGCGCCTCATAGGTGTCAGTCTGGGTAGTGGCCGTTTCCAGCAATGTGAACTGATCGTTGCGCCATTGGAAATCGGCGGGATGTTCCGCGGTGCCGGGCAGGAATGGCGGAACGAACTTGGTGCGATAACGTCCGGGCTCTTCCGCGCGCATGACGTAGACAAACCTGCCCGTCGCGTCGGCCAGATACATCCCTGCGAGTTGAGGCGCGACCTGTAGCTGTTGAAAAAAATGGCTTTCCAATACGCCAGGATCGCTGATATCCAGTACGTCATTTTCAGCAAGTCGCCGAGTTGCATCCAAGGCCTGCCGGGCGGGGTTCAGAAAACTTTTGACTTGGCCGATGACATTGACACTGACTTCGTTTAGCGATGTTCGGGATTGCCGCAACAGCGCGTTCTCCGAGCTGACAAAGGTCGACAGGATCACCGAAAGGATGGCGATGAACTGCAGCCCACCCAAACACAGCGCAAGCGTGGCGCGCAGCGATCTTCGCCTGCGGGCTGGCTCAGTGTGGTCCTGGCGTATTTCTTGTTGCCCTGCGTAGTTCAATTCTTGTCCAAACGACCTTCTGCACGGGTCGGTATCACAGTCACAGAATGTGATCAGTTACCCTCTTTCCCCTATATCTGAATCCAAGCCTATACGTAATCTACCGTATAGACACCTGCTGTTTGGTTTCGCTTTCCTCTTTATCATCGGGGGGCCTGATTCCAGTGCGATTTTTTCTGTTGTGTTCTGAAAGGTTTCAGGCACCCCACAGATCAAAAAAGACTGACAACAGGAGTGTCAAAGTGTTCAAGAAAACCTCAATCACCGCATTTGCCGCGGCGGCCCTGATGGCACCAGCGGCATATGCTGAAGAATTTATCACGATCGGAACTGGCGGCGTTACGGGTGTCTATTACCCGACGGGTGGCGCGATCTGCCGTCTGGTCAACAAGGGCCGGAAAGAGCACGGGGTCCGGTGTTCGGTGGAGTCGACTGGGGGGTCGGTTTACAACATCAACACCATTCGCGAAGGCGAGCTTGAGTTTGGGGTGGCACAGTCGGACTGGCAGTACCACGCATTCAACGGCAGCTCGAAATTCGAAGAAGCCGGCCCGTTTGAGAACCTGCGTGCCGTGTTCTCGGTACACCCAGAGCCGTTCACGGTTGTGGCGCGTGCCGACGCGGGTATCTCGAATTTCGAAGACCTGAAGGGCAAGCGCGTCAATATCGGCAATCCCGGTTCCGGTCAGCGTGGCACCATGGAAGTGCTGCTGGGCGAAATGGGTTGGACCACCGACGATTTCGAACTGGCGACCGAGCTGAAGGCGGCTGAACAGTCCGCTGCCCTGTGCGACAACCAGATCGATGCGATGGTTTACACCGTTGGTCACCCATCGGGTTCGATCCAGGAAGCAACCACCGCCTGTGACTCGGTTCTGGTGAACGTCAGCGGCGACGCGGTTGACAAGCTGGTTGGTGACAACTCCTTCTACCGTACCGCAACCATCCCAGGTGGCATGTATCGTGGTTCGGATGGTGACACCTCGACATTTGGTGTTGGTGCAACCTTCGTGACTTCGGCTGACGTGTCGGAAGACGCGGTTTATGCGGTTGTCAGCTCGGTCTTCGAGAACTTCGATGACTTCAAAAAGCTGCACCCGGCATTTGCCAACCTGAAACCAGAAGAGATGATTGCGGACGGCCTGTCGGCACCGCTGCATCCGGGTGCTGAGAAGTACTACAAAGAAAAAGGCTGGATTCAGTAACCAGACCTGACACGGGGCGCCTTTCGGGGCGCCCCGATTCATATCCGGGCTAAACCGGAGACAAGACGGCCGTAAAAACCAAGGCCGAAGGACAGGGAGATACCAACATGAGTTCCGACACACAGGGCAATCGCCCTCTTTCCGAAGAAGAGCTTCAGGAACTGGTTGCCTCATCAGATGCAGGCGCGCGTGATCCGGCGGGAAATGTCGGGCTGTTTCTGGCGATCGTTGCGGTTTTGTGGTCGGTGTTCCAGGTCGTTCTGGCCTCTCCCCTATCGAATTATCTGCTGCCGGGCAGTGTAGTGAACAACTCACGCCAGATTCATCTGGCCTTTGCGATGTTCCTGGCCTTTTCGGCCTATCCGGCACTGAAATCCAGCCCGCGGAACTACATCCCGATTCAGGATTGGATCATGGGGATCGTGGGCGCATTTCTGGCGCTTTATGGTTATTTCTTCTATCAAAAGATCGTCGATGCCGGGGGGCTGGCAGACGATACGGACAAGTGGTTTGCCCTTGTTGGCCTGCTGCTGTTGTTCGAGGCCGCGCGTCGCGCGCTTGGCCCGGCAATGGCGATCATCGCCACGATCTTTCTGGCCTACGTCTTCTTTGGTTCCTCCGAGTGGGTGCCCGAGGTGATCCGCTGGAAAGGTGCCAGCCTGCAAAAGGCGATGAGCCATATGTGGATCACGTCCGAAGGTGTCTTTGGCATCGCGCTGGGCGTGTCGACCAAGTTCGTCTTCCTGTTCGTGCTGTTCGGCGCGCTTTTGGATAAGGCGGGCGCGGGCAACTACTTTATCAAGATGGCCTTTGGCGCGCTGGGGCACCTGCGCGGTGGCCCGGCCAAAGCGGCTGTTGTTGGTTCTGCGGCGACCGGCCTGATCTCGGGCTCGTCCATTGCGAACGTTGTCACGACCGGCACCTTCACTATCCCACTGATGAAGCGTGTGGGCTTTTCCAGCGAACAAGCGGGCTCGGTTGAGGTCGCTTCATCCGTGAACGGCCAGATCATGCCACCGGTGATGGGCGCTGCTGCCTTCCTGATGGTGGAATATGTGGGCATCTCATACGTTGAGGTGATCACCCACGCCTTCCTGCCTGCTGCGATTTCCTACATCGCGCTGGTCTACATTGTGCATCTTGAAGCGGTGAAGCGGAACATGCCGACGCTGGGCGACCGCGTCGTTTCGATGGGGCGCACAATCGGTGGAATGGCGCTGTTCTTCGTGGGCTTTGCCGGGCTGTGCTATGGCATCCAGTACCCGATCAAAGCGATTGTCGCGCTCATGCCCGATGCGTCGGGTCTGGTCCTGTCGGCGCTGATCGTTTTGGCCTATCTGATCCTGCTTTGGCTGGCTTCCGGAGTAGAGGACTTGGTGCCTGACGATCCTAATGCCAAAGAGGTTGAACTGCCGGTAATTGCCGAAATCTACAAGGCCGGTCTGCATTACCTGCTACCGATCATCGTGTTGGTCTATTTCCTGATGATCGAACAGAAATCACCGGGCCTATCAGCCTTCTGGGCGACTTCGCTGTTGTTCGTGATCCTGCTGACGCAGAAACCGCTCAAGTCGATCTTCCGGGGTGAAAGTGACACAGCGAATGCCTTCAAGGCCGGTGTCGTCGACCTGTGGAACGGGCTGATCGACGGCGCGCGCAACATGATTGGTATCGCGCTGGCCACCGCCACTGCGGGTGTGATCGTGGGCACCGTGACGCTGACCGGCGTGGGCCAAGTGATGGCCGATCTGGTCGAGTTCCTGTCAGGCGGTAACCTGATCGCCATGCTGGCGTTGGTGGGTCTGCTCAGCCTGATCCTCGGGATGGGATTGCCGACCACGGCGAACTATATCGTGGTCAGCTCGCTGATGGCGGGTGTGGTCGTGGAATTGGGCGCGCAGGATGGGCTGATCGTGCCGCTGATCGCGGTGCACCTGTTCGTGTTCTACTTCGGTATCATGGCTGATGTGACACCGCCGGTTGGTCTGGCGAGCTTTGCCGCCGCCGCCGTTTCGGGCGGGGACGCGATCAAGACGGGTTTTACCGCCTTCTTCTACAGCTTGCGCACCGTGGCACTGCCTTTCGTGTTCATCTTCAACACTGACCTGTTGCTGATCGATGTGGGCTGGGTACAGGGAATCTTGGTGGCCGTCTCTGCGACCATCGCGATCCTGATCTTCACTGCCGGCACCATGGGCTGGTTCCTGACCAAGAACCGCATCTATGAAAGCGTGGCGCTGATTCTGATCGCCTTTGCGCTGTTCCGTCCGGATTTCTTCATGAACCGCATCGCACCGCCCTTTGCGCAGATCGAACCGGCACAGCTGACGCAGGCCGTGGGTGAGGCCGCACCGGGCAGCACCATGCGGATCGAGGTTGCAGGTCCTGACTTTGACACCGGCAATATGACCGAAACCACCGTGGTTCTGGACATTCCGGAAGGGGCCGACGGCACAGCGCGTGTCGACGCCCTAGGGCTGATGACGCTGGAAGAGGATGGTCTGGTCAAGCTCGACGAGCCGATGTTCGGTACGCCGGTCGCGGATGAGCTGGACATGTTCGACTATTATGCTGACGATGCCGTTCGCATCACCAGCATTCAGGCCCCGCAAAGCCAGCCCGCGAAAGAGCTGATCTTTATCCCGGCGCTGATCCTGTTGGGTCTTGTCGCCTTCCTCCAGCGCGGCCGCGCCGCAAAACAGGGAGAACCCGCATGACCCAAGCAATTCTGTGCGCTGTGGATATCAGCAATGGCGATCTTGATGTTGCTGTCCTTGAACGCGCCGCAGCGCTGGCCGAAATGGATGGCGCGCGGCTGGATGTCGTGACCGTGACACCTGACTATGGCGAAGGCTTTGTCAGCAGTTTTTTTGAGCCCCACCACCACGAAAAGGTGATTGAAGAGGCTCATGAAAAGCTGGTCGCCCTCTGCGCCGCCACGCTGGGGGAAGAGCGCAACGCCAAGGTCCGTCATGTGGTGGCAACTGGCAGCGCCTATCAGGAGATTCTCAAAACCGCGGAAGGCGCGGGCTCGGACTTGATCGTGATCGGCGCGCATAAGCCTGACTTGAAAGACTATTTGCTTGGTCCGAATGCGGCGCGCGTCGTGAGGCATTCGCACACGTCAGTATATGTTGTGCGGTAAATCGATCGGATTTAAGCTGAGAATCTGCCATTTGAAGTTTGTTACTCAGTAGCCAATCTCGCAGATCCTTACCGGGAGATTTCTATGATGAAGACATTCATGAAAACCGGCGCCGTTCTGGCGTTGGGTGTTGTCGCTTGCGCGGCCAATGCGCAGGACCCTGCGCCGGAATATGGCTATGGTTGGGAGGACAAAAACTCGGTGACTGGCACCGAGTTCATGGTCTCGGCCGCCAATCCCATTGCTGCCAAAGCCGGATATGATGTGCTGGCCGCAGGTGGCACAGCCGCAGATGCGATGATTGCCGTGCAGCTGATGCTCAATCTGGTTGAACCGCAATCATCGGGCATCGGCGGTGGTGCGTTCATGCTGTATTGGGATGCGTCGGCTAAAACTCTGACCACCTTTGATGCGCGTGAAAAAGCCCCTGCGAAAGCCACGCCTGAACGGTTTCTGTTACCGGACGGTGAAAAGATGCCGTGGCCCGAAGCTGTTGTAGGCGGACAATCTGTTGGCGTTCCGGGCATTCTGCGCCTGATGGAAGTGACCCATAACCTCTATGGCAAGAAAGACTGGGCCTCGCTGTTCCAGTCTACCATCGATCAGGCCGAGCAGGGGTTTGAGGTTTCGCCCCGCATGGCAAACTCGATCCAAAGCACGATTGAACGTGAGCGCTCAGTCGGTGTGTTCCCGGCGGG
The DNA here is from genome assembly GCF_056534105.1 of Ruegeria sp. E5. Lineage (NCBI taxonomy): Bacteria > Pseudomonadati > Pseudomonadota > Alphaproteobacteria > Rhodobacterales > Roseobacteraceae > Ruegeria > Ruegeria sp. E5. The sequence continues at coordinate 191,479 of NZ_JBQFPA010000006.1, read as the reverse complement.
CAAAGCGTATTTCTTCAACGAAGATGACACGCCGCTGCAGGCTGGAACCTTACTACGGAACCCCGAGTTTGCCGAAACCCTGCGCATTCTGGCCGATCAGGGTGCAGGCGCCTTCTATAGCGGCCCCATCGCCGAAGATATCGTGGCGGCAGTGGATGCCACATCCAAGGTGGAAAACAACATCACGCTTGAAGATCTGGCCGACTACCGCGTCAAAATCCGCCCCGCCGTCTGCGCCGATTATCGCGGCTACGATGTCTGCGGAATGGGTCCGCCAACCTCCGGCGGCCTGACCGTCGGGCAGATTCTGGGGATACTCAGCAACTTCGACCTCGAAGGCACTGGGTGGAACGCCGAGATGGCGCATCTCTATGCCGAGGCCGCCAAGCTGGCCTATGCCGACCGCGCGCTTTACATGGCCGACAGCGATTTTATCGATGTACCGGTCAAGGGTCTTCTGGACACGGACTATCTAAAGCTGCGCTCGGAGATGATCGACCCTGCTGCAGCCAGCGAGAAGCGTCAGGCAGGTGAGCCGCCACGTGATCACACCGCCCTGTTTGCGCCCTCGCAAAACCCGGATCGTCCCGGCACCAGCCATATCGTGATCCGAGATCAGTACGGCAACGCGCTGTCGATGACGACCACTATTGAGACCGCCTTTGGCAGCCGAGTTTTTGTGCGGGGTTTCTTGCTGAACAACGAACTCACCGATTTCGACCGCGCACCAAAGGATGGCGACCGTCTGGTGGCCAACCGCGTTGAGGGTGGCAAACGCCCGCGCAGTTCGATGTCACCAACTATCGTGATGAAGGATGGTGAGCCCTATCTGCTGATCGGTTCACCCGGCGGTAGCCGCATTATCAACTATGTGGCCAAAACGATCATTGCGATCCTGGATTGGGAAATGGACCCGCAGGATGCCATCGAAACCGGGCATTTTGTGCATCGCAACGGGTCTGCGATGGATCTGGAGCAGGGAACATCCGCTGCCGAATTCGCTGATGCTCTGACAGCCAAGGGGCATGAGGTCAAACAGGTCGATCTCAACAGTGGGCTTCACGCCATCCTGATCAAGGATGGCCAGCTGATCGGAGCGGCTGATCCGCGCCGCGAAGGCGTGGCACTAGGCCAATAAAGGCGAACTGCAAAAGGGCTGTTGGACAATTGTACCACGCAGCCCTTTTCTCTTGCTTTAACAGCGTACTCGTCCGATAGGGCGGTATGTTCAAAAGCCGCGCGATAACCTTTATCCTGATCACGCTGATGATTGATGCCATCGGTATCGGCATCGTGTTCCCGATCATGCCCGACCTGATGGATCGCGTCGGTGCGGGCAATACCGGGCAGGGGGCTTTTTGGGGTGGGCTGCTGATGGCCGCCTATGCCGGGGCGCTGTTCCTGTGCGGACCTATCGTGGGTAGCATTTCGGATGCGGTTGGCCGCAGGCCGATCCTGATCGCAGCGCTGACCATGTTGGCGCTGGATTATGTGATCATGGCGCTGGCCGAAACATTCTGGCTGCTTCTTCTGGGGCGAACGCTCGCGGGGCTTGCGGGGGCGACCTATATTACCGCAACGGCTTACATCGCTGACATATCCTCACCGACTGAGAAGGCGGCGAATTTCGGTCTGATCGGGGCGGCCTTCGGGATTGGGTTTGTGCTTGGCCCAGCCATCGGCGGCATCGCTGCCGGGATCAGTATCACTGCGCCGTTCTGGATTGCCGCGGTCTTGTCCGCCGCCAACGCCCTGTTCGGAGTATTCGTCCTGCCCGAAAGCCTGAAACCAGAAAAGCGCCGCCCCTTTGGCAAGCGCGACCTGAACCCGTTCAAATCGATCTTTGACGCCTTCCGCTTTCCGGGGCTGGCAGTGCCGCTGCTGTGTATTTTCATCTTTGAATTTGCCAACATGGTCTACCCCACCCTCTGGGCCTTCTGGATACGAGAGGTGTTTGGCTGGTCCACGCTGTATATCGGCCTGTCGCTGGCCGCATACGGCGTGCTGTTGGCCTTCGTCCAAGCCGGACTGATGCCGGTCTTCATTCGCTGGATCGGCGATTACCGAACCCTGCTGCTGGGGATGGTATCGGCATTGGTCGGAATGATCGGCTTTGGGTTTACCGTAACGGTTACGGCCCTTGTCATCTTTATTCTGCTTGCCGCGCTGTCCGACCTCGTGCCTGCCTTGATCACGGCTATGGCCTCGAACCAGGCGGACGAAGACCGGCAGGGCGTGGTGCAGGGAGTCATCGCGTCACTGTCTTCTGTCGCTGCGGTTCTGTCGCCTTTGGTGATGACCGGCATCTTTCAGGCGTCGGTCGATGGCGAAGGCACTTATCTGCCCGGCGCACCGTTCTTTTTCTCGGCGGCTCTGGTCTTGGTGATGATGCCGTTGGTGTTCCGTCTGCGCGGGCACGCATCGGTCTGAAACGAAAAACGCACCCGCAGCGGACTGCGAGTGCGTTGAATTTTCAAGGCACGAGGCGCTTACTGAATTTCACCCATGCAGAGATATTTCATCTCAAGGAAATCCTCGATCCCGTATTTCGAACCCTCACGGCCTAGACCGGATTGTTTGACACCGCCGAACGGGGCGACTTCGGTCGAGATCAGGCCAGTGTTAATGCCCACCATGCCCGATTCCAGCGCCTCGGCCACACGCCAGACGCGCGCCAGATCGCGGCTGTAGAAATACGAGGCCAGGCCGAACTCGCTGTCATTGGCCATGCTGACGACGTCGTCTTCTTCCTCGAATTTGAACAGCGGAGCGACGGGGCCGAAGGTTTCGTCCTTTGCCACAACCATGTCGCGGGTTACGCCAGTCAGAACGGTGGGTTCAAAGAATGTCCCACCCAGATCCGAGCGTTTGCCGCCCAGCGTTACAGTCGCCCCTTTGGAAACCGCGTCCGAGATATGTTCTTCAACTTTGTCGACCGCCGCCTGATTGATCAGGGGACCTGTGGTGATGCCGTCGCCAAAGCCGTCGCCGACATTCAAAGATTTTGTCTTCTCGGCCAGCTTGGCAGCAAACTCGTCATAGACGCCCGCCTGCACATAGATGCGGTTGGCACAGACGCAGGTCTGGCCATTGTTGCGGAACTTCGCGATCATCGCGCCATCCACGGCGGCATCCACGTCGGCATCGTCAAAGACGATGAATGGTGCGTTACCGCCCAGTTCCAGCGACATCTTCTTGATGGTGCCCGCCGCCTGACGCATCAGGATCTGTCCTACACGGGTCGAGCCGGTGAAGGTGATCTTGGCGACCTTGTCATTGGTGCAAAGCTCATTACCGACGCCTGAGCTGTCGGTGCCCGGGATCACGTTGAACACACCCGCTGGTATACCCGCACGTTCACCCAAAACCGCCATCGCCGTCGCCGACAGCGGCGTCAGCGTCGCTGGGCGCGCCACAAAGGTACAGCCCACGGCCAGCGCTGGGCCAACTTTGCGCGCGATCATTGCGTTCGGGAAATTCCAAGGCGTGATTGATCCCACTACGCCCACGGGCTGCTTCAGCACCACGATGCGCTTGTCGCGCTGGTGGCCGGGGATGACGTCGCCGTATACACGCTTGGCCTCTTCCGAGAACCACTCGATAAAGGACGCGCCATATAGGATTTCACCGCGCGCCTCGGGCCAGGGTTTACCCATCTCGGCGGTCAGGATGGTTGCCAGATCGTCTGCGTTTTCGACCATCAGGTCGAACCATTTGCGCAGAATGGCGGCGCGTTCCTTGCCAGTCTGAGCAGCCCATTCCTTCTTCGCAGCGTAAGCTGCATCGATGGTCTGTGTTGTGCCTTCAATGCTGACATCTGTCACATTGGCGATCAGATCACCAGTCGCGGGGTTGTAGACAGGGAACGTTGCCTCACCTTCGACCCATTCACCGTTGATATAGGCGCGGGGTTCCAGAAGGCTGGGATCTTTCAGCTCCAGCTTGGTCACTTTGGTATCCAGCATGTTCAGGCTCCTTTGGCAGCGTCGATCGAGGCTTCGAGGATATCCATGGCCTCGGCGAAGATTTCGTCCTGCACCGTCAACGGCGCGAGGAAACGAATTACGTTCCCATATACGCCACATGTCAGCAGGATCAATCCACGCTTCAATGCCTCGACCCGTATGGCGTTTGCCATATCGGGATTCGGGGCGCTGCCGTCGGTCGTGTTGAACTCGGCCGCAACCATAAGGCCCGGACCACGAATATCTACAATCTCGGGCGTGCGGGAACGGATCGATTCCAGACGCTGTTTCAAGCGCGAGCCCAGCTCATTGGCGCGCGTGCACAGGTCTTCTTCCTCGATCACATCCATCACAGCATGGGCGGCGGCGATCCCCAGCGGGTTGCCGCCATAGGTTCCGCCCAAACCACCCGGGTGCGCGGCGTCCATCAGCTCGGCACGACCGGTGACGGCGGCCAGCGGCAGACCACCTGCCAGACCTTTGGCCATGGTGGTGATATCAGCAGAGACGTCATAAGCGTCCATCGCGAACAGGTTGCCGGTGCGGGCAAAGCCGGTCTGTACCTCATCGGCAATCAGAACGATGCCATGTTCGTCGCAAAGCGCGCGCAGACCACGCATCAACTCAGCCGGAGCGGGGTAGAAGCCACCTTCGCCCTGAACCGGTTCGATGATGATCGCGGCCACCCGGCCCGGATCAAGATCGGCCTTGAACAGTTTAGTCAAAGCACCCAGCGAATCTTCGGTCGAGGTGCCATGCAGATCGATCGGGAACGGGACGTGATAGGTATCGGGCATCATCGCGCCGAAGCCCGCTTTATAGGGCTGAACCTTGCCGGTCAGCGACATGCCCATGAAGGTGCGGCCGTGAAAAGCGCCGCCAAAGGCCACTACAGCCGGGCGGCCAGTGGCAGCACGCGCGATCTTGACGGCATTCTCGACCGCCTCGGCACCTGTAGTGACAAAGACGGTTTTCTTGGTGAAGTCGCCGGGCACCTTCTCGTTCAGGCGCTCGGCCAGGCGGATGTAGCTCTCATAAGGCAGAACCTGATGGCAGGTATGGGTGAAGTTCGCGGCCTGTTTCTGAACAGCCTCCATCACCTTGGGGTGGCAATGCCCGGTGTTCACAACGGCGATGCCTGCGGCGAAATCAATATAGCGTTTGCCTTCGACATCCCAGACCTCGGAATTCACGGCACGGTCCACATAGACTTGCGTTTGCATCCCCACGCCCTGCGCGATCGAGGTATTCCGGCGTTCAGCAATCTGAGCGTTCAGCATCTTGCGTCCTTTCCCGTTTCCGGGCGCGGTGCCCGTATGTTTGACTGCGCGACTGTAGTATCTGCGCCTGCAAGCGAAAGCCTGTTTCTTGTGATTCATAAGCCATTGATTTACCGTCCCGGCAGGATCAAGTGTTGCGGATACTGAACATGAAGAACACCAGCCAAGAGGATTTGACCCTCGGATTGCGCCTGCGAACCTTGCGAGAGCGTGCAGGCTTATCTCAGCGGGCGCTGGCCAAGAAGTCGGATGTGCCGAACTCAACCATCTCACTGATCGAGTCGGGCAAGATGAATCCATCGGTTGGTGCGTTACGGCGTATTCTGCAAGGCATACCGATTGGCATGTCCGATTTCTTTTCCTTCGAAATCGAACCTGAGCAGACCGTGTTTTACGCCTCAGAAGAACTTACTGAGATCGGAAAGGGTGGGCTGTCTCTGCGGCAGGTAGGATCAAACCTGCATGGTCGCGCGATGATGATCTTGCAGGAAACTTACGAGCTAGGGGCTGACACCGGTCGCGTGATGTACGGGCATGAGGCGGAAGAGGGCGGTATTGTCATTTCGGGTCGGGTGGAGGTGACCGTGGGTGATAAGCGCAAGGTACTGGGACCAGGCGATGCTTATTATTTCGACAGTCGCACCCCGCACCGGTTCAGGCAGGTCGGCCCCGAAGTTTGCCGGGTCATCAGCGCCTGCACTCCGCCTACATTCTAAGCATCACGGCAGAAATTTCAGCACTATGCATCATAGTGTTGCAGTATCTCCTGGTTTGATCCACAGTATGATGCATAGTGCGGGAAATTCCTGCAGATAATCCAGGGTGTCCGCCGCCCAATTCAGTGAGTACCGGAATGAAAAAGAAACCTGCCACTCTGCCACGTGGCTATCGCACCTGCACCGCATCGCTTGCCGTCGCCGACGTCGATGCCGCGCTAACTTTCTACGAAAGCGCCTTTGATGCGAAGATACAGGCCTATGACGCGGATGAGGCCCCCGGCTTTGCCTCGATCAAGATCGGCAACTCGATGCTGTTTGTCACCGCCGGATGGGGTGCGCACGGCCCCGCCATTCCGGGCACAGTTACTCCGATTGGGCATCATATGTATGTCGAAGATGTGGACACTGCCCTTGCAGTCGCGTTGGAAAGCGGTGCCAGCCTGATCGCTGAGGCGGCGGACACCTATTGGGGCGAACGCTGCGCCACGATTGCCGATCCGTTTGGTCATGTCTGGACGTTGGCGACCCGCGTCGAAAACCTGAAGCCAGCGGATATCAGTGAACGGCGCAAAGCGCTGCTGGACGCGGCGCAGATCGAGGCTGCATGAACGACGCCCCCCTTCCCACATTCACGATCCGTCAAAACGATCTGGCCATTCTCGCGGCTGAGGGTCGCATCGGCGACTATCCGGTCGCCGTTCGCACGGCGCGTGAGGTGATCAGCGGCGGCTTTGCCAACCACTCGGCGCATCCCAATACCTGGACTGTATACTTTCTGGTCGATGGCCAATGGGCGCTGGTCGAATCCACGCGCGGGCTGCGGCGGGAGTGGTCCAGCCTTGATCGGCTTGAGAAATGGCTGCGCAGTTGCGGATTCCGGTTCTTCTGGGTTCGCAACGACATCGATTTTGTGGAACCGCAGGCAGAAGATACCGCCGAGGAAGCCGCAGTATGAGGGCAGTCGCCTCGGAAAACCATAGCCTGAGGACAGCAGGCTTGCGTGACCACACGGTTTTATGTTCCGATGAAGAACGCCGGATCAAATCGGCGGTCGCAATCGGCAAGAAAATGAGAAGAAACGAAAAATGACCCCTTTTGCGATAACCGGAATCCAGATGCATGTCGGTGCGTTGCAGTCGAATGTCGACGCGATGCTGCACCGGATCGACATTATGATGGCGCGGTTCCCTTGGACCCAGATGGCCCTGTTCAGCGAACTGGCGCCTCATGGTCCGCTCGACCGGTTTGCCCAGCCCTTTCCCAATGACGACCTGTCGCGCTTTCAGGATGCCGCTCGGCGTTATGGGATCTGGCTGATCCCCGGTTCGATGTTCGAAAAGCACGAAGATGGACGGATTTTCAACACCTCGGTGGTGATCAACCCCGAAGGTGAGATCGTCTCAAAATACTCCAAGATGTTCCCGTTCAAACCTTATGAACAGAACATCGCCTCGGGTACCGAATTCTGCATCTTTGATGTGCCGGATGTGGGCCGGTTTGGCCTGTCGATCTGCTACGACATCTGGTTCCCCGAAACCACCCGCCACCTGACCAGCCAAGGGGTCGAGGTTCTGCTGCACCCGGTTCTGACCGGCACAACCGACCGCGAGGCCGAGCTGTCGATCGCCAAGGCGACCGCTGCGCAGTTCCAATGCTATGTGTTTGACGTGAACGGGCTGGCCGCCGGGGGCGTGGGCCGCTCACTGGTCGTTGATCCCTCGGCCACCGTGCTGCACCAGTCTGCGGGACAGGAGGATATCTTCCCTATCGAGATCGATCTTGATCAGGTCCGCCGCCAACGCGAGGTCGGACTGAAAGGTCTGGGGCAGGTTCTCAAAAGCTTCCGCGACCGCGAGGCGGAGTTCCCGGTCTATGACCGTTCCAGCGGGGCGGATGCCTATCTGCACACGCTCGGCCCGCTGCGCATTCCGCAGAAAGGCGACGTTGCGGGCGTCGCTGCATCCGACCCCAGAACGGCGCTGGGATATACTGAAGACGCCGCGACCAAGCCCGACAATCTGTATCTCTACAAAGGGCGCTCTGGCACAGACTGATACCGGCCCAGCTTTTCGGTATCGGCAGAAAGGAAAAATTTCATGCACGGCATTTCCGATAGCGAAAAGCTCCACACCATCTCGGACTACTACAGCGCCTCGCAATTGAGGGCAGACCGGTGGAGCGCGCTGCGGGAAACGGCCGAGTCCCTGGATCAGGGCGGTAACGAAAAAGATCGGGACCGGGCACGGCAGTTGCTGCAGGCGCTGGCCCCGATCGAGGTGTATTTCGCTTTTCCGGGCGGATCGGCGTTCGACTATCTGCGTCGTTTGCTGGACCATGGAAACTTTGGCGATTTCTCAACCGCCGTGCGCCGGGTGTCGCGGGCGCTGACCTCAGGGGCATATCGTCGCCGCTCGATCCCGCTGATCGCGGATGAGACCGAGGTTGATGAGTTCGAGGACGAGTCCACTCAAAGCCATGAAGCCCGCGCGCTGGGCCGCCCATATTTCGAGGTGATGATCGTTGACAAGGTCAACGAACATCAGGAACGGTTCCTGCAAACCAGCCTGCAACGGATGCGCCGCAGCGAAGATCCGTTTATTTATGAAACCGTTGTCGTTCCCAGTGTCGAGGATGCGCTGATCGGGGTTCTGTTCAACCAGAATGTACAGGCGGTCATTGTTCGCCCGGGCCTTAGCCTGAAGTCCAAGAACGAAACCAATGTTTTGGGCCGCTATATCAGTCTCTATGGCGAGGGCGCCGATCTTGATGCGCTGTCACCCTCGGAATACGGACCAGAAACCTGCCGCCGGATCGGCATGCTGCGCCCCGAGCTGGACGCTTATCTAATCACCGACCGTTCGGCGGAAGATATTGCCGGTCTCGATCTGGGCCTGTGCCGGCGGGTCTTCTACAATCAGGAAGACTTTCTGGAATTGCACCTGAACATCCTGCGCGGGGTGCAGCGGCGCTATAAGACGCCGTTCTTCACGGCGCTCAAGGAATACTCAAAACAGCCCACGGGCGTGTTCCACGCGATGCCGATCAGCCGGGGTAAATCGATTAGTCGCAGCCACTGGATTCAGGACATGGGGGCGTTCTACGGATCAAATATCTTCATGGCGGAAACTTCGGCCACCTCGGGCGGGCTGGATTCTCTGCTGGAACCCAAAGGTCCGATAAAAGAGGCGCAGGAGGCTGCCGCACGCGCATTCGGCTCTAAACAGACTTTTTTTGCGACTAACGGCACCTCGACCTGCAACAAAATCGTTGTGCAAGCACTGGTACGGCCCGGAGATATCGTGCTGATCGACCGCGATTGCCACAAATCGCACCACTACGGCATGGTGCTGGCGGGGGCGAGCGTGGTCTATATGGACAGCTATCCGCTGCACGATTACTCGATGTATGGCGCGGTGCCGATCCGAGAAATCAAGCACAAGCTTTTGACCCTGAAGGCCGAAGGCAAGCTGGATCAGGTTCGTATGGTGCTGCTGACCAACTGCACATTCGACGGCATCGTCTACAACGTGCAGCGGGTGATGCAGGAATGTCTGGCGATCAAAAAGGACCTTGTGTTCCTGTGGGATGAGGCGTGGTTCGGTTACGCGCGCTTTGCCCCGAATTCGCGCGTACGTACTGCGATGCGATCAGCCAATATCCTGCGCGAACAATTCCGCACCCCAGAACATGCCGAGGCTCATGCCAACCAGCAGGAGGAATTGAAGGGCACGGATGATGAGACCCTTCTGAACACCCGCCTGATCGCTCCGCCCGATGCGCGTGTTAGGGTCTATGCCACACAATCAACGCATAAAACGCTAACTGCGCTGCGGCAGGGTTCGATGATCCACGTCAATGACCAGCAGTTCAAAGGTGCGGTCGAAGAGGCGTTTCACGAGGCCTATATGACCCACACCTCGACCTCTCCCAATTACCAGATCATCGCCTCTTTGGATGTTGGGCGCAGACAAGTCGAGATCGAAGGGTACGAGTTCGTCCAGCGGCAGGTCGAAAGCGCGATGGCAATCCGCCGGGCCGTGACGACCCATCCGCTGCTCAGAAAGTATTTCAAGCTGGTCACGGCGGGCGACATGATCCCCGAGCAATATCGCGAAAGCGGCATGACCAGCTATTTCGATCCCGATCAGGGATGGGCCGATGTTTGGGATTGCTGGGCCAAGGACGAGTTTGTTCTGGATGCCACCCGCATCACGCTGCATGTGGGCGCCACGGGCTGGGACGGCGATACGTTCAAGACCAAGATCCTGATGGATAAATACGGCATCCAGATCAACAAGACCTCGCGCAATACCGTGTTGTTCATGACCAATATCGGCACCACACGCAGCTCGGTCGCTTATCTGATCGAGGTTCTGGTCGAGATCGCCAAGGAACTCGACGATCTGATGGACGATGCCTCGAAGATGGAAAAACGGGCCTTTGAAAAGCGCGTCAGGAATCTGAGCGAACACGTCCCACCTCTGCCCGATTTTAGTCGGTTCCACGATGCGTTCCGCTGTGAAGCAGGTACCGAAGCCGGTGACATCCGTACGGCGTTTTTTCTGTCCTATGACGAAGACAATTGCGACTACGTCGAGCCCGACAAGGAGATGTTGGAACGGCTCGAAGCCGGGGAAGAGATGGTCTCGGCCACCTTCGTGATCCCCTATCCGCCGGGCTTTCCCATTTTGGTACCGGGGCAGGTGATCAGCCCTGAAATTCTCAAATTCATGCAGGAACTGGACGTCTCGGAAATCCATGGGTTCCGTGCCGATCTGGGCCTGCGCATTTTTACCGAAGACGCTTTGAAGTCAGTAAAGAACCCCTAAGGGGTCAGGGAGGACAACAATCATGCCAAAGAAGGTGCTGAAAAACATCTCGGAAATCCGCCGGTATTTCCATACCAACAAGGACCCGATCTATTTTGTATCGGCGACCAATTTCAATCTGTTGGGACTGGATGAATGGGTGATGAACTTCACCTATATCTGCTACATGGATTGCTTTGACGGGCGACATCCGAACGTGTTTGTGCCTTCGGAAATGCCGCATGATGAGTTTCAGTCCATCGAAGACATCAACAATTATCTGCTGCAGCACAAAGAGGTCATCGACCTGGTCAAGCGGCGTGGTGGAAAGCCCAAGTTTGTTTTCCTGATGTTCGACGAGACGACCGAGAAGCTGGTCAAGGAGCTGGGCGGTCAGCTGTGGTTCCCCAAAGCCAAGCTGCGCACCAAATGTGACAACAAGATCGAAACTGTCCGTATCGGCAATAAGGCGGGTGTGCCTTCGGTGCCCAACACGCTGAGCGTTGTCAAAAGCTATGATCACCTGAAAAAGATCTGCGAAAAGGCCGGATTGGGGAATGATCTGGTGCTACAATCCGCCTTTGGCGACAGCGGCCATACGACGTTCTTCATCAAGTCCGAAGCTGATTTCAACAAGCACAAAGACGAGATCATCGGCGAAGGTGAGATCAAGATCATGAAGCGGATCGATTGCCGCGGGGCGGCGATCGAGGCTTGCGCGACCTCGGAGGGTACCATCGTTGGCCCGCTGATGACTGAGCTTGTGGGCTTCAAGGAACTCACGCCTTATCGCGGCGGCTGGTGCGGGAATGAGATTTTCTCGACCGCTTTCCCACCTAAGGCCCGCGAACAGGCCCGGCAGCTGACGTTCCAGTTCGGTGAAGAACTGCGGAAATCCGGCTATCGCGGCTATTTCGAACTCGACTTTCTGATTGACAAGAAAACCGATGAGCTGTGGCTGGGTGAACTGAACCCCCGCATCACTGGCGCCAGTTCGATGACCAACCACGCGGCCTTTGCACACGCCGATGCGCCGCTGTTTCTGTTCCACCTGCTTGAGTTTTCAAAGAAGCCCTTCGAGCTGGATGTCGAGGAACTGAATGCCCGCTGGGCGGATCCGGACATGATCGACAGCTGGTCGCAAATGGTAATCAAACACACCGATGACAGTGTCGACCGGATCACGCAGGCCCCACAGTCGGGCATCTACAAGATGCTGGAAGATGGCCGCGTCGTGTTCGACCGCTTCGACTATCACCGCCGCGCGGTGGGCGAGAACGAAGCGTTCTTCCTGCGTATCTCGAATGTCGGTGATTACCGCTATGAGGGTGCTGATCTGGGTATCCTCGTGACTCGCGGGCGGTCGATGACCAAGGGCTTCAAACTGACAGACAAATCGAAGAAGTGGATTCATGGGATCACTTCGGCTTATACGGCTGAACCGCTGCCCGCCGCACAACCGATGGAAGACCCCGCCTTCAAAATCATGTAGAAAGCCCCATGGCGCTTGTTTTTCGCTCAATTGACGAAGCGCAGCCCGGTCCCAAGCTGGCCGGGCTGTTTGCCGAATACTGGCCCGCCTACCGCAAATGGTGGGCGCAAGAGGGGTATTCGGCCCGCCCCACCTATCGCGAATGTCTACGCGCCCTGCAAAAACACATGCCCGAGATTCTGCCGCTGTACGAAGAGATCGTCGAACTGGTCGGCGGCAGCGACAGCCAGGCACGGTTTCTCAGCTTTTACTGCCCGCCGAAATATCTTTCGGGCTGCAGCCAGGCGATTTGGCGTGGAAAGACACCGTTTCTGGTGCGCAATTACGACTACCATCCAAAAACCTTTGACGCCGCTCTGCTGAAAACCCGCTGGGACGGGCGCGGGATCATCGGGATGAGCGACGGCGTTCTGGGTCTGCTTGATGGCATCAACGATGCCGGTCTGACGGTCTCGCTCACCTTTGGCGGGCGGCGCGAGGTCGGCGACGGCTTTGGCGTGCCGCTGATCCTGCGCTATGTCCTTCAAACCTGCGAGACAACGGCCGAGGCGGTCGACTGCCTGTGCCGCATCCCCTGCCACATGAGCTATAACGTCACCGTTCTGGATGCCAAGTATAACCACAGCACGGTTTATCTAGCCCCAGACCGGCACCCGCAAATCTCGGACCAGCCGGTCGCGACCAACCATCAGGGCCATGTCGAATGGTCCACGCATGCGCGCTTTACGGCCACCGTGGAACGCGAAAGGTTCTTGCTCAACCGTCTCAATCAGCACCCGGAAAGCGAGAAGCGGTTTATCGATGCGTTCCTGCGTCCGCCGCTTTATTCAACGGCTTTCAGATCAGGTTTCGGCACGCTCTATACTGCGGTCTATCGGCCTGCGAAGAAGCAGTTGCAACTGCTTTGGCCCGGTGCCAGCTGGGACTTGTCCTTCGATGGCTTCAAAGAGGGTGAGCTGAGCCTGATGTTGCCCGACGAGGCCGAGCCTGCAGTCTGACAAGCGCGGTCGCCCTTCTAAACTTCTTGCTCTTGGACGGGCGACGCAATAATGGGAGCGCGACGCGCGGCAGTTTCAAACAAGGCCCGGCGGGATCAACACCACATATTTCTATGACGCGATAGGACCACGGAAAGCATGACCGGTACCTCCCCAAATTGGCTAAGATTGCTTCCTTACTTCGTCACCGCATTGGTGATGGTCATGGTCTGGTCCTGGTATCTGACTGATCTGGGTGTTGGGAACATCTATCACTACGATGAATTCTACACTTATGACCGCAGTACAGGCTTTGCGCGCAATGGGGACTGGCTGGCGGTTTATTCCAACAACGAACCTAGCCTGAAAAAACCGCCCATGCAGTATTGGATGTCTGCACTGCTGATGGAGTTTGGCGTATCTGATATTCTGGCCTTGCGCCTGCCGTCGATGATCTTTGCGCTGGGCGCGCTGATGGCAACGGCCGTACTGGCGCGGGTGATGATCCCGGACAGCCCCTGGGCCATGCTGCCTTCGGTCCTGCTGGTGGCCACGTCGCTTCAGTTCTGGCAACACGCCACATCCGCGATGCTTGATACCGGTGCGGTTTTCTTTTCGACCCTTGGAATTGCAGCCCTGTTGGCAGCGTTGGAAAAGCCGAAATACTGGCCTTATTTCGGCGCAACTCTGGTACTGGCCGCCTTGCAGAAAAGCCCAACCCCGCTGGCCTTTCTGGCGCTGGCACTACTGACGCTGAAGTTGACCAACAGATGGCAGGCGGAACCGTTCAGCGAGATCTGGCAGAACAGAACGTTTCGCCGGACACTCAAGATTGCGATCCCGCTGGCCTTCGCCTGGCCGATCCTGCAAGAGCTTCGGTTCCTCTTTGGCGACTCGCTGGATGGCAACATCAAAGGCGAGATGCTGGATCGTTTTCGCCCATCGCTCAGCGATCGCGGCTTCGGGAAACTCTATGATCTGATCATCGCGGGCGAGCCGTGGTTGCGGCTACTGGGTTTTGTCGGCATCTGCGCTCTGCCATTTCTGCAAAAGCGGCCCAGACTTCTTGCTGCAACAGGGATAGCCGCGTTCTTCGTCATCATGATGTGGGCCGCAGCCGGCAAGGTTTATGCACGCTACACCCTGCTGATCCTGCCGATGCTGATGGTCGCCGCAACCGGTTTGTTGTTTTCGGTCAAGCGCCTGCGCTGGGCCGGGATGGTGGCCGCGCTGGGTCTGGTCTTTGTTGCAGGCGGCCTGTTCTATGACCGCGATGCCACCGATCTGGGCAAGGGTCGCGTGCGTTTGGGCGTGCCCGAGGCCGAGATTCTGACCCCTTTGGGTGCAATGCTGCAACCGGATGAAACCCTGCTGCTCTGCGCCTATGACCGCAAGTTGCGCGTACCGCCCGGGGCGGCATCGGTCTTTGCTTCCAACGGTAGGCGCTTTGTCTATCTCAGACGGCTGGAGCTGCACAAATACCTCGACAGGTTCGGCTATGCCACCGGCCCGCTGCGAGGGCTCTGTTCGGAGGGTGAGTTGTCTGAGCTGGCACCTGACCTGATCGGGCTCGAGACGCAGCCAACTGCGGTTGACGGTTTGGTCTATTGGTCAGCAACCGGTGTCACGCCCGCCCCTGAATAGGAGACACGGTGCAATCCGCCCCATCGCTGAACAATGCCCCAACAAGTTGCGCAGATGTTGGCCTGCGATGCGGTGGCCACTTGAATTTTCGCCGTTGATCCCGCAAAAGCCCTGAGACTGAAACAAGTAAAGCTATCCACTATGCATGCTGATCATGATGCCAACGCTGACAATCGACCCACTGTGTCGATCGTGATTCCCATGCATAACGAACAGGGGGCTGTTCCTGGTCTTATCCAGGGCATCTGCACTGCTGCGACCGAATTGCCCGCGTTCGAGATTGTCGCGGTTGATGATGGATCGACCGATGGCACTTTTGCGGCGCTGCAACAGATGCAGAAAGACTGTCCGCAACTGCGCATCCTGCAGCACAAAACGGCCGGTGGCCAAAGTGCTGCCGTGCATTCCGGCGTCAAGGAAGCACGCGCGGATATCTGCTGTACGCTGGATGGCGACGGACAGAACCCGCCGGAAGAACTGCCAAAGATTTGGGCGCCGCTGGTGTCGGGTGGTGATGCCTCGATTGGCCTGGTGGCGGGGCAACGGGTTGGCCGACAAGACACTGCGTCAAAGAAGCTTGCCTCGCGCTTTGCCAATGCACTGCGGGGCTGGATGCTGAAAGACGGCACACGTGACACCGGCTGCGGTTTCAAGGCGTTCCGACGGCAGGCTTTCCTTGATCTGCCCTTTTTCAATCATATGCACCGTTATCTGCCCGCTCTGTTCAAGGCTTATGGCTGGAATATCGCGCTGGTGGATGTGGCGCATCAGCAGCGTTTGTCGGGCGAATCCAAATACACCAATTTCGGGCGGGCCATGGTCGGCATCTGGGATCTGTTCGGCGTCGTCTGGCTGACCCGCCGCGCCAAATCCGTTTCCGCAACCGAGGCGTCCCGGTCATGAAAGAAACCATTCTGGAAATCCTGCACGTCGACAGCCCGACCGAGGCGCTCTGGGTCTTTATCGGTCTGGCCGGTCAGCTGATGTTCAGCGCCCGGTTTATCGTGCAATGGATCACGTCAGAGCGCGCCAAGAAATCCGTCATCCCGATGGCGTTCTGGTACCTTTCGATCGGCGGCGGGCTTATCCTGCTGAGCTATGCGATCTATCGCCGTGACCCGGTCTTTATTCTGGGTCAGTCGATGGGCCTGTCCATCTACCTGCGCAACATCTTCCTCATTCGCGCTGAAAACCGCTGATTGATCGTAACGCTTCTTTACGACCTGCCACCCATTACAAGTTTGTCGGTTGCACCCGTTCAGCGGGTAGCGGCCTACGGCTGCGTTGTGTGAACAACCTCTTATTGTTTCTGAAATTTTCGTGCTAGTATCCCGCGAATAGATTTTCAGAATTGTACTCGGAGGATATTTTCTCTTGCCCGATAGCTCACCCCGGTTGTTCAGATTGCGCCCTTTGGAAAAGACGGATCTGGGAACAGTTGCGCGCTGGTTTCAGGATATCCATGACCTGGCCCTGTTCGACCGAACGTCGCGCATTCCTCAGAACCTGGTACAGACCGAACAATATTGGGAAGACGCGATAAACACCTCAAAGGACTGCTGCAAATGCTGGTTCGCAATCGAATCTGACAGTGGTGATCTGGTGGGGATGACCGGGCTTGAAGCAATTTCCAGCGTCAACAGGGATGCGGTGGTTCCGGTTTTTGTCGACAAATCCATCCGTCGACATGGCGTGGCGGTGCGTTCGGTTGCGCTGATGCTGGATTTCGCATTCCGGCAATTGGGGCTGAACCGTATCACCTCGTATTACCGGGCCGACAATCACAGCAGCCGTGATCTGATCCAGCGAATCGGCTGCGAGATCGAGGGCACGATGCGTCAAGCCTGGTTCGCGGATGGGCAGTTCCATGACATGGTTGTCGTCGGCATGTTGCAGCAGGACTGGATCGCGCGTCGAGAGGTGCTCGCGCAGGAGTTAGGCACCCAAACAGTGGTCAGTTTTGATGCCTCTGGGTGGTCTTGGCCCCCCGATTCCGGTGCAGATACCTAAAATGTTACGTATTCTGAGTCATTTTTTGCTAAAACAGTCCTGTCGGATTCGACATGACAACACAATTGAGTATTGCCAGTGAACACGACCGGTTCGGACGCATCAATAAAACAGAAACTAGGCGCGGTGCTTTTTGCCGACGTTGTCGGCTATTCCCGCCTGATGAGCGAGAATGAGATGGATACGTATAACGCGTTGAAGTCTTTGCTTTCGCAGCTTGAATCGGCTTGCTCAAAGTATCAGGGCAAAATCATCGAAGTGCGCGGTGACGGCATCCTTGCTTTATTCGACACGGCGACCAGTGCAGTAGAGTTCAGCATCGAACTGCATCGGATCGCTGCGGAACATAATCAGGCGCGGGATGACGAGCACAACATCAAATTTCGCGCTGGCGTTCACATGGGCGAAGTTCTGATGGACGAACGCGGCATCCACGGTGACAACGTCAATATCGCTGCCCGCCTGCAGGAGATTGCCGAGCCAGAACGGGTTTATGTCAGCGCAGCCGTCTATGAACAGATCCGTAACCGCCTGCGCTATGGCTATGAATTCCTTGGTCCCAAGCAGCTCAAGAACATCATGTCTCCGGTCGCGACCTATTGTGTCCGAACCGAGGTCGAGGGTGCAACAATGGCCGCAACCCTACGTCCTGAGATGCAGCTGGAAGTGCTTGAAAGGCCCGATAACCCGTCGGTTGCGGTGCTGCCCTTTACCAGCCAAGGCGGGGATGAAGATGACAGCTGGGTCGCCGAAGGGCTGACCGACGACATCATCATGAACCTGTCCAAGTTCCGGAACCTGTTCATCATTGCCCGGAATTCCTCGTTCTTCTTCAAGACCCAGTCGATGTCGCCGCAAGAAGCCGCTCGGCGTCTGAACGTGCGCTATATCGCGCGCGGCAGTGTGCGCCGCTCGTCCAGTCGTATCCGGATCACGGCCGAGCTAATCGACGCCAACACCGAACGCACCATCTGGGGTGAACGGTTCGACCGTAAGCTCGATGATATCTTCGACATCCTGGATGAGGTGACCGAGTGCATCGTTGCCGCCACCGCAGTCATGATCGAGTCGCATGAAAAGCTGCGCATGGTGCAGGCAATCCCGTCAGACCTGCGGGCTTATGGTTCGGTTCTGCAGGGGCAGCACCATATTTTCAAATACACCCGCAACGACAACCGCAAGGCGCAGCATTGCTACGAATCCGCGCTTGAGCGCGACGGCGGCTATGCTCGGGCTGCAGCAGCCCTGTCACGCACGCTCAACATCGATTGGCGCTATTCCTGGACCGAAGACCCAAACAGCGCGCTGGACAAGGCGCTGTCGCTGGCTCAGCGTGCGGTGGAGCTTGACCCCACAGACGCGCGCGGGTTTGGAGAGCTGGGCTATGTGCAGCTTTATCGTAAAGAGCATGACTCGGCGATCGAATCCTACAAACGCGCCCTGCAGCTTAACCCCAACGATGCGGACATGCATTCGGACTACGCCGATGCGCTGGCCCATTGGGGCGACAACGAAACCGCCATCAAACATCTGCAGCAGGCGATGCGCCTGAACCCCTATTTCCCCGATCAGTACCTGTGGCATCTGGGCGGGGCCTATTACAATCTCAAACGCTATGACGACGTGATCTCATGCGTGAACAAGATGAACAACCCGACCGAGGGGCAGCGCGTGCTGGCTGCCAGCTATGCCCATAAGGGCGAGCTGGAAATGGCCCGCCAGATCGCCGACAAACACCGCGCAGCGCATCCCAATTTCTCACTATCGCGCTGGGCCAAGGTTCAGCCGGACCGCCTGTCCGACGACACGCAGCATTTTGTCGAGGGGCTCAAAAAGGCCGGGTTCTGAGCTGCTGCCCGATCTCGCCTATAAAAATCAACTCGCCTGTTCGCGGTCGAACTGCATGCGTAGTCGCCTGACTTCATCCATTTGTTCATGCGACCAGAAGACGAGCGGTTTCAGCATTTCAAGCAAGCTTCTGCCCAAAGGTGTCAATTCATAAGACACTGCCACTGGCGGTCCGGGATCGACGGTGCGGGTCAAATAACCATCACGTTGCAACCCGCGCAGGTTTTCGGTCAACACACTTTGTGTGATGTCTCCGATACAGCGCTTGAGATCGCCAAAGCGTTTCGGCTCATCCTCCAGCGCAAGGATGATGATCATCCGCCATTTGCCCGTCACATTGGACAGTACGGAACGGATTGAGCAGTTGGAAGCTTCTGCCTTGTTGGCAACACCAATTGGTAGCATATCAATCTCTGGTATTGTTTCGAAACTTAATCGCACAATAGCGTTACGTTGGCCTCGGTACAACTACCTGAAAATTCGGGCAGTAGCCTCAAGCATACCAGGTCATTTTAAAGTACGTAATTGAAATGTAGTATTGATTTGCTACCACGTATCCAGTAGATACGAATCACAGGAAATCAACATGTCCCCCAAAGAACTTGTAATCGCACTTTTTACGGCTGCCTTTGCTGAACATGATCCGGAGGCAGCGCTACAGCTCGTTACCCCGGACTATATTCAGCACAACCCGCAAGTCCCGACCGGAGCCGAAGGCCTGGCCGGCCTGATCCCTTTGGTCGAACAATCCGGGATGACTGCAACTACCCACCGGGTCATCACCGAGGGCGATATGGTTGTATTGCACAGCACGTTCGACAACGCGGACGCTTTTGGTGCACCGACCCTCGCCGCCTTTGACATATTCCGCGTCGAGAATGGCAAAGTTGCTGAACATTGGGACAATTTGCAGCCCGTTCCTGAAACAACAGTGTCGGGCCGTGGCATGACAGATGGGCCGACCGAGATCACCGATCTTGAGAAAACAGAAGAAAACAAGGCGCTGGTTCTGGGGTTTGTGCGTGACGTTCTGGGCGGTGCCGCGCCCGAGAAAGCTCCGATGTATTCCGAGGTCTATATGCAGCACAATCCAATGCTTGCTGATGGGATCGATGGCCTGATCGAGGGCACCAAAGCCTGGGCAGAGCAGGGGAATGTGATCACCAAATTCGAGCCGCAGATTGTGGTGGCCGAAGGCAACTTTGTCTTTGTCGCCTCAGATGCCACCGTCAGCGGGAACCCTTGGGCCTTCTTCGACCTATGGCGCGTCGAAGATGGAAAGATCGTTGAACATTGGGACGTCGTTTCGCCTACGCCAGCCGAAATGGCGCACGAAAACGGCAAGTTCTGATCTTCGAAAGGGATGGCGGGTCAGGCACAAATGGCCCGCCAACCCAAAGCAGACGTTGGAATAAAACCAAACGTCAATCGGTCAGGATCATTTCAACCTTCCTATTCACCACGTGCCTTTGCGCCGCTGACTTTGGCACCTGACACCTTAGCACCGGACACCTTGGCCCCGCTGACCTTCGCGCCCGAGACCTTGGCCCCGCTCACCTTGGCGCCCGAGACCTTGGCTCCGGACATCATCGGTGCGTCATATTCAAAATAGACGTCCAGCAGCACGTCTTCGATCTGACCGGCTGCGATATCCATGCGGATGGTGTAATCGGCCTGATCGTAGTTCCAGACGCGGATGTCATTGGCCATCTGGTAATCCGCTGCCGCGACGCCCGAAACCGAGGGGTTCATCGGCGCGCGTGCGGCCTGTTGCGTGGTGTCCGGCGCGTTAGCGTCATTGCTGGTCTGCAGCTTGAAGCCATGGGGCAGGTTGCCACCCGTCGCGCTCTCGCCTTCGCCATGCACCAGAAAGATCGTGGGTTCTGGCATCTCGTAATAGGTGCCGTCATAGGCGAAGCCGTAAATCCGGGCCAGTCGTGCATCGCCTCCGAACTGGTCCCCGATGAAATTATTGACGCCGCGACCCCTCCGGCGGCCATCCTGTTCGATGAACAGCTGTTCCGAGTGCCGGTTCGCGATCTGCTGCCAGTGGGTATGCTTGAACTGACGTCCGCGGCGTATATAGACAAACGAGTCGTGCGGAACCTTCTTCCGCTTGTCGAACTTGAACTTGTCGCCGTCCTTGATGACCTTGTAGATGCCGGACTTTTCATTCGCCGCATCCCCGACCTGGACCAGAACGCGATCGTCTTCCCGGACATGCACGCCGTCGATTTTAGTGAATTTCTTACTGAAGTCGTAGTCTTCCTCAACCTCTTCGGCCAACCGGACCGAGCGTTGTTTCAGTTTTAAATCACTTAACTCTCGCCCAAACAGTAATACCTCGGAAAAACTGAGTAAGGACTCAGACATATCACTTTCTCCCTATCGGGGGTCGACGCTGCCGATTGCCTCGCCTGTCCCGGTTTGCGCATTCAGTGCGCGTTGAATGTCACTATTATCACCCCGTGCGCGTAACCTGCCACAATAGCGGGGGAAAAACAAAGACTTTAAGGTTCATTCACCTCGGGTGACAGCGTACGAACCGACGCGGCATGGCTCGTTCCGTCGGGCTTGGTCAAACGGGGGCCGGGCGCTGTCAATCCGATGTGGCGCATGCGGAAATTGCCTTCGATAATCTGCCGGAATGCGCCGCCGGTGACCTCGTGATCGACCATGACCAAGGCGCGTTCAACGCCGAAGTAGCTCAGCATATCGGGGTCCAGTTTCTCCCACGCATCTGCAAGATAGGACCCCAGCAAATCACGCGCTTCGATCAGGGCGACCCGAAAGCCTTCGGGGTCGGCTGCGTAATGTTCGTCGAACAGGTCCTGCATGATCGCGTTGTATTCGTCGGTCCCTTCCAACTCGTCCGAGAGCTCCTCCATCTCCGGGTCGATCACGTCATGTGCTACCAGTCGTTCGTGGTAGATATCGACCAGAATATCGAACATCGCCCCGGTCAGTGGTTCCGACAGGGCGTGTTCGCTGGACCATCCATGCGAGAATTCAGAAAGCGTCCGGTCATTGGCGGCGATCCGAATTTGCGAGTTCTGCGACAGCTCGGCAAAGCGGCTCAGCCGGTTATAGGTATAAAGGTTGCCGCGCGTGTTTTTCAGCAATTCATCCACGACCGAGCCGAAATGCAGCGACGCCAACAGCGCCACCATATCGGCCGCCGATTCATGGAACCCATAATATTCGCCGGTCGCATCCTCTTCGGATGGCATGCCGACCACGCTGTAGATGATGGCATGGCCGATCTCATGCGCGACCACATCGAAGTTCAGGCTGTAGGGGCGGTATTCGTCACCGATATCGCGAGTGCCACCGGTTTCCAGAAATCCCCAACCGATATGCGCGTTATCTAGACTTGGCAGCAACGATAGCTCAAGCCGCTCGAAATCACGCGCGAAATGCCAGGGGATCGGGCGATTAAAATAGCCCTCCCATACATCCATGGTGAAATGGGCCGCTCCGAACAGATGGGCGGCTTCAAAGGCCGGGTCCTCGGGATCGATATGGATGAAATTGCCAAACTCATCGGGCTCGGGCGGCGGCAGGATATAGCCGTCCCATGCGGGCAGATACATCTCGGGGCCGTCTTCACCCTCGATCATCGCGCCATAGGGGGTCGTTTTGTCGACCGGGTACATCGCATACATGCGGGGGCCCGATGGGCCTGGGCCTATGGTCCCTTGCGGGGCCGATATTTCGACCAGTTCGGGCTTGGAATTCGGCTCTAAAAAGGGCGATTGCGGATATAGTAAGAACCGCGTGCCGGGGGGGTCATTCTCTGAATAGTCGGGCCAGATTGCCAATTTTCCCTCCCGTTATCCGCCGGCGTGCAGACCGGCTGCCAATCCGGGCTCTTGGTCAACCAGATCGCCACCAGCTTGGCAAAACATGAACTCGGCGGCAACCAAATCAACCAAGGCATCGCGCCCCTCAAGGCCAAGCCCGATCGCGTAGGAGTCAAGATCATCCGGCACCCTCTGGTCAAGACGTGTTTCAAAATACCAGATCAAGGCGCGCGTCCGGGTTGCAGCGTTGCTTTGGTCTGGCGGCAACGCCGCTTTGCGCTGCGCCCGGTCGCGCAACGCGCTGTAGTCGCCCGAGCGTCGAAGCTCGGCTAGCAAAGCGGCATCCATTGTCTCGGCCAGCGTTTGGATTGCGATATCGACACGGGATTTGTCGGCCAGCATCGCCTCGTACTGCGTAAGGGTCAGGTCATTTTCTTCCAGCCATTCAAGCAAATCCGCGTGGCGGGGCAGTCTGGCCTCCAGCCGATGCTCTGTCATTTGCTTGACCACGGCGTTTTTATCCGGCTCCAAACCCTGCCGGCGGGTTTCGTCTTTGGACAGCAAGCCTAACGCCGCGCGATCACGCAGATGCGCGTAGAGAACCGGATCAAGCCGCAGCTCATCCACTAGCGCCCGCGCCTCGCTATCCTGTTGTGCGGCTTCCCCATCCACACGAGCGCAGAGGTCACGCCAGACCAGCGTCCGTTCGGTGCGATGTGCGTCTGACACATTCGTTCCAGCATTCAGAAAGCGGGCCATCTCAGCCAGCATCGCGCGGGCGTCATCCCCTTTCGCATCCACCTGCCCCTCGGGCAACCATCGTTGAAAGGGTTGCGGGTCCGAAGCGCCCTCAAGGATGCGATCCCAAACCCGGTCACGGTAGTGCAGGTCTTTCGCCTTTTGCTGCAACGCGTCGCCCGTCTCAGACGACAACACACCCGCTGTCTTGGCTTGCGCAATGGTGGCGCGGATCGAGACCATAGGCTCGCTCAGCGGTGGAAAGCCAAGCTCGGCAGGGCCGTGCAGCACCGCCACCTCGTCATCATCTTCGATGGCACCATTCAGGTAACCCTCAAAAATCTGGCCGATCCCGATCATCCCGAAATCCGCCAGCTCTGCCGCGCGCAGCGCACCCATGCTGGCACTGCCAAAGACCGGTATACCTTGCTCCAAGGCCCACAGGATTTCCTTGTGCCAGACCGAGGGCACCCCGTCGAAATACCCGTCTATAATCCCGATCGCACGCGGCTTTTCCCGCACTGCCCGATACACATCGCCCTGCTGAACCGGGGGTAGGATAGTGGCGTTCAGATGTTCGCGCACGGCTTCGGCCCGTAGCGTCGGCCCGACAAAAACAACCACGCTCATGACGTCACCGCTCGCGCACGGGGGCCTGCGACAAAGTCGGGATCGTCATGGGGCGCTTCCAAGCCTGGTATCACCGCGCGCACCACTGCGATGTCAATTTCGGGTCGCGACAGATCAACAGTGACCACCTGATCTATGCCTGCCTCGGACAGGCGCGCCAGCAACAAAGACAGGTCATCCGTGAAAGATCCGGTCACGTAGGTTGGGCATTCGGTGAAATCACCGATGGGCGCCGAGCCATCGATCAGTTCGCGGATGTATCCGCTGCGCCAGTTCCGGGCAGTGTCCGAGAACTCTTCCGGGTCCAGATCATCCCGCGCCCCTGAGATATAGGTCAGCCGTGTTTGCGCCGCTTCGGTCAGCGCCCGCAGTAGGGCAATGGCGCGATCCAGGTGGCAGCCGTCGCCGATGCCGATATGGCCCGTGGTGCCTCCGTCCTCACATATCGCGCAGCGAAAGCTGGCGATGCCGATGTCCGAGGTCGTGTCCCAGATTCCCAAATCAAGCCCCGCCGCAGAAATCTGTTCCATCGCCTGAAGGCAACGCGGGTCGTCCACTGTACGGGGATCAACACGCGGGGTTGCGCCCCGGTGGTGCCACAGCGTTGTGGCGTCACGCTCGATCAACTCGCAGATCGCGTGGCAACTGGCTTCGGTCACGTTGTTACCGGACGCCAGCCCGTTTGTCGTTCGCGGAAACGCCCGCTGCCCAGCCACGGGCGAGGTGGTATAATCGGTGTCCACCATCTCATACGGCACCCAGCAGGGCTGGCCCGAGGGCAGATCGCGCCCCAGCACCCACAGTATCGCCTGATGAGGGTCGAACTGCCCGCCGGTGACGCTGGGCAGACGGTCGGCATCGATCACATACTCCACCGCCAGATCAGCAAAGCTGGACAGCCGTAGCGGCAGTTCGATCCGCTCTGCGTGCCAGGATTCAATCGCTTCCATCACGCCCGAAGCCCGGGCTGCGCTCAGCGACAGCCCCTTGCCCAGCGACACCGCGACCGAGCGCGAGTTTGGCCGCGTCACCATCACTGTCGGCAATCCAACCCGGTCCAGTCCCGTCAGGTTGGCGATCCGGGTTATGCCCATCTGCTTGAGGAATGGTTTGACGATGGCCAGGGTCTCTTCCGGGTCGCGCAGCCGGTGGGTGTCTAGCACATAAGACTTCTGCGAATTCCCGGACATCCAAATGACCTTGCCAAATATCTGATAAACCATCGTAACCCGCCGGGCGGATCATGTCGGCGTCAGGATGCGGGATGAATGCGTAGTGGTCAACCGCGCACCGGCCCGGCAATCCACGCTTGCATGACCCGCGCGCTGCCGTTAAACGAGCTTCCGCATCGCCTCAATAGCTCAGCTGGTAGAGCAGGTCCTTCGTAAGGACAAGGTCGGGGGTTCGAGTCCCTCTTGAGGCACCATCCCAATCTAATAAATGTATTATTATCAACTATTTGCATACTTAAGTTGTTATTTTGTCCACCTTTTAATCCACCTTGCTCACCTTGTAATGGTCAATGTTGCTGGGGGACACATAGGGGACAAGACAGCGGGTTAGACGCCACTAATCAGCTTCATTAGCCCGACTATTGCTAAGCCCATCAACTATGGCCTGAACACTAAGCGTGCCATCCAAATCGGTGATGTCGCACACGCCCCTTGTCCCTGCGTCGATGAAGCTGCCTTTCATACAGTCGATTGAGTGCTGCCTGCCTTGTGTCAGAAACGCTGCTGGATCTGCCATCGTGCCAACTAGGCCTTGCACGCACGTGGCGATTGTTCGGTTATCCCGCCTATCGATTGCGTCCGCTAATTCTTGAGAATCAACGTAGTTGTTGCCTTTGTGAAAATGAGTGAACGTGAAGGCACCGTGACCTAGGAACGATAACTCCCAAGACTTTTCATCGTGCAAAGATGAGCATAGGGCGTCGAGCATACTCAGTTTTTCGTGGTTTTGCAGAGCTACCATGGCCTCGAACAAGAATGCTCCAGAGAAGCAACTATCAAGCATAATACTCAGACCTCTGAAGCCCAAGGCATTCAGTTCCTGGATGCAGGTGATACGGCCAACGGGGCTGGAGTGGTTTTGGTGAATAAAGGCGAATGATTAAAAGAACACTTGGAGTTCTTAGACGACTTCCCGGCTTGGTTGGATAAACCAATTTCATCGGAGGAATTAAACAATCAGGGCTCAAACTAGCATACGCTAGTTAGTAAACTTGATTGCCGTTAATCATAGATTAAACTGGTGACCCCTGTTCTCAGGTCTAACAGTGCAAGGCACTTCAGCGGGTGAAATGAGACCATTGCGTAGCAAAACTGCCTCATAAGGTTTTAGTGTGGGCAGGACGGTCTCGGCCAATCGTCCTCTTCTCTGACGTAGCTCGGGGAATAGCTCGAAAACCTCGCGAAGCGTTGCGCGATCCATCGCGTCTAGAGAAGTATCGCCGGGGAAAAAAGACTCGGACCACACGCCTTCAACACAAATCAACTCATGTTGGTCAAAGAGAACGTGGATGTAGTGAACTTCTTGGTTGGGGGGGAGTTGGAAAACCATTTCACCATCCAGTAAGCCCTTGGCTGGCGCTAGCATCAAGCTTTCGCCGAAACACAGCTGCATGTCTGGCGAGGTAACAGCAATCCGGTGTTGTGGCGAAACCGTCAGATCCCGTGTCGGGCATTTGTGTGAGAAACTACCTGCACGAAAGCGAACCGGACAGAGATGCGGACTTTGCTTTAAGTCGCCAACGGTGAGGCGTCGCTTGCCGATCCAGCGAACAGGCTTTGCCGTTCCATCGAAAACTGTCACCGGGTCGCCGGGTTGCAAGGTCTCAATTGGTTGTGAGCCCAGAGGTGTCAAAACCATCGACCCCAGTGTGAAGCATACAAAGGATGGCAAAGTGTCGTAATCTGAAGGAGGTGCAGTAACGATGCTGTTGTTTGTGTTTTCTATCGTGTCTCCGACATCCACATCACCAGATGTAACAATGATGTACTGGGGGTTGGAAAACTGAACTAGTGTGAATGTTACAGGCTGCCCACCTATGTCACCGCTATAGGTTTCAAACGTTTGAAAGTTGGTAGAGTCACCTAGGAAATTAGGTACCCCCGAGACGTCGAGCTGCTGGCTTCCATCTGCATCAGGATCTTCAAGCGCATCATCATCATCAATAATCTCTACCTGATAAGAGTTAAGCACGGTGACGTCTGTGAAGCTTAACGGATCATTGTCAATTTCAAGAATCGTAATGAAAGCCATAGCGCTATCCCTCGATATACAACCCAATCAATAGCTCAATTAGAAGAATGCAACCTTATGGAGAAAAGATAAAGCTCTGTTACCGAACCGAGGTTGCTTTGGAACGTGCCGTAGGGAAAGGCCAACTAAAAACTCAGATTTGGACCTGACTTCTACTATAACCGCTAAACCTGCTAAACGGCGTAAGCGGAATTTAGGTTTCTGCCCCAACAACGTCTCCTGAGTGACAAAATTCACTGTGATTGAACGACTAAGTTGGTTGAGTGCAGTGAATGAGTAGCAAGGCAAGTTCCAGATGAAGTTTATCCCCGCAACCGCCCAATCAGTCGTTGTCCACGCGTACGAGCTGGCTGTCAACGAAAGGGAAAAGAGCATGGCAATGTGGGCGGGTAGTCAACTCATGGCGCTTTACGATACGCGCTCGGTGCTTTTGCAGGAACATGCCGACATCTGGGCCGACAAGCTCAAGACACGAGATCCTCTTTCCACGGCAAAGAGATGAAAACACGCAACACAGAAAACACGAGGGCGGCTCAGCCACCAACCTCACGTTCTTCATTACGTTCAAAATACCGCAAAGCAGCGTTTCCAACAGGCAATCCGATTAAGAACCCTACGACAAAGGAAACGATGTGGTATGCGATGACCTCAAGCATAGCGGGCTCCAAATTTCGAATCTGAGAGCAGGATTACCGAGGTTTCATGACAATTTGGCTACAGGCGCTGATACGTTTCTACCCGCGTCAACACCTTAGGGTATTCTTAGGGTGAACTCCCCAACAGCGACAAAATTAACGCATGGTTTTGGTGACTAACTGCTTGGCATTGCATTTTTCTTTGGGAATTGCGTAGCATTCACACGCGATGCTGCGCAAAAACCAATGCAGGATCGAAGTACTGGAGGCAGTTTTGACGGAGCGCGTTCAGACACGGTCAACGCTCAAAACAATCGAGGTTCCTAGGGACCTCGCTGGCAAGCCTGCCGGTATCTTCTATTTGCTGAATGAGATTGAGCGCAAAAAAGCGCGGGCAAATCAAGTAAAGGATGCTGGGACGTTCGAACTGAAGCCGTTCATGCTGGTAGATGAGTTTATATTCAATCAGCGCGCTTGAGACCTTGGTTTCATGTCAGACCACATCTGACTTTTTTACCACTCGTTAACCAACCTTTGAGCATGGTCCAGGGGTTGGTGCATGGAGTGGTAGCCATGAAGAAAACGGCGATACTGGACAATCTGAAAGAGGTCATAGGCCGAGATAGGAAGAGGTTCGGAAAGCTAGTTAAGCATGATGGGCAAGGTGGCTTTTCTGAGGAAGAATTGAAGGGATTGGAGGAGCTGTACGCACGTTCTCCTCCACCTGACGCCATAACTGAACCTGCACACCCGCCGTCATACGTTTACCGAGACCGACTTTCACGAAAGAACGCTGCTGGTGGTGGCCTGATTAAGGACGACGACGGCGCTAACCGGCCTCACTATTGGGGGCACCGAGAGCGACTGCGGCAACGCTTTCTCAAAGGCGGTCACGATCCAATGCCGGAATATGAGCTACTGGAACTGCTGTTGTTCAATGCAATTCCGAGGATCGACGTTAAGCCATTGGCGAAGCGTCTGTTGGCTGAGTTTGGCGACTTGAATGGGGTCATTGCTGCCTCAAAGCATCGAATTCTTAAGGTGGATGGGGCTAACGACTGGGTTTTCTATCATCTGCGCGTTGTTGAAGCTTTCGGGCACAGGATGGCGCAGGCACAGATAATGAAACGGGATGTTGTGTCTTCGTGGGAAGACTTGGTCACCTACTGCCGAACCGCAATGGCGCATCGCGAGGTTGAGCAATTCCGGGTTCTCTACATGGATCGGAAGAATGTTCTGATTGCTGATGAAGAACAGGCTAGGGGTACTGTTGACCACGTGCCGGTCTACCCACGCGAGGTCGTGAAACGGGCATTGGAACTGAACGCCAGTTCGCTCGTTCTCGTTCACAATCATCCATCAGGAGACCCAACGCCCAGTAACTCCGATATTGTCATGACTGAGCGGATAAAGGACGCCTGCGATACCCTAGGCATTGTCATTCATGACCATGTTATTATCGGAAAAAAAGAAGAGTATTCCTTTAGTGCTAATGGTTACTTGCTTAGGTCTTGAGCAGGATTGGGGATGATAGACAACGCCGCTATTGGGAAAGCGATATGCTCTGACTAGTAGTCAACGAAAACTGCAGCAAGGTAGGTAGCGCCGTAAAGCTCTTGAGCAGTAAGCAGTCGTTTATTTTGTCGGTAGGGCCAAGGATCTCGAACGACAATCTCCGTGAGTCTTTGTTGCCCGAAGTTGTCCTCAAGCCAGGTCATACTTGTTAAAAGTGTAGCGTGCCCGAGAGAACCGATTATTACTGGAATATCGTCTGCTAGATAGCGTGAGGCGTGCTGAAGGGCAAAGGGGTCATGGATCCCAAACTGAACATCGGTGTGTGTTTCAAGTTCAGCGTAAAACTCATCGCCGCGCTCGTCAGTCCAGTATCCCTCTACAGCTCTAGCGATGTTTGGGCCAACACTCGGAAGACAGGGAACGTTTGGTCCGTAGACCTTCTGCACAATATCTTCTTGGGAAACTCTAAAGCCATAAAGTTCGAACGCGGATTCGATGCAGGCAGCCCAGCACCACTGGTCACATTCTTGTAGAGCAGTAACGCGATTGATACGGAACCCGACACTACATTGTCGCACCATCCCTCGATTATACGGGAAGGCGTCACCACAAATGTACTCTGCGAGGGCCTCGTTTGCTCCAATTGAATTTGAAAGTCCGAATGCAGAAAAAGCTGCTAATCGTTTTATTGTGCATCGCCGGTCCATTGTATGTCTCCAGCTTGACTAAAATGTTTGACTACAAAGGTATTAGGAAGTTCATAGGTTCTAAATTCGCTCGTTCTATTGGATCATCTTATCAGAAAAGTCAGTGATTTGCAGCAGCAAGGGTATACGGATATTTTGATAAGGACATTTTTCGCATTCATGGCCATCTCGCTCGCTACCTCAGCAATCGCAGGTGGGCTGCATGTCCGTGATGCTGATACCATTGTAGTAGATGGCACACCTGTTCGATTGAACGGCGTTGATGCACCCGAACTCGGCACACAGTCGGGTAAGAAAGCCAAGCGCTGGATGGTCAACTACCTTCGCGGCAAATCCATCGAATGCAAACTGAACGGTGAGCGCACCCATGATAGGTATGTTGGTGTCTGTTACGCTGACGGTGAAGACATAGGGGCCGCTGTAATCGCCGCAGGACATGCCCTAGATTGCCGTAGGTACAGTGGGGGTCGCTACAGGCATTTAGAGACACCAGCGGCCAAATCACGGCTCAGACGGGCCAAGTATTGTAGGTGAATTTCTGGAGAGAGCCATTGTTAAAGAAGCTTGAAGCTATTGAACGCATTGTGGTCATAACTGCTGCACTTCTTGCTGTGGTTCCTGTCGTAATTTACATCTCAGAAACCAAAGCACGCGACCTAGATAGAACAGCCAATTTCATAACGGCTTTTCAAGCATGCGAGAAGTTTGCACCTCCTGAAGGCGCTGTTTCTGATGGACCGATAGAGGGCTTCAAACCGATTGATTTAGATGCTTCGGGTCATGATCCAGAAAAACCTTGGCTCGATGCGCAGACCCGAGCGTGCTTGAAGATAGTCAAATGGAATTTGGAAAACGACTACGAGTGACTATCGCTTTCGACTCATAGCTGCCATGAGATTGAAAGACCCACTACCGCAAAGGTCAGCCTCACCTTGCGCAAGCTCTAGGTCGAATGCCTCAATGAACGGTGCAATCAATTGCTCGTCCAGCAGATAAAACGCCGTCGCATCCCGGGATTCGCGTGATAGCACACTATCCGCATTCCAACCCCAACGTCCCCGACCGGCATGGGCATCTAGCCAATTGTGGATCTCATGAAGCCGATATCCGAACCCTTCTTCAGGAACCTGCACACGCACCCTGATAGGGAAGTATTTTTCATCTGCTGCTTTCTTCGGGGATCTGCTGCGCGTGACCATTACGCCTCGATAACGTCGATTAACTCCGGCCCGTCATCATCGCGGCCAATCGGTGCGACCTTGTGATAACGCATACGCCCATCCCATTCCGTGCCCAAGTTCTGCGCTTCGTCGTGGTCAATCTCGCCTGACATCCACGGCACAAGGTTCTCGTTCGTTAGAACTACCGGTGACCGTGCATGTATGTGTTCGATTTGATGCAACGCAGGGCGAGTGAGAATTGTGCAGGTGTTCAGACCAGACGAGAGGCGCGAGTAGAGGCCTGCGAAATACATGCAGGGGTCATTGGTATCTGTCTTGATAACCCAAGGCTGTTTGGCCCCTTTAGGGCCTGTCCATTCATAGTAGAAACTGGCCGGGATAATGCACCTGCTGCTCTTCCAGGCGACCCGGAATGAACCTAGCTTATGCGCTGTTTCAATCTTCGCGTTGAAAGTGGTTGGCTTCCACTGTTTCACGTCTTCCTTGAACCAGTGCGGTACAAGCCACCAGCGGGCCGTGGAGCTAATCAGTCGATCTTCATGGATGAACGCCAAATCCAACATCTGAGTTGGCTTGACGTTCCAGCTCATTGACAGGTCTTTGGCGTTTGGATCGCGCTCAGTTGGGATACGAACGCCGTTCACGATCCAGTTCTGCAGGGCATAGAGTTCCGCCCATGTCATTTCAGGTCTGCCGAGTCGTCCGCACATTCGGCGAGCATAGCGAAATCAAGGGAACATTTGGTGAACTTTTTGATGGTTGGCGACGAGATTAATGACAGTTGTACGGACATATCTGCCTTTCAACACCCACCGCCGATTGCAGTATCCGCTACTTTGTTCACTTAGAACATCGACTTGGGCCCGGGCTATTCTGCAGCGGCTCTTCTTTCGAGCTTTTGCATGCTTGGAGACAAGCCGAATTTCCTAGAAAACTCCCGGCTGAATTGCGTCGGGCTTTCGTAACCGACTTCGTATGCAGCGGCCGCAACGGAGAGGCCGTCAGACGACAACAACTTCCGGGCCTCCAAAAGGCGCAGATCTTTTTGGTACTGCAAGGGCGTCGTTGCCGTAACGGACTTAAAATGTTCGTGGAACGCGGAAAGGCTCATACCGCACTCCGACGCTAATTCAGCTACCGCGATGTTGGACTTGAAGTTGGTCCGAATGGTGGCGATGGTTTTCGATATTCGGCTGGCCGCGCTGTCACGGTGCAATAGCTGGCGCAACATTCCCCCGTGCTTTGCGCGCAAAAGCCGAAAGTAGATTTCCTTCAACACCAGGGGCGCAAGCGTGCGCGCTTCCATCGGATCGTTGGAAAGATGGAACAGACGGTTCATTGCATCAATCAATGCGGCGTCGGTTGCAGCTGCATTCAAGGAATGGATGGCGTCTTCCGTTTCGCCAAACTCGCCGAGTTCATTATAGAGGCTGCGCACCAGCGCGAGGTCCAACCTCAGCACAAGCGCCGTGTATGGTGCTTCGGGGCAGGCCTTGATGACAGCCGCCTCTACCGGAACGGCATGGCTGACAATCAATGTGTCGCCTGCTCCATAGCGCACCACTCGGTCGCGCACGTAGGCTTCTTTGGCTCCCTGCAGCACAAGACACATGACTGGTTCATAGAAGCCGGCCGAGCATTCTGTTGTTTCGACGTTTGCGATCGCATAAAGGCCATCGATGCCGGTTTCACATCCCGTACCGAGCCCCCCGGCGATTTCCACGTGACGGAAAACAGCTTTGATCAGATTATCTGGCACCATCCGGATCTCTCCTTTGCACGTCACATATATGCATCTCGCGAATTCTCGGAACAGAAAAGACGACCGAACAGGAGGAATAGGCAGATCATATGGAGGATCAGGCACGGCGCTCCTAGGCCGTGATGCTATTTTGGAAGGGTAAGAGACCAGGAGGCCTCTCATGACCCAAACGATTTTGATTACCGGCGCGTCTTCCGGCATCGGCAAGGAAACGGCAAAGCTTTTTTCCGACCGCGGATGGAACGTCATCGCAACGATGCGCGCACCCGACAAGGAAGAAGAGCTGACAGGCAGGGACAACATCCTTGTCACACGGCTCGACGTGATCGACGCCGCATCGATTGAAACGGCCGTGGCCGCCGGAACCCGCAAATACGGCCAGATCGACGTTCTACTCAACAACGCCGGATATGGCGCCTACGGTCCGCTTGAGGCGTTTCCTATGGAGCGTATCCGGCGTCAGTTCGATACCAATGTCATCGGGCTGTTGGAGACCACCAAGGTGCTGCTGCCCCACATGCGCGCCAATCGGTCCGGCACGATCATCAACATCTCTTCGATTGGCGGTCAGATGACTTTCCCGTTGGGAACTTTGTATCACGGCACGAAATTTGCGGTCGAGGGTCTCTCCGAAGCCCTGCACTACGAGTTGGAAGTGGCGGGAATCAAAGTGAAAATCGTCGAGCCCGGAATGATCGCAACCGACTTTGGCGGGCGGTCCTTCGATTTCGTTAATGATGAGCAGATGACCGAGTACCAGCCGGTTGTCCAGGCTCTGTTCGGGGCCTGGGGAAGCGAGGAGATGGCCTCGCGCGCGTCGCCACCAAGTGTTGTGGCCGAGGTTATCTGGACTGCGGCAACGGACGGCACCAACACCCTGCGCTACCGCGCCGGAGCAGATGCGGTTGAGCTTCTGAACAACCGGAAAGCACTGGATGACGAAACATTCATCGGCGGGATGAAGGCGCAACTGGGTTTGTAGGCCGATAGAAGGGTCTGGTCGTGCAGCGGCTTGTCCAACGCACGTGAGAAAAGGGTGACCAATCCGATCGAGGCTCTAAGTGTCTTGTAATAAGGGCTTCACACCGTGCGGCCACAACAACGAACTGCATAAATGACAGCGAAGATATCAAACGCGAACAGTCCAACGAAGAAAGGGGAAGCTGGATAACCATGGCAATATCGCTGAAACTGAACGGTCAGACACATATGGTCGAGGCCGAACCCGGAACACCACTGCTGTGGGTGATCCGTGATGAACTGAAACTGACAGGAACGAAATTCGGATGCGGCGTGGCCTCTTGTGGCGCATGCACCGTGCATATGGACGGCCAGCCTGTGCGCTCCTGCCAGACGTATATCGAGGATGTCGAAGGTTCCGAGATCACCACGATCGAAGACATGGGAAACGACAAGGTCGGCGCCGCTGTGCAGCAGGCGTGGCTTGAACTGGATGTTGTGCAATGCGGCTATTGCCAGTCTGGTCAGATCATGAATGCAGTTGGCCTTCTGCGTGAAAACGCCAATCCAACCGTTCAAGACGTCGATGATTACATGTATGGCAACGCTTGCCGCTGTGCCACGTACCAACGCATCCGCGCCGGTGTCCTGCGCGCCGCTGAAATTCTGGAGGCTTGAGACATATGACTGCAAACACTTCCCGCCGGGGTTTCCTCAAGAGCGCCGCCGCTGCTGCCACGGTTCTGTATGTCGGTGCAACTTCCGATGGTGCCGCCGCCGCATCCGGCAGCGCCGATGCGATGCTGAACCCGTTTGTTAAAATCGACAGTGACGGCAACGTCGTCGCCATCATCAAGCATTTTGAAAAAGGGCAAGGCCCGGCCACTGGTCTGTCGACGCTGATCGCCGAAGAATTGGGCGTGACCATGGATCAGATCGGTTACGAATTTGCGCCGTCAAACCCACAGGTCTACAACAACCTCCTATTTGGCCCGTTCCAGGGCACCGGCGGCTCAACCGCCATGGCCAATTCTTGGATGCAGTACCGAACCGCGGGCGCCAACGCGCGTGAAATGCTGATCAAGGCTGCAGCAAACGCATGGGGCGTGGATGCCGGAACGCTGGACATTCAGGCAGGTATGGTGGTCGGTGGCGGCAAATCCGCACCGTTGGGTGAATTCGTTGCCGCGGCGGCTGAGATTGCACCTTCCGAAAACCCACGCCTTCGCGACCCGTCTGATTGGAAGATCATCGGCAACGAAGACACGCGCCGTCTGGACAGTCCGATCAAGGTGAACGGTCAGGCCAAGTATGCCATGGACATGCACCTGCCCAGTCAGATGGTGGTCATGATCAAGCGCACCCCACAGCGCGGTGGCGTGGTCGCAAGCTTCGACGACAGCGCGGCGAACGAGGTGAAGGGGTTCATCATGGCCATGCCCCTGCCAACGAACCATGGCGTTGCGGTTTATGCCGAGAACACATGGGCGGCGATGCAGGCGCGCGGTGCCATTGAAGTGGAATGGGATATGTCCGGCGCCGAGACCCGATCGTCTGCCGAAATCCGCGACGAAGTCATGGCCGCTTTGGATGCCGCGCCCGTCTATAACGTCAATCAGGCAGATCAGGCTACGGTCAGTTCGGCCGTCGATGAAGCTGCGACGGTCGTCGAGAAAACCTTCTACTTCCCGCTTCTCGCGCATGCTCCGATGGAACCGCTGAACTGCACCATCGAGCAGACCGCCGAGGGCGATATCGTGCTCTACGATGGTGCGCAGATGCCAACGGGTCCGCATATGGCCTATCAACAGATCTTCCAACTGCCGCCGGAGAAAATCCATATCAAGACCATGCTGGCCGGAGGCTCCTTCGGTCGCCGTGCCACACCTGATGCTGACTATCAGGTCGAAGCGGGCCTGGCCTTTGTGATGACGGATCGTTCGCGCCCGGTGAAACTGGTCTGGGATCGCGAGGACGACATCCGCGGCGGATACTACCGCCCCGCGACGGGCCACAAGGTGCGCGTGGGGCTGGATGCCGAGGGCAATATCGCAGCCTGGGAACATCAGGTCGCCGGTCAGTCGATTATGAAAGGCACCGCGTTCGAGGCAATGATCGTGCGGGACGGGGTCGACCACTCCACGGTCGAAGGTCTTGCGGACAGTCCCTATGTCATACCGAACATGTCCGTAGGTCTGACCGACACCGAGAAAGCGACAACTGTTCTGTGGTGGCGTTCAGTCGGTCACACGCACACGGCCTATGTGATGGAAGTGATGATGGACATGGCCGCAAAGGCCGTGGGCCGCGATCCAGTCGAATTCCGCCTCGCCTATCTTGAAGGCCAAGGGAAGGACGCTGAGCGTAAGGCAGCTGTGCTGAAACTGGTTGCCGAGAAAGGCAATTGGGGCCAGCCCGCAGCGGGCAATGTCCAGGGGATCGCCGTTCACAAATCCTTTGGCTCCTACGTGGCGGAACTCGTCGAGATCTCCGGCACAGTTGAAGACGGTATCCAGATCGAAAAGATCTCCGCAGCTGTAGATTGCGGGATCGCTGTCAATCCGGACGTCATTCGTGCGCAAATCGAAGGCGGGATCGGATACGGCATCGGCCACGCGATGCGCGAGCAGATCACGCTGGCTGGCGGCTCGGTGGAACAGTTCAATTTCCCGGACTACGAACCGCTGCGGATCTCCGACATCCAGGGCATTGAGACCCACATCGTCCCGTCGGCGGAAGCTCCGACAGGGATTGGCGAACCTGGGACACCGCCTGCAGCGCCGGCTCTGGCCAATGCCGTTGCACAGCTCGATCTCCGCGTCTCGGAATTGCCAATGAGAGACCGCGGCGTGTCCTTCGCTTAAGCAACAGAAAACGCATCACGGATGTTCCATCCGTGATGCGTAAACGTTTGTGGCCGCAAGAGGCGATTCTCCAATTGTGTCGCCAGGACCTTCGGCTGAACGTCGGCTGGAGCCAGTGCCGGACCGCTTCGGGTTTGCGTTCTGAGCGGTCTTTAGCTGTAAGCCAGCAAAGTCTCACCGGATAAACGTCCTGTTCGGGCTCGCAGCCGACATCCGACTAAACCGGTGTGATGGCGCAGAACTCAAAGTTTGCCGACAGTTTGTCTTCCGAACACCCCCCATTTATGGCGGGCTGAATATGACGGGTTTTTTGTGCTATACTGTGCGGGCCTCCCGGTTCGGGAGAAGGGGAAGAACCCACCGTCTCACAAATGATTGAGAGTGAAGGTGGTGAGGGGCTGGATGAGGGGGTCTTAGCCAGCCCCTCTCTCTTGAGGGGGTATCCGGAGTGGTAGTGTTTTTCCGTTGAGCCCAATCTACCCCGTTAGCGCCTTGTCCGAAATTGGGGGTTTCCCGTAGACCCCTTATTTTCTTATCTCAGACACAATTCAAACACGCTGCACCGATATCAAGCAGGTGCGGCGCGTCGTGATGGGATTAGCGATTTCTATGAGGGGGTACGAGTTTGGCGCGTCGTACCTTAGAGTAATCTTAGGGCTCCGCATTATGGTTGGTCATTGGGCCTTAGATTATGGCCTAGTTTGCAGAAATCCCCCAAGATATTCCATCAGCTTCGCGCTCGCGGGCTTTTTGCGTTTTAGCCATTGGTTTGCTATCAAAATAGGATAGGTGGAGAAATTACGCTCACCAGGCCGCGAAATGGTACAAACAATTGTTCGGTAGAGGATTTCCAATGACAAAGCTAACGCTTTTGGCAACAGTGTTTTTTCTATCAACTGCCCTGACTGCGCAAGGGCAAATGTCGGTCAAAAACAACGGTGGCCCAGGGGGTAGCGCTCTACTTCTTCAATCGGCAATCCACTGCA
This sequence comes from Ruegeria sp. E5, assembly GCF_056534105.1. Lineage (NCBI taxonomy): Bacteria > Pseudomonadati > Pseudomonadota > Alphaproteobacteria > Rhodobacterales > Roseobacteraceae > Ruegeria > Ruegeria sp. E5. The sequence continues at coordinate 153,691 of NZ_JBQFPA010000006.1, read as the reverse complement.
TTGATGAGCCGGATCTTGACTTCTTATTCAAACTTTTGGCTGAGAATTTTCGAGAAGGTGAAGATGCCGTCGAGTTTTTTAGCACTTATGCCGAAGTCGGTCGCGATTTCGCGACCATGGCAAACGAAGAAAAGTCGGTTTTCTGCGAGTTTTTCACCAAAGCCATGACGTTTGAGGAATAGAGTCGGTAAGAATCTTTTTTGGGAGGTTGTTCACGATGTGGATGCTGCTAATCGTTTTTTCTGTACACAATGACGGTGCGAGCCACGCACATTCAGTGCAGTTAGGCCCATACATTGACGAGGAATCTTGCGAGATAGCCGCAAGAGGAATTTCAGAACCGGTACGGAAAGTTGGCGAAAACAACGTTGATAGGTCTGCATTCTGCATTTCTGTACAAAATTGAGGAACGGCTGTGCTGGGAGGATCTATCAGATTTCAAAACCTACCCATCCACTCCCCGCGATCGGACTAGAGCTGAGGGTAGGCCAGCCGCGAAGTAGGCTCACTATTAACGCTCATGTCCTACAAGCGTTTCCAACGCACGGGCAAGACGCACTTGCTCATTGACCGCCTTTCGCATCTCTTGCGCCTCTCTGCTGCGCAAACCGTGCTTGTATGCCGGGTTTGCTTTTCCAGGACCATGCCCACCGCCAGCGCCATGCATCCGACACACAGTCCAGCCACGAACAGCCGGGTTTTTGCAAGGAAGGCCGGTGCGCTTAGATTTAGCCGTGCAACGCGGGGCTGCGTGCGCCCTTTCCATGGGGTTGGAGTCACTTTTTTTCATCAGCCGCGCCCCCGTGGTGGACATCACCGACAATTGCTTGGCCACCTTCTTTCACTTCAACACGCTCTACGCGAACGGTCTGATCCGCCTTGGATCGATACCGCTTCAACGTCTCAACTTGGCTTGTGAAGGTACGTGCCAGTTTGTTGAGAGCGCGTTCGGCTGCATCTTGTTGCGCAATATGTTTCGAATGATTCAAACGCCGTGCCATTACCATAGTGGCTTGGTGAACCGTTCCCATTTGAACCGCTAGCATCGCTTCGATTTGGTCCTTAGGTTGAACACCTGCCACAACCGACAGGACAAAATTCGAAGCAGGGGCCGACACGGTATTGTCACCATCCCCCAGCGGGATGATGTGCTTCATGATGCCTTCATAAAAGCGAAGGTCAGAAGTCCCGAGTTCATGCATTGTCAGAGCGGCGCCCGACATACCGTCTAAGCCCTCGTGCTCGACAAAGACTTCTCTCGTTTCTTCATCAAAATCCAAGTTCAAGTTCGGCGCTCTGACTTGAGCTCGCTTGTCGGCGCGTACCGCCTCAATCACCTCCCGTTCTGCTTCCGTCGCATTTCGTTTAGAGACCTCCAACGCCTTCGACGAAGGATCATCTTCCCGTAATTGCGTTTCTTCTACCGGTTTGCTGTTCAGATTAGTCTTGGTTGTCATTGCTCATGCCTCGTTTTGTTGGATTGTTGGTGCAGAAGGTGTCCGTTTCCCCCAGAACCCCTGGTAGATTAAGGATGTCTTAAATATTGCGACGGGGGACGTGTCGAAATCGTGTGTTTTCGTCGCAATTATTGATACGGCCCGTCGCATTTATTGCGTCGCCTCCGTTTTTCTCGTCGCAAAATTTACGACGGTCTCGTCGCAGTTTTTGAGACAGGGTTTTGTTTTTCCGCGTTTGCCGGTTGGGTTGTGAACTGGGGCTTTTACGACCGGGAAATCTGAGCCTTTTGACCACTGTTTGTACAATCTGCGGCCAGACTCACCTTGTGCGGTCGGCAATGAAATTTCGGTCAGTTCGAATAGCGGCGAAGATGCGACTCCGCTGGTGCCTAGTTTTGGCGGGCGGGTGACGGCAATGAATCCTTTTGCCTGTAACTCGCGGAACCCCTTGGCAGCTGTGTTATACGACACCCCTAAACGTTCAGCGGCTTGTCTGACGCTCAAGCAAATCTTGCCGTTGTTGTTGTCTACGCCGTGCCATTCCAGCCTGAGCCATGGGTACAGAGACTGCGCGACAGGGGAGAGCGCCCGCCAAGCGGGCGTCTCCATCATGTTACGAACAAGCTTGGTCCAGTGCTCGCCGCGTTTCTCATTTCGCCTATCGCGCCCCATCTACGCAGCCTCCGCCTTATTGAGCGCGTCTATGAACTCAGGCAGCAAATCAGCCTTGAAGGCGACACCTTGCTTGCCCGGCAGCATCTCTCCGTCTTTTGAGACGAAGAACACGCGGATATTGATGAGGTCATGCCCTTGAAAGTTATCCCGGCTGACACGGATTTCCTCACGACTGTTCTTGGGTATCTGTGCAATGAGGGCCATTAGCGGCCCTCCCCAAAATACAATGCAGCGACAATGCGAGCAGCAGCCTCAGTGAGGCCGTGCTTGCGGCGAAGAGTAGATACTTGCAGGTCAACGGTTCTCATGCCGCCACCTCGCTCGCTTGGATCAGCTCGACTTTGCTGGCGAGGAAATCGATACCGAACTTCTGGCGTCCGTTGTCTGGTTTCTGCTCAGTACTCATTTTCTGCTCCTCAGTTATTGCACCAAGGGCGAGAAGCGGTTACAATTGCAACTATTCCGCCAGCCGCAATTGTTTGCCGCCCGCGCCCTGTTCCTGGGTGCGGGTTTTGACTATACGGCAACCTGTTTCTCGATTGCGGCGTCGATATCGGCCTCATTCCAATAGAGGCGAGAACCGAACTTGATGGGTTTCGGAAGGCGACCAATTTCAATGTCGCGGTAGACGCTGGACCGGCTACGACCGCCGAGCTTGGACTGCAGGTCCGTGAAGGAAAGGAGGTGCATATGTGTGCTCCATGATTGCTCATGGCACACACACTGAAGGATAGCTATCTATCAGTCATTTGCGGTTAAATGGCATCGATTTTTTCGCAAATCGCGGAATTCCAATCTCTGTCAATTTCTAGAATTTTCTTTCCTCTAGAAATCGAAGATGCGTAGCTTCCACTTGGTGGAAAAGCTCTTTCTCGCATGGGCAATTTCAAGTGTTCTTCTACAGCAATCACCATGTTTATTAATGAGCTAACAGTGCAATTGAGCCGACTGCCGCTGAAAGTTTGGTTGACCATTTTCCACAGAAGAAACGCTCTTCGGGCGTCTATGGAGTCCAATTTGTTTTTCGGTGGGCGACCTCTCTTCACAGTCAAAGCGGATTTTATGAACCGCTCGATTTCCATGCAGTAACCAATGAAAGCCCATCTGGTCGCTTGTTTGGTAGCGCCCAGCCCCATGCCAGGGACGTAGTCGACGCTAGGTTGCTCCCACTCCCATTCGACCCCGTCGTGCTCTGCTTGGACGTGGTCCAGTATTCCGCGAACTTTTCTTTTAGTCATGTCTCGCTCCAAGCTTTACCGGGTTTTGGTCGCCTTGGGTCATGTTCGATAGTAGATGGGCGGCCCATCGTCCCATCAACTCTCGCCGCTGTTCTAAGAAGTCCGTACGCTTGTAGGAGCGTTCGACAGAACCACCTACGACGTGACCTAAGCAGGTTTCCGCGACCTCAAATGGCACGTTTTGCGTTTCCGCCACCCAATCCCGGAACGAAGACCTGAACCCATGTGGACGCTCGACCAAATCACGCCGTTTCATAAACGAACCCATGGTCATGTCCGATATCACGCCGCGCCGAACACCAGGGAACAGCAAGCCATCTCTCGCCATCGGCTTGGACTTCTCGATTACAGCGAGAGCTTCGGTTGTTAGAGGCACTCGGAAATCCTCTGTCGCATCTCTGCGACCCTTCATCGCTGCTGCCGGGATGGTCCAAACATCGCCGTCAATCTGATCCAGATGCAGGTTACGAAGCGGATAGGATCTGACTGCGGTGAGTATCAGCAGACGCAGTGCAAGCTCGGTCGTCGTTCCGCCATCCAGACTCTGGTAGAAGGCAGGAACCTCCTTCCACGGCATCGCAGGGATGTTCTTTGCCTTGTGGCGCTGCTTACCCAATAGGGCCTTGGCTTTATCCGTCGCTTGTAGATCCACATCCAAACCGAGTGCAGCCGCATGGCGCATCACAATAGAAAGTCGGTTCATGGCCTTTCGTGCCGTGTCCGCTTTGTCGTGCCAGATAGGAGCAAGCGTGTCGCGGATGTCCTTTTGATCCAGTTCGACAACAGGGACTTTGCCAAGTTTTGGCAACACATGAAGTTCCAAAGGTGAAAACCAGCGCCCTGCTTTACCGTCGCCTTTCAACTCCGCCTTCCGGCTTTCGAAGGCGTCAAGGGCAACATCTTTCAAAAGATGTAGTTTGCTTGCTTCCTCCCGTTTGAGCCGTTCCCGCTCCTTGATTGGGTCAGTTCCTTTGCGAGCAACAGCCCGCCAGTTCTCTGCTTCCTGACGCACTTCTTTGAGCGACACCTCAGGAAAGGAGCCCAAACCCATCTCACGCCTGCGTCCATGAACAGTGACACGCAAGAACCACTGGGCTCCACCATCCTCACGGCGATGGAACCACAGCCCGCCGCCGTCGGAGTACTTTCCCGGCGGAATCGCTTTTAGCGTAGATGCGCTGAGCTTATTCAACGGGCGTGACACTCATCCACCTCTCTATCCACCCTCTATATATAGTATACCTTGGGGTATAGTGGAACACAGTGGTACAGTTAAATAACTGAAAAACAATCACTCAGTGAAAATCTGGGGCATGGTGAAACACCCTGAAACAAGGATTAGATGCCCTCTTGAGGCACCATCCCCTTACGACAAGCTTTACCCGAGTTCAGATACTCATCTCGATACGCGCGCCCGGAAAACGCGATATCAGCGCGTTTGCTTTGGCACGTGGGGTCAGGCATAGGGCGGTTGAGAGCCCGTCTGCCAATGCTGCCTGTGAGGCTGAGATTGATACAGCCTGATAGGGCGCACCCAACCCCTTTGGGTTCAGGATATGCCCCTGATCGCCCTGCAGCATGGTGCCTTCGGGGGCCGAGGTTGCGACGGCGCGGTCCTGCAGTGTGATCCGTTTGGCGACAGCACCGTCGGGCTTGGCCAGCCCGACGCGCCACGGCTCGCCATTACTCCGCTGGCCAAGGGCGGCGACCTCGCCCATATCCACCAGCACATCGCGCAGATCGAAGGATCGCATCAAAGCGGCAATCCGGTCAGTGATCGCACCTTGAGCAATCCCGTTCAGGGTAATCGCCGAGCGTCCGGGATGCGGCAGGCGGATCTCACCGGCGCTTACGTGAACCTTGTCCCAACCAATCGTCTGGCGTGCACGTTCCACCTGCGGCCCCGCCGCGCCACTGGCGAGTGCTAGCCACAGCGGCTGGATCGTCGGATCAAACGCCCCGCCCGAAGCGTCGTGAAGCGTGGTACACAGGCTCAGCACCTCCAGCAGCTCAGGCGCCGGGGTGACCAGGTGGCCGATCCGGTTAAGCTGACTGATCTGCGAGTACGTCCGGTAGAGGCTGAATATATTCTCCAGCCGATTCAGCTCTGCCTCGACCGCAGCAAAGATCGGCGCGGCCTGTGCGTCCGTCGAGCCTTCCAGCCTCAGGCTGGCGGGTGCGCCCAGCGCGATACCGCGCCATTGGGCGACGTTGCCAGCAGCGGCGGGTACGGCGGCGCAGGCGGCTGAGATGGCCAGGAAACGGCGGCGGGTCAGAATGGTCATGCGGGGGTCTCCAGCGCGAGGTCCAGATCGACGGGGCCCAGCACTTCGGCATCGGGAATATCAGACAGTGGCAGGGCGGCGCCGCCATATTCGGCAATGAACGCCTCTGCCGCAGCGGGGTCGCCAAAGGGCACGACTTCTCGCGCACCCATGCCACCGGCCACATCGGCGCCGACGACAAAGGTCGCACCATCGGCTGCGATCCAGTTGGAAATCCCCGGTTGCCGCCAGCTGGGCGCGACGCTCATGTCACTGACATAGGCAGCGGTGATCTTGGCGTCACGTTCGGGGCTTTTCAGATAGGCCAGCATGTCGCGCACCTGCGCAAAGAACAAAGGCGCGGGATAGCCTTCCAGATGGATCTGCCCTTTGGGCCCGCCATGTTCCGCGATGTTCATCTGGCAGAAATAACTCAGCGCATCCGGGGTGAGATCAACCGGGTCGGGGGCCTCGGCCACCTCTTCTTTGCAGGCCGTCAACGCGACCAGAGCGATCAGGGCTAGGTATCTCATGGCTCAACTCTCCGAAATGCGAGACGCGCAAGGGCAAAGCCTAGCACCGGCCAGATCAGCAGCGAGGCGGGCGCGGCCCAGACCGGCAGGGCCTGCGCCGCCCCGGTCATGCCCGAGGCTATCGCGACGCCCTCGGTTGCGGCGATGTTCCACAAACGGAATGCGTCGGCCGGGTTGGCCACCATCACCCACGGAAAGACGGATTGGGTGAAGGTGCCGCCCTTGTCCATGACGACGGCCCCCAACAGGCCCAGATCATAGAGGACGACAAAAACCAGCCAGAGCCCGGCCGACAAACCTGCCGCCGCCGTGGCCCCCTTTGCCAGGGCGGACAGCAAGTATCCAAGCGCCAGAAAGACAGCGCCCAGCAGGATAGATGTGAGGATCAGGCGGACCAGAGCCATCAGGCTTTCCGGACCCGCGCCGCCAAAGAAGGCGGCCACTGCGCCTGCGGTGCCGAAACCGACGGTCATGGCGAAGGCCAAAGCGGCCAGATGGGCGGTGAACTTGCCGAGCAGGATTTCTCCGCGCCCCGCCGGGTAGGACAGCAGCAGCGACAGGCTGCCGCGATCCACGTCGCCGGCGATGGCGTCAAAGGCGATCATCAGCGCCAGCAGCGGCGCAAGATAGACCGACAGCGTGGTCATCGAGGCCACCGAAACGGTCAGCATGTCGACGCCTAAAGTGCCCGTTGGTGCGCTGCCTGCAAAGGTCAGCGCCAAGGCGAACAGAACCATGATCAGTGTTGCGACCAGCAGCCAGCGGTTGCGACGCAGGATCAGCATTTCTGTGCGGGTGATGGCGAGGAAGCGGGTCATTGCAAATCCTCCTGTGCGTAGTGGCGATAGAGGTCTTCCAGCTTGGGCGGGGTCATTTCCACATCCGCCACAGCGTCGCCCAATCCGGCGATCCGGCGCAGCGCCTCCATCTTGTCTTCGGGTGCGCAGAGCAATTCAACGGATGCCCCATTGATCCGGTTGCCACCCAGTTCGGCGGCCAGCACATCAGGATTGGCACTGGCGCGCACCTTCAGGCGGATCGGCAGACCGGCCAGAGCCGACAGATTGTTCAGCGTGTCATCAGCGACCATCCGGCCCTTGCGCATGATGGCGATGCGATCAGTACGGGCCTCGACCTCAGTCAGCGCATGGCTGGCAATTAGAACGGCTGTGCCTTGGGCAGCCAGCTCGTCGATGATGGCATAAAGGTCCTGCCGCGAGATCGGGTCCAGCCCGCTTGTCGGCTCATCCAGCAAAGCCACTTTCGGTTGACCCAACAGCACCTGCGCCAGACCCAGACGTTGCCGCATGCCTTTGGAATAGGTACCGATCCGGCGGTCCAATGCGTCGCTGAGACCAACGCGCTCCAACAGGCCAAGCACGTCGGCCTTTGCGCCTGAAAGCTGCGCAAACAGGGTCAACTGCTCGCGCCCTGTCAAAGCGGGATGAAACGACACCGCTTCGGGCAGATAGGCCGTCTCGCGACGCGCCTGCGCGCTACCGGGGGTGGCATCTCCGATCCGGATGGCTCCGCCATGAATCGGCGTCAGGCCGAGGATGGATTTGATCAGGGTCGACTTGCCCGCGCCGTTATGGCCCAGCAGCGCCACGCGCTGACCGGGGGCAAGAGACAGGGTGATATCGTCAAGAACGCGGGTTTTCCCTCGGTCCTTGAGAACATGGTCGATTGACAGGGCCTTATCCGTCATGAGGCACCTTTTTCATAGCTGGGGGTTCAGGGGCTTGCATCAATGGGTTGCTGTCCATCACACCCCCCGGCAACAGCGCCGGGAAGGCCGATTGAGACCAGCGCACCAGCTGCACGGCAGGGGAGCCGAGCAACAATTTGGCTGAGGGTTGGGTCCACAGCACATGGTCCATACTGTCATTGGGGCGATAGGGGGCATCGGCAATGCCGTTGCCATCCACATCATAAGCGGCGAAATCGGACCAGTAGTTGCCGCGCCCGTCCTCGGACCACTCGACCCATTTGGTCGAGACGTATTTCACCTGCGTCCGGTTTCCGATGAATGAATTGCCAACGATGCGGTTGCGCTCGCTGCCAGCGGTAAAGTGGATGCCGATGCCGCACCCCTCAAACCAGTTATCAGTGAACTCGTTCTTGTTCGAGTTATAGAGGAAGGTGCATTTCTCTTTCGCACCTTTCACAACGTTTCCGGTGATGGTGCTTTTGTTGGCGTAGTTCAGCATGACGCCATGTTCGCGGTCGCCGATCGAGACGTTATTGGCCACGGTCACATTGGTCGTGAACATCACCGCGTAGCCCAGATCATTGCCGATCGAGACGTTGTCGCTGACCACCGAATTGTCGGCATACATGTAATGCACGGCAAAACGCAGATCGCGAAACAGGTTGCCGGTGAAGGTGTTCTTCTTCGACGAGTTTACAAAGATTCCGTCGCGGCCATAGCGAATATCGTTGTCCTCAACCACCGCACCCGGCGCGTTCCAGACATAGACGCCATTGCCACGCTCGTTCATGCGCTGGTCTTGCCGTCCTTCGATCCGGTTGCCCCGGACGATGCTGTCCTTCGCCCCGTGGATGTCGATGCCATAGAGATTGCCCAGCAGCACATTGTCTTCGACCACCGGCGCATGGGCCGTCTTGGTCAACTGGATGCCGCTGTCTATCCCGTCATGGTCCGAGCCCGATCCGATCACCGTCAGACCGCGCACGGTTACACCCGGCCCGGTCACGGTGATGACGCTGCCTTCGCCTTGTCCGTCGATGGTGGCCTGTCCCAGCCCGTCAATCGTGACGGGCCGGTCCAGAACCAGCGTTTCTGTGTAAACGCCGGGGCTCAGACGGAGGGTGTCCCCATCCGCCGCCTGCGCCAGTATCTCGTTGATGGCCCCCGCCCGGTTGGGCACATCCCAGTCCGCCGCCCAAAGGGGCGAGCCGAGCAGGAGCGGTATGAGCAGGGACCAACGCATGGTTACGCGCTCCGCGGCTCAACGAACATCCGGCCGCGCATCTCCATGTGCAGCGCGTGGCAGAACCACTGGCAATAGAACCAGTGCACGCCCGGACGGTCGGCAATGAAGGTGACCGAGGCGGTGGCCTGCGGCGCAACCTCCATCGCGATGCCGAAGTTCGACAGACACAAACCGTGGGTCACGTCATCCACGTCATCCAGGTTGGTGACATACAACGTTACCTCGTCACCCTGTTTGACGGTGAACTTCTCAAGGCTGAACACCGGCGCGGTCGAGGTCATGTAGACCCGCACCTTGTTGCCATCGCGGATCGGCTCCTCGGCACCCTCTTCCAGATCGACACCATCAGCCTCGGCCTGTTTGCGGGCATCTTCCCACATCGGGTCGTTGCGATCCCAGACATTGACCGGGTTCACCTTGGACCGGTGCACGAGGATCGAGTCATGCGGTTCCGCGAAGGTCGGGCCGTCATGGACCACCTTCATCTTATCACCCGAGATATCGATCAACTGCTCGTTTTCCGGCTTCAGTGGCCCGACGTTCAGGAAGCGGTCTTTCGAGAACTTGTTCATCGAAATCAGCCACTTGCCATCAGCCTCAGCCGTTTCGCCCATCGAGGTCGAATTGTGGCCCGGCTGATAATGCACATCCACTTTGTCTAGGATCGGATCAACATCCGCACCACCGTAGGCTTCGATGGCCTTGGCGATGTCCCACTTCACCACCTGGCTGTCCAGGAACAGGGTGGTGTAGGCGTTGCCTTTGCCATCAAACGCGGTGTGAAGCGGGCCAAGACCCAGCTGCGGTTCCGCCACGATGGCCGAGCGTGGATCGGCATTGTCGGCAAACAGCGCATCGACCTTTTCCACATCGATCACGGATACGGTCGGGGACAGCTTGCCGTTGATCATGATGTGTTTCTTGTCGGGTGCTGCGTTCACTCCGTGCGGCGAGTTCGGGATCGGGATATAGCGGGTCAGGTTGCCGCCCGCCTCTTTACGCCCGTCCACGACCTTGACGCCGTTCAGCTCCTGATAGTTGCCAGCAGCAATCGCGTCTTCGATGCCTTTCAGGTTGAACACGACCACGTGGTCCAGCTCATTCTCGGTCATCTCGGCCAGGTTCATACCCATTTCCGAGTTATACGAGGTCGAGAATGCGTATTTGCCCTGATAGTCGCAGTCAGTGTTGTCGAGGTTGCCCGACACCATCACCTGCCATGCGATCTCCATCGTGTCACCGTCGATGGCAGTGAAGATGTTCACATATTGCGACGGATCATCGAGGATCTCGCCATCATTGACCAGCGGTGCCTCGTGTTCGCCATTGGCGAAGATATAGCCGGTGCGCGGGTATTTCTGCGGACGCAGACCGTGGATGTCATGCGCGTTCGGGATTTCGATGATCTTGTCGCATTTCATCACGTCGCAGCGGATGCGCGCGACGCGTGTGTTGGCCTTGTCATTCATGAACAAATAGCGGCCATCATAGGTGCCATCGGTGAAGGACATGTGCGGGTGGTGCAGGTCGCCATTGTCATAGGTGACTTTGCCATTGGCGGCCAGGTACTGCTTGGTCTCGGGCAGCAGCCCTTCGGTCAGGATCTTCAGCGACTCGTTGGTCTGGCCCCAGCCGGTGGCCGAGCAGCGGTTGAATACAGGAATGCGCATCAACTCGCGCATCGACGGCACGCCGAGGATACGCACCTCGCCGGTCTGACCCGAGGACCAGAAGCCGTAATATTCGTCCAACTCGCCGGGCTCCAGCGCGGCATTGGCGGCGGCGCTGGCCTCTTTCGCGGTCATCAGGGTGCTGCCCAGACCGGTTCCGGCCAACACGGCGCCGGTTGCAGATGCACCCAGCAGTCCTCGGCGTGTGACGTTCAGTTTCTTATCGTGTTCCGACATGATCGTTCCTCCTTTTTAGGAAACGGTTTGCGGTTTGGCGTTCGGATGGTTCGCCGGTGGTTGTCCGAGGGGGGTTTTCGGTTGAACCGACCCTGTCTTGGCCCGCCGTTTCAACTGGCGGATAACGACGGGACATTTGTCCTCGGACTGGTAGAGCACCTGACAATGCAGGCAGGTGACGCACTCGTTCGGATTGATCTCACCGGTTGGGTGGATCGCCTGAACGGGGCATTCGTTGGCGCAGGTCTGACAGGGGGTGCCGCAATCCTTGTAGCGGCGCAGCCAGTCGAACATGCGGATACGGGCAGGGATCGCCAGCGCACCACCCAAGGGGCAGAGATAGCGGCAATAGAACCGTTCGATGAACAGCCCGATCCCCAGCAGGGTCAGCGCAAAGACCACGAAGGGCCAGTCGCGCATGAACTTCAGAATGATCGCGGTCTTGAACGGCTCGACCTCGGCATAGGTTTCAGCCAGCGGGATCGAGACAAAACTGATCCCGAACAGCACGAGGAAGATCATGTATTTCGCGGGCCAGAGCCGCTCATTCAGGCCCCAGGGCAGTGTCCATTGCGGCACCTTGAAGGCCCGCGCGATCTTGTTGGTCAGTTCCTGCAGCGCGCCAAACGGGCACAGCCAGCCGCAATAAGCACCCCGACCCCAGAACAGCAGCGCGGCAGCGACAGCGAACCATTGGATGAAGACCAACGGGTCCAGCAAGAAGGCATCCCAGGAGAAGCCGGTGCGCAAGCTGCCTGCCAGCGCCATCAGGTTCACCACGCTCAGCTGCGCATTGGCGTACCAGCCGATGAAGAACAGCGTCATGGTCAGGTATCCGATGCGGTACCAATAGAAGACGCGGGCGTTCATGGTGGCGTGGAACTGGAAGAAGAATGTCGCCGTCAGCACCAAAAGCATGACGCCCAGCACCCCGATCTCAACCGTGCGGTCCTTCCAGATGCGTTTCCAAAGCGCGGCCTTGGCTGCTGCCTCGCCGGTGGCGTCATCGACAACTACTGGCGCCGCAACGGGCAGCAGATACTGCTCGGGCAGTTTGTAGCCCAGATCGAAGGTCAGAAAGGTCTTCTCAACCGCGCCCACAGCCCGCTGCGCCAACAGTTGCAGGCGAAAGGGCTCGGCCGGATCAAACTCGGCCTCAGCGGGGATCTTGAAGATGTCCAATTCCGTGAAACTTGGGGCATCGGGTGCCGCAACCTTGCCCAACCGGCGCTGCTGCTTGTCGAAGAATCGCACCGAATTGTCGCCTTGGATCAACTGAATCCGGTCGAAAATCCCGCCCCGGACATAGCCCGAGCCCTTGAAGCTGTAGGCCCCACGCCCCAGCACCAGAATGGCCTGCTCGCCTTCGTCCAGCCAGTCGACCATGTTTTGATATTCGGCCTCACCCAGCAGCGACTTGCCGATCGACGGCACGGATACCAACGCCATATGCATATCAATATAGGTGTCATCGGGTTCGCCGGGTTCAGGGCGTTTGATGGCGCGCTGATCTCCGGTGGCTTCGAACGCAGCGTTGACCTGCCCGATATCCAGCGTTAGTCGCCGGACCGAGCCGTCGCCGGACAGGGTGGTCCAGTCGTATACCGCATCCTGCGCCAGATCGACTTCGCGTTTCGGCCCATCGGCCTGCAGCGGAGACAAACCGCCCAACCCCAGCGCCCGCGCCACCTTGATGCCGCCGCGCACAAGACTGTCATCAATCACCATGATCGTGACGGTGGCCCCCGAGATGATATCGAGGTCATGCCCCTCACCGCCGGTTTCAGCCTCAACCTTCAAGTCCAGACCGGCATAGCCTTCGGTCAGCTCAACCATGCGCGCGTTGGGGATGCCAATCAGAACGATGGGCTCCGAGTGTTTGACCAGTTGCACACCGGTTAGCACCGCTTGATCATCGATGGCGGCGACCACATGGATCGGTTTGCCGGAATAGCCGGTGGTGCCAACGAAGTCAGAGGTTAGGAAGGCCCAGGCAACGGTCTCGCCGGCCTTCAGAACGGGTGCAACCGGAACGTCATCGCGGACCGGCCCAATGGCATCAGCACCGGGGGCCAGATCGGCGGGTTCAATCTCGGGCAGGAAGCTGGCGAGGCTGTCGGCATGGGCACTGATCGCCATCAGGCAGGACAGGGCAAGGGCCAGCATTATGTGGATTGCGCGACTTACGACCACGGCGCACCTCCGATACTTAGGGTGGACGCCATGGACGCGCGCAGGGTGCGTTCAGCAGTTTCTTGGGTCGGGCGCGGAGGTCCCCGGGTTTCGGGCCACAGCTTATGCGACTTGTACAACATGGAAGATTTGCTGTTCTGAAGCTGTACAACACGGAAGTTTCCGATTTGCGGTATCTGCACCAGCTCGGGTGCGGGCGCTGCACTGGTGACAGCGCACAGCGCGCAATCGGCGCATTTTGGGCAGTACGCGGTCGGGTCTTCGGTGTCCTCCTCAAGATCAACTTCAACCCAGACCGCGCCGCCTTCCGAGCAGATCTCCATCCAGACACTTTCACCGGGACTCGCCAGCATCGGTCCAAAGGCCTGCAACAACAGAAGGAATATGCCTGCCAACCCACATGCCGCGCGAGTTGCGCGTACAGGGAGATTGTGCAGAGGGATCAGGGCAGGCATGGAGTCTCCGACTCGGAAAGCTATGCCTTTGGGGTATTGGATTCTACCGAGTCGCGACTTGACTTAGGTTAGGTAAAGCAAATTTCTGATTTTCTTTTCAAATCAATCGTCTGCCTCATCCATCAGGCCACGCACCCAGCGCCCTGCCAGCCATGAGGCGGGCACGCCCAAGGGGATGGACCATAAGATCGCAGGTACTGGTTCAATGGCACCAAACCCCGCGCTGTGCAGGATCAGTCCAGCCAGAAACAGGTTGATGGCCACGGTCAGAGCCGTGGCTGGGTAAAGCAGGATGGCCAGCTTCCAGACCGGCCATTTGCCTTCAGTGGCTGGTGCCTTCCGAGAAGGTGATTTTGTTCCAGACATTGTACTTCCCAGACGGTTTGCGCATTGGCAGGCGGCGGACCTCTTCCAGCGTTTGCGCGTCATAGACGATCACCGCGCCGTCATCTTCCCAGATCGAAACCAGCGCGTGACTGCCATCCTTGGTGAATTCTACATGCGCCACGGTCTTATCCTGCGCGGGGCGCAAAGTTCTCACGATTTCAAGGCTTTGCTTGTCGATCACGTGCATGGCATCCTTGTTCGGGCCAAAGAACACATCGGCCCAGACGTAAGGCGAGTTCTCATGGCTGCGCATGAAAAATCCTGGCCCTTCGGTTTTGATCCGCTTGACGGTTTCCCATGTTCCCATGTCGATCACCGAGACCGTGCCATCGGTCAGATGCGGCGTCGCCATCACGGTGGTGTCGCCCTGCTGCCAGGTGATCCCTGAACCTAAGTGAGGCATCCCCGGCAGGTCCAGATCTGCGATCTTATGACCGATCACCAGATCAATCACCTGCCCGCCCTTGCCATCACGCGAGGCGCCCATAACGTATTCATAACTTTGATCGAAAAAGAAATCGTCCAGATAATCAGGCGTGGTGATCTTGCGCACGGGGAACGGGTCGGGGTTCTTGAACTGCCCCTCGATGCGGAAATCGTGGCCTATACCGGATTGCGGCGGGTTGGCCCCGTAGAACACCTCCCAAATCTCGGGGACATCCTTCAGCGCCAGAACAAAGCTTTCGCGCGGTGGTGCCTGATAAACGGCGGAAACTCGGCTGGGAACGCCCTTTTTGCTTTTGACTTCAATGACTTTCGCGACCGACAAGTCCTCTGTCGACAGCAGGGTCAGCGAGTTCGGTAAATAGTTCGCTACCGCCACCCATTTGCCGTCACCCGACATGGCGATGTTGCGGCTGTTTAACCCCGCGCGCACGCGGCCCACCTGTTTCAGCGCCCAGATATCATATTTCTGCACCCAGCCATCGCGCGACATGATGAAGACATAGCGCCCATCGGGGCTGAACTTCGGCCCACCATGCACGGCGAACGGGGTTTCGAACCGATCCAGAACCTCGAACGTATCGCCGTCCAGCACACTGACATGATGATCGCCTGTTTCCACCACCAGCGTGATGTTCATCGGGTCGCTGTCCCAGACAGGCGCGTCAACCGATACGTACTCATCATCCAGAGTCCGGCTGGCCATGATATCGGCCTCGCCCCATTCGGGATCGGTCTCCAGCGGAGATTTCAACCATCCCGCCAGTTCCTCGATCTGCAACGCGTCCAACTCGTGCGAAAACGCAGGCATCTGGGTGGCCGTACGCCCTTCGGCAATCACCGCCGCCACGCGTGGCCCACGCATCCGTTTCAACGTCTCGGGGATCAGCGCCGGACCGACTCCACCCAGACGGTTTTCACCATGGCATGAGGCACAGAATTCGGCATAATCCGAAGGTGCATCAGCCCAAGCTGCGCCGGTCAGCAGCAGCGAGCAGAATGTGCCGATTTTCAAGGTGTCAAAAGAATTGATGCGCCGGATCATGGCTTTTCCCTCGGAACGGCGTGACCTGCAGACGCTCGCCTGCGCCCTGCACGCCGATTTCTTCGTTTGATAGATAGCAGGCCGGGTCCTCGGCCCACGGGTCGCCGGTCAGTTGCAAGGCACGGATGCGGGTGTTGCCGCCGCAGACATCCTTTAACTGACAAGCCCCGCAACGCCCCTTCAAAGGACGCGGACGGGTACGCAGCATGGCGAGCATTGGGTCATCGCTGGTCCACAGCTCGGAAAACGATTTGGTCTTCACATTGCCAACAGTGTAATCGGACCAATAGGTATCGGGATGCACGCGGCCGAGGTTGTCGATATTGGCCACGCCCAGCCCGCTCGAGTTCCCACCCCACGCCGCCAGATGCTCGCGCACATGGGCGGCTTTGTCGTCGTCGAAATGCGTCCGGACCCAGTTCAGGAAATACCCGGCATCGGCATCGTTATTGCCAGTCACGATATCCAGCGGACGACCGCCTGAGACGGCTTCCCACGCGCGTTCCAACAACAAATCCAAACCCTTACGGGTGCGCAAATGCTCGGCATCCTCGCCTCGGTTCTTGTCACCGCGCCCGGCATAGACGAGGTGAGACAGGTAGAACTTGTCGACACCCTCGTCGTCGCACAGTTGCAGCAGGTCAGGCAGGTGGTGCTGTGTGCCCTCGGTCAGGCAGAACCGCAGACCCACTTTGATGCCGCGCTTCTTACATTCGCGAACACCGCGCAGGGCGTCGGCAAAGGCGCCTTCGACGCCCCGGAACCAGTCATTTGTGGCCCCGATCCCGTCCAGCGAAATGCCGACATAGTTGAAGCCCACGTCGGCGATCATGTCGGCGGTTTCGTCGTAAATCCGCGTACCGTTGGTCGACAGTGCCAGCATCGGCACCAGATCGCGGGCGCGTTTGGCGATGTCGAAGAAATCGAACCGGTCCAGCGGTTCCCCACCCGAGAGGATCAGGGCCGGGACGCGGAATTGGCCCAGATCCTCAAGGGTTACCATGGCTTGCTCGTGACTGAGCTCACCGGGGAACGCGACATCTGCTGAAACGGTGTAACAGTGGCGGCATTTCAGATTGCAGCGCCGCGTCAGGTTCCAGATCACTACCGGCTTCACCGGGCCGGGACGGCGTCTGCGCACCGGTGTCGGTTTGACGAGCTGCTGCATGTATTCGGTCAGGCGGAACATGTCTCAGCCTTTCTTTTTCAACCGCAGCCCTGTCTTCTTCAGGATGCGCGTGGAATAGAGGATGTCCTTGGCCCGGCAGGCCTCGCCCAGAATGGCGGAGATCTCGGCGCGTTTTTCCTCGACCTCGTCCCGGTCAGAACCGTGGACCATGGCGAACAGGTTATAGGGCCAATCGGGCAGGGCGCGGGGACGTTCGTAGCAGTGGGTGACAAAGGGCAGCGCCCCGATCTGAGTGCCCAATTCCGCAATCTGGCTGTCGTCTACATCCCAAACAGTCATCCCGTTTGCCGTCATCCCCAGCTTGTAGTGGTTCGGAGCGGCGGCGATGCGGCGGATAACACCATGGGATTTCAGCTCTGCCAGACGATACAAAAGGGCATCCTCGTCCAACCCAAGCTTTTCGGCAACGGCTGCATAAGGCGCTGGCACAAGCGGCAGGCCGCTTTGCAGCGCTTCGATTATTTCTCTGTCCTGAACGTCGATCATGCTGCCACCCGGAAGCCGATGAAAAATTCCTGTAGTTTGGGGAAACGGAGAACTTCGATCCCCGTTTCCCGTTCGATCGCATCAGCGGCGGCCTCGATCCCTTCAGGCGTTTCGGTAGCCAGCACGAACCACATGTTCAGCCGGTGCGTACGCTCATAATTATGGGCAACCTCGGCGTGCGCATTGACTTTGGTCAGGACGGTGTCGAATTCATCCTCTGGCACGGCCATGGCGCACAGGCAGAACGCTCCACCCATTGCAGCGGCGTCGAAAAACGGGCCGAAACGTGTGATGATCCGCTGCTCTTTCATTCGTGCGAGACGGGTTAGGAGTTCGTCTTCGGGAATCCCAAGTTCCTGGGCTACACTGGCAAAGGGATGCGCGGTCAGCGGCAGGTCATCCTGCATCCGGTTCAGGATTACGCGGTCGGTCGCGTCCATAGTCATGCGGCTGCCTCTTTCGGTTGGATCAACGCGCCGGTCTGTTTGAAACAACGGGTCGAAAACAGCACTTTGTTCCGTGCGCCTGCCAGTTCGGGCAGAGCGGCGGCTGCGGCCAGAACCTCCATCGCTTCGGGGCGCGAGCGTGCATGGATCATGGAATAGAGGCGATAGGGCCAGACATCCTTGACCGGGTTGCGCTCATAGCAAAGCGTCACGCCGGGATAGGCCGCCAGCGCCGGTCCAGCCGTGTCCACCTGTTCGGGCGGCATGTCCCAAACAACCATCGCATTGGCTGACCAGCCGAGCGCCCGGTGGCGCACGATAACCCCGAGACGAGAGATTATGCCTGCTGTTTGCAGCGCTTCGATACGCCCCATTACGTCGGAATCATCTCTGCCCAGCGTTTGTGCCAATGCGGCATAAGGAATCTCTGTCAGGGTCAGGCCCGAGCTGAGCGCCTGCAGCAACTCGCGATCTCCGGGCTGCATGGCTGAGCGATCCACCTTACGAAGGCCAGGAACATTGCGTGTTTTTCCCGACATACGAAAGCCCAAATCGACGTTGAATGGACGTACGAGGCGCAGGTCCAGAACCCGCAGTCCGGAACGCTGCGATATCCGTGCAAGGGTGTCATCGACATGGGTGCGATCCGGGCCGGTTGCGACGAACCAGAGGTTCCAGTCATCCTCCCGCTGGTAGTTGTGGTTCACGCCCGGTTCGGCGTCGATCAGGGCTGCAATCTCTTCCAACCGATGTTCGGGGGCCGCAACAGCGGCCAAGGTGCTGGCCGAAACCGCGCCCGGAGCGATGGTGGCACCCACGCGTGTAATCCGCCCGGTGGCCTGCATGCGAGTTAGGCGATCAATCACCTCGGCTTCGTCCAGCCCTAGCAAAGACGCCAACACCTGAAACGGACGCTCTGTTATCGGAAAGTCGCGCTGAAACTCGTCCAGCAAACGGCGGTCGATGGGATCGGTGATGTGTTGCATGTCAAAGCCCCATTCTGTGCGCCCGAGCGGTGAAGAAGATGCCGGATGGGCTGTCGGCGTCGATCTCGCGCAGTTTTTCAAACGTTTGCGTGTCGTAGACCATAACCTTGTTGGCGTCGCGCACGCTGATCCAGACCTCATGCCCTCGCGGAGTGAACTCCATATGCAGTACGGCAGGGCCGGGTTTGAATTCGTGAATGATCTCCTTGGTCACAGAATCAATAACCTGAATGGTGTCGTTCAGAGGGTGGGCAAAGTTCACCCAAACCTGCCGCCCGTCAGGACGCGCCATGGCAAAGACTGGCTGACCATAGGTTTTGGTGCGCCCGGTCTCGGTCAGTGATTCAGCATCGATCCACAGCACCTCGTGATGGCCGACGGCAGGCAGTACGAACTCGCGCCCGGTCAGCGCCCAGCCTTCGAGGTGAGGCATCTTGTAGACCGGCATCTCCTCTTGCCCGCGCCCATAGTTGGGCAGCACACGGATGGGTTCGGGCGTCTCGGCCCAAAGGTCCAGCGCGGTCAGGCCATCTTCGCCAAACAAGCCGGTGATATAGGTGCGGCCATTGGCGGTGATCAGCGCGTCATATGGGTTCTTGCCCATTTCGGGGATCTTGGTGATCGCGGGTGCGCCGTTGGAGAAATCAGCAATCCAGGTCTCGCCCGTGTCCCACATGGTAAAAACAAACCGGCGGCCGGGTGCATCGACCAATCCGATGGTTTTGCTGTCGGTAGGAATGTCCGCGACCATCTCCAGCGTGTCCGCATCGAAGACGCGTACACCGCCAGGTTCATAATTCGATACAGCGACCAGCTCGCCGTCATCCGAAATGGCACCGCCAATGGCGTTGCCCGCCTGCACGACCCGGTTCACGATCTGGCGGGTGACGATATCCACCTTAGTCAGGCCGCCGTCTCGTCCAAATACATAGGCAAAGCGCTCATCGGGTGAATAGACCAGCGAGGCATGGGACAGATCGCCCAGACCTTCGATCCGCGCCAGCGCTGCGCGGTCGGATTGGTCCACCAGAAGAACCGAACCCTTGGCGCGTTCGATCACAAGTCCTAGGTCGCCGGTCGCCGTGGGTTCAGCCTGGGCGGTGGTCATCATAAGGGCGGCGGCGAGGGTAAGGATGAGCTGTTTCATTGTGCCTCCTGTGCCAGCAGGTAGCGGGCGATCCATTCGGCCTCTTCTTCGCTGATCAAGGGCCGCCATGGGGGCATCGCGGTGTCGGGGATGCCGTCGAGGATCACGCCGGTCAGTACCTCGGCATCGTAGTGTTCCAGTGTTTTGGACCGCAGATCAGGGCCGAGGCCGCCTTTCAGCGATAACCCATGGCATGAGCCGCAATCCTGATGGACAAGGCGTTTCAGTGCGTTGGGGTCAAGTGTGTCAGCAGCGAAGGCCGTGGTGGCAACAAGCACTGCGGAAGTGAGAACAGCACGTGCCGCCCATCCTTTGCGTCCTCTCACAGCCGGTTGCTGTGCCGGCCTTCTGGAACCGAACTTAGCCATGCGCCTGCTCCAAAAGGTCGGCCAAAGGCCGTTCTGCGTAAAGTGAAACTACCTTGCCGATGATGAACAGCGTGGGCGCCTTTAGCCCGGCCTTGCGCACATCAGCGGCCAGCCGATCCAGCCGGGATACCATCCGGCGCTCATCAGGTGTGGTCGCTTTGCCAACCGCCAAAACCGGAGTTGAGCCGGGCAGGTTCTCGGTCATCAGTCCCATGGCGATCTGGCCGATATTGGCGACGCCCATATAGACGACTAAGGTCGAGTCCGGGTCGGCCAGACGTTTCCAATCCAGATCCAGCACCTTGTCGGCCTGTCGGTGCCCGGTGACATATTGCACCGATGTCGCCAACCCGCGATGGGTCAGCGGCACGCCTGTCGAACAGGATGCCCCCTGCGCTGCGGTAATGCCTGGCGCGTATTCGACTGGGATTCCGTTTGCCATCAGGTGCGCGGCCTCTTCCGAGCCGCGTCCGAAGATCATCGGGTCACCCCCCTTGAGGCGAGCAACGGTGTGACCGGCGCTGGCTTCCTCGACGAGGATTTCGTTGATGCGATCCTGCGGCACGGTATGACACTTGGGGGCCTTCCCAACCGGGATCAGCCGTGCGCCATCAGCGTGCAGATTGAGGATATCGGCCGAGACCAGACGGTCATAGACCACCACGTCCGCCTCTTGCAGCATCCGCAGCGCGCGCAGGGTCATCAGTTCGGGGTCACCGGGGCCTGCGCCAATCAGAAAAACCTTACCGCTCATGTGCAAACTCGCTTGGTCTGAATGTCTTCGGAGCCCGGAATTCCTGCGCGATCAGGGGACGTTGCTGGGTGAGCCGGGCGTGTCATGCGGCCAGACTGGCGTAATCGGAAAGGAACCTCCTTGACTAAAGTTAAGGAGCGCGGGAATTGCCCCGCGCTCCTTTCGGCTTGCCTGTATGATTGCCTCGGCTCAGGGTTCGACGGTGATCATGCCGATCATGTTCTGTGTCTCCCAATGTGGGCCACACAGATAGTCCTGCGGACCCGGGGTGAGGAAGGTCAGGTCAACCGTCTCCTCAGGAAACAAACGATCGCTTTCGGGCTCGCTGCCGTCTTTCAGTAGGACCGAGTGACTGGTGCGCTTATCGACATTCACCCAGCGCACGGTTGTGCCCGGTTTCACGGTTAGCTCGGCTGGGCAGAACGTGTATTTGTACATCAGCACCACATCGGCATCCTCAACGGCGGAGGAGGGCTGACCGAACAGCTCGACATAGCGCTCTTCGGCTTCGGCACACAGCGCGGCGGTGTCCTCTGCCCATGCAGGCGCGGCCAGAAGCAGCAGCGCAGGGAGAAGGTGTTGGGGTTTCATTGTCCAAGTCTCCTCTTTTAAGCGGAAGGGGCCGGATCGCCCGGCCCCTCTTCCTTATTGTTTGACGACGTTGATGAAGGCGTTGTCGTCGTCCAATGCCAGGCTGGTATCCAGCGTCACATGGTGAAACCGTGCGGCGGCAAAGTCATCGTGGATGGCAAAGCCCACCGTATAGGTCTGACCGACCTCCAGCGGCACGTCACCAGCTGCGCCCGAGTTCAATGGGCGGGTGAAGACCACGGTCCACATACCTGCATCAAGGCTGGCAGAGGCGGCGATCTCACCGTCATTGACCACGCGCTGTTCCAGCAGATAGCCGTTGGTGGCGCTGCCATCTGCGTAGACGCGCATCAGGTCCAGATAGGTGCCATCGGCCAGATACTGCTCGATCTGATCGGCGGCCTGCAGCTTGTCCCAGCCACCCAGCGCCTTACCGCGGCGGCCTTTGATCTCGACCTCGGTGCGGCTTTCGCTGATGTATTTGGTCACAGTGTCCTGCGTGCTCAGCCGACCCGAGACATCGCCATTTGCGGCAATCGCCTCGGCACCCGGGTCAAAGGGCATGTAGCTGTTGTCTGCATGGCACGAGGCCCAGCAGCCGACCTGATCGCCCAGCTCAATCCCTGTGCCGGTGATCATCATGGCCACCTTGATCTGGTTGTCCGGGTCCATCTTGCCGCCATCGACAAAGGGGGCGGGGTTGTGGCCCGCATCCGGCCATTGCAGACGGATATACAGGGTCTCATCATCATGCGCGGCTTGAACGGTGGCGTCTATAACGCCGCGTTTGCCCGGGATCGGGGTTGGTTCCAGATCCCCACCGGCCACGATCTTGTTGCCGATCGCGTCCAGTTCGGCAGCGTGACAGGTGGTGCACTTGTCTCCGCCCTTGGTCAAAGGACGTGCTCCGCCGTGGGATCTGCCGTTCTGAACCCATTCAAACGAGGCCTGACCGGGATAGAACAGTTTCATATCTGCACCGGGGACAGCGGCCCAATCGATATTTGTGCCAACATCGCTGCCGCCACCTGCCGGGGCTGCGGCATCTTCGCCAGAAGCTTTGGCACGCTCTTCCGCGACGGCTGCGTCAACCGCTGCTGCGATCTGGGCCTGAACAGCCTCTTGCTGGGCTACACGCGCGGCTTTCTCAGCCTCGGCATCGGCGGCTTCTTTGGCTTCGATCCGCTCGAGACTGGCCAGATATTCGGCGGGGATTTCGCGAATGAAATCTGGGTTCGGCGCTTCAAGCTTTTCCAGATACTCTTCGTCGGCCCGGTCGCGGGCGTCCGAATGCGCAATCCCCTTGTGGCAGTCAATACAGGTCTGACCAACGGTCATCGCGTTCAGGTGCTGCTGACGGGCGCGGGGTTTCTGGAACTCGGGCATCATCGACTCGAAGTCATGGCAGTTGCGGCACTCGCGCGAGTCCGTGGATTTCATCCGCTCCCATTCATTCATAGCCAGATGCACGCGCTTGGCTTCGAATTTCTCGCGCGTGTTTATCGTGCCGACCACCTTGCCATACAGTTCTTTGGACGCCTTGATCTTACGGATGATCTTGTGAGTCCAATCCTTGGGCACGTGACAGTCGGAACAGACCGCGCCTACGCCCGAACGGTTCACGTCGTGGATTGTGCCGGTGTATTCTTCGTAAACGAAATCTCGCATCTCGTGGCACGAGACGCAGAATTCCTTGGTGTTGGTAGCTTCCATAGCGGTGTTGAACCCGCCCCAGAAGATGATGCCGGCGGCAAAGGCCGCAGCGATCCCGGCCACGGGCATTCCCCACAGGAAATACCGGCGCCAGATTGGTTTTTTCTTTTCCGGTTCGGAGGTCATATCCGGTCTCCGTTTTGGCTTCTTTTTCTGGCCCTGGATGTCAGGCCTGTGGATTTGGCTGATGAGTCAAACGAGGAAAGGGCGGGCGAGGGGCCCGCCCTTTCCGGTGCTGAGTACAAAACCCGTCAGGTGACGTGGTTCGAACGGTTGTAGACGTTGAACTTGCCGGTGGGTGCAAACAGTCCCTTCACGCGGCCGATCTCTTCCAGCGTCTTGGCGTCGAAGATCACGATCTCGCCATTTGGCTCTTTCGAGGTCGAGCGGTTCCACTTGGACACCCAGACCTCGGATCCGTCTTGGTTGAACTCGAAGTGGACGGCGACGTTGCCTTCCTCTTCTGTGATCTGGATCGTTTTCACGATCTCACCGGTTGCCTTGTCGATGACCTGCACCGATTGCTGGATCTCAGGCTCGGGGTGCTTGGTCTGGTCGGCCCAGATGTAGTCCGAGTTCGGATGGGTCCGGATGAACAGACCGGGTCCGTCGGTTTCCACCTCATAGCAGACCTTCCAGGCATCGTCCGGGCGGCCTTCGGGGTCGTTGCCCCAAACGGTAACCGTGCCTTCGCCCAAGTGGGTCGTACCGGCAACAGGACCGCAATTCGGGTCATCCCAGTTGGCGCCCGGGCCGGGGTGCGGCAGCGGCGCGGTATCGATCATAGCTTCCAGCTTGTGAGTCTCGGTATCGACCACGACCATCTTGTTCGACGCGTTTGCGGCGATCTGGAAATAACGGCCGGTCGGATCAAAGAACCCGTCATGCAGGAACTTTGCGCTGTCGATCTTGTCGATACGCAGGTTGTCCAGATCGGAGTAGTCCACCTGCCACAGCTGACCGAGTTCCTTGACGGCCACGATCCACGTGGGCTCGTTCGGGGTGGTGTAGATGGCGGCCACGCGGGCCTCTTCCACATAATCCCCGTCCACGTTGTAGCCACGGGTCGAGACAACCTTTTTCGGCTCCATGGTTTCGGCGTCGACGATGGCGAAATGAGGGGGCCAATAGGCGCCACCGATGACGTATTTACCGTCACCCGATACCGCCACGTCGCGAGCGTCATAACCAATGGTAACCTCGGCAACCAGCATGTTCTCGGGGTTCTGCCACAGGTCGATCTTGGTCATCTTCCCGTCGCGGCCCATGGTGTACCAGAAGCGGCCCGGGTTTTCCGGTTCTTCCAATTTGTGGTGTTCCGAGGCTTTCAGAACGTGCACCGCATAACCGGTTGGGATATGCGCCAGCACTTCCTTGGTGTCACCATCAATCACGGCCACCTTGCCCACGTCACGTTCGATGACGACAAAGAAGTTTTCCCAGTTGCGGCCATGCAGAGGTTCGGTCGGGTAGTCTTCGGGTTCGACATAGACCTTGCGGGTCGCCATCATCTGCTCAAGCGACATTTCTGGCGGTTGGGGTGGCTCCATCTGGATGTAGGTCGCCATATCGCGGATTTCTTCTTCGGACATCACGTCCGAGAAGTTGTTCATCCCGCCTTCGGTGCCCCATGCGATGATTTTTTCCAGCCGCTCCTGCCCCAGTTTCAGGGTGCCCGACTCGGTTACGGTACCATCGTCATTCTTCGTTTCAACCAGCGGCTCAAGGCTTTTGCCGGTTGCCCCTTTGCGCAACACACCGTGACAACCGGCGCAGCGTTCAAAGTAAAGTTGTTTTGATGATTCAAAGGCTTCCTTGCTCAGGGTTGGCTCTTCGGCAAAGACTGGCGCAGCGACGCTGCCCAGCAACATTGCCAAACCGACCCCTAAGGCGCGGCCAGTTCTGTTGTAGCTGATTCCAAGTGACATGATCACTCTCCATTTGCTGGTGAGGCAGGTCCTAGGGTGAAACATCACGCGTTTGTCATCCTTGACGAAAGTCAACGGAGCGCGCGCAAATTGGAAATTGACGGGCTATAATGAGCCATAAAACAAAGGGAAAACCTGAGTTTCAGGGACATGTTTTTCGGATGCTTGATTTCGGTTAAGTCCATCACTGGTCGGCCTTGCTAAACCTGTTCCAACAGCCATTGAGGCCGAGGAGAACAGGCATGTCGGCAGTGATCGCGCGCGTATTGGGCGAGGGGTTTCGCATCTTTTTCCTGTCCGCCGGACTTTTTGGTCTGTTCGCGGGAGGCGCGTGGGGTTTTTGGTTGATGACGCAGACCGGGTTGGTCGGATACGAAGACCCAACCTATTCCATGAGTCCCCCAATGTGGCACGCGCATGAGATGATCTTTGGCTATGCCACAGCAGCTCTGGGCGGGTTCTTTCTGACGGCTGTTCCCAACTGGACCGGGACCCCAGAGGCGCGCGCCAGGTTCATCATGCTGGCCGCAGGTCTCTGGTTGGCCGGGCGGGTAGCGATGTGGTTCTCCGGTGCGCTGCCGCCGGTTCTGGTCGCTGTGTTCGATCTGGTCTTTGTTCCAATTCTGGCGGCAAAGATTGCTACTCAGCTGATCCGACGCCCCAAACCGCAGAACATGGTATTCCTTTTGCTGCTCAGTGCGATCTGGATTGCCAACTTGTTAACCCATTTAGAGTGGATCGGTGTGACCAGCGATACGCTGGACATCGGATTGCGGGCGGGGTTGCTGACGCTCTGTAGCCTAATCGCGATACTTGGCGGGCGCATTACGCCAGCTTTCACCCGAAATGCGATGAAACGCGCGGGAGAGCCCGAATCCAACTGGCCTATTTCGGTAGGAACGTTTGATAAAGCCGCTATGGGGCTTGCACTTTCACTGCCGCTGAGCGTGCTCGTCTTTGGAATCGGACCTGTATCAGGCGCTATCGCGCTGATGCTTGGCGTTGCTCAGATCCTGCGCATGGCACGTTGGCGCGCACGCTGGGCACTGCGGCAGCCGATCCTGATCGCGTTGCATCTGGGGCTGGGCATGCTGGCGCTGGGCCTGATCCTGTGGGGGCTGGCAGTGCAGGGGTTCGGCAGCGAGATCGGGGCGCTGCATGTTCTGGGCATTGGCTGCGTCGGCGGCATGACCCTTGCCGTGATGAGTCGGGCCGCCCTTGGCCATAGTGGCCGCGCCCTCGTGGCCCCGCCGCCCATGGCGATCGCTTACGGTTTGATGGCGGCAGCCGCAGTTTTACGCTGGGTCGGGTCGGCGTTTGACCAGGGATATCTGGTTGCGATGCTGGCCTCAGATGGGCTGTGGATCTGCGCCATCGTCTTGTATCTGGTTGCGATGTGGCCCGCGTTGACCGGGCCACGTCTAGCGGCCTGAGCAACGGTTTTTAGATCAAGAAGGTCGGAGCAACGCCCTGTCATTCTTAATATGTCGTTGCAGCAAAGTATGGATTTGTCTTCCGCGTTTTGGAATCTGGCGGGCTGCGATTGGTTGATGGTCTGGCAAAGCTAACTCTGGGAAGAGCGCAACAATTTCGGCCAGCGCCTCGGGCTGTATTCCTTTCAAGGCTTGCTTGCCTGTGAATAGGCTTTCTGACGGCGCGCCTTCCGCCAGCACGATCTCATGCCGGTCGAACAGAATATGGAAATACACCACGCCCTGAGCTGTCTCGTCGACGGTTATGCCGGGTATGCCGACCAGCTTATGGGCTGAGACCAGAACCTCTTCGCTGTCGAACATGCGAACGGCGATACTCGAACGGATCAACATGCGATGCTGCGGTGAGACCAACAGATCACGTCGCGGCAGGTTGCTTCCCAGGCTGCCCGCTGTGATTCGGATCGGGCGCAGCTTGGGATTGAGCGCAAATTCAGACCTATCCAGAGCGCGCGCGCCGATCCAGCGAATTGGTTGTGGCCCATGATCCAAGGTGACAACCATGTCACCAGCGGAAAGCGTTTCTATCGCGACATCACCATCAGGTGTCGCGATAAGCGTTCCGGCTGAGAAACAAGGAACATCAACGATGGAACCGGGGTCAGTCGTGTCCGGTGCGTTGCTCGGTGTAACGTTGACGACGCTCATCGAATACGTCACCCCGGGATCTAGGGGCTCAGAGGTTATGTAGCCAGCGTTGGTTCCTTCAACCTCAACAAGGTACACAGTGATTGTCCCACCGCCGGGATTCGTCAGAATGTAGGATTCTTCCAGATAGATGTCGCCGCTCAGAAACGTTGTCGAACCATCAAGGTTTGTTACCGCTCCGGTCTGTGTATCGTCGTCGCCATTTTCGTTGTTGAATCTGTCGCCGTTAAAAACATCCCCGGTATCGGGAACTGGCGGGCCAAACCCATTTCGAATGAAACCACCGGCCTCGTCCTCAACATTGAATACCCTTCGGTCCGTCGCGGGGTCATAGCTTGCGTCCAGGGTGATCGTATCAGGCCCAATTGTATTCACCGTAATAACGCCGGGTGCGTACCCGATGTATGAGTAGTTCGCCATTCTTTAACCACCACGCTTCAGGTGCCATCTACGCACCTCTATTCACCAATAAATCGAGAACGCTCGCTTCAACTGTTCGAACGTCCGGAAACATGCTGTTCTAAGTACTATTTTTCAAGGCAATCTGAGGGCATTTTAGTGATACTGGCGCAATTATGATCACTGGTGTCCAATTCCGCGCTTACTTTGGCATGCTTGACTTTCGTTAAGGCAGCCCTGCGACCCACCCGCCATTGTCATCAGACTAGCTAATCTGCGCAAAGGAGAGCGCAATGCGAGAAGTCATGACAAAGAGCATGGCTCGCAACATATTCTATGGCGGGTCACTGTTCTTCATCCTCATCTTCCTGGCCCTGTCGGCCCACTCGCACTGGTACATCGTCAACTCCGAGAATTCGGCGAAGCTTGATGACAGTGTGGTTCGGGGCAAACATGTCTGGGAAAAACATGCCTGCATCAACTGTCACACGATCCTGGGCGAGGGCGCCTACTACGCGCCGGAAGTCGGGAATGTGATGACCCGCTGGGGTGTGCTGGACGACCCGGAATCGGCCTTTGAAGCGCTCAAGGGCTGGATGGAGGCGCAGCCGACCGGCATTCCCGGTCGTCGGCAGATGCCCAATTTCAACCTCAGCGACGAAGAGATCCGCGATCTGACCAACTTCTTGATCTGGACGGACAACATCGATGCGCAGGGCTGGCCGCCCAACGAGGCAGGCTGAGAAAGGGAACGGAGCAATGAAATACGAATCCCAAAAAATCGCCTACGCCTACTTCGCAGTAGCGATGGCCCTGTTCGCGGTACAGGTAATCGGCGGCCTGCTAGCCGGTTTCATCTATGTATTCCCGAACTTCCTGAGTGAGCTTCTGCCGTTCAATATCGTACGGATGCTGCACACCAACTCTCTGATCGTCTGGCTACTGCTGGGCTTCTTCGGTGCGGCCTACTTCCTGATCCCCGAAGAGACCGAGCGCGAGATTCATTCGACCAAGCTGGCCTATCTGCAGTTGATCATTCTTGTGGTTGGCACGCTGGGCGTGGTCGTGACCTATGTCTTCAACCTGTTCGAAGGCAACTGGCTGCTGGGCAAAGAGGGGCGCGAGTTCCTTGAACAACCCAAATGGGTCAAGGCGGGCATCGTCGTGGCCGCGCTGATGTTCCTTTACAACGTGTCACTGACCGTTCTGAAGGGCAAGAAGACGGCAATATCGAGCATCCTTGTTCTGGGCCTCTGGGGTCTGGCGCTGCTGTTCCTGTTTGCTTTCTACAACCCGGGCAACCTGTCGCTCGACAAGCAATACTGGTGGTATGTCGTCCACCTATGGGTCGAAGGCGTATGGGAGCTGATCATGGCCTCGATCCTGGCCTACCTGATGCTGAAGCTAACGGGCGTTGACCGTGAGGTGGTCGAGAAATGGCTCTATGTCATCGTCGCCGCCGCGCTGTTCTCGGGCATCCTTGGGACAGGTCACCACTACTATTGGATCGGTACACCCGGCTATTGGCAGTGGATCGGTTCGATCTTCTCAAGCCTCGAGGTGATCCCGTTCTTCGCGATGATGGCCTTTGCCTTCGTCATGGTCTGGAAGGGCCGTCGTGACCACCCTAACAAGGCTGCTCTGCTGTGGTCACTGGGCTGTGCAACGCTTGCCTTCTTCGGTGCCGGTGTCTGGGGCTTCCTGCACACGCTGCACGGGGTGAACTACTATACCCATGGCACGCAGATCACCGCAGCCCACGGTCACCTGGCTTTCTACGGTGCTTATGTCTGCCTCAACCTGGCGATCTTCAGCTATGCGATGCCGATCTTGAAGAACCGTGATCCCTACAATCAGGTTCTGAACATGGGCTCGTTCTGGCTTATGACCAGCGGCATGGTCTTCATGACCTTCGTCCTGACCTTCGGTGGTACCGTGCAGACTCACATGCAACGTGTGGTCGGTGACTACTTCATGGACGTGCAGGACCAGATTGCGATCTTCTACTGGATGCGTCTTGGCTCTGGTGTGGTCGTGGTCCTTGGTGCGCTGCTGTTCATCTACTCGATCTGGGTGCCCCGGAAAGAGGTGATTGAACCCGGTGCCTCTGAAACCCCTGCGGAGTAATGGATATGGATGGCTCCATGAAACTGAATGAGGGGGCGGCGAACGCCCCCTTCTACCTCGCCCAAAGCGATGAATGCGATGTGTTCACCGCCGCCTACAACAACGACCTGCCGGTCTTGCTGAAAGGCCCAACAGGTTGCGGCAAGACCCGCTTTGTGGCCCACATGGCCGCCAAGCTTGGCCGCCCGCTTTACACCGTAGCCTGCCACGATGACCTCGCCGCCGCCGACCTGATCGGTCGCTACCTGTTGAAGGGCGGCGAAACCGTCTGGGTTGACGGCCCTCTGACTCGTGCGGTGCGCGAAGGCGCGATCTGCTACC
Organism: Ruegeria sp. E5; assembly: GCF_056534105.1. Classification (NCBI taxonomy): domain Bacteria; kingdom Pseudomonadati; phylum Pseudomonadota; class Alphaproteobacteria; order Rhodobacterales; family Roseobacteraceae; genus Ruegeria; species Ruegeria sp. E5. The sequence continues at coordinate 123,540 of NZ_JBQFPA010000006.1, read as the reverse complement.
TTGATGAGGTGGTCGAAGCCCGCAAGGACGTCACCGTTGTGCTGCACCCGCTGACCGATGACCGGCGCATCCTGCCGATCGACCGCACCGGCGAAGAGCTTGAGGCCGCGCCCGGCTTCATGCTGGTGGCCTCGTACAACCCCGGATACCAGAATATCCTGAAAACCCTGAAACCCTCGACCAGGCAGCGGTTCATCTCGCTGGAATTCGACTTTCCTTCGCCCGAGATGGAGGCCGAAGTCGTCGCGCAAGAAAGCGGTCTGCCGCTTGAACGCTGTAAACCGCTGGTACGCCTTGCAGGTAAGTTGCGCGGGCTTAAGGGTCAGGACCTTGAGGAAGGCGTGTCCACCCGGCTGGTCGTTTATGCCGCGACGCTGATCGCACAGGGCATGTCCACCGACCGCGCCATCCTCGCCGCAATGATCGAACCTCTGACTGATGATGAGGATATCAAACGCGGGCTCCTCGATCTTGTCACGGCTGTCTTTGGGTGAGGCCGGCCGATGGTCAGGATCGATTTTGAGCCATGGGAACCCGAAGAAACGATCGGGAAACTGTGGCACACCCTTGCCAGTCGCCTTGATGCACCTGAAGTGCATGATGGAGCCGCGGTCGACCTCTCAGAGGTCGCAGGGCGGCTGGCAGTCCTCTTTCGAGGACTTGGGGGTAGTCCGGGCGTAGAATTGCGCCCGGTCTCGCCCGAGATTTCGCGCCACCGTCTGGGGTGGCGTCGTCGTCTGGCAACCGAGGCCGAGCTAATGCCGCGTGCGTCGTTCGATGGCGAAGTTCTGCGTTTGCCGGATCGGCTAGCGGTGTTTCCCGCGCGTGAAGCCAACGGTGCGCTTTATGTCTGGCTGGCCGCCGCCGCTGCACATGCCGGAACTCGTAGCGACGAAGACGACCCGTTGCGCGCCGACCTGCATGCGCTTGTCGCCGCCCGACAGATGGTCGAGGCGGCGTTGCACAACGCCCCTGGTCTGCGCCCGCTTTATACCGAGCTGTGCAAGGGCGTGCTGTATCAACGCGACATTTCCGGGCTGCCACCCGTCGAGGCAGCGGTTGAAGAACTGGTCCGCCACATGCTTGGTGACCCCGCGCCTTTGTCGCCAAAGGCTGAACATCTTCTAGCGTTGGATGACGACCTCACCGCCCCGCGCGCCTATCAGCATTTCCGGCCTGTCCCGCTGTGGCCCGAGTTGCGCCCGGTCGGGTTCTCCGAACATAACGAAGTGGAGAACCCCGAAACCGAAGGACCGCCTGAGGAATCCGGCGAAAAAACCCACCGTGCCCGCCGCCGCAAATCGGATCAGGCCAACCGCAGCGACAGTTTCATCCTGCACAAGTTCGAAGCGATCCTCAGTTGGGCCGAGTTCCTGAACATCAACCGGCGCATTGACGATGACGATCCGGATAACGCCAAGAAAGCCGCCGATGATCAGGAAGAGATTGGCTTGGGTCAGATCTCGAAGGCGCCGCCGACCAAACTGAAACTTCATCTGGACCTCGCTCCGGAGGACGTGAACCGCGAACGCCTGTCGGGACGGGTTCTGTATCCCGAATGGGACGTACGCACCGGCCAATACTTGCCCGATCATGTCAACGTTCTGACCTCGGATGCCGAGATTCGCGAAGATGCCGCCGAGTTCGGCAAAGACCCCGCCACTGCCCGCCGCATCCGCGCCGTGAAACGCCAGTTCGAGGCGCTGCGCCCGGGCCGCGTGATGACACGCGGTCATCTGGATGGTGATCAATTGGATATCGAGGCAGCCGTTCGGGCGCAGGTAGACCGTTGTGCCAATGGCGAAGGCACCGAACGTATTTGGATGCAATCGCGCCCCGAGGCGCGCGATTTGGCGGTGTCTATCCTGCTGGATGTCAGCCGCTCGACCGAAAGCGCCGTCACAGGCCGCGCCGTAATCGACATTGAACGCGAGGCTCTTGCGGCACTCGCCTGGGGTCTGAACGCCTGCGGCGACGATTTCGCCATCCACGCCTTCAGCTCGCTGAAACGCCAGCGGGTTTATGTGCAGCGCTGTAAACGCTTCGATGAGCCGATGGGTAGTTTGGTGGAACAGCGCATCGCCTCGCTGCGCCCCGGCCACTATACCCGCCTCGGCGCCGCAATACGCCATTGTTCCGCCGATCTGGCCAGCCAATCGCGCAAACGCCGGTTGCTATTGATCATCACTGACGGCAAACCCAACGACCTGGACCATTACGAGGGTCGCCACGGTATCGAAGACACCTGCATGGCCGTGCGCGAGGCGCGTAGGGCAGGGCAATCGGTCTTTGGCGTTACCATCGACAAAACCGGCAAAAGCTGGTTCCCGCGCATGTTCGGTCAAGGCGGCTTCGCCGTCATCCCCGACCCGCACCGGCTGATCATGGCCCTGCCTCAGATCTACCGCCAACTGGTTGGAGCATGAGCGACGCCTCTTTGATCGATGAGCTTCCGGGCGAGCTGCTGATGTGGGTTCTGATCATCTCGGAATTGCTGGTTTTCGGCGCGGGCCTGATTGCCTTTATGGGCGTGCGCCTGACCGACCCGACAGGATTTGCCGAGGCTCAATCGCACCTTTACCGGACAGGGGCAGCGCTAAACACGGTGGTGCTGGTCACTTCGGGCTATCTGGCGGCGCAGGCGCTGCAGTGGCGAAAAATCGCGCGCCGGGGCGTGGCTCGAATGGCCTTGATCACTGCCGCCGTGCTGGGTGTCGTGTTCCTGATCATCAAAGGTGCGGAATACGCGGGCAAAGCCGCACAGGGGATCACCTATGAGACCCACCCATTTTTCCTGTTCTATTATCTGCTGACCGGGTTTCACGCCGCACATGTGTTGGCAGGGGTCGGTATCCTGCTGCTGGTCGCCTGGCGTGACGATCCACGCAACATTGAGGCAGGTGCGCAGTTCTGGCACATGGTCGATCTGGTCTGGATCCTGCTTTTCCCCGTGATCTACCTGTTGGGATAATACGGATGCCCGCAGCTTCATCTTTTCCCAAATACTCCCGCCGGAGGCTCCCGAATACGCTCACGCGCGCATGGCTCAGCCTTCTGGCGCTCAGCGTTGCATCTGCACTGCTGACTGTGCTGCCCATCCCGCCAGCCGTTCTGGCGGGGTGTATTCTGGTCCTCGCACTGGCGAAATGTCGCGTTATCCTGGCTTGTTATCTTGATCTCGTAAACAGCCCGGCCTGGCTGCGAGGTTTCACCATGGTGCTGACGGGCTTTGCCATCATTGTCTTTGCCCTCTACCTGATCTGACTCAAAAAAACGCCGCCTCCGGGGAGACGGCGAAGTTTTACGCTAGGGGGCGCTTCTTGGTTACTGGGCTGCCATCGGCATGCGCGCAATCTGACAGCGTTGCCAGAGTGTGGACAGCGCGCCAACCAGATGCTCGATATCCTCATCCGTATGTACCGGAGACGGCGTGATCCGCAGACGCTCGGTCCCTTTTGGTACGGTGGGATAATTGATCGGCTGAATGTAGATGCCGAACTCTTCCAGCAGCGTGTCCGAGATGAACTTGCACTTCACCGGATCGCCAACCATCACCGGGATGATGTGGCTGGGGTTAGGAATATGAGGAATACCTTCCGCATCCAAACGGGCCCGAACCTGAGCTACACGGGCTTTCTGCAGGTCGCGTTCAGCATTCGATTGTTTCAAATGCCGGATCGAGGCCGCGGCCCCGGCCGCGATCGATGGTGGCAGGGCGGTGGTAAAAATAAACCCGCTGGCGAAGCTGCGCACGAAATCGCACAGCGCAGCCGAGGCAGCAATATACCCGCCCACCACACCGAACGCTTTACCAAGCGTGCCTTCGATCACCGTCAAGCGATCCATCAGACCTTCGCGTTCAGCGATACCACCGCCGCGTGGCCCATAGAGGCCAACGGCATGAACCTCATCCAGATAGGTCATCGCGCCGTATTTGTCGGCGAGATCGCAAATCTCTTTGATGGGGGCGATGTCACCATCCATCGAATAGACCGACTCGAACGCGATCATCTTCGGCGCATCGGGATCAGCTGCGGCCAGTTTGGCTTCAAGGTCATCCAAATCGTTGTGTTTCCAGATCACCTTCTGCGCCCGCGAGTGGCGGATGCCTTCGATCATCGAGGCATGGTTCAGTGCATCAGAGAATACGATCAGGCCGGGGATTTTCGCGGCGAGAGTGCCAAGGGCTGCCCAATTCGAAACATACCCGGAAGTAAACAGAAGCGCGGCTTCCTTTCCATGCAGATCGGCCAGTTCGGCCTCAAGCAGCACGTGGTCGTGAGTGGTGCCTGATATGTTTCGCGTGCCCCCGGCCCCCGCGCCACAGCGATCCAATGCGTCATGCATTGCATCGATAACAGATGGGTGCTGACCCATGCCAAGATAGTCATTCGAACACCAGATCCGCACATTTCGCTGGACAGATCCATCCGTCTGACGTGCGTTCGGGAAAGAACCACAGCGACGTTGCAAGTCTATGAAAACACGATAGTTCCCTTCATCCCGAAGGTCACTGAGGCTTTGACTGAAATAACGCTCGTAGTCCATGTTACGTGCTCCCCGGAATACTGGCTTTGAGCCGAGAATAGGGCAGCGAACCAAGCCGCAACATGACAATAGTCAAGTTTAGACAACATAAAACTATGGTGCACAACTGCCGGCTCTGGCATAGCGTGGAACAGGGATGGACCGACCGCGCCCATGCGCCGGCAGGAATTAACAGGGGTATTCTCTTGTCTCACGAAGCACAAAAAGCGGTCGCACGTCAGTCGCTGCTGCTGCGCAGTTTACCGGAACAGCATGTGGAAACACTGCTGAGCCACGCGATCTGGCGCCAGTATGACCGTGGTGAGACAATATTCCTGCAGGAGGAAAAAGCGCAGGCCATCCACGTCGTGCTTGAGGGTTGGGTCAAGCTGTTCCGCATGACCCCCACCGGGGCCGAAGCCGTCGTGAGCGTCTTCAAACGTGGTGACAGCTTTGGTGAGGCCGTAGCTCTGCGTAACGTTCCCTATCCTGTATCCGCCGAGGCCGTATCGGCCTGTGATGTCATGCATATCCCCAGTCCGATCCTGATCTCTTTGATGAGAGAGGACCCTGAGATCGGTATTTCTATTCTGGCCGCGACCTTTACCCATCTTCACTCGTTGGTGGCGCAGCTAGAGCAACTCAAGGCTCAGACCGGAGCGCAACGCGTGGCCGAGTTTTTGTTGAATCTCTGCGACAGCGACAAAGGCGGATGCGAGGTTTTGCTGCCCTACGACAAGATGCTCATCGCAGGCCGTCTGGGGATGAAGCCGGAAAGCCTGAGCCGGGCGTTTTCGCGGCTCAAGGCGGTGGGTGTGAAGATCAACCGCAACCACGCCGAAATCTCGGATATCGCGCTTTTGCGGGACTATGCGGAAAGCGATCCGGCGGAAAACTGGGGGCGGTGACCCCGGAATTGCCGCCGGGCCCGACCAACCACTTCAGACGGTTGCGCCCTTGCGGCGAATGGCGGTGCCCAGACTTCCGGCGCAGAGACCAACGATAATTGCGATCAGCAGCGCTATCGTTCCAACGTGGGAAATCTGCCAACCGGCAAAGAGCAGAGGCGCGATTAGGCCAACCAATCCACCCATCAGTGCACCCAACCAGTATTGGCGCGTCATCATTCCCAGTGCCAGACCCAGAATGCCGGGCAGACCCAGTACGTTACCGCCGATGGTTCCAAGTATCTCTAACATCTCAGTCCCCACCTTGTTCCGAGCTTTTGTTCAGGAACGCGCGGATGTCGTCCCCTGATGCTGCAGCGTGTTCCTGCAGAACCTCACCATCTACCTCTTTCGCAATCTTCTCATACGTTTCCAAATAGTTGGGTGGGAGACTGTGTGCGATGCCCTGGTGGCAATCGATGCAGGTCATGCCGGTGTCGATTGCGCGCTGGTGTTCGCTGGCTGCGCGGGTTTCCTGAAGGGTGAAGTCCATATAGTCAAAGTTGTGGCAGTTGCGGCATTCCCGGCTGTCGGATTCCTTCATCTTCTTCCATACGGCCGACGCCATGGAAAGACGATGGTCCTCATACTTCTCTTTCGTGCTGATGGTGCCTGCCAGTTCGTGGTAGACGTCCTTCACGGCCATGATCTTGGCCTTGATCTTGTGGTTCCACTCGTCCGGGACGTGGCAATCGGAACAGATGGCCCGCACGCCGGAATCGTTATTGTAATGGACCGTTTCCCGATATTCGCCCAGATTGGTTTCCATCGTGTGGCAGGATACGCAGAACTCTTCCGTGTTGGTCAATTCCAGTGCCCAGTGGAACCCACCCCAGAACAGGATGCCTGCCAGAAACCCGGCCAGTAGTGTAAAGCCGACACTGAGGACGGCGATCGGGCTCCAGAACCAGGTCCAGAGGCGCCGGATGAGTCCTTGTTTTTCTTGGGAGTCGGACATGTCGCGCTCTCCTTTTCGACCTGTGTTCAGTTTCCGGAGGAAGGTTCAAAAGTGTTATCGACCAGAGGCAGCGCATCGGCCTGTGGTACGTGGCACTGATTGCAGAAATACCGTGTGCCGGCGATCTGATCCAACTCTCGCCCTTCGCGGTCCAGATAGTGAGTCATCGACAACGTCGGAGCGTTGCGTTCACCAGCCTTGGTCCAGTCATGGCAGGAGAGGCACTGATTGGTGCGCAGGTCGATCTGGTACTGTTCGATCGAATGTGGGATCAGCGGCGGCTGCTGGCGATAATTACGCTGCATACGGCCTTCGACTGTCCGATGCACCTGATCCAGGACGGCGGGTTCATCGACTTCGGCACCGCGTAGGCTGTTAACTCCGGCAGACTGCGCGAGGGCCAGGCCACCGAGGAGCAGCGGCGGGATCAGGGCAAGGCCCACTAGGATCGGCTTTTTCATCTTCTCACTCCTTCAAAAAGGTCTTGAGGCGCGCGGCTGGGGCGCGGCGGTTGATTCCGGTGGCGCGACGGTCAGGGCGTCGAACCGATGGGTGAATTTGAAAACGTCTTCAGCGCAGACATCGATGCAGCGACCGCAATTGGTGCAGTCGGGCGACAGGATCAGCGGGTTGTCTTTGCCTTTCAGCGCCGGAGAGATCACATGGTTTTCCGGGCAAACCGCGTAGCAGTCCATGCAATCGTCACAGGCGTTGCGATTGGCGGCGGTGACCCGCAGCATCGCCTTGCTGCCCACCAGTCCGTAGAATGCGCCTACGGGGCAGACATGGCCGCACCATCCATGGCGCGAGACAAGCAAGTCAAACAGGAAGATCGCGGCGACCATCGTCCAGACGAAGCCCATGCCAAAGATCAGTCCGCGATGCAGCATGGTGATCGGGTTGACCAGTTCCCATGCAATTGCGCCGGTCAGGCCGGACACGACCAGCACGGTGGCCATGATCCACAGCCGCGTTCCGCGTTTGGGCTGCCAGCCTTTTTGCAGGCCCAGCTTGCGGTGCAGCCAGTGCGCGCCGTCGGTTACAGGGTTGATCGGGCAGACCCACGAGCAATAGACGCGGCCTCCGACCAACGCGTAGGTCGCCAGAACGATGACGGCACCAATGGCGGCGGTCAGCTCGGGCCAGTGCCCTGCGATCAGACTTTGCAGCAAGACGAACGGATCGGTCAGGGGCAGTACGCCTAGGGTCAGCGACCCGGCCAGAGTGCCCTGCACGATCCAGATGCCGAACCACGGGCCCAACAGGAACAGTACCAGGAAGAACACTTGGCTGGCGCGGCGCAGCAGCAGGTATTTATGGGCACTCAGCCAACCTTTGGCGGCGATAGCTTCATGCCCCAGCGGCATGTTTGTGCGGACGGTCATTGAGTGACCTCCGGCAATTTGAATCTGGGCTCAAACCCGCCCGGTGCGACAAGGTTATCGGTGCCCGGTCCCGGCAGGCGATCAGGCAAATCGATGATACCTTCGACGACGGGCGCGCCTTTGGCTTCTTTCTCTTCCCAGCCCTTGCGGTAGTGATCGGCGCTGCTGCCCCGAGCCAATCGGGCGGGCAGCACCTTGATCGCCGCTTCGGGCAGAACGCAGCTTTTCTCGCAAACGCCGCAGCCGGTGCAATGATCGGCGTGAACGGTTGGAATGAAGATTGCATGACTGCCCGAGCGGGCGTTGTGTTCGGTCTCCAGCGTAATGGCCTCGTCGATAGCGGGGCAGACGCGGTAACAGACATCGCAGCGCAGGCCGAACAAGTTCAGGCAGTTTTCTTGATCGACCAGAACGGCGACACCCATCTTGGCGTCGTCGATATTGTCCAGGCCGGGGTCCAGCGCCCCGGTCGGGCAGGCAGCGACACAGGGGATGTCGTCACACATTTCGCAAGGGATATCACGGGCGGTGAAATACGGCGTGCCGGTGGCCACCGCATCGACACCCAGCTCGGCCAGTTTCAGCGTGTCATAGGGACACTCTCGCACGCACAGACCACAGCGGATGCAGGCTGACAGAAAGTCTTTTTCCGGCAAAGCACCGGGGGGGCGCAACGCCTCGGCCGGCAACGCCCGTGCGTCCCGCGCCAGCCAGGCCAGCAAGGACCCGGCTGCTACGCAACCACCCGCTGCGCGCGCCGAGTCCTGCAGGAACCGGCGCCGCTGCGGCGAAAGGGGTGTGCCAACACGAGACATGGGGACGACCTTTGCCTTGCCAGCCTTTTACGCGCGCTCGACCTTACAGGCGCATTTCTTGAAGTCGGTCTCTTTCGAGAGCGGGCAGGTCGCGTCCAAAGTCAGCTTGTTTGTCAACTGGCCTTCGTCGAACCATGGCATGAACACCAGGCCACGCGGCACTTTGTTCCGGCCTCGGGTTTCGACCCGGCTGTTAACTTCGCCGCGGCGGGTGGAAAGAACGATCTCCTGCCCGCGGCGCAGACCGCGGTCGCGCGCATCGTCCGGGTGCATGTAGACAACGGCGGCGGGATAGGAGCGGTGCAGTTCGGGCACGCGGCGGGTCATCGAACCTGAATGCCAATGTTCCAGCACACGCCCTGTGCAGAGCCACAGGTTGAATTCCTCATCCGGTACCTCGGGGGCGGGTTCGTATGGCGCGAAGATGATCTTGGCCTTGCCGTCCTTATGGCCATAGAATTTCACGTCTTCGCCTTCAGGCACATACGGATCATAGCCTTCTCGGAAGCGGTACAGTGTTTCCTTACCATCCACGACTGGCCAGCGCAGGCCACGCGCCTGGTGGTAGGTTTCGAATGGGGCCAGATCGTGCGCGTGGCCGCGCCCAAACTCGGCATATTCCTCGAACAGGCCCTTTTGCACGTAGTAGCCAAAGTGCTCGGACTCGTCGTTGTCGAATCCTTCTGCGGTCTCTGACAGCGGGAACTTGTCGATCGTGCCATTGGCGAACAGCACGTCATACATGGTCTTACCACGATGTTCTGGCATGGTGGCCAGCAGTTCCTCGCCCCAAACCTCTTCAACGGTGAAGCGTTTGGAGAACTCCATCAACTGCCACAGATCGGATTTCGCTTCGCCCGGAGCTTTGACTTGTTGCCGCCAGAATTGGGTGCGACGCTCGGCGTTGCCATAGGCGCCTTCCTTCTCGACCCACATGGCGGTAGGCAGGATCAGGTCAGCCGACAGGGCTGTTACAGTAGGATAAGGATCGGAGACGGCAATGAAGTTCTCCGGGTTGCGATAGCCGGGATAGCCTTCTTCGTTGATATTGGGCGCGGCCTGCATGTTGTTGGTGCACTGCACCCAATAGGCATTCAGATCGCCGTCCTTCAGCTTGCGGTGCTGCAAAACGGCGTGGAACCCGGGTTTGGGTGGGATGGTGCCCGCAGGAATTTTCCACGCGGTCTCGCAAATCTCGCGGTGTTTGTCGTTTGCAACAACCATATCAGCTGGCAGACGGTGAGCGAAGGTTCCGACCTCACGTGCCGTACCACAGGCCGAAGGTTGACCGGTGAGCGAGAAGGGCGAGTTTCCGGGTTCGGAAATCTTACCCACCAGCAGGTGCACATTGTACATCAGCGAGTTCACCCACGATCCGCGAGTGTGCTGGTTGAAGCCCATGGTCCACAGACTCATCACTTTGCGGTTGGGGTCGGCATATTGCTGGGCCAGACGCTCAAGCTGAGCGGCAGGAACACCGGAGAGTTCCGATGTGTATTCCAGCGTGTATTCCGATACCGCTTCGGCATATTCTTCGAAGCTGATCGGCTCCATCTTGCCAGAGTTTGGATTCTCTGCCTCTTCCTGCAGCGGGTTGTTATCGCGCAGTCCATAGCCAATATCGGTGGCGGTCTTGGTGATGTTGACGTGTTTGTTGACGAACTCTTTGTTCACCGCGCCGTTCTGGATAATGTAGTTGGCGATATAGTTCAGGATCGCCAGATCGGTCTGCGGCGCAAAGACCATTCCATTGTCGGCCAACTCGAACGAGCGGTGTTCATAGGTCGACAGTACATGCACTTCGGATCCCGGTTTGGTCAGACGTGTGTCGGTCAGGCGTGACCACAGAATCGGGTGCATCTCGGCCATGTTCGAGCCCCAGAGCACGAATGTGTCTGCGTGCTCGAAATCGTCATAGCAGCCCATTGGTTCATCAATGCCGAAGGTGCGCATGAAGCCGACAACCGCCGAGGCCATACAGTGGCGCGCGTTCGGGTCGATGTTGTTGGACCGGAAACCAGCCTTCATCAGTTTGGCAGCGGCGTAGCCTTCCCAAACGGTCCACTGGCCCGAACCGAACATGCCGACACTGGTCGGGCCTTTCTTGGCAAGGGCCTCTTTCCACTTGGCAGCCATGACGTCGAAGGCTTCGTCCCAGCTGACGGGTTCGAACTCACCATTCTTGTCATATTCGCCGTTGGTTTTGCGCAGCATCGGCGTGGTCAGGCGGTCTTTGCCGTACATGATCTTGGACAGGAAATAGCCCTTGATACAGTTCAGACCGCGGTTCACCGGCGCATCCGGGTCGCCTTGCGTGGCGACCACGCGCCCGTCTTTGGTGCCAACCAGAACCGAGCATCCGGTGCCGCAGAACCGGCAGGCGGCTTTGTCCCAACGGATATCAGGGTTGCCGACCTGAGCGCTGGCTTGTCCGGTCGCAAGGGGAAGTCCTGCGGCTGATGCTGTCGCAGCAGCGGCGGTTGATTTCAAGAAGGTCCGGCGGGATTCAGAGATGGTCATGACATGGGTCTCCGGCTTTAGATCTGGCGAGAAGCATTAAGGTGCGGACGGGTCTCCGCGAGGTCTTCGAAATGGTGGTAGGTCAGGGTCAGAGAGATCACACCCGGGATCTGATGCAGATCCATGATCGTCTCAGAAGCCATTTTTTCCGGCGTATCCTCGACCACAACAACAATGCGGCCATCCTCGGATGCCGCGTGAACTTCTGCCCCGTTTGTACCTGCAATCGCGGCCTGTGCACTCTGCGTGGTTTCGGGGGTTACATGGACGAGGCATCCACAGATATTCATAAGGCTACCTCCTGAGTGGGCGGGGTGTGGCGTTCAAAGCTGACAGAACCGGCAGGGCAGGCGCTGGCACAAGCGCCACAGCCGGTACAAATATCGGTGTCGAGTTGGGGTTCAGCACGACCACCGGTTTGCAGCCGAAAGCGGATCGCATTGTGGTCGCAGACATCCTGACAGACCCGACAGCTGACACCATTCATCGACAGGCAAGAGGCCGACACCGCAGCGCGCCAAGGCCAATCGGCCACGTGTTCAGGATTCAGCGCCCCGGTCGGGCAAGCGTTGGCGCAATCACCGCAAAAAGTGCAGGGGCCTGCATCCAATTGCACAACAGGCCAGCCTTGCGTGTCGAAACGGATGATATCTTCAGGGCAGGCCTCGCGGCATTCGTCGCATTGGGTGCAAAGCTCAAGAAACTCGTTCACCGCACCCGGTGGGTGGATGGCTGATGTATCCTCGCGCAGCACTTTCCCTTTCAGGAATGCGCGTCGGCTGGCTAGCTTGTTCATTCGCTCGCGACCTTTGAGTGATCGACAGGGGTTGGCCTGCCTGACTCGGGTGTTAGCGTAGCACAGCGTGTAAGGAATTGACCTAGATCATTTTTGAACTGCTTATTTTTTCAGCATCCAGGGGCGGCAACACCCGAATATCAGGCGCGTTTCTCACCGATTGTAGCAACGCCAAGAACCGAAAGCACCTTTGCCTCGATCTGTTCTGCGTTCATTCCTGCGACGGCGTACATATCCGCCGGGCTCGCCTGATCGATGAAGATATCCGGCAGCACCATCGAGCGATACTTCAACCCTTCGTCAAACACGCCCTCATCCGCAAGCAATTGCGCAACATGGCTGCCAAAGCCGCCGATGGCCCCTTCCTCGATGGTGATCAGTGCCTCGTGATTGGCAGCCAGATCAAGGATCAGGTCCCGATCCAGCGGTTTGGCAAAGCGTGCATCGGCGATGGTGGGCTTGATCCCGCGCGCCGACAGCGCCTCTGCCGCTTTCTGCACCTCGGCCAGCCGCGTACCGAAAGACAGCAGCGCCACTCGGGCACCTTTCTGGATCAACCGGCCCTTGCCGATCTCCAATACTTCTCCGCGCTCGGGCAGATCAACGCCCGCTCCTTCGCCGCGAGGATACCGGAAAGCGATCGGGCCATCGTCATGTGCCACCGCAGTGGCGACCATGTGCATCAATTCGGCCTCATCTGCAGCCGCCATGACAACCATACCCGGAAGGTTGGCCATGTAAGCAATATCAAACGACCCCGCATGGGTCGCACCGTCTGCCCCAACCAGACCCGCACGGTCGATGGCAAATCGCACCGGCAGGCGTTGGATCGCCACATCATGCACAACCTGATCATAGCCACGCTGCAGGAATGTCGAATACATCGCACAGAATGGTTTCATGCCCCCGGCGGCCAGCGCAGCCGAGAAGGTCACGCCATGCTGTTCGGCAATCGCAACGTCGAAACAGCGCGACGGATAGCGCTCGGCAAACAGGTTCAGCCCGGTACCGTCCGGCATCGCGGCTGTAACCGCGACGATCTTGTCATCCCGCGCTGCTTCATCGACCAGCGTCTTGCCAAAGACCGAGGTATAGGAAGGCGCGTTCGAAGGCGCCTTTTTCTGCTCGCCCGTCACCACATCGAACTTGGCGGTCGCGTGACCCTTGTCGCGGGCCTGTTCGGCGGGGGCATACCCCTTGCCTTTCTTGGTCAGCACATGGATCAGGATCGGTCCGCTTGCCTTCGCCTTGACCGCACGCAGAACCGGCAGCAACTGGTCCAGATCATGCCCGTAGATCGGGCCAAGATAGGAAAAGCCGAGCTCTTCAAATAGCGTCCCACCCATAGCCATGCCTTTCAGCATATCCTTGGCGCGCTTTGCCCCTTCGCGGAAGGGTTCCGGCAGCAACGACACCGCACCTTTGGCAGCAGCTTTCAGATCGTGAAACGGTTCTTCGGCATAGATGCGCGATAGATAGTTCGATAGGGCACCCACCGGCGGTGCAATGCTCATCTCATTGTCATTGAGAACTACGATCAAGCGTTTCTTCAGGTGGCCTGCGTTGTTCATCGCCTCAAAGGCCATGCCGGCGGACATAGAGCCATCGCCGATCACAGCGATCGCATCGCCCAGCCCTTCAGGCGTAACGCCGCCCAGATCACGCGCGACAGCAAAGCCTAACGCGGCACTGATCGAGGTACTGGAATGTGCAGCGCCGAATGGATCATAGGCGCTTTCACTGCGCTTGGTGAATCCGCTTAGGCCGCCTTTTGTGCGAAGGGTGCGAATTCGGCCCCGGCGTTCTGTCAGAATCTTGTGCGGATAACACTGGTGACCTACGTCCCAGATGATCTTGTCTCGTGGCGTGTCGAATACCGCGTGCAGCGCCGTGGTCAGCTCGACGACACCCAGACCCGCGCCCAGATGCCCTCCGGTCACCGAAACTGCTGAAATCGTCTCGGCCCGCAACTCATGTGCGACCTGATGCAACTGCGCATCTGAAAACTGCTTCAGATCCGCTGGGCGGCTCACAAGGTCCAACAAGGGCGTATTCGGGCGGTCAGACATTTGGCGTTCCTGGCTTAGCTGTCCCGGGCAATAACGAAGCGGGCAGCCTGCTTCAAGGTTTCTGCAGCGGGGCCATGTTCGTCCAGCGCAGCACAAGCCTGATCCACAAGCTCAATTGCACGGGATCTGGCGGCGTCCAGACCCAGTAGCGAGACAAAGGTCGCTTTGCCCGCCTCGGCGTCTTTCTGCAGCCGCTTTCCGGCCTTTTCGGCATCTCCTTCGACATCCAAAATGTCATCCGCGATCTGAAAGGCAAGCCCAAGCGCCTGGGCATATTGGCGCAAGGGGGTGGGATCGGCCTGCGCCAATCGCGCACCCGCACAGGCGGACCATTCGATCAACGCACCGGTCTTGCCCGCTTGCAGATGTGTAATCTCATCCAGTGTCAGCGGCTCCGCTGCCGTCTCAGCGGCGATATCCAGCGCCTGACCCAGAACCATACCCTGTGCGCCGCTCGCTTTTGCCAGTGTTAGAGCCAGTTCAGCGCGTATTTCAGCATTTCCGACCTCTGGCCGCGTGCAAAGCTCAAACGCAAGTGTCTGCAGCGCATCCCCGGCCAGAACGGCGGTGCCCTCATCCCATTTCACGTGCACCGTTGGGCGTCCACGCCTCAGGTCGTCATCATCCATGCAAGGCAGGTCGTCATGGACCAGAGAGTATGCATGCAGCGCTTCGATACCCGTCGCTGGCCAGATTGCCCGAGCTGTATCGACGCCAAGCAACCGCGCGCTTTCCAATACCATAAACCCTCGCAGACGCTTGCCGCCCTCGGTGGCATAGGCCATGGCCCGTGTCACATCCAGATCATCCAGCGCGCTCAGAACCAAATCGAAATGGCTCTGAATCAGCGCGGCATCCTGTGCCAGCTTTTCACGAAACATTTACTGACCTTCGACAGGCGTCGTCCCGGTTGGCTGACCACCTGCGTCCAGAGTGATCGCGGCCACTTTTTCCTCAGCACGCTTCAGCTCATCCTCGCAGCGCTTCTTCAATGCGGCGCCACGTTCGTACAGCGCAATCGATTGATCCAGCGCCACATCACCACGTTCCAACTGGCCAACCACGGCCTCAAGCTCTTTCATCGCTTGTTCGAACGTCATCTGTTCAACTGGGGTATCGGTCATCGTGCTGCCTTTATCAGTTCTTCCACATGGGCGCGTGTCGCCTCGGCCAATGCGTTCAGATCATAACCGCCTTCCAGAGTCGAGACGATACGGCCATCACACACGTCATCGGCAATCTTGCACAGCTCCGCCGTGATCCAGGCGAAATCGCCCGTGGACCAATTGAGATTGGCCAACGGATCATCCTGATGCGCATCAAACCCAGCGGAAATAATGATCAGTTCCGGCCTAAACGCCCGCAGACGCGGAAAGGCTTGCGCCTCATAGGCTCCCCGCATCTCGGCCCCACCCGTGCCCGGAGCCAGTGGTATGTTCAAAACGGTTTCATAAGCACCGGTCTCATCCGGGCGGCCCGAGCCGGGCCATAAGGGCATCTGCTGGCTGGTGATCACCAAAGCGCGTTTCTCATCCCAAAGCAGGTCTTGCGTGCCATTGCCATGATGCACGTCGAAATCCACCACTGCCACGCGGTTCAACCCGTGATGATCCAACGCGTGCTTTGCAGCCAGCGCGGCATTCCCAAACAGGCAGAACCCCATTGCCGTCTCGGTCTCGGCATGATGCCCCGGAGGCCGAATAGCGCAAAACGCGTTCGGCGCTTCGCCGGTCAGTACCAAATCAACGGCCCGCACCACCGCGCCCGCCGCACGATAGGCCGCATCAACAGATCCCGGAGACATGAACGTATCCCCATCAATCTGCTTGAACCCATCCGGGGGCCTATGGTCGAGAATATCGCTGATATGGTTCTGCGGATGCACCCTTAGCAGATCATCATCCGCCGCCAACGGCGCCGTCACACGCTGAACATCCAGCCCCTCAAGCGCATGCAGGATATGCTCCAACCGCGCAACCCGTTCCGGATGTCCCTCAGGTGTCACATGGTGCAAACAATCTGCATGGGTCAATAGGGCGGTTTTCATCAGGATCCCATCTTCATCTGGCTAAAAATACCTTCGCCGAAGGCTTAAGATCGCCGCGCAGCGGCAAAATCAATCCGGTGCCAACATATACCCTGCACCCCGTACGGTCTGCAGATACCGGGGTTGCTTCGGATCTTGCTCAAGCTTCCGACGCAAGCGGGTGATCTGTACGTCCACAGCGCGCTCCTGTGCCTGACCTTTGTCACGCCCCAGATCTTCGACCAGCTTGGCCCGGCTGATCGGTTCGCCGGGTTGAGCCGAGAATATTTTCATCAACTGGCTTTCGGTCGCGGTTAGGCGCACCGGGTCTTCGCCCTGCCACATCTCACCGCGTTCGATATCATAGCGAATGGGCCCAAGATGTAGAATCTTCGCCGCCGTGTCCTGTGCAGGTGTCTCTGGCATCCGACGCAGAATGGCGTTGATCCTCAGCAGCAACTCTTTCGGCTCGAATGGCTTGGCCAGATAGTCATCCGCGCCCGCCTCAAGCCCGGCAATCCGATGCTCGGTCTCGCCCTTGGCCGTCAAAAGCAGGATCGGGGTGGAATGGGTGTCGCGCAGGGATCGGGTCAGGCTAACGCCGTCTTCGCCGGGCATCATCACATCCAGTACAATCAAGTCGAAATCGAGCCCCGACAAAACCCGCCGTGCGTGCGCTGCATCCCGCGCCGCGGTTACAAGAAAACCGCTGCGCATCAGGAATTTCTTGAGCAAATCACGAATACGCTCGTCATCGTCGACGATCAGAAGATGGGCGTCCATTTCGCTCATGAAGTCGTATCCCGCAGTTTCGTATATGCACGACGCATATCAGCATCCATCATCGCTTCAAGCACTTTGCGAAACCCGGCCACCGCTTCGGGGCCCGCATCTTTGTAGGCCGCACGCATCCGGGCGCGCTGGGCGTCAGATAGTTTGGCCTCGAGTGCCTTTCCTTTATCCGTCAGAAATAGGTGGCGTTCGCGTTTGTCCACTGTTCCGACCCGGCTTTCGACCAACCCATCTTCAATCAGGCTGCGCAAGACGCGATTCAGCGATTGCTTCGTGACACCCAATATGGCCAGCAGATTGTTCACCGTCGTTCCCGGCGCTCGGTTGATAAAGTGGATGGCCCGGTGATGCGCCCGACCATAGGCCAATTCAGTCAGGATGCGATCAGGATCAGCGGTAAAACCTCGATAGGCAAAAAACATGGCCTCGATGCCCTGCCTCAGTTGTTCATCTGTCAGAAACAACAGGCTTTCTCCGCCAAAGACCGGGGCGGGACGGATGTCGGTCATGTTGGGCCTCATTCGCAATATAACCTGACTTTATGTCAGCCTTATTGACATTCCAAGAGCGCGCAGGTATCGAATCGCAGTTTTTGCGCAACATTGTGTCCGATACGGACCTAAGCGGCGCAACATTCGGAAATATCGACCGGTTCAGGAGGTTTCGCATGGCTGGATATGACGATCGCGACGGTGTCATCTGGATGGATGGCGAATTGGTGCCCTGGCGTGAGGCCAATGTGCACATCCTGTCCCACGCGATGCATTATGCGTCTTCGGTGTTCGAGGGTGAGCGCGCTTACAACGGCAAGATCTTCAAAAGCCGCGAGCATTCCGAACGCCTGATCGCGTCGGCAGAGGCGCTGGATATGCCGATGCCATACTCGGTCGATGAGATCGAGGCCGCCAAGGAAGAAGCGCTCAAAGCCAGTGGTCTTCAAGATGCGTATGTACGTGCGCTGGTCTGGCGTGGCTCGGGCGAGGATATGGGTGTGGCGTCCGCCAAGAATCCGGTTCGGATGGCCATCGCTGTTTGGCCTTGGGGTGCCTATTACGGTGACGCTAAGATGCAAGGCGCCAAGTTGGACATCGCCGAGTGGAAACGACCCAGTCCGGAAACCATTCCAGTCCATGCCAAGGCAGCAGGTCTTTACATGATCTGCACCATTTCCAAACACAAAGCTGAGGCCAAAGGCTGCTCGGACGCTTTGTTCATGGATTATAATGGCAATGTCGCCGAGGCGACGGGGGCAAATGTCTTCTTCGTTAAGGATGGCGAAGTGCACACCCCGCTGGCCGATTGCTTCCTCAACGGCATCACTCGTCAGACGGTGATCCAGATGCTGAAAGACAAGGGCATCACTGTTCATGAACGTCGGATCCGTCCCGAGGAGATGGCCGATTTCGAGCAATGCTGGCTGACTGGCACTGCAGCCGAGGTTACACCTGTCGGGCAGATCGGCGATTATACCTTCGAGGTTGGCGATCTGACCCGCGAAATCGCCGAAGATTACGAGAAATTGGTCCGCGCGTAAGTTAACACCGTATTGAACCCCCGCTCAGGCGGGGGTTTTGATTGCAGATCATGCAAATATGCATGCAGATCGTTCGAAGGTATGGACGCTGCCGGGCCAAGCCGTATCGTTGGCTCATGTTAGATCTTCTCAGCGATATCCTTACACGCCTGTCTCTGCGTGGCACATTTTATTTCCGCACATCCTTTACTCCGCCGTTTGGGATACAGGTGCCGGGCTTCGAGAACGTGGCCCGGTTTCACTTTGTGCAACGCGGCGAATTGAAGGTGCACCTGCCAACAACCGGCGAGACCTTGCGGTTGCGGCAGGGTGATCTGATTCTTATTCCCCACGGTGCGCCGCATGCGCTGCTGTGTAATGAAGTCAAACCCTATGATGCCTTGCCCCTTGAGCGGGTGTTAGAGCTGTCAGGCTACAAAGGCGATGGTGTCCTGGTTTATGGCGGTGAGGAAGACGAGCGCGATACGCAACTGATTTGCGGACATTTCTCATTCACCGGGCCAGCCGGGCGAAACGGAACCGGTCATATGCTGATCGACCGGTTGCCACCTTTTATACTGATCGAGAATTACGGTGAAGAAGCGGGGGCCTGGATCGAGGCGACATTGCGTATGATCGGATCTGAAGTGTCCGGTGCTCGTATCGGCGGTGACCTGATCGCGCTGAAACTGTCCGAAGTGCTGTTTGCGCAAGCGATCCGGGCATACCTTGAACATCAAAGTCCTCATGATGCCGCGCTTGCCGGATTTGCCGATCCGCGCATCTCGCGGGCGCTGACAGCATTTCACCAGTCTCCGGCGCAGGAGTGGAGCGTTGCGATGCTCGCGCGAGAAGCAGCAATGTCACGCACCGCATTTGCGCAGCTTTTCTCACAAAAGATGGGGACTACCCCGATGCAGTACCTGACGGACTGGCGGATGCAGATCGCGTGCCATGGGTTGACCGAAAATCGCTGGAACGTTGCGGATGCCGCAGCAGAAGTGGGATACGCGTCCGAGGCTGCGTTTTCACGCGTGTTCAAGAAGCAGGTCGGACTGTCGCCCGCCGCGTACCGTGCGATGCACTAATCGTACTGATCAATTGAACGATCTGCAATAAATGCAAAACGAACTGAGATGTTGCGTTCAATCGCGCGCCCCTAATCTTTGATCATCACTGATTGAAGAAAGGAAGTTCACATGTCCCTGCGTTTTGTCACCCGCTCTGTCCATGCCTATCTTGACTACCCGGTTGCGATTGCGCTGATGGTTTTGCCTTTTGTACTGGGGCTGGGCCAGTCCAACCCGCTGGCACTCTGGCTGTCCGTTGTGACCGGCATTGCAGCATTCGTACTGACCGTTCTGACAGACCATCACCTTGGGATTTGGCGGGTTCTGCCATACAAGTTCCACTTGGCTGTTGATCTGCTTGTCGGCGTCACGTTCCTGTTTGCGCCCAGCCTGTTTGGATTTTCTGGGCTTGATGCGTTGTTCTACTGGGTGAACGGGGCCGCAGTCGTTGTGGTGATCTCGCTCAGCGCGCCCGAACAGAGCGCTATTGTTTGAAGTGAGTCAGAACCGTAGCGATCAGCTGGGCCATGCGGGCATCCGGATGGCCTTTTTTTGTTTTAGACACTAATAAGGCCAAATTTGCCCAATGGGTCGCCCCTGTTGCATCAGATTTTCAGGCTTGAATTTTCCGACAAAAACCATCAGATATAGGGCAACGCCAGATGACACCATCAAGCAACTGGTTCCGGGGCGATCTGTGGGCTCAGCAAAAGCAGATGTGAAAGCCCGCCATCGCCCCGGGAACGACCAAAGGAGCCCGCGATTGCGTGATCGATTTGAAGAATTGATGGCCGATCCCTGCTGTGCATCGTGTGATTGCGACGCGCTAACCTCAGAAGTCGCGGCCTATCTCGATCACAAGACCTGCAACGCCGAGCGCTGCCGGGCGCTCGAAGAACGCTCAGCCGCAACGATGTACGCAGTCAGGCGCGATTCGATGCGCGCGCTGAATGAGGGTGGTGCGCGGGCCTAGAAATCCACACCACGTTGAGCTTTGATGCCGGCTTGGAACGGGTGTTTTTCTTCGGTCATCTCGGTTACCAGATCCGCATAGTCCCTGAGGGCTTGCGGGGCATCCCGGCCAGTCAGGAACACGCTGGTTTTGTCTGATCGGGTCTGAAGCCCCTCAATAACAGTGTCTACTGAAAGGTATTCGTAGCGCAGGGCGATATTGATCTCGTCGAGAACAACCAGATCGTAGTCGCCGCTTTTCATCAGATCACAGGCCTTGTTGAAGGCCGAAGTCGCAGCCGCGATGTCGCGCTCGCGGTCTTGTGTATCCCAGGTAAACCCTTCGCCCATCGTGTGCCAGGTGACCAGGTCGCGTTCCTCAAAGAACCTGCGCTCACCGGTTTTCCACTTGCCCTTGATGAACTGAACCACAGCCACTTTCTGGCCCCAGCCCAATGCCCGGATCACCACGCCAAACGCAGCCGAGGATTTTCCCTTGCCCTTACCTGTATTGATCAGCACCAGTCCCCGGCCGGGATCGACCGCTTCCGAGACTTTCTTGCGGTGCTTGGCTTGCACCTCTTGCATCTTTTCTTTGTGGTTCTGTGCGTCGCTCATCGGGAAACCTCATAGGTGTATCGCGACCCAACCTAGGGAAAGATTGCGAAAGGTAAAGTCAGGCTTTGGGATCCGTTGCTGATCGCGCTTTGGTCCGATCAAGGCCAAGTTGTCGTTCACGCAGGATCACCACGACGTTGCCTGCAATCACCAACGCCGCGCCGCCCAGCATCACCAGGGTTGGCAACTCATCGAACCAGAAATAACCAATGACAATGGCGAACAGCATTGTGGTGTAGTCATAAGGTGCCAGCATTGACGCTTGTCCAAACTTGTAGGACGAGGTCACCAGAATCTGCGCCACTCCGCCGATCAGGCCGATTGTCACCAGCAATGCGGCTTGCTCCCATGTCGGGATAACCCAGCCCCAAAACACTGTGAGACCCGAAAGCAAGGTCGCAGTGAGAGAGAAATAGAACACGATTGCGGCGGGATGATCCACCTGTACCAGTTGGCGAATATGTATCTGCACAAAGGCACGGGCAACGGTTGCAGCCAGCACGCAAAGCGCACCTATTGTTGCGGCGGTTTCGGCAGTGCCTGAACCCAGCCGGGGCCAGATCATGATCAGAACGCCGACAAGGCCAAGCGCGACGGCCCCGATACGAATCATTCGTATCCGCTCGCCCAACATGATTGCTGCCAGAATCAGCGTGAAGATAGGGGTTGCATATCCGATGGCGGTTACCTCGGGCAGCGGCAACAGGCTAAGACCAGTAAAGGTCAGCCCCATGGCCGAGGTTCCCAGAACCCCGCGCCAGAAATGGCCCATCGGCTTCTTGACAACAAAGCCATGCACCAGCTCTCCTCGCCAGACCAGCCAGGCGATGATAACCGGAATCGCGAAAAGCGAGCGGAAAAACACCATCTCTCCCGGCGGGAAATCATCTGACAAAGCCTTGACCAATGCAGACATCGTCGTGAACAGCACGAGCGCACTGAGCTTGAGCGCCACGGCCAATGCCGGACGATGCGATGTTAAGGATTTCGCCATGGTCGCGAACCTGCGCCTTTGAGGCGGAAAGATCAACTGGCCAAAGTTGCCGTATCAGAGATTGGACCAGTCTAGTGGAAGCTGAGCTCCAATTTCCTCTGACAGGTCCTTTAGAAACCTCATCATCCGCGCGGCTCGGTCCTGCGCGATGGCCCTGCCTTTTTCGGTCAGCATATCATTGGGTAAGCGCAGCAGTTTTATTTGCCAGTGATCGATTGAAAAAATCAGGTCATTCGGCAAACGGTTTTCGGCAAACGGATCTGACGGGTCATAAAGGGTGCGTCCCAGGGCGCCCGATACTGAAAAGTTGCGGGCGATACCGATAGCACCCAACGCATCCAGACGATCGGCATCCCGTAATATTCGCGCCTCGGGTGTTTCGGGCGGGATGTTAGCCGAAAAGCTATGGGCGGCAATCGCGTGTTGCACGGCTCCAATTTCAGTGGTGGAATAGCCGAATTCTTCAAGAATAGGCTCTGATTCAGTGGCGGATCGCATCGAGGCCAGATGCCGATCCGGATCATCTTTTGACAGGTTGATCAGATCATGCAGATAACACGCCGCCAGCAAGACACGCGGGTTGGTTTCATCATCCGCAATCGCCTGCGCATTAACCCAAACCCGATCCAGGTGCGCCAGATCATGCGCCGGATCCGTCTGCATCCGTTGCCTGACGACAGCGCGCAGCGAAGCGCGCAGATCAGCCAATCCGTCCACGGTTCTCGCCGATTTGACCACGATGCAGGAGCAGGTGATCGAGGATCACGCAAGCCATCATTGCCTCACCTACCGGAACGGCGCGGATGCCGACGCAGGGGTCGTGGCGGCCTTTGGTAATGATCTCGGTCTCTTCGCCGGATTTGGTGATGGTCTTGCGGGTGGTCAGAATGGACGAGGTTGGCTTGACCGCAAAGCGCACCACAACATCCTGGCCGGTCGAAATGCCGCCCAGAATACCGCCTGCGTGGTTCGAGCTGTATTGAGGGCCGTCCTGCCCCATGAAAATCTCGTCGGCATTGGCCTCGCCGGTCAGTTCGGCGGCGGCCATGCCTTCACCGATTTCGACCCCTTTAACGGCGTTTATCGACATCATGGCTGCAGCCAGATCAGTGTCTAACTTGGCATAAATCGGCGCGCCGAGCCCCGCCGGAACGCCGCGCGCGACCACTTCGACCACTGCGCCGACCGAGTTGCCGGATTTGCGCAGGTCGTCCAGATAAGCGGCCCAATCTTCGGCTGCTTTGGCGTCGGGCGCCCAGAATGGATTCTGTTCGATCTGCGACCAGTCGAAATTGGCACGGTCGATCTTGTGCGGACCGATCTGGGTCATATAACCGGTGATTTGAACATTCGGAGCGATCTGTTGGATAGCCTCACGCGCGAGTCCTCCGGCCGCCACACGTGATGCCGTTTCCCTCGCCGAACTGCGCCCGCCGCCGCGATAGTCACGGATCCCGTACTTCTGCCAATATGTGATGTCGGCGTGTCCCGGACGAAACTTGTCCATGATGTCGCCGTAGTCTTTCGAGCGCTGATCGGTGTTCTCGATCATCAACTGCACCGGTGTGCCCGTGGTCTGGCCTTCGAACACACCGGACAGGATTTTAACCTGATCGGGTTCGCGCCGCTGTGTGGTGAATTTATTCTGACCTGGTTTGCGCTTGTCCAGCCAATGCTGGATCATGCCCTCATCGATTGTGACGCCCGGAGGGCAGCCATCGATGGTCGCACCCAAAGCGGGTCCGTGGCTTTCACCCCAGGTGGTAACGCGGAAGAGGTGGCCAAAACTGTTCATCGACATGGGGCATGCTCCTTTGAGCGACGTGATTAGCGGGGAGTGCCTTGGTCCTCAAGTGGATTTGCATTTGCAGAGAAGCAAGCGCCGCCCTGTGGGCGGCGCGATTGGAATAAGTCAGGCGGCTTGAGCCACCGTGGCGCGGGTTGCGTTGATCTTGAGCGCTGCATGAGCTGCCTCGCGCCCTTTTTCGATGAAATGCGCGCGATAGATGGCGTTGTGGTGATCCGTTTCCTGATACTGATGCGGTGTCAGCGAGACCGACAGGACCGGAACACCTGAATCGAGCCCGGCCCGCATCAAGCCATCGACAACCGCTTGTGCGACGAAGTCATGCCGGTAGATGCCGCCATCCACTACAAAGGCAGCGCAGGCTACGGCGGCGTAGCGCCCCGTTTGCGCCAGGTCACGGGCCAGCAGGGGCATCTCGAAAGCGCCCGGAACGTCGAAGACATCAACCTGATCGGCTGGAATTAGTTCGAGAAACCCATCCAGCGCGCGATCCACGATATCTGAATGCCAGTTGGCTTTGACAAAAGCATAGCGGGTGTGTGTCATCATGATCTCCTTTCGTAACAGACACGTCACCCAAGGCGATCACGAGCAGGCACACCGCATTACCGGCGTGCTGCACGTTCTCTTTCATCCGGACTGTAACCGTCGGCTCTGGCTTCTCACCAGATCTGCTGACACCCCGGAGACCGGGGCCGCTCGCGGGCTTACGGGTCATGCCCGCATACCGCCGGTGGGGAATTTCGCCCCGCCCTGAGAACGAGTGGGACCTTGCCAAGGAGATATCGCTTCTGCAAGAGAAATTGGCAGGAGGACGAATATGCATCCCAATCCCACCTTTCGCGCCGAGACGCGCGAGCGTCACATCGAGTTTGCGCGTGACCGCGCCTTTGGTGTTCTGGCGGTGTCGACATCGGATGCACCGTTGTTAAGCCACGTTCCCTTTCTTCTGAACGAGGATGCTTCATCGGCTGACCTGCATCTGGTCCGGTCAAATCCGATTGTTAGGGCGCTGAAAAAGCCGCAACCTGCGAAGATCGCTGTGATAGGGCCGGATGGGTATATCTCGCCTGACTGGTACGAAGTCGATGATCAAGTGCCGACCTGGAACTATGTAGCGGTGCATCTGAATGGTGTGCTTGAGATGCGGCCAACGGACGACCTGCGAAATCTGCTCGACCGGCAGGCGGCAGGCTTTGAAAATCGCCTGCTGCCAAAGCCGCCATGGTTGGCGTCTAAGATGACACCAGACGCGCTGGATAGAATGATGCGCATGATCGTTCCCTGCCGACTCATGATCTCGGATATCGACGGCACTTGGAAGCTGAATCAGAACAAACCCGAAGAGGCGCGACATCGCGCGGCTGATCACGTGCACTCAGCAGGACTTGGCAGCGAGGTGGCGCGCTTGGCCTCGTTGATGCGCAAGGCCTGAGGCACGCGTTCTCGCCTTCCATTCATTGAGCGCTGAATGTGGCGAGATAAGCAGCGATGTCATCTGCGCCTTTTTTCAGCTTGACGCTCATGTTCGGGCGGGCGGTGTCATCATCCAGATATTCCTTGATGAACCCGATCGGATCCCGAGAATAGGCGGCGATGTTTTCTTCAGTCCACACAAGCCCTTCTTGCCCGGCGCGGATCATGTCGTCGGTGAACATCCCGATGGGCAAACGTTCACTTCCATAAAGATAATCGTTCTCAGTTCCGGCGGTGCGGCCAACTACGCCAAAGAGATTCGGCCCGGTGATGCCGCCTTTGACCAGAACCTCGCCATTTTTGATGATCGCATGGCACGAAGAGCATCTGTTATAGAGCTGTTCGCCTTTCGCCGGATCGCCGGCCGCGATCGCCTGTACTGAAGTCAGAAACGAAACAAAAACTACGGTTGCTGCTATCTTGAGCATTGAACATCTCCGGCTGGGATTATTGCGCCTGTGGCCTTTCACGCATTCCCGTTTAGAGTGCAATCGAATTCTGGTAGATAATCACGTGTTTGAAATATCTATTTTATATTAATAATTTAAGAGGAATCGTATCGCGCTAAAATAGAAGGAATACAGTGTTCCTAAGGTAGAGATGCACGTGAAATCGGCGGCGTTCGCATAGGGTGAGGAGATTTCAATTTGGGGATCTACCAGCGCGGGTCGATGCCGAATCACGTCCCGCCTGCCTGGCGCCAATTCGCCGCTCTGAGGGTTAAAATCTGCATTTGAGATTGAAATTTTGCCCTTTCACCGTGACATGAATGCTTAGATGCGGCGTATTGCGCGTTTAAGAGCGCTGGACGAACTCTATTCTCCCCGATAGATACCCCGTTTAAGACGCCGCACTTGTGCGGTGCGCGAGCTTTATGCCCGTTCGCGGGCGCCAGATAATCGGAGATAACCTCGTGTCCCAAGCTGAAGACCACGAAGGCACCCGCAGAGATTTCCTCTACTACGTCGCTGGCGGCGCAGGTGTCGTTGCCACCGGGGCTGCCGTTTGGCCCCTGGTAAATCAAATGAACCCATCGGCAGACGTCCAGGCGCTGTCCTCGATCCGTGTGGATGTGAGCGGGGTAGAGCCGGGTACGCAGCTGACTGCAAAGTGGTTGGGTAAGCCTGTTTTCATCCGTCACCGCACAGGTGCCGAGATTCAGGAAGCTCAGGAGCAAGACGCTGAAGGTGTCGACGCGCTGCCTGACCCGCTGGCTCGCAACTTCAATTTGAACGCCGACGCACCAGCGACCGATGCCAATCGCGTCATGCCTTCGCCCGAAGGCGAAGGAGAAGGGGCGTGGATCGTTCAGATGGGTGTTTGTACACACCTGGGTTGTGTGCCGCTTGGCGATGCTGGCGATTTTGGCGGTTGGTTCTGCCCCTGCCACGGCTCGCACTACGATCTTGCCGGTCGTATCCGCAAAGGCCCCGCGCCTGAAAACCTGCCCATTCCGCCCGTTGAATGGGTAGACGCCACCACCATCAAGCTCGGCTAAGGGAGACCCAACTTATGTCCGGAATTCCCCACGATCATTACGAGCCGAAGACAAATGGCGAGAAGTGGCTGAACAGCCGTCTGCCCATCGTCGGCCTGCTTTATGACACCCTGATGATCCCAACCCCCAAGAACCTGAACTGGTGGTGGATCTGGGGCATCGTCCTGGCGTTCTGCCTGGCGCTGCAGATTGTCACCGGTATCGTTCTGGTGATGCACTACACCCCGCATGTTGATCTGGCCTTTGCCAGCATCGAACACATCATGCGCAACGTGAACGGCGGCTATATGCTGCGGTATCTGCACATGAATGGCGCGTCGCTGTTCTTTGTCGCGGTCTACATCCACATCTTCCGCGGCCTGTTCTACGGCTCGTACAAAGCCCCGCGTGAGATCACGTGGATCATCGGGATGCTGATTTACCTGATGATGATGGGCACCGCCTTCATGGGCTACGTTCTGCCCTGGGGTCAGATGTCTTTCTGGGGTGCGACCGTGATCACCGGCCTGTTTGGCGCGATCCCGTTTGTGGGTGAGGCGATCCAGACCTGGCTGCTGGGCGGACCTGCGGTGGATAACGCCACGCTGAACCGCTTCTTCTCGCTGCACTACCTGCTGCCGTTTGTCATTGCAGCGCTGGTGATCGTGCATATCTGGGCCTTCCACACCACCGGCAACAACAACCCCACGGGTGTTGAGGTTCGTCGCGGTTCTAAAGCCGAGGCCGAGAAAGACACTCTGCCGTTCTGGCCCTACTTCGTGATCAAGGATCTGTTCGCTCTGGCAGTCATTCTGGTCGTGTTCTGGGCCATCGTGGGCTACATGCCGAACTATCTGGGCCACCCGGATAACTACATCGAAGCCAACCCGCTGGTTACACCTGCGCATATCGTTCCTGAATGGTACTTCCTGCCGTTCTACGCGATCCTGCGGGCTTTCACCGGTGAGGTCTGGGTTGTGCAATTCGCCAGCTTCATCACCGGTGGCATCATCGACGCCAAGTTCTTTGGTGTTCTGGCGATGTTCGGTGCGATCCTGGCGATGGCACTGGCGCCCTGGCTGGACACCTCGACCGTGCGTTCGGGCAAGTATCGCCCGATGTTCAAATGGTGGTTCTATCTGCTGGTCATCGACTTCTTTGCCCTGATGTGGCTGGGTGCGATGCCTGCGGAAGAGCCCTATGCGACCTTCTCGCTGATCGCGTCCGCCTACTGGTTCGCCTATTTCTTCGTAATCCTGCCGATCCTGGGTGTCATTGAAAAGCCTGAGGCGCAGCCGGAAACCATCGAAGAAGACTTCAACGCGCATTATGGCAAGGCTGACGCCGAAGCCACGCCGGCCGAGTAAGAAGAGGGACCGGAAACATGTTCAAGAAACTTGCAATCGGTGCCGCGTTCGCTCTGGCCCTTGCGCCCGCCTCGACCTTTGCGGCAGGTGGCGGTGAGCAGCACATCGAAGACTTCCACTTCTCGTTTGAAGGCCCCTTCGGAACCTGGGATCAGAACCAGCTCCAGCGCGGCCTGCAGATCTATACCGAGGTCTGCGCGGCCTGCCATGGTCTGCAATATGTGCCACTTCGGACCCTTGAAGATCTGGGGTACTCGGAAGAGCAGGTCATCACCTACGCGGCCGACAACTTCGAGGTGTTCGATCCCGAGCTGGACGATTTCCGCCCGGCAATCCCGACCGACCACTTCCCGGCCAATACCGGTGTCGGTGCGCCTGACCTGAGCCTGATGGCGAAGGCCCGCGCCGGTTTCCATGGTCCTTACGGTCTGGGCATCAACCAGCTGGTCAAAGGCATGGGTGGCGCGGAGTACATTGCCTCGCTTCTGGATGGCTATACCGGTGAAGAAAAAGAAGAGGCCGGTACTATTCTCTATGAGAACAAGGCCTTCCCCGGCGGTTGGATTTCCATGGCTCCACCGCTGTCGGAAGATCAGGTTGAATTTGCAGACGGACATCCAGCTACGGTTGAGGCAATGTCTGAAGACGTTTCAGCGTTCCTGATGTGGACCGCCGAACCAAAGATGATGGAGCGCAAGAATGCCGGTTTTGTCGGCGTTCTGTTCCTAACAGTTCTGTCTGTCCTGCTGTACCTTGTGAACAAGCGCCTGTGGGCACCGATAAAGGGCAAACGTCTGGACTAAGGTCGACGTATAACTAAAAACTAAACCCCCGCGCCATCACGGTGACGGGGGTTTTTTTGTTGCGATGGTGTGGAAGGGGCCAGCCCCTTCTTGGCCTGCGGCCAATTCATCCCCGAGGTATTTTGGGCCAGATGAAGAACGGATCACACTTGTAATTGAGCTTTGCTGTGCCCCCGGATCGTCGCGATTACGATCTCGCCTTCGGGTTGGGCGTTGCCGAAGGTTACTTCGGTGAATTGTTCGGTGCGGCCCATTGTGGGATTTTCCATCAGGATATTGTGGGTTTTGCCGATCTGTGCCGTCAGATGCTTGATGACTTGTGCATCGCCGGCGGCGCGTAGGCGCGCGGCGCGTTGTTTGATGACATTGCCGTTGATCTGTTGCGGTATGCGGGCTGCCGGAGTGCCTTCGCGTTTGGAATAGGGGAATACATGCAGCCAGGTCAGGTTGCACTCGGTGACGAGCTTGAGGGAATTCTCGAAATGAGTCTCGGACTCGGTCGGGAAGCCAGCGATGATGTCCGCGCCAAAAGTCATGTCGGGTCGTAGTTTGATGGCGTCTTCAGTGAAACGAATCGCATCTTCGCGCAGGTGGCGGCGTTTCATGCGCTTCAGGATCAGATCGTCGCCATGCTGCAAGGACAGATGTAAATGGGGCATCAGGCGCGGCTCGGTCGCGATGGCATGCATCAGGTTCTCGTCGACTTCGATCGAGTCGATTGAGCTGATGCGCAGGCGAGACAGATCGGGCACCAGTTTAAGGATGCGCATCACGAGATCGCCCAGTTTCGGCTGAGCGGGCAGATCCGCGCCCCATGAGGTCAGATCGACCCCGGTCAGAACAACTTCGTTGTAGCCCCTATCGACCAATCGTTTGATCTGATCCACCACAACGCCCGCAGGGACGCTGCGAGAATTGCCCCGGCCGTAAGGGATAATACAGAAGGTGCAGCGATGATCGCAGCCATTCTGAACCTGTACATAGGCGCGTGAGCGGGTTCCGAAGCCATCAATCAGATGCCCGGCGGTTTCCGTGACAGACATGATGTCGTCAACCTGAACCGCCTCGGTCTGACCGATGAAATCGGCGGCCATGCCTTTCCAGGTATCCGGTTTCATCTTTTCGGTGTTGCCGATGACTGCGTCTACTTCGTCCATGGCAGCAAAGGTCTGCGGCTCGGTTTGCGCCGCGCACCCGGTGACGATCAGACGTGCCGAGGGGTTTTCGCGGCGCAGCTTGCGAATCTCCTGCCGCGCCTTGCGGACGGCCTCGGCCGTAACCGCGCAGGTGTTGACGATCACAGCATCCGTTAGGCCAGCCTGCTGCGACAGTTCTTTCATCGCTTCGGTCTCATAGGCGTTTAGGCGGCAGCCCAGAGTGCTGAACTTAGGCGGGTTCATTCCAGTGACCTCAGGTATTCAGGCGTCAGCGTGCCCGAAAACACATGGGCTGTGGGTCCCGTCATCCAGACCCCATCCTCGCGCCAGTCGATCCAGATTGTGCCGCCATCCAGGTCAACTTGTACTTTGCGCCCAGTGAGACCTCTGCGTGCTGCAGCGACGGCCGTGGCACAAGACGATGACCCCGAGGCCAGAGTGATCCCCACTCCTCGCTCCCACACCCGCATGCGGATGTGGTCGGGTGTGACTATCTGTGCGACCTGAACATTGGTGCGTTCGGGATAGAGTGGATGGTATTCGTAACGCGCGCCGAACTCTTCCATCGGAATGGCCTCGGCGTTGTCGACAAAGAAAGTGCAGTGCGGGTTGCCCATGCCGGTCGCTGTTGGACCACCTTCTATCGGCAGTTCCAGCGTGTCCATCTCTTCCGCCAGGGGAATCTCGTTCCAAAGAAGTTGGGGGTGCCCCATATTCACCGACGTCAGTCCATCGCCAGCGTCGCGGGCCTGCAGTGTGCCGCGTTCAGTTGTGAGCGTGAGTTCGGATTTGCCTGTTTCGTTCATCAAAAACCGGGCGATACAGCGCGTGGCGTTGCCGCACGCAGCCGAAGTCGACCCGTCGGCATTGTAGAACACCAGATGCGCATCCGCTTCACCGCGTTCGATAACCGCCAACTGATCGAATCCCACGCCGAACTGCCGGTGCCCGATTCCCCTGGCAAGGGCCGGGGTGACCGGCACGGCATGCGCGCGCGCATCGACAACGACAAAGTCGTTGCCCAACCCGTGCATCTTCATAAAGGCCAAACCGGTGTCGAGTATCTGTTGCATGGCGGGCGTATAACGCCGGTCCGGACATGAATCCACCCTGTCGCGTAGATTCCTGAAAAAAGGGGTTGACCCCCCAGTTCCACCTGCCTAATTAGGCCGCCTATCGGGGCGCCGAACTCATACGAATGACGGCGAACTGAAGTACGAAATAAGGTCTTGAACCCGGTCGGGTATTTACCTTACAGAGTGCTGCGGATCGAAGAGATCCTAAAAAGAGTGGGCCGTTAGCTCAGTTGGTAGAGCAACTGACTTTTAATCAGTGGGTCGCAGGTTCGAATCCTGCACGGCTCACCACTTAAGCCAAGCAAATACAAAAGCTTAGAGTAGGTGGTGCCCGCCCTGCGGGGTGGTGTGTTTGCCCAAACCAGTACAATACAAGCAATGCGGCTTGCTGTGGTGACTCGCTCAGTAAAAGCGCCACGGAACTCATGCCCCCGAGGCGCTTCACCGATGCAGGCAGCAAGGAGACACTGCCGAGGTTTGCTCTGTTGGATTTACGAGGGACGGTCTCCAATGCCTTGCGCGGCTGGCGAAACAGCTTGCCGTTACTCTGCCATCTCCTGCGGCAACGGCTATCGTGAATGACTTTGCAATCGGGTCGGCGTCTTGCAGTTATCGCGGATGCGAATCCCTATTGCAACCAAGCTCCATAACGGTTTCGTACAGTTCAGGCAGTGGTTCCAGCCTGTCTTCCTGACCACACGCGGCGGGGTGTGGTACAAGTCCATGACATGTTCACGCCGCTTATGCGAGCACGACGCTTGATCTCGCTCGTCCCAAATGCAGGGTTCTTGGCGTTGACATTGGTACTCTCGCCCACAATCGTGCAGCCATAGAAGAGCATCCGATGGCCTCCAGAATCGAGATGATTCAAGGCTCATCTATCGACGAAGACATTGTGGACCAGGATCGAACTGCTGCTGAAGATTACCATAAGGTACTTGTTTGTCTCGACAGCAATCATACACCCGATCATGTGCTTGCTGAGTTATATGCGTATGCCCCGCTTGTTCCTTCGGGTAGCTATTGCATTGTGTTCGATACAATCGTTGAGGAAATGCCTCCCACTAAGTTCACTGATCGTCCATGGGGACCTGGAGACAACCCAAAGACTGCAGTTCATGATTGGTTGAAAGTCAATCCTGATTTCGAGATCGACAAGAGTATCGATCACAAGCTGCAAATTTCGGTGGCACCGGACGGCTTCTTACGACGCCGGTAGTTTTGTCACGGTGGATTTCGACCAAACAGACAAAGTCCATGACAGGCCCGCGCTGATTGCCTAGAAATGCCTATTAGATTTGCTTTTGGAACCAGGTGATCCCAGTGGAGCAATTGGCGTTTACATACGAAATGGGTGTGGTCTCGGCGCTTTTGGCCTTCACGGTGTTCTTGTTTGTGTCCGAGATTGTAAGGATCGATCTTTCGGCCATCCTGGTGTTGGTCATTGTGGGTCTGCTGAGTTATGCACCGGGTCTCGAAAATCTGGCAAATGTTCCTCATCTGTTTGACGGGTTTGCGTCCAATGCCGTGATTTCGATCATTGCGGTCATGATCGTAGGGGCGGGTTTGGATAAAACGGGGCTGATGAACAAGGTCGCGTCCGTCATTTTGAAATATGGTGGTAAGTCTGAAAACCGAGTGCTGCCGATCGTTTCGGGCACAGTCGGTGTTATCTCATCATTCATGCAAAATGTCGGGGCGGCGGCGTTGTTCCTACCGGTGGTTAGCCGTATCTCATCGCGATCGGGTATTCCGTTGTCACGTTTGCTTATGCCCATGGGGTTTTGTGCCATTCTGGGGGGGACAATGACGATGGTCGGGTCCTCGCCCCTTATTCTGTTGAATGACCTGATCCAAACTGCAAACGAAGGACTGCCCGAAGCTCAGAAGATGGAACCCTTTGGATTGTTTTCCGTTACCCCCATCGGTGCGGTGCTGATCTTAACGGGGATCGCATATTTCCTGCTGCTGGGACGTTGGGTGCTGCCGGGTGATTCAGGGTCGGAGAGTACGGGTACCGGGCGCGGGACTCAGGAATATCTTCAGCGGGTCTACGGGCTGAAGGCCGATGTGTTCGAGGTTGTGGTTCCGGCCGACAGCCCGCTGGTTGGGCAGATTCTGGCAGATATCAACTTTGAAAATCACCTCTATATCATCTCGACCTTTTATCGTGGCAAGACCTCGATGGTTCAGGTGTTAACAGCCGAGATTGCCGCACCCTGTCGATTAGCGATTGTGGGTCGGCGCTGGGTTGTCGAAGAGTTTGCCGAAAAGTACGGGCTGACGGTGCTGCCTGATCTGGATGTGTTTGTCGAAGAGTTCGCACCCACGAATGCTGGGGTCGCAGAGGTGGTCGTGACGCCTGACAGCAAACTGATCGGCAAATGCCCTCGCGAATTGCTATTCCGCAAAACCTACGGAATGTCTTTGCTCGCCATCCACAGGGGTGAAGAGACGCTGAGTCATGTCGAGACTGAGACGCATGAATCCACCCAGATCGGGCTTGAGAAGTTCAAGGCTGGCGACATGTTGGTTGCTCATACCCGCTGGGACAACCTGATGCGGATAAAGCGTGATCCGGATTTTGTTGTGGTCACCTCGGACTTCCCGCAGGATGAATTGCGCCCGCAAAAGGTAGGCTGGGCGCTCTTGTTCTTCTTGATCTCATTGTCGCTGATCCTGTTCACGGATGTGCGGTTGTCGCTCTGCTTGCTGACCGGAGCCGCAGGAATGATGTTGACCCGGGTGCTCAGTGTTGACGAGGCGTATCGAGCAGTTGGATGGAACACGGTCTTTCTGCTGGCGTGTCTGATCCCGTTGGGTCAGGCGGTGCAGAATACCGGGACTGCGGCATGGATTGCGCAACAGATCATGATCATCTTGGATGGATGGCCGAATTGGGCGCTACAGGCGGGCGTCGCCATTCTGGCGACGGCATTTTCTCTGGTCATGTCAAACGTCGGCGCGACGGTTCTGTTGGTGCCCCTTGCGGTTTCAATTGCGGTTGCGGCGGGTGCCAACCCGGCGGTCTTTGCATTAACCGTCGCGATTTCGACCTCGAACAGTTTCATTATCCCGACCCATCAGGTGAATGCGCTGATCATGGGGCCAGCTGGGTACAAAGTGACCGATTTCGTCCGTTCGGGCGGGATCATGACGATCATTTTCTTGATCGTCTCACTGTTGATGCTGAATGTGATTTTCTGACCCTGTTAATCACCCAGCTAGGCTGATCGTTTGGCCCTGCTCTGACGCCTGTTGTGCGGCAAGGCCGATACGCACGGCCCAAATCCCATCACGCAGTGAGACCTCGGGTTTGGCGCGCTCGCCCCTGACCAGCTCCAGAAAGCCTTTGTGCTGGTAATAAGTCGAGCCATTGTGGTCGCCAGCCGCCAGCAACTCGGGATCAACGGGGATGTCGCGCTGGATTGGGCCTTTCGGTGCACGAGGGCTGATGATCAGCTGTGGTACAGGCGCGTCGCCCAAATGTTCGGGCCAGAAGCGGCCCGGGCCGGGCACAAGCGCTTCAATCTTGGCATCGCGCCCAATGGCCGAGATTTCTTCTTGATACCGCGAACCCTCGGCAAACATGCAAAGCTCGAGCATCGCGCGAGTGCCCGAAGCAAAATCGACAATGACATAGCCGTGGTCCAGAATATCTGGAGTATCGCCGTCATAAACTTCGTCCAAATGATTGACGGCTTGGCCACCGCTTGCGGAAACGCGAACCGGGTCTGATTGCAGGATCAGGCGCATGAGGTCGAAGAAGTGGCAACATTTTTCGACGAATGTACCGCCAGTGTTACGGTTGAACCGGTTCCAATTGCCGACCTTTTCGAGAAACGGAAAGCGGTGTTCGCGGATCGTGAGCATCTTGATCTCACCACCTGCGGTCGCTGCTTCATCGATCAGCGCCGTGATCGGGGGCATATAGCGATATTCCATCGCGACCCAGATCGGGTGCGGAAAATTGCGCTCTAACTCTTCAAGCCGTGCAAGATCGGCGGGATCAGTGAACAACGGTTTCTCGATTAACAGTGGCAGTGGGCGGGTTTCCGCAATCTCGGCCAGTTGATCAACATGCAGGTGGTTGGGGCTGGCGATGACCAGACAGTCCAGATCATTGACCGTCAGAAGGTCCTGAAGGGAAGACACCATCTGCGCGTCGGGTGCAATCGCCTGCGCCTTATGCGCCATCTCCGGGTCGGGTTCGAAGATTGCGGCGACTCGTGTGCCCTCAAGCAGAGCAATGTTGTGCAGGTGTTCCTGCCCCATCATGCCGCATCCGATCAGCCCGTAATTGGTGGTCCGGGTCATGCGCAGTTCCTTTTATTTCAGGCGTTGAACGTATGTGGCTCGATCTGGATCAAACCATGTTTTTGAAAACTCGATAGGTTCAGCTTTCTCAGACCAACTGAACCGTTCGATATACCCTGCGGCTTGGCCCGCAGGTTTGGTGAAGCCTTCAGGTGTCCAGTCGGGCAGGGCACTGACAGAAACGCGATCCTCTGCCCGTGTGATCCAGAAGCCAAGTTGTTGCTGGTAATAGCGATAAAGCGAGTCGGACAGCAGGTTCTGGTCGATGGTCCCGGCTGATTCGTCCAGCCAGATTTCTTCGACCGCGATGATTGTGTCATTCAGATAACGCATCCGACGTACACGCGAACCGCTATCAGACAGGCCGAACTTCGGCAGTTTCGCAGGCTTCTTGAGATGATCAACCGACAGGATGTCGGCACGCGGCAACCCGCCGCCTTCGGGCAGTTCCAGCCGGAACATAGCATAGACGCTGTTCTGCGTTCCGGTCTCGCGGATGTAGTTGCCCGAACCCTGAATACGCTCCAACATGCCTTTTTTCTCAAGCTCGGCGAGGGATTTTCGCAAGGTCCCGACCGAGACATTTAGGTTCGAAGCCATGTCCCGTTCAGGTGGAAGACGCTCACCATCAATCAGACGGCCCGCAGCAATATCGCGGATCAGAAGCTCTGAGATCTGGACATAGATCGGCAGGGCATTTGGATTGCGGCTGTTGGCGGACATTGAGGGCGCTTCACTCGGTCGCAGGAAAAATTGATACACTATTGATCTACATCAATGCGCTTGCTACGCAAGAGGAAAGTCAAAGATGTACGGAGCGTGAATCAAATGACCATCGTCCCCATCACATCCCCCGACCTGGATGCGGCCGAGGTTTCGTGGTTTGCAGCGCTTTGCTCGGATGACTACCAGTTTCTGGGTGTGCCCGATGGTGATCTGCGATCCAGTTGGGAGCATTGTTCAGGCATCGTGAAAGAGGCCGAGGCGCAAGGCTTTCGCAACATCCTGTGTCCGTCATCGTACCAGGTCGGTCAGGATACGTTGAGCTTTGTTGCAGGCTGCGCCCCGATCACTGAAAAGATCAACCTGCTGGCCGCCGTGCGCTGTGGCGAAATGCAGCCCATCATGCTGGCCCGTACCATCGCGACGCTGGACCACATGCTAAAGGGGCGGCTGACGGTTAACATCATCTCGTCCGATTTCCCGGGCGAGAAAGCCGACAGTGCGTACCGCTATCAGCGTTCGCGCGAAGTGGTCGAGATCCTGAAACAGGCCTGGACGCAGGACGAAATCAACCATGCGGGCGAGGTCTATAACTTTTCAGGCCTGACCACTGACCCGGCTCGGCCTTACCAGACCGGTGGCCCACTGCTGTATTTCGGCGGCTACTCGCCGTCTGCTTTGGACCTGTGCGGCGAGCACTGCGATGTCTACCTGATGTGGCCGGAAACAAAGGATCAGTTGGCCGAGCGGATGAAAGCCGTTCATGCGGTTGCCGAGAATTACAATCGTACTCTGGATTACGGCCTGCGCGTACACATGATTGTTCGCGATACCGAGGCTGAGGCACAGGAATACGCCGACTACATCGTCTCGAAACTGGATGACGAATATGGTCGTGCGATCCGCGAGCGGGCACTGGACGCGACATCCTTGGGCGTGGCGCATCAATCCAAGAACCGCGATCTGGCCGACGAATATGGCTATGTCGAACCCGGCCTTTGGACCGGCGTCGGACGCGCACGGTCGGGCTGTGGTGCTGCGCTGGTCGGTTCGACCGATCAAGTTATGTCTAAAATCGAAGAGTATCAGAAGATGGGCATCCGCGCCTTCATCTTCTCGGGCTACCCGCACATGGACGAGGCCAAGCATTTTGGCGCCCGTGTGATGCCCAACCTGAAAACCTGCTCGCTTCCCGAAGCCTACGGGCGCGTGCCAGCAACCACCCCGGCAACCCCGCTGGGCAACGGAGTTCGTCGCTGATGCAACGTGTGAAACTATCTGACACGCTGGAAATGAGCCGTCTTGTCTATGGCATGTGGCGCTTGGGTGATGACAGTGACACCTCGACTGCGCATGTTGAGGCCAAGATTCAGGCCTGTCTGGATCAGGGCATCACCACCTTCGATCAGGCCGACATTTATGGCGGATACGCGGCCGAAGCCGTTCTGGGCAATGCCTTGCGCACCAATCCCAGCCTGCGCCAGAAAATGGAGATCGTCACCAAATGTGACATCGTCGCGCCGATGGGGCGTTATGCCGAGGCCAAGGTCAAATATTACGACACGTCGCGTGCGCATATTCTGAAATCGGTCGATACATCTCTGTCGGAAATGGCGATCGACCACATCGACTTGCTTCTGATCCACCGCCCGGATCCAATGATGGATCACCATGAAACCGGTGCGGCGCTGGATGAGGTGGTTGCCAGTGGCAAGGTCGGCGCGGTTGGTGTGTCCAACTTCCGCCCTTGGGACTGGTCTTTGCTGCAGTCGGCGATGAAAACCCAATTGGTCACCAATCAGGTCGAGATATCTCTGGGCGAGATCAGCCCGTTCACCAACGGTGATCTGGCGTTCCATCAACAGCATGGTCACCCGCTTATGGCGTGGTCTCCACTGGGTGGAGGCCTTTTGATGGCCGGGAATCCACCGGTCGGCGTTGTAGCGGATGAGATCGCCGCAGAATTCGGGGTGGATCGCGCCGCTGTGGCCGTTGCCTTCCTGCTCGCGCATCCAGCAAGCATACTGCCTGTTCTGGGCACAAATAATCTGGGCCGTATCAAACGCGCCTCGGATGCGTTGAAGGTCAAGCTGGATCGTGAAAGCTGGTACCGCCTGTATGAGGCGGCGCTGGGGCATGAGGTGCCATGATGAACGCAATCTCGCGCGATATGAACCACACATTCGTCCCGCATAAGGACGACACGCGAACCCTGCGCGATGCTTTTGGCCGTTTTGCCACCGGAGTTACTGTCGTGACCTGCGACAGTGAGGATGGACCAATCTGCATTACCGCCAACAGCTTTTCGTCCCTGTCGCTGGATCCGCCGCTGGTGATGTGGGCGGGCGACCGCAATTCGCGCAGGTTTCGTTATTTTCACGCGGCGCGTCATTTCAGTGTGCATGTTCTGTCTGCTGAACAGGCCGAGCTGTGCTTTGGCTGTTCAAAAGACGCCCATGCGCTGCGTGATATCGAACATGACCGTTGTGAAAACGGCACCCCGTTGTTGCCGGGTAGTCTTGCCCGGTTCGAATGCGAGCAGCACGCTTATCACGATGCAGGCGATCATGTGATCGTGGTGGGCAAAGTTCTGAAAGTCAGCATGGCGGATGGAGACGCGCTGACGTTCTTTGCCGGAAAACTCGGCCAATTCGCGCAGAGCTAAGCGCGATATGAAGACTGCGGGTCAAACCCGCAGCTGACAGTGGGAGGATCCGCATGGGCGGACTGGCATCGGTGTTGACGCCGATTGCATTCGTGAACGAAACCGTGCTGCGTCTGGGCCGCGCGGTCGGTGTTGTTGCGATTGCAGTTATGGTTATCGCGATCCTGATTCAGGTGTTCTTCCGATATGTCTTGGGTAACGCCCTGCCATGGCCGGATGAGGCTGCCCGGTTCTGCATGCTCTGGATGACGGGCCTGATGGCCCCCACAGCTTTCCGTCGCGGAGGGTTCGTCGCCATCGATATGCTTGCGCGCTTCCTGCCGCGCGTGCTTGGTCAATCGCTCAATTTGTTCCTGCTGCTGATCTCGCTGGCCGTGCTGCTGGTTGCGGTCAATATCGGCTGGTCTGAGGTTACTGGCTTTGGTGGCCGGTTCGCCACTGCGGCGTTGTACCTGCCTACCTCTTTCGGGTTCGATGAATGGTACCGTATTCCGCGCAGTTGGATGATGGCCTCGCTGCTGGTTGGGATCATCTTGCTGATCTCGGTCAATATCGAACTGATCTTGCGGTCGATAGTAACCATGTTGGGCGGAGCACATCTTTTGCCTGAAATTCCCGAAGCTGCGGTGGGGGCTGAATAAATGCTGATTTGGTTCCTGCCCACCTTCCTGATTTTCCTGCTGATCGGCCTGCCGGTCTTTTTCGCACTGCTGGCAGCGCCCGGCATTCTGCTATGGCTTAGCGGTCAGACCAACGACATTACGCTGCTCTATCGCAATGTCTATAACGGTATGGATAGCTTCCCGCTGATGGCGATCCCTTTCTTCATGCTGGCCGGAGAACTGATGAACCGGGGCGGCATTACCATCCGACTTGTGGAGTTCAGCCAGGCCCTGATGGGCCACCTGCGGGGCGGCCTTGCGCATGTGAACGTCCTCAGCTCGATCCTGTTCGCGGGCCTTTCAGGGTCCGCTGTCGCTGATACTTCGGCGCTTGGGTCAATGCTGATCCCGGCGATGGAGAAGCAAGGCTATACCCGCAAATTTGCCGCCGCGATCACGGCAGCCAGTTCGGTGATCGGGCCGATCATCCCGCCCTCGGGCATCATGATCATCTATGCCTATGTCATGGGTGAAAGTGTGGCTGCGCTCTTTCTCGCTGGCATCGTGCCTGGGGTCATGGTCGGTGTCGGTTTGATGCTCATGATCAAGCTGATGGCGGATCGCTACGACTTCCCGGTCGCCAGCCGTAAATACACTTGGCCGGAACGCCGTCAGGCCAGCCTAAAGGCGTTCTTCCCACTGATGACCCCTGTGATCATCCTGGGCGGAATACTGGGTGGCATCTTTACCCCGACCGAGGCTGCCGCTGTCGCCGTAGGGTATGCCTTCATCATCGGTTTCTTCGTCCTGCGCACATTGACGTGGAAAGAAGTCCCCGAAGTGCTCAGCAACGCAGGCATGACCTCAGCTGTCGTCCTGTTGTTGGTCGGGGCGGCAATGGCCTTCAAGACGGTCGTTAGTCTTAGCCATGCGCCGGAGCAGCTGGCCTCGCTAATCCTCAGCCTGTCGGAAAACCCGCTGATCCTGCTGTTCCTGATCAACCTGCTGCTGTTCATCGTCGGAATGTTCCTGGATGCAGGCCCCGCTATTATCATCCTTGGCCCGATCCTCGGTCCGATCTTCACCAGCCTCGGTGTAGACCCGATCCATTTTGCCATTATCATGAGCGTCAACCTGACTGTCGGTCTGGCCACCCCGCCCATGGGGCTGGTGCTGTTCGTAGCCGCCGCCGTGTCTCGGGAACGGGTTGAAACCATCGCCAAGGCAATCCTGCCGTTTCTGGCGGTCGAAATCATCGTGATCTTCTTGATCACATACATCCCCGCACTATCCATGACGATCCCGAGGATAACGGGATTTGCAAACTGAACTGAGTATCACAGGGAGGAAACGCATGCTCAGAAGATTTATCAAAACCGCAGCGGTGGCCACGTCGCTAGTGGCCGCGTCTGCGATTGCCGCGGCAGCCGCCGACTACACGCTACGCGCCACAGCAAACTCGAATGAAAACGACGAAGACTATGACGGTCTGGTCGTTTTCAAGAACTACGTTGAGGCGGCCTCGAACGGAGCCATTGAGGTTGAGCTGTTCATCGGTACGCAGCTCTGCTCGAACGGTGCTGAGTGTCTGCAGGGCGTGGCAGACGGTACGATCGACATCTACATCTCAACCTCTGGAGGGGCCTCGGGCATCTTCCCTTACGTGCAGGTTCTGGACCTGCCTTACCTGATGGCCGATGACCGCATTGCCGAACATGTCCTATCTGGTGATTTCACCCGGCAGATGCGCGACATGGCGCTGGAGGATTCCGGCGGTGCGATCCGTCTGATGACAATCGGCAATACAGGTGGCTGGCGCAACTTCGCCAATACACAACGCCGTGTCGCCGAGCCGGCTGACATGGAAGGTCTGAAAATCCGCACCGTGGTTGCCGACCTGCCGCAGGAGCTGGTCAAAGCACTGGGTGCATCACCGACCCCGATCCCGTGGCCAGAACTGTTCACCAGCTTCCAGACCGGCGTGGTTGAGGGCTCGAAAAACGGCATCACTGACATCATGGGTATGAAGTTCCCTGATGCAGGCCTGCAATATGTCACGCTGGATGGGCATGCCTACATGGGTGCGCTGTGGTGGATGAACAACGCCAAGTTCCAGGAGATGCCAGAAGATATGCGCCGCGTGGTAGTCGACGGGTTTTATGCGCTGCAGCAGGCGACCTTTGCCTCACCCAAGCGCAAGTCGATCCAGGCGTATGAGGATTTCGTTGCCGGCGGTGGTGACCTTTATGTCCTTACACCCGACCAGAAAGCTGCGTTCAAAGAAGCCGCAACCCCGGTCTATGACTGGTTCCAGTCCAATGTGGCACGTGGTGATGAGATCTTTGTAGCGTTGACTGACGCTGTGGCAGCAGCCGAGGCGGATGTTAATGCCTCACGTGATGCGGATCTGAACTGAATTGCTGGGCCGGGCTCTGGGGACCGGCCCTCACCGAAACGGGTACATCCACCCTTTGTAGTCGTTGACCAGAACATGCGCCTTCTCGATCTGCTCCGGCGACATTTTTTTGACCACTTCTTCAAGGCTGATCGCCGCATCGGGGTCGCCGCCGATGGCGCTGAGCGTATACCACATGTACGCTCGAACCAGATCAGGCGCGGGCATGCCCAGACCCAACTCGTAGTACCAACCGATACCAGATTGCGCTCCGGGATGACCTTTCATCGAGGCGCGCAAGTACCATTCAAACGCGCGTTCATAGTCCTGTTCGACTCCAAGTCCCAACCCGTACATCACACCGATCAACTCCTCGGCTTCGGCATTGCCGGATCGCGCTGCTGGCATCAACTCTTCGCGCGCAGCCTCAAACTCTCCAGCCTCCATCAGATCGCGTGCTTGTTCCAGTTCAGCCAGCGCTTGGGTCGCGAGAAGGCAAAGGGCAAATACAAACTGGCGCATGGGATTTCTTTCCTTTTGGCAGGGACTGTGGCTGCTCAGGATCTGCCACGCC
Source organism: Ruegeria sp. E5 (assembly GCF_056534105.1). NCBI lineage: Bacteria > Pseudomonadati > Pseudomonadota > Alphaproteobacteria > Rhodobacterales > Roseobacteraceae > Ruegeria > Ruegeria sp. E5. The sequence goes on along the minus strand of NZ_JBQFPA010000006.1, from coordinate 81,120 downwards.
CGCTGACGGATGACGATTTCATCCCCTTTGATATGGAACAGGCCGCTATCGGTCATCAACTGTTTTACGATCCCATTTTATCGGGAAACCGGAACATAAGCTGCGCCCATTGCCATCACCCGGATTTCGGCACCTCGGACGGCTTGTCGCTTGGCATCGGAGAAGGCGGGATGGGCTTGGGGCCAGACCGGACGCCGGGCATCGGAACGGACAAAATCCGCAAGCGAATTCCCCGCAATTCGCCGGGGCTTTGGAACCTTGGTGCAAAGGAACTTCACACGGTTTTCCATGATGGCCGTCTGAGTATCTCTGACGTCTACGGTAACGGTTTCAACTCACCCGCGCAGGAGTGGTTGCCGGACGGCTTGAATTCGCTGCTGGCCGCGCAGGCGCTTTTCCCGCTGACTTCGCAGTTTGAAATGGCCGGGAATGTGGCCGAAAATCAGGTCACCGGCGCGGTGCATGACCGCATCGACAAGGGCTGGCCGATCCTCGCCAAACGGGTACGCACCGATCCGCGCTATGGGCCCGCCATGGTCAAGGCGTTCGATGACATCGACACGACCGAGGACATCACGATAACTCAGATCACCAACGCGCTGGCCGCATTCATGGCACTGGAGTGGCGCAGCACCAACAGCCCGTTTGATCAATATCTGGCCGGAGACCATGCCGCTCTGACGCCAGAGCAATACGATGGTATGACCTTGTTCTATGGTGAGGCAGGTTGCGCAAACTGCCATTCCGGCCCGTTGCTATCGGATCAAAAATTCCACGCGCTGAGCTTGCCGCCATTTGGACCGGGCAAGACCCGCCAATGGGACCCCTATGCCCGCGACGTGGGTCATATGGGTGAAAGCAACCGTCTTGAGGACGCCTATCGTTTCCGCACACCGATGCTGCGCAATGTGACAGAGACGGCGCCCTATGGTCACAACGGTGCCTTTCCCGATCTGGAAGGCATTATTCGCCACCACTTGAACCCATCTCAGAGCCTCGCTGCCTGGACCCCTGATTTGGCCGGGCTGCCCAACGTGCCGTGGCTTGAGAATGTTGATTTCATCGTCTGGCAGGACCGGTTCGAGATGGAGCGTCATCGCCAGAAAATTGACATCGAACCGCTGGAACTGACCGATGCCCAGGTCGCAGATCTGGTGGCGTTCATGGGTGCATTGACCGGGACCACACTGGATGCGCCACTGTTCGGTGTGCCAGATGGCTTTGAGCCCTAGAAACCCATCGAACGTCATTGGAAATTTACCTGAAATCTCATAATGATCGGTGCAAAACAGCCGCCGAGAGTTTCAATGCAGTATCACAACAAGCCCTTTGATCAGCTTCAGATCGGTGACACCGCCGAGTTGACCCGGTTCTGCACAGAGGATGATTTTTATGTTTTCGCATCGAATTCCGGCAACCATAACCCTTTGAACCTGGCCGACGAAGATGGGGACGGTGATAACGTAAACGAGGCGATCGCGCCCGAGATGTTTCTTGGGGCTCTGATCTCGGCCGTTTTGGGGAATATCCTGCCGGGCGCGGGTACGCTGTATAAGTCGCAAAGCTTGGATTTTAGCGCCCGGGCATATGCGGGCGAAGAACTGCTGGCCATAGTTACGGTGATCGAAAAACGCGATAACCGCGAGGTAGTTCTGGAAACTCAGGTGATGCGCCCTAGTGATGAGGCGCTGATCGTGTCCGGCATCGCGGTCGTGATCGCTCCGGAGAAAGAACTGTCATTCAATGAGATTGAAGTGCCTGGTCTGGTCGTCGAGCGGCACCGGCATTTTGATGCACTGCTCGATCGCTCGCGCCCGCTGCCTCCGATCCCCACGGCAGTTGTCGCCCCAGAAGAGCCCAACTCGCTGGGGGGGGCCTTATCGGCGGCGCGTGAAACCATCATCAAGCCGGTCCTGATAGGTGACCCCGACAAGATTGCTGCAGCAGCGCGTGAGATTGAGTTGCCCTTGGGTGACGTTGAGATCGTTCCTGTTAAGGACCATCTGGACGCCGCCAACAAAGCGGTTGATCTGGTTGTCGAAGGACATGCTGAAGCATTGATGAAGGGGCATCTTCATACGGACGAACTGCTACGGGCGGCGTTGCGGCGGGATCGTGGACTTCGCGCAGGGCGCCGATTTACGCATGTCTTCGTCATGGATATACCCGGCCAGCCGCATCCCTTGCTGGTGACCGATGCGGCCATCAATATCGAGCCGGATCTGGAAACCAAGATCGACATCACGCAGAACGCGATCGATCTGGCAATCTCAATCGGAATTGGCGCTCCGAAAGTGGGTGTTCTGTCGGCGGTCGAGACGGTGAATCCAGCAATCCGGTCGTCGATTGATGCCGCATTGCTGTCGAAGATGGCCGAGCGGGGACAGATCAGGGGTGGCTTGGTCGATGGGCCGCTTGCCATGGACAACGCGGTCAGCCTGGCCGCGGCGCGCACCAAAGGGATCGTGTCCGAGGTGGCCGGACGGGCAGACATTCTTGTCGTACCCAATCTGGACGCAGGCAACATGCTAGCCAAGCAACTGACGTATATCGCGCACGCCGAGGCTGCCGGGGTGGTGCTGGGCGCGCGCGTACCGATTATTCTGACCAGTCGCGCAGATGGCGAAAAGGCGCGGCTGGTTTCCTGTGCCGTCGCGGCCCTGCATGCGGCGCGGATGTCGGGTAAGATCTGATGGACCATATCATCACACTGAATTCAGGCTCGTCCTCGCTGAAGTTTGGGTTGTTCTCCGCGGGCGAAGCAGATCCGATCCTTGTCTGTTCGGGAGAGGTGGAACGCATCGGCAGCCGCGCGGCGCGCATCAAAGCAGAGACCACGGATGGCCGCGTGCTTGCCGATACCGCTTCTGAAGCGCTGTGCGATCAGGCCAGCGCCTTGGACTATATTTTGGATTTGCTGGAACGGCAGTTCCCGTCGGCGGGCGTGACCGCGGTTGGACACCGCATCGTGCATGGCGGCCCGGATAATGACAGGCCCATTCTGCTGACCCCCGAAAGCTTGCAGATGCTGGAAAAACTCGAGCCTTTTGCGCCTCTGCACCAACCTTACAATCTGCAGGGCGCACGTACTGCGATGGACAGGTTCCCCAATGCCAAGCAGGTTGCCTGTTTCGATACCGCTTTTCACCGCCACCACCCTTGGGTCAATGACACCTTCGCATTGCCGACCGAGTATTACGATATGGGCGTTCGCCGCTATGGCTTCCACGGTCTGAGCTATGATTACATCTCGGACCATCTGGCCAAGACTGCTCCGCTGATACATGGTGGACGGGTGGTTGTGGCGCATCTTGGCAACGGTGCCTCAATGTGCGCCATGATCGGAGGTCGGTCGGTCGGTTCAAGCATGGGGTTCTCGGCCATGGATGGTTTGCCGATGGGAACGCGTTGTGGCCAGCTGGATCCGGGCGTTGTGCTGTATCTGATGGATCAGCAAGGCATGAATGCGGATGAGATCTCGGACCTTCTGTACCGTAAATCCGGGCTGCTTGGCCTTTCCGGGATGACCAATGATATGCGTACGCTTGAGGCGTCGAATACGCCGGGTGCACGCAATGCCATCAACTACTACACGTTCCGGATACGCCGTGAGCTGGGCGCTTTGGCCGCTGTGTTGGGAGGTCTGGACGCCGTCGTGTTTACCGGCGGGATCGGTGAGAACTCGACCTATATCCGCGATCGTATCTGCACTGACATGGGGTGGTTGGGTCTTGAACTGGACCACGATGCAAACGCGGACAATCTGCGCGTCATCTCGACCGACCTGTCACGTGTTAAACTGATGGTCATTCCGACGAACGAGGAACTGGTTATCGCGCGTGCCGCGGCTGAGAAAGCCGTATAAATCCCAGTTTTTAGGCTTCTGCGCGCTAAATAAATTGGGGGATTGGGAAAAAAATCGCAGCACTACGGGAATCCCCCAATTTCGCGATCCGCGCAGGTGCGTTAACTTTTCATTAACTACCGGGCCAGTGCGCCCAATCCACTTTCACTAATTTCCCCCGATGAGGGGCTGGCTTCTTACCCCCTTGGCCGGCCCCTCGACCTTTTTTGGGGTCTATGCCTGCGTCAGGATTTTCCGAACAAGTGCAGGCAGTGCGGTACTGTTATCATAGCTGAGCGTGTGCGGCATGTCCGAAACCGGCGACTTTCGATATCCCTGTTCAAACAGCAAAAACGGGACCTGAGCCCGTTGCGCAGTTTCGGCATCAACCTCACTGTCGCCAACGAAGATCAGTGGGCCTGCGGCTTGAAGGGTCTTGAAACAGGCGTGCAAGTGCTCTGGATCGGGTTTGCGTATATCCAGCGTGTCTCCACCAAAGACCGTGTTGAAATAGGGTAGCAGGCCAAGTTCGCCCAGCACATGCCGGGCAGGGGCTTCGGGTTTGTTGGTGCAGACCCCAAGCGCACAGCCCATATCGCGAAGCTCATCCAGCGCCTGGATCACGCCGGGATAAACTACGGTCTGATCGCAGGCGCCTGCATTGTAGTGCTTCAGGGTAAGCTGTGTCAGGTCCTTGTGAAGCGTTGGCTCCAGCCCGCAATGCGTCATCGCGCGCTCGACCAGCTTGGGTAGTCCGTTCCCGACGAATCCCCGGATCGTATCCTGAGGCAAGGCGGGGTGCCCCTGATCGTGCAGCATTCGGTTTACCGCAGCTGCAAGGTCGGCAAGGCTGTCTATCAGGGTGCCATCCAGATCAAATACGACAACTGCTGCCATCTGCGAATCCGCCTTTGTTTGTTGATGTCCAATGCCTAGGTCGTGCTGTGCGACGGCGCAATAGAGACCCGTGGGAGCGATTGAAAAAACAGCAGCTTGACAAACCTTACTATTTTTATCAGATTAATCACACGAACAGATAGCCAGCCCAAAACAGGGTCAGCCAGATCAAGCGAAACGAAGACAGACAAGGCCAAGTGCCACAGATGCTCTGGAGATGCCCCAATGAACGCGCAAACCCCTTCCTCGACCCTTAGCTACGCTGTTTCGATGCTTCCGGCCCACAAGGCGGAAGACCTCACCAATGGCGGCAATTTGGCCCATATCGAGCTGGGCGATCAGCTTTATACACTGCGTATCACCCGCGCAGGCAAACTGATCCTGACAAAATGAGCGCACCTTCTTCGCGTGGCGGGGCGGCTGTTGGCCGTCTGGCTGACCTGAACCCCATTGAGGCCGGAGCCGTCATGTATCTGCGGCTTTGGGGTGATGGGGTCGAAGGCCGGGCAAATGCCGCAAGCGATTTTGACATCGCGCTGGGTGCAGATCAGGGACGCGCCACGATGCTGACGCTGGACCGGCTGTGTTCACTTTGTGCACATCACGGTCGCCGTCCGCTGGTGCGTCATGGGCTGGGATGTGCATGTCTGGGCGCAGATGAGAATTGTTTTGCCCAGATGATCGGTGCCGCCTCTGAAGGGGCGCGTGAAGATGCAATGATGATGGCCTCGCTGATCGTACGGCCCGATTTCGCCCCGGCACTGGCCTCGTTGTCCGAGGAACTGGGCTTGGCGTTACGCCGGATGACCGTTTCGATCCCTTTGCCGACGACCGGGCACCACCCCCCACATTCAGTGCTCCACTGATCGACGGCGACAAAACCCCAGCAATTTCGCTGGGGTTTTGTGTTTCTTAGCAGCAGCCGCAGCCCGCATGATGATGATCGTGATCGCACATGGGGGCAGGGCTGTAGTCACCCACTTCGCCAAGAACCTCCCGCAGCGTCCAAAGAATCATGTCGACGTCCTCTGCTTCGATGGTTAGCGGTGGCCGGATTTTCAGGATATTGTCCTTGGGTCCCTCGCTACCGATCAGAATGCGATGATCGCGCATCCGATTCTTGACGTAGCTGCAAATCTCACCGCTTTCCGAGCCATCCGGGTTAATCAGTTCCACACCCAAGAAGAGGCCGATACCGCGCACATCGCCGACACAGCCAAAGTCAGCTTCGATCTGTTTGAGGCCATCCAGCAGGTGAGCCCCCATCACACGGGCGTTCTCTTGCAAGCCTTCATCATCGACGATGTCCAACACCTCTTTCCCGATTCTGCAGGACAGGGTTGAGCCGCCGAAGGTCGAGAAAAACTCGATCCCGTTGTCGAAGCTTTCGGCGATCTCTTTGGTAGTGACCAGCACACCCAGCGGGTGGCCGTTGCCGATGGGCTTCCCCATTACCACTATATCAGGCAGCGCGCCCTGATGTTCAAAGCCGAAGTAATAGTCGCCCAGGCGCCCGAGGCCGGTCTGAACTTCATCGGCAATGCAGACCCCTCCGGCGGCGCGGATTTTTTCATAGACCGCAGACAGATAGCCTTTTGGTGGAATGATCTGTCCCCCGACCGAGGGGAATGTTTCAGCGATGAACCCAGCTAGGCCTTGCCCTTTTGCCTGTAATGCCGAAATCGCCGGATCAATCAGGTCAGCAAACTTCCGTGCGCGCTCGGGGTCATCACGCCGGAACGAGCCGCGGTAGTCATCCGCGACCTCAATCAGTTCCACCCAATCTGCCTGCCCAATACCGCCAGGTTTGTTGAATTTGTAGGCCGAGATCGCCACCGCAGCGTTTGTGTTGCCGTGATAGCCGTGATCGGGCGTCACGATCCCTTTTGCCCCGGTGTGCGCGCGCGCCAGACGCAGAGCCAATTCGTTGGCCTCTGTCCCTGAGTTGACGAAGAAACAGACTTCAAGGTGATCCGGCAGTTTCGACAATACCTTGTCGGCAAAAGCGGTTTGCGCCGGGTGCAGATAGCGTGTGTTCGAATTCATGCGCTTCAGCTGATCCGCTGCAACCGCCTGAATACGCGGATGCGCATGGCCTACATGCGGAACGTTGTTGTAGGCATCCAGATAGGGTCGCCCCCATTCATCGAACAGGTGATGCCTCCAGCCACGCACCAGCATGACCGGGTCGTCGTATGTCAGGCTGAGATTGCCGCCGAAGTGTTCGCGCCTGTCCTGTAGGATCGCCTGCTTGTCGGTTGGTCGATAGAAAACCTTTTCATCAGGCAAGTTCAACAGTGCTGCAGGGTTGGGGCAGACCGCGTGCCAAAGCTCGAGCTCATCAGGATCCGCTACGCCCGGCCAGTCGGCCTGCATACCGTCGGTCGTCAGCGCCAGTTGGAAATGCACATGCGGGGCCCATCCGCCATTCTGACTGGCATCGCCCAGACGGGCAAAAGCTGCACCCTGAGCCACCGGGTCACCTGGTTTCAAACGCTCACTCACCTCAGGGTCCAGATGGCCATAAAGCGTGTAGAATGCATCCCCTTCGGGCGTTTCGTGGTGCAGGATCACAACCCCGCCATAGTCGAGATGCGCGTCCCTGTTTTCAACCGCTTCGACCCGACCGCTGAGAGGTGCATGCAGCACTGTTCCGGCGGGTGCAAACACATCCACGGCCAGATGCACTGTGCGCCGATCCGACGCTTTCCACGGTCCCTTGCGAAACCCCGGCTCAGCATAGATCAGGCGTGGCTCGCTGTAATACCCAAGCCAGGGACCATCCCCAAACTCCTCACCAACCCGCGCCGCCTCGTCCAGCGGCATGTGGAACGGGTTTTGAGGCCAGGTTGAGTTTTCCACCGACAGTGAGCCCATCGGTGCGTCGCTCAGATTCTGCCCGAACATCTGCGCGAATTGTCCGCGATGGCCGGACAGGTAGGCGTGAATGCGCTCGGCTCCGTTCACAACCGGCAAGCCACACGCTGCGCGCAATCGGGCGGGCATGAGTGCGCCATTGATTGCCTCATTTTCAATCAATCGCCACGCTGGGGCCTGGCTGATCGTGACATACGGATCATCCGGGTTCTCAATCGCCATCAGCGTCGAATTCACCACGGACACCGCCAACCGTGCTTGCAACAAAGGCCAGATCAGGTCGATCTCATCCGGGCGTAACCGATTGGCGGCGTGATACCCGCGTACCAGCGCAGCCAATGCGCGCTCGGGTTTAGGGTGGTCCAGAACGACATAGGCCCCGGCAATAGCCAGATCGCAAACGCGCGGCGCCGCGCACATGTCGCCAAGATCGATCAGACCCGAGATGCTGCGTCGTTCGCCCAGATTGCCTTCGACAAGGATATTGTAATCATTGGCATCATTGTGAATCGCCTGCTTTGGCAATGCACCCAGTTGATCAGAGATTGCCTCAAAATCCTCAGCGATTTGTTGAACGCGCGCGCGTCTTGCCGGATCAGAGATGGCCTCTAGTTGGTCGACGATCCAACTCGCCCGCGTCAAATCCCATTTGAAATCCGCGCGATGCAAGCCCTCGTGGGTGAACCCCTCCAGCGCCCGGTCGGTTGCGCCCAGAATACGGCCCAGTTTTAGTATCAGGTCTTCGGTCTTGGGCGCGCTGCTTGCATAGCATGCCCCCGGCAGTCGTTCCTGCAGCCAGACCTGTCGCGGTTGCCCATGCGCGTCGGCAATCTCAGGCAACATCATCCCGTTCAAATCGGGATAAACGGCAGGAAAGGGCAATCCGGGCGCTGCTGCGCTGAGATGTCCCAGCGCCTTGACCTGCAGATCGACCAATGCCGCATCGCACCCCGCGCGCATCACCTTGAGCACATAATCCTGCCCGTTGGTGGCTTTGACCAGAAAGTTGAGGTCGTACTCCCCATCCAGACGCGTCAGACGGGCGTCCAAACCCCAGTGTTCACGCAGGCGACCAGCCCAGAAAGTGTTCAAGTCGCTCATGCGCTATCTCTTGCAACTGCCACGGTGATCCTCTTCATCTGGCCAAAAATATCTTCGGGCGGAGTCGCGCCCTGGCGCGATGGGGCAGACAGCCCCCCCCCCTTTGCTCAGTCCAGTGCTCGCAACCGTTTGAACAACGAGGACGTATCCCACCGGCCCCCGCCAAGTTTCTGCACGTCTTTGTAGAACTGGTCGACCAGCGCCGTCACTGGTAGTGAAGCCCCGGTCTCATTGGCGGTATCCAGACAGATTCCCAGATCCTTGCGCATCCAGTCGACTGCAAAGCCATGCTCAAAATGGTCATCCAGCATGGTCTCATACCGGTTCGCCATCTGCCAGCTGCCTGCCGCGCCTTGGCTAATCACCTCGACCACAGCCCGACCATCCAGCCCAGCCTTTTCGGCAAAATGTAATGCTTCGCTCAGGCCCTGCACCAGCCCTGCAATCGCGATCTGGTTGCACATTTTGGTCATTTGACCCGCGCCGCTGTCTCCAATGCGGCGGCAGATTTTGGAATAGACCTGCATCACCGGCTCAGCAGCACGATAAGCGTCCATGTCACCGCCGCACATGATCGATAGCACACCATTTTCGGCTCCCGCCTGACCGCCCGAGATCGGGGCGTCCACAAAAGCAACCCCCTGTGTCTTGCCAGCCTCGTACAACTCGCGCGTGACCTTGGCCGAGACGGTGGTGTGATCAACAAATACCGCACCCTTGGCCATTCCGTGAAAGGCGCCATCTTCACCTGTGCAAACCATACGCAGATCGTCGTCATTGCCAACGCAGGCCATCACGAACTCTGCCCCTTCCGCGGCTTGCCGCGGTGTCAGGGCCATCGCGCCGCCATGCTGGGCGACCCAAGCCTCGGCCTTGGATGCGGTGCGGTTGTAGACGGTGACTTCGTGGCCGGCAGCCTGAAGATGCCCGGCCATCGGGTAGCCCATGACGCCTAGGCCAAGGAACGCAACTTTTGCCATGTGATGATCCTCTCTGTTATCCGCTCCTGCCTCAAGCGGACGGCAGGTCGTGATGTTTAGAAAGGACAAAGCAAAGCTTGGACCAAAGGGCAACCCTGCGTCACAATTTGCCGCTCAGATCCATAGCGATCGCGCGCCATTCGTTTCACATCTGAACCGGCGCGGATTTCATCTTCGAAAAACGGCCGCAGCTTTGAGCTCAGCCAATTCCCTCTGTAAACGCTGGTTTTCTGATTGCAGAACAGCCAGTTGCTGACCCAGATCATTCAGATGTGGCCGAAGCTCGGCCTCGGTAAAGCGCGGCGTGATGTGGCGGGGGCAATTCCAGTCAAGCGCTTCAACTTTGATGATCGCGGCCCGTTCTGCCTCGGTCTCGGAGCCTTTGGTGTAAAGATCAGTTGCTGCCGCGGCACCTTCCTTGAATGTCATCCGCCCAAGAATCTTGAGACGGCGCTGGTTCGCGTAATCCATCAAGATCAACGCCACATGGTCGTTTCCATCCAGGTTGCCGCGCGAGATATATTGTTTGTTACCAGACAGGTCCGCATAGCCGATGGTGTGCGGGTCCAGCACTTTCAGAAACCCTATCGGCCCACCGCGAAACTGCACATAAGGCCAGCCGGTTTCGGAGACGGTGGCCTGATAGAACCCATCGCGGGCGCGAATGAACGCCTGTTCGGTCGGTCCGATTTGATGGCCCTGTTTTGGTCCTCGGCTCAGGAATTTCGCATAGGTCACGGCGGATCCCATGCGTTCTTGATGGGCGCGAACGGCAGGTGTGAAGGTCAGTTCAGAAAAGGCGCGGGGCATTATGCTGTCTCCTGGGTCGTCCGGGGCGTATGCGCAATATGGTCGATGATGGCCTGCTCTGTCAGGCGTGGGAACACAGATGTGAACGTTTGGCCCCAAATTCGGCAACGGTGCCAAGGACGTTGCGTAGTATCTGTCCTGGACGCCACGTCACATGGATTGGAAGGAATCACACACCCGGCTAGTTTTGGGCAAACACCTGATCTGGAGAGCTATTTGATGTCGCTTTTTACCAGCACCGCCGCCTGGGTTACTGACGAACACCGAATGTTTGCTGAAATTGCGGGCCGGTTCATGGATGATGCCTTGGTACCCAATACCGAGAAATGGGCCGAGAACGGGGCGGTTGATCGTACCTTTTGGTTGCAGGCGGGAGAGACGGGTCTGATGGCCGGTTCGATTGCTGAGGAATATGGTGGCGTCGGCGGCGGGATGGGTTTCGATTCCGTTACTTTGTATGAGCAGACTGCGCGCGGGGACGCAGGATGGGGATATGGCATCCAGTCTATCGTGACCCACTACATCACCGCTTATGGCAGTGAGGATCAGAAACAGAAGTGGCTGCCGAAACTGGCCTCGGGTGAGATGATCGGCGCGCTGGCCATGACCGAACCGGGCACGGGATCGGATGTGCAAGCGGTGAAGACGACCGCTGAGAAGGATGGCAATTCTTATCGGCTCAACGGGTCCAAGATATTTATTACCAACGGGCAATCGGCTGATCTGGTTATCGTGGCTGCCAAAACTGACAAGTCGTTAGGGGCGAAGGGTGTCTCTCTGATTGTGGTCGAAACCGACGGGGCTGATGGATTCCGGAGGGGGCGGAACCTCAAGAAACTGGGAATGAAGGGCAACGATACGGCTGAGCTGTTCTTTGAAGACGTAAAGGTGCCAATGACCAACCTGCTGGGCCCGGAAGAGGGGCAGGGGTTCTATCAACTAATGAAGCAGTTGCCGTGGGAGCGGCTGACCATCGGGATCATGGCGCTGGGCGCGATCGATTTCGCCATATCGCAGACGGTGGAATACGTGCAGGAGCGCAAGGCGTTCGGACAGCGGGTGATGGATTTCCAGAACACCCGTTTCAAGTTGGCCGAGTGTAAAACCAAGGCCGAGGTGCTGCGCAGTTTCGTCAATGACTGCATTGGTAAACTGGAGGCCGGTGAATTGGATGCTGCGACGGCCTCGATGGTGAAATACTGGGGCTCTGAGGTGCAGAACGAAGTGATGCACGAATGCCTGCAACTGTTCGGCGGCTATGGGTTCATGATGGAATACCCAATCGCGCGGCTCTATGCGGATGCGCGGGTCCAAATGATCTATGGCGGGACGAATGAAGTCATGAAAGAGCTCATCGCCCGTTCGCTGGACGTCTGAACCAAAACACTCCCGCCCGTCGTCCACATTCCTTACGGAACGTCTCCTCCCGTTGGGCCAGGCAGGCGCGGACGCAGCCCGCGCCTGCCTGGCCCCCTGCCGTCCGCAGGACGCAAGGCCGAAGGCCGCGCTGGGTTTGGCTGTTGCTGGCGTTGATGCCTGACACGTCGCCTGCCATTGTGATCACGGAGTAGTCAGAGCTGAAGGGAACCCGGTATGGAGAAGTCCAACAAAGATCGCATATCTGCCCTGCTCAAAAGCATCGAAACGGGCGATCCGGGTCCGGTTTCGGTGGTAAATGAAGCACGATACATCCAGCACAATCCGCAAACCCATGAAGGCAGCGAAGGGCTTGCATCCCTGTTCAAACGGCTGTCCCAGACCTCACCGCGCGTGAATATCGTACGCGCCTTTGAAGACGGCGATTTTGTCTTCGCGCATACGGAATATGATTTCTCACGGCGGAATATCGGCTTCGAAGTGTTCCGGTTCGAAGACGGGCAAGCGGTAGAGCATTGGGACAATATCCAGAAACGGATGGGGCCAAACGGCTCGGATCACAGTATGGTGGATGGTCCGACCGAAGTTCGGGATGTCGAGCAAACCGAGGAAAACCGGGCCTTTGTTCGCGCCTTCGTCGAAACCGCGTTGATTGCCGGGGATCTCGACCAGATAGAGGCCTGTATCAATACTTCCGCTTACGTAGAACACAGCCCGCAGCTCTCGGATGACTTGACTGCCTTGAGGACCGCATTGGCCGATAGGAACGCCCTAAACTATCAGCATCTGCATCGGGTATTGGCGGAAGGGGATTTTGTACTGACCGTGTGCGAAGGTGAATATCAGGGCACTCACAGCGCATTTTATGATCTGTACCGCGTTGCAGATGGCAAGATCGTCGAACACTGGGATACGGTTGAGTCCATTGCACCACGCAGCGAATGGAAAAATGACAACGGCAAGTTCTAAGGCCGCGTTAGGCGTGGGCGTCTGCCCCAATCTGTTCACTGATCCAGGCTTGGAAAGACCGTAGAGGCTCGGGCATCGAGCGGTCATTCGGCCAGACCAGATAATAGCTGCCAAGGCTCACGCGCGGCCCGTCCCATGCCTGGACAAGCCGCCCGGTGCGCAAATCATCCTGCACCAGATATGACGGCAACAGAGCCACGCCCAACCCATGAATCGTGGCCTGAATCATGGTCGAAAACTGATCGAACAGCATTCCCCGTAGGCCGGTGACGGGCTGGCCCTGTATCTCAAACCAGCGCTCCCAGGCATCCGGACGCGACTCCAGATGCAGCAGTGGCGCGGCGCGGAGAGCATCCAAGCTATTGAAATTGACGGCGGTAAGGGCAGGGGCGCAGACGGGCAGGACTTCTTCCCGCATGATCGGCAGATACTGAACGCCCGCCCAATCCTGCTGACCGAAATGGATCGCGGCATCAAATGGCTCAGTCGTAAAATCAAACGGTTTGAGGCGGGTCCCCAGATTGACAGTAACCTCGGGATGACGTCGCGCAAAATCCTGCAGGCGGGGTGCCAGCCAGTGCATGCCGAACGCGGGAAGGATCGACAGGTCAAGTGACCCGCCCGCCGGATTGGCTTTGAGTTTCAGTGCGGCCTGCGCCAGATCCTGAACAGCAGACCTTGCGGTTTGCACATAGTCTTTGGCTGCTGGCGTCAGGTGCAGTCGCATCTGGCTACGCTCGATCAATTGCACGCCCAGCTGATCCTCCATCGTCTTCAACTGCCGACTGATTGCGCTTTGTGTCAAGGACAGCTCAGCCGCAGCAGCAGATGCGCTGCCCAGCCGGTCTACGGCTTCAAGCGCAAGCAAGGACGAGATTGAAGGCAAGAAACGGCGGGGTGCAATCATATGACAATTCCTCATACCTATTGAACGCAATAGCACTGGTTTTTTCCTGCCGCCAGAGCGATGACTGGTGCGCCACATCACCTTTGTGGCCGAGAGGGTGCCGCGCCATCCGCGATCTTGAAATTCACGTCGGAGCGCGGGACAAATCAGCAAGCGGGTCGCGCCCGCGCAGAGGTTCCCCAAGGCCGATGACACCAACAAGACAAAAGCGAGAGACATGGACCGCGCAAAGATCGTACATGAGAATTTCCTGACCCGTGTCGCAAATCGTGATTTTCCCGACGGAGCCCCGCCGCGCGTCGGTCTGGGCGATGCTGAAGCCGTTTCGCTTTTCCGGTCGCAAGTTCTCAGTCGCGCGCTGGATCGGACCAGCCGGGCGATGCAGAAGGCGGGGCAGGGGTTCTACACCATCGGCTCATCTGGCCACGAAGGGATGGCCGCCGTCGCGCACGCATTGCGCCCAAGCGATATTGCCTTTCTGCATTACCGGGATGCTGCGTTTCAGATCGCGCGTGCCGAACAGGTGCCCGGTCAGCAGATCGCGTGGGATATGCTGCTCAGCTTTGCGTGCTCGAGTGAGGACCCGACCTCGGGCGGGCGGCACAAGGTGTTGGGATCAAGGGCGCTGATGATCCCGCCGCAGACCTCGACCATCGCCAGCCATTTGCCCAAAGCCGTTGGTGCGGCTTATGCGCTGGGGGCAGCCCGGCGACATGCGCCCGAACATCGCGTGTTGCCGGAAGACGGGATTGCGATGTGTTCATTTGGGGATGCCTCGGCCAATCACTCAACCGCGCAGGGGGCGATCAACACGGCAGGCTGGACCAGTGTGCAATCGACGCCGCTGCCGCTGCTGTTCGTGTGTGAAGACAACGGGATCGGGATTTCGGTCAAAACGCCCAAGGGCTGGATTCAGGCGTCGATGGAGCATCGTCCGGGGATCAAGTATTTTCAGGCCAATGGGTTGGACATTTATGAAACCCATGCGGTCGCGAAAGAGGCTGCAGATTATGTCCGCAAGCGCAGGAAACCGGCCTTCCTGCATCTCAGAACCGTGCGGCTTTATGGCCATGCCGGGGCGGATGTGCCCACGACCTATCTGCCGAAAACTGAGGTTGAGGCGGATGAGGCCAATGATCCGCTTTTGCACACCGTACGACTGCTGGATCAGGCGGGTGCATTGTCGCCGGATCAGGCGTTAAAAATCTACAGCGATACCTGCACCCGAACGGATCGTGTGGCTACAGAGGCTGCCAGCCGTCCCCATCTGGCCAATGCGGCCGAAGTGATGGCAAGCCTGATCCCGCCTAAGCGCCCTTGTAAAGCGACCAACGGCCCGAGCGCTGAGGCGCGTGCGAAGACCTTTGGCGCAGATATGCGCGCGATGGATGAGCCGCAGCCGCTCAGCCGCCTGATCAACTGGGCGCTGACCGATCTGATGTTGGAACATGCCGAGATCGTTTGCATGGGCGAAGATGTGGGCCGCAAAGGTGGCGTCTATGGCGTCACACAAAAGCTGCAGCAACGCTTTGGTCCGGACCGCGTGATTGATACGCTGCTGGATGAACAGTCCATTCTGGGTCTCGCGATCGGTATGGGCCATAACGGTTTCATCCCGATCCCCGAGATCCAGTTTCTGGCATATCTGCACAATGCCGAGGATCAGATCAGGGGGGAGGCGGCAACCCTGCCGTTCTTCTCGAACGGGCAGTTCACCAACCCGATGGTGCTGAGGATTGCTGGGCTCGGATATCAGAAGGGCTTTGGCGGACATTTCCATAACGACAACTCTCTGGCCGTCTTGCGGGATATCCCTGGTGTCATCATCGCCTGCCCGTCGACCGGGGCCGATGCAGCACTGATGCTGCGCGAATGCGTGCGGTTGGCGCGCGAAGAGCAGCGGGTCGTGGTGTTTCTTGAACCGATCGCACTCTACCCGATGCGCGATCTGCATGCGGCGCAGGATGGCGGGTGGATGACCATCTATCCTGCGCGGGATCAGAAAATTGCGCTGGGCGATGTGGGAGTACAGGGGGACGGCACCGATCTCGCCATCGTGACCTATGGCAACGGGCATTACCTGTCGCAACAGGCCCTGCCCGAAATTGAGGCGGCGGGTCTGAAAACCCGGATTATCGATATGCGTTGGCTAGCTCCTCTGCCGGTTGAGGCTTTGCGCGAAGCCACCAAAACATGCGCGCATGTTTTGATCGTCGACGAATGCCGCAAGACCGGCAGTCAGTCCGAAGCGCTGATGACTTTCTTCGCCGAACAAAGTTCTTCTACCCGAACTGCCCGCGTTGTGGCCGAGGATTGCTTTATTGCAACTGGCCCCGCCTATGCCGCACCTCTTCCTTCGAAAGACGGTATCGTTGCCGCAGCGCTGGCTTTGACAGGAGCAGCCTCATGACCCGCACCGCCGCTGTGATCTGCCCGGGCCGGGGCACTTATAACAAGCCTGAGCTGGGCTATCTGCACCAACATCATTCGGATCGTATGGACTTGTTCCGCAGCTTCGACGCCATTCGCGCCGGAACCGGACAGGATGCGATTACTGCCTTGGATGGGGCTGATCGCTTTAGCGTCGGGAAGTACTCGCGCGGCGATGTGGCCTCACCCCTGATCTATGCTGCCGCGTTGGCCGATGCGCAGGCATTGGCCAACGATATTGAAGTCGTCGCCGTCACTGGTAACTCGATGGGCTGGTATATTGCGCTGGCCACCGCAGGGGCATTGACCCCTGGGAACGGGTTTCGCGTGGTCAATACGATGGGCACGCTGATGCAGAAGCACCTGATCGGCGGTCAACTGGTTTACCCATTCGTCGATGAGACATGGGCGAATGATCCTGCCCGCAAAGCCGCATTGCTGGATGAGGTGGCGAGGATCAATGCGTTGCACGATCACACTCTGGCGCTTTCCATCGATCTGGGCGGGATGCTGGTATTGGCAGGCAATGAGGCGGGTCTGACGGCGTTTGAGGCGGCACACCCCACCGTGCAGGATCGGTTCCCATTGCGGCTGGCCAATCACGCCGCCTTTCATACGGCGCTGCAGGCCCCGGTGGCGGCGGAAGGTCGGGCGCAATTGAGTTCTGATCTTTTTGCTCAGCCCAAGTTCCCGATGATTGACGGGCGTGGCAAAATCTGGTGGCCCGGCGCAACTGACACGAGTGAGTTGTGGGACTACACGCTGGGCCATCAGGTGACCGAGACCTATGACTTCACCCATGCGATCCAGACGGCCGCACGCGAGTTCGCGCCCGATCTGTTCATCGTCACCGGCCCAGGTGCAACGCTGAGCGGCGCGGTGGCGCAGTCACTAACACTGGGGCGCTGGCGGGGCATGACCGACAAGGCGTCATTCCAGTCGCATCAGGAGGCGGATCCATTCCTCATCGCCATGGGGCGGGCTGACCAGCGCGCCCTTGCAACCAACTGAGACCAGCCTGATGATCGGCGAAACTTTGGCGAGGCCCGGGCATGCGCGACTATGATCAATCGTTATGGCGGCAGACCTGTCGCGAGCGTATCGACACGCAAAAGCTGTCTGATGACGTAAGCGTTGATCTTGCCGTGATCGGCGGTGGTTACACCGGGTGTTCTGCGGCCTTGACCGCAGCAAAAGCGGGGGCTTCGGTGTGCCTGCTCGAAGCGCATCAGATCGGCCATGGTGGATCGGGGCGGAATGTCGGTCTCGTCAACGCAGGGCTTTGGCTGCCACCCGATCAAATTCGGTCGCATCTGGGGCAAATGGCGGGGGATCGGTTGATCGATCTGCTGGCTAACGCGCCGTCAGACGTGTTCGAGTTGATTGAAGCGCACGGGATTGACTGCGAGCCTGAGCGGCAAGGCACGTTGCATTGTGCTCATTCGGCCTCGGGCTTTGGTGATTTGCGTACACGCCACGCACAGCTGAGCGCTTCTGGTGCGCCGGTCGAATTGCTCGATCCTGATGCGTCGCGCCAGCGGACGGGCAGCCCGGCAGTCCACGGCGCATTGTTTGACCCCCGCGCGGGTACAATTCAGCCGCTGGGCTATGCGGTGGGACTGGCCCGCGCCGCACAGAATGCGGGAGCGCAGATATATACGCAAAGCCCGATTCGATCTTTGCGGCAGGAAGCCGGGGTTTGGGTGCTGCAGGGGGATGGTGGAACCGTACGCGCAAGATCGGTTATTCAGGCGACCAACGCTTATCATCAGGGCATTGCTGATACGGCACCAGACTATGTGCCGGTCTACTACTTCCAATACGCCACCGCGCCGCTGTCCCATAACCTGCGGGCCAGCATATTGCCTAAAGCAGAGGGATGCTGGGATACCGGCCTGATCATGACATCCTTCCGTTTGGACCAGGCAGGACGGTTTATCATTGGCGGTATGGGCGACCTAAACAGCGCCGGAGGATTTGCACACAAATCCTGGATCAAGCGCAAAATGGCTGCACTTTATCCGCAATTGGCGGATCAGCCGTTGATTGAGGGCTGGCATGGGCGGATTGCCATGACTTCGGATCATATTCCCAAAATCACTCTGATCGGTCCAAATGCGTTAGCCGCGCATGGGTTCTCGGGGCGTGGGATCGGGCCGGGCACCGTGTTCGGGCGTTTGATGGCCAAAAGTCTGCTCAAGGACGATCCGTCCTTGCTGCCGGTTCCGTCAGTGGCTGAGTATAGCGAAAACTGGACTGGCCTACGCCGCGCTTTCTTCGAAACCGGCGCGGCGCTGACGCATTTTGTTAAGGCGCGGTTCTGAATTCAGACAGACCGGGTGATGCCGCCATCGACGCGGATGTTCTGCCCGGTTATGTAGCCTCCGCCTTCGGAGGCGAGCATAGCCACGACCGAGGCGATCTCATCATAGCTGCGCCCGTAGCGGCCCATCGGGATGCGTGTGCGGAACTCTTCTTTTTCCGGAAGGCTGTCGATGAACCCGGGCAAGACGTTGTTCATGCGGATGTTGTCGGCGGCGTATTTGTCCGAGAACAGCTTGGTAAACGCCGCCAGCCCGGCGCGGAATACGCCCGAGGTAGGAAAAACCGGGTCCGGTTCAAACGCAGCAAAGGTTGAGATGTTGATGATCGATCCACCGCCCTGCGTTTGCATGATCGGGGTCACCAGTCGGGTCGGTCGGACGGCATTCATGAAATAGACATCCATTCCGGTGTGCCAGTCCTCATCGGTCAGCTCCAGCACCGCTGCGCGGGGTCCGTGCCCGGCTGAGTTCACCAGCACATCGATCCGCCCCCAATGGGACATTGCAGCATCGACCAGTTTCTGCAGGTCATCATTCGACTGGTTCGAGCCCGTGATGCCCACGCCACCCAACTCATGCGCCAGCGCCTCACCCTTGCCTGACGAGGACAGGATGCCGACTTTGAAACCATCCGCCGCCAATCTGCGCGCGGAATCCGCGCCCATACCGCTGCCGCCTGCCGTGATCAAAGCTACTTTTTCCATCTTCACGCTCCTTTGCGATGTTTGGTATAAAGATGGCTGGCAGCGTTCACTTTGACCAATCAGTTCTATTGCGCATAGGCTGTAGAAAATCTACAGTCTAGTTATGCCCGCTCTTCCACCTCTCAATGCGATGCGCGCCTTTGAGGCCTCGGCACGCCACTTGAACTTTCGCTTGGCTGCGGAAGAAATCGGCGTAACCCAAGGGGCCGTTGCGCAGCAGGTGCGGGGGTTGGAGGCGCGGCTGGGCACTGCACTCTTTGAACGACTACCACGTGGGTTGCGCTTGACCGAAGCGGGGCGTCGGTTCCACGCGCCGCTGCGTCGGGCGTTTCGGCTGATTGAAGAGGCTGTCGATGAGCTGGCTGATCAGCGGCAGATCACGATCTCGATCACGCCCAGCTTTGCCTCAAAATGGCTGGTGCCGCGTCTGAGTGATTTTGTGACCCGCCATCCCGATATCTCGGTGCAGGTTGACGCGCGCGAGCGGTTGGCGGATTTCCAGTCTGATGGAATTGATATCGCGGTACGCCAAAGCCGTTCACCGGTTGCTCGAGATCTGCAAGCAACACCTTTGTTCTCGACCGAATTCGTTGTCGTGGGCAGTCCGGATCTCGCATCGCAAATTTCAGGTCCAGACGACCTGATGCAACACGTTTTGCTCAGTGATTCCCATGGGCTGTGGCCGTTGTTTCTTGAACGCGCCGGGGTCGAGGGGAAGCCGCGGATGATGAGTTTCAGCCAGACAAGTCTGGCGATAGACGCCGCTGTCTCGGGGCAAGGCTTTGCGCTGGCCAATGCGCCACTTGTGTCTGCGGAACTGGCTTCGGGTCGGTTGGTGCAGCCGCTCTCTGAGGTGCTGGTTGATGAACTGAGCTTTTTCATTGTCACCCCGCAGAAACCGCGCCAACCGGAGCTGGTGAAACAAATGCGCGACTGGTTGCTTTCTCAGGTCTGAAGCGAAGCCGCAATCGCGTCGATCCGGTCGCGTAACCAACGATGTGCCGGGTCGTTGGCCGTGCGTTGGTGCCAGACCATATAGATTGACACTGCTTCGCATTTGAACGGCAGTGGTGCGCTGTCCAGCGTGGCAAGCGGCCCGCGTTTCATCAGCGCCGTGTCGATCGAGATCAGGTCGCTGCCTTTCACGAAAGGCGGGATTGCGTTGAAATGCGGCAGGGTTACGACGGGCGGTCTGATCTGGCTTTGATCCACACCACGCATCACGGCACGGGCGTTGCGCCCGTCGGCAAATCGCACCTCGACATGATCGCTATTGCAATAGGACCGCCAATCCTCAGGCGGATCACGGTGAGCGGCATCATAGAATACCAACAATGGGCTGGTGATCAGCCGCTTCTGAAAGATATCCGGCCCGTCCGGTGGCAGCGGGGTGAGCATCAATTGACACCGGTCGCTGCGCAGCAAGTCCGGGTCGGGAACACCCGACGGGATGAACTCCAGCCGCAACCTGACGCCTTCGGCGCGCGTCGCCCGCAGAAGTTCGGGAAAGATCAACTCACGCGGCATGTCGTTGGTGGCGATCTGAATGTCCATCTGTTCGGACAGCGGATCAAACGGGCGACCTTCGGTCAGGGCGCGCATGTTGTCCAGCACCTGTTGCACCGGCTCTTTCAACGACAAAGCGCGTTCGGTCGGGGTCAGCCCCTGTCCGGATCGGACAAATAGTGGATCGCCCAGCACTTGCCGCAACTTGCCCAGCGTATGGCTGATGGCCGATTGCGTCACCCCTAACCGGTCGGCAGCTTTCGACACCGAGCTTTCTTCGAGTATCGTCAGGAACACCCGTAGGACCTTGCCGTCCAGATCTGTGAAATCAATTCTGCTCATACCATTTATGATTATTCATGAATGGATTTGGTGTCCATGCCGGGGTAGGGGAAAGGGCAGCTAACTGGAGGCACGCGATGGGGATCCGCTTTTTCTCGGACAAGAACAGACCTGTTCACATGGGTCCGTTCCCGCTGGAACGGCTGGCGCGGCTGGATCGGATGCCTGATCTGGCGCAGGTCGAACCGATGTGTGCGCTTAGCTTTCGCAGGCCCGAGCAGCCCGAAAGCATCGTGAATGCGATGGGCGAGTTTCAGGCGATGATGGACGCAATCCGGGATGGATTTGTGAACCCCGTCGCTTCAGAAATCCCTGCCAACCCAGCAGATCGTGCCAACCATCTGAAAGCGTTTGGCTATTTCAACGATGCGTCGATGATGGGCTGCGGGCCGCTACCCGCGGAGGCGATGTTGGCTGAGCCTCGCCGCAACCCGGATATCGACCGGCTGGCTCATGCGCTTAGGACACGGCAAACCAAAACGCTGGCCTCGGGCATCGATGTGATTATGGCGGATCTAAAAGAAAGCATGGAGGCCGCGCCACGCCCGATGGACCGCCATCGCCATACGCTCGTGTTTCTGTATGAGTTCAACCGCGATCCGGACCCCGCGGAGCCCGGGTCCGATTGGATCATGGATGCGCAGGATCACCGCGCCTGTTTGCTTGCCACCGAGAATGCTGTGGTCATTGCCAACTACATCCGCCTCCTGGGTTTCGATGCGCGGGCGCATACGGCGATGTCCTCTGAGGTTGATCTGGGCAAGCTGGCAGTTGCTGCGGGTCTGGCCTCGGTTGAGGATGGTGCGGTTGTGGTGCCTTGGTTGGGTAAGCGGTTCGGATTGGCCGCTGTGACCACCGAAATGGAGATCGCGCATGACCGACCCTTGCGACCGCTGGCCGAACAACCGTGGTTCCGCACGCAAGGACCTGCATGGTGGCTGGGTGCAGGCTTCGCCAAGAACGCTGTGAACCGGGATGCCTATGCCAAGCGGCGCTATGTGGACGGGGCACATCCTTTTGAAAACCTCAAACGAGTCGACACACCGACCACCTATATCGACGAGCAAAACGTAGCCCGGGTGCCCAAACGCGCAGACATGTTTGCGCGGGCTCAGTTCGGCGACATGGGAAAATCGCTGCAGGATGCGACAAAGGGCGGGCATTACGTGCGCAAATCCGCCCCCAGCTTCGCCCAACGCCGCGCGCTGGGCGCATTTGTTTTGCTGCAGGACGGTGACAGCGCCGAGGCTGTACAGCCCACAGATACCGAAAGAAATGCCGCGAATATCAAGGCTGCAACCTATTTCCTTGGGGTCGATGCGGTCGGGCTCAGCCGGTGCCCCGAGTGGAGCTGGTATTCCCATGACGCCACTGGAGAAGAAATCGTTCCGCCCCATGATCAGGCGATCAGCATGATCATCGACCAGGGCTATGAGACGATGGAAGGCGCCAGCGGGGATGACTGGATCAGCGTGGCCCAATCCATGCGCGCCTATCTGCGGTTTTCACTGCTGGGGGGCGTGATCGCGCAGCAAATCCGAAATCTCGGCTACAAGGCCAAGGCGCATACGGTGATGGATGGCGAGGTGCTGCAACCGCCGCTGCTGCTGTTGTCGGGGTTGGGCGAGGTCAGTCGGATCGGTGAGGTGATCCTGAACCCCTATCTTGGCCCGCGCCTGAAATCCGGTGTCGTGACAACCGACATGCCGATGACGCATGACAAGCCCATCGATTTCGGCCTTCAGACGTTTTGCGAAAGCTGCAACAAATGCGCTCGGGAATGCCCTTCGGGCGCAATCACTGCCGGGCCAAAGCTGATGTTCAACGGCTATGAAATCTGGAAATCCGACAGCCAGAAATGCGCCACTTACCGTATCACCACGCCCGGGGGGGCGATGTGCGGACGATGCATGAAGACCTGCCCATGGAATCTGGAAGGGATATTTAAAGAACGCCCGTTCCGCTGGGCCGCGATGAATCTCCCTTCGGCTGCGCCCGCCTTGGCCAAACTGGATGACGCCGTCGGTAATGGTGGTCTGAATGACACCAAGAAATGGTGGTGGGATATCGAACTGGAAGCCGACGGAGCCTATCGCCCGTCGCAGCACCCATTGAACCGGCGGGACCTACAAAAAGACCTCGATTTGAAGTACGAGGATCAGACGCTTGCTGTCTACCCCGCTCCGCTCGCTCCGCACCCATGGCCCTATCCCTTCAACATGGACCGGGAAGCCGGAATTGCCGCCTATGAGGCGATGGTCACAGCTGAAGACTACAAAGCGCGCCAAACGGCAGGCGATATGTCTGTGATCCACCGTTATCAGGTCGCAGGGGACGCCCCGGTGATGCGGGTGGAACTAACCAAGGTCGACAAGATGACCTCGGATGTCACCAAGTACGAATTCTCAACCCTCGACGGTGCGCCCTTGCCGAAATGGACGGCGGGCGCGCATCTGGATGTGCTGGTTTCGCCCGAATTCCTGCGGCAGTACTCGATGTCGGGCGATCCCTCCGACCGCACCACATATCAGATCGGCGTGCTGCGCGAGGATGAAGGGCGCGGCGGCTCGGCCTTGTTGCATCGCATCTTCAACGAAGGGCGCAAGGTCTTCATCTCAAAGCCGATAAACCATTTTGAGCTGGACGAGACTGCAACCAAAACCTTCCTGATGGGCGGTGGTATTGGCATCACGCCGATGATTGCTTTTGCCCACCGACTACATGCGATGGGCAAACCGTTCGAGTTACACTATTCCGCCAGTACACGAGCAGGTGCCGGATATCTGGACGATCTGGCGGCTATGCCATGGGCCGATCGCGTGCATTATCATTTCTCGGACGAGGGCACGCGGGCCGATCTGGAGGCTGTTCTGGAAGGATATCAGGACGGATGGCACGTTTATACCTGCGGCCCCGACCGCTATATGGATGGCGTCATTCACGCAGCCGAACGGCAGGGGTTTCCGGAAGGTGCACGGCATCTCGAATATTTCTCGGTGCCGGAACAGCCCGAATATGAGAACCATCCGTTCACTCTGAAATTGGCGAAATCGGGTCGGGAGTTGACTGTACCCGCTGACAAAGATGCGGCGCAGGTACTTAATGAGGCGGGCTTTCACGTGGATGTGAAATGCGCTGATGGGATCTGCGGGGTCTGCAAATGTGACGTGATTTCAGGTGAGATCGAACACCGCGATTTCGTTTTGTCCAACAAACAACGCGAAGGTGCGATCATACTGTGCCAAAGCCGGGCGGCCCGGGCAGACGGGGTGATCGAGATCGATCTGTGATTGCTCTCGATAAAACGACATTTTGAATCCCAAAAATTGGTCGTTCCAGCCATGGACGCCGCCGACTTGCTGCACTAACGTCCCCGGCGAACCCCAGTCTATCCTGATCAACAGGTGCGAGGTACTTTCATGGATTATCACAGCCCCGCCAGCTTTGCCGAGGCGTCGGCTCTGGCCGCAAATGCAACGGGCATCACTCGGTTTCTGGCAGGCGGCACCGATGTGCTGGTGCAGTTGCGCTCGGAATTGGTGACGCCCGATACGCTGATCGACATCAAGAAGATCGATGGCGTTAGCGAAATTACCCGCAATGCCGATGGCAGCTGGACGCTGGGCGTCGCCGCGACCGGCGCCGAGATGAGCGAGCACGCCGCGTTGGGCCGCGATTGGCCGGGTGTGGTCGAGGCGATGGATCTGATTGGATCGACTCAGGTACAGGGGCGTGCGACGCTGACCGGGAATCTGTGCAATGGCTCTCCGGCGGCGGACTCGGTGCCAGCGATGGTTGCGGCAGGCGTTACAGTCACCGTGACGGGCCCGGACGGCACACGAGAGGTGGCGGTCGAAGACATCCCGACGGGACCCGGCAAGACCTCACTGGCCAAAGGCGAACTGATCTCGGCGGTCAACATTCCAGCGCGTGGCGACAACGCCGGTGACGCCTATCTGCGCTTTATCCCGCGCACCGAGATGGATATCGCGGTGGTTGGTGTGGGCGTAAACTTACGACTGGATGGCGATACCATCACCGAGGCGCGCGTCTCACTGGGGGCTGTCGCACCAACCGTCTTGCTGGTTGAACACTGCGCCAAAGCGCTGATTGGCAGCGCGTTGGATGACGCGGCGCTGGACGCGCTCGCTGCAGCGGCCTCGGCTGCCTGCAACCCCATTGATGACAAACGCGGCACTATTGCATTCCGCACCGAAGTTGCTGGCGTTCTGGCCAAGCGCGCCGCAAAAATCGCCTATGCCCGCGCAAAGGGAGAAGACGTATGAGTAAGTTCCACGTATCCACCACCGTAAATGGGGACGCGGTTGAATACCTCTGCGACCCACGCGAAACCCTGCTGGACTGTCTGCGCGACAAGCTGAACCTGACCGGCGCGAAAGAGGGCTGCGGCACCGGCGATTGCGGTGCTTGTTCGGTCAGCGTCGATGGCCGTCTTGTGTGTTCATGCCTGATGTTGGGCGTCGAGGCTGAAGGTAAGCAGATCGAAACGGTTGAAGGGATCGCGGACGGCGACGTCCTGCATCCGCTGCAAAAGAAGATGATCGAGTATGCCGCCCTGCAATGCGGCATCTGTACCCCGGGCATTCTGGTGGCGGCCAAGTCGCTGCTGGAAAAGAACCCCAATCCCACCGAAGAGGAAACCCGGTACTGGCTGGCAGGCAATCTCTGCCGCTGCACTGGCTATGACAAGATTATTCGCGCCGTGATGGATACGGCGGCTGAGATGCGGGAGGCTTCGTAATGGCACTGGACGATCGCAAATCTGACTTCACGTTTGTCGGCACCCGCCCTGACCGCCCTGACGGTCTGGACAAGGTGACGGGCCGCGCCAAGTTCGGTGCGGATATCTCAGCCCCCGGCATGTTGCATGGCGCTATCCTGCGTTCACCCCATGCCCATGCGCGGATCGTCAAGATTGATGCTTCAAAGGCCGAGGCCCACAAAGACGTCAAAGCCGTTGTTACCCGCGCCGATTTCGCCGATGTCCCCTTCAAGCCGGGGCTGGAAGGCGAATTCTGGAACGTGCTGGAAAATGTCATGGCGGGCGAAAAGGCTCTGTATGACGGCCACGCGATTGCAGCAGTTGCAGCGACATCAGCCTTGGCGGCGCGCGATGCGCTGAAGCTGATCGAGGTTGAATATGAAGTTTTGCCCCACGTCACAGATGTGGACAAGGCGATGGCACCGGACGCGCCTGTCATCCGCGAAGGTGCGGCAGATTATTCGGTGCCTGAGGGGATGCACCCCAACGTGGTGCGCTATCACGAAAGCGGCCACGGAGATGTCGAAGCCGGATTTGCCGAGGCGGATCTGGTAATTGAGGACAGCTTCGTTACCGAGGCAACCCATCAGGGTTACATTGAACCTCATGCCTGCATGGGGTCTCTGGGTACTGACGGCAAAGGTGAGCTTTGGTGCACCACCCAAGGCCATTGGATCGCACAGAAAACCTGCGCGGCGTTGCTGGGCATCGAAACCTCACAACTGCGTGTGACCGCGTCTGAGATCGGGGGCGGCTTTGGTGGTAAGACCACTGTGTTCATCGAACCGGTTGCTTTGGCGCTCAGCCGCAAGGCCAACCGCCCCGTAAAGATCGTGATGACCCGGTCCGAGGTGTTCCGTGCGACCGGCCCGACCTCATCGGCGTCGATGGATATCAAGATCGGTATGAAGAAGGACGGCACCATCACGGCAGCCGAAGGCATCTTCCGCCTGCAGGGCGGTGCCTTCCCGGGTGCGCCGGGCGACATGACCGCCATGTGTGCCTTTGCGCCCTACAACCTGACCAACGTTCGCCAGGTCGGTTATGACGTAATGGCCAACCGCCCGAAACAGGCCGCCTATCGCGCGCCAGGCGCTCCGATGGGTGCGTTCGCGGTCGAATCCGTTCTGGATGAGCTGTGCAATCAACTCGGCCTCGACCCGGTGGATGTGCGCCTAAAAAACGCCGCGCATGAAGGCACCAAAGCCAGCTATGGCCCGACCTATGAGCGCATAGGTCTTGTCGAAACGCTTGAGGCCGCCAAGGCGCATCCGCATTACTCGGCCCCGTTGAAGCCGGGGCAAGGGCGCGGGATTTCCTGTGGGTTCTGGTTCAACCATGGTGGTGAGACCTCGGTATCTCTGGCGCTGTCCGAGGACGGCTCGGCCCAAGTCATGGTCGGTACGCCGGATATCGGCGGATCACGCGCGTCAATGGCGCTGATGGCGGCCGAGGTTCTGGGCATTCCCTACGAGAACATTCGCGTCACCGTCGCCGATACGGCAACGCTGGGTTACAATGATGTGAGCCACGGCAGCCGCGTGACCTATGCCTCGGGTCTGGCGACAATCAAGGCGGCGCGCCACGCGGTCGAGCAGCTATGCGCCCGCGCAGCGGCCAGTTGGGGAATCCCGGTTGATGCGGTGAAATGGGAGAACGGCTGTGCCGTGCCCTCAGGCCCCAATGCCGGTGACTTCGATCCGCGCCCGCTGGCCGATATCACCGCCCATATGGGCGCGACCGGCGGCCCGATCTCGGGCCATTTCGAGGCCACGCCGGAAGGCGCGGGTGTATCCTTTGGCACCCATATCGTGGATGCCGAGGTCGACCCGGAAACCGGCAAGACCAGCATCACCCGCTACACGGTCATTCAGGACGCGGGCAAGGCGATCCACCCGACCTATGTCGAAGGCCAGTATCAGGGCGGTGCTGCGCAGGGCATCGGCTGGGCGCTGAACGAGGAATATATCTATGGTGAGGATGGCCGCTTGCAGAACTCGATTTTCCTCGATTACCGCATCCCGGTCGCCAGCGATCTGCCGATGATCGACACGGTGATTGTCGAAGTGCCCAACCCCGGCCACCCGTTCGGTGTACGCGGCGTGGGAGAGACCGGCATCGTGCCGCCCTTGGCCGCCATCGCCAACGCGGTCTCCAACGCGGCCGGTGTACGCCTGAAGCAACTGCCAATGTCCCCGCCGCGCATTCTTGCCGCGCTCAAGGACAATGGTTGAGGTCCACCTCTGGTCCAGCCTCCGGTCTTTGACCGGGGGTCGCGAGGTGGTCGAGGTTGAGGCCGCCACCACGGGCGAATTGCTGCAGGAACTGGTGCGTGTACATCCCCGGCTGCAGGCACCGATCGATGCGGGGGTCTCGGTGGCGTTGGACGGGCGCATCATCGCGACCGGACTGTCCGAGCCGATTCCGGAAGGTGCCGAAGTTTATTTAATGCAGCGTCTCAGGGGCGGTTGAAGGCGAAAGGTCTAGTTGGGCCCCGCCGTCACGCGAAATCACGGGACAGGATGAACGCGCAACACTGCTCGGTCAGATATTGGAAGCGCGAACGCTCGCGGACATAGAGATACACTTGCCTTTTGTCGTGAAGGTCCGTGATCGGGCGGTAAGACACCGCCTCCGGCAAGAATTCGGCAACGGTTTGAGGAAGCACTGTGATCCACTCGCCCGATCGCACCAGCGTGATCAATGAATGCGTGTTGTGAATTGTGATCTCGGCGTTTTTGATTGCCGTATGGAAAGCCGGCGTTTGAATCAGATCGCACAACGTGTTTCGGACAAAGGGTGCGCTGGCGATGTCGGGGATATTCAGCGGTTCTGCGCGTGTGATCAGAGGATGATCCGAGGCCGCGACCAATCCAAAGGAGTCCTGAAATAGTGGAATGGTTTGGATGCCGTTCAGGGCGTGATACCCGGATGCGATTCCGATATCTGCCTGATCCTGAGCGATGGCATCCAACACCTGCTGCGTGTCGGTGTCGCGCAGCTCGATCTTCACCCCGGGGGATTCGCTGCTCATGTGGTGCAATAGTGGTGGAAAGATCAACGCGCCAACCGACGGGACGGATACGATCCGGATCAATCCCTGTTCAGCCAGCGCGGCGGCCTCGATATTCTGGACGGTCTGATCGAATTGGCGCACTTGCCGCAAGCCCAGATCGAGTACCTGCTCACCCAGCGGGGAAAGCTGGTTCTTGCGCTCGCCTTCGAACAGCTTTTTGCCCAGATGGTCTTCGAGCTGCTTCAATGTCATCGAGACGGCTGATTGCGTTCGACCAAGGCGGTCGGCGGCCTCGGACAGGTTCCCGGTCTGGGCCACCGTGCAAAAGCAACGCAGCATCTCAATCTTGATTGCCAACTTCAGGTTCCTTGAAGTTTGTTTAAGTTATTTGAGTTTGACTGATGTGCATCGGAAAATCCATCCTGTGACAAACGAATTCTGACTCTGGGGCGCATTGTGACCAAACTGAACCTGATCGCTGGCGAATGGCTGGCAGGCGAAAGCGAAATCGAAAACCGCAACCCTTCTGATCTGACTGACCTGGTTGGTATGTTCGCGCAAGCCAGCAGCGACCAACTTGAAGCGACGCTGGATCAGGCACGTGTCGCGCAAGCTGAATGGGCTGCCTATGGGCTGGAACGTAAGCAGGCAGTTCTGAACGCCATCGGTAACGAGCTGATGACCCGCGCCGAGGAACTGGGCACGTTGCTCAGCCGGGAAGAGGGCAAACCGCTGGCCGAAGGTAAGGGCGAGGTCTATCGAGCGGGTCAGTTCTTTACCTACTACGCCGCTGAATGTCTTCGTCAGATTGGGGAAAACGCCGACTCCGTTCGCCCCGACATCGAGATTGACGTGCGCCGCGAAGCGGTGGGTGTTGTCGCCATTATCAGCCCGTGGAACTTTCCCACTGCGACCGCTTCGTGGAAGATTGCGCCCGCGCTGTGCTATGGCAACGCTGTGGTGTGGAAACCGGCGAACATCACCCCGGCCTCGGCCGTGGCACTGACCGAAATCATCGAACGGCAGGACATTCCCAAAGGTCTGTTCAGCCTCGTTATGGGCTCAGGCCGCAGTATCGGGCAGCGTTTGGTCGAAAGTCCTAAAGTCAACGCGATTTCTTTCACCGGCTCGGTTCCAGTTGGCAAGGGCATCGCGGCGGCGGCGATCCAGAACCTGACCAAAGTTCAGATGGAGATGGGGTCCAAGAACGCGCTGGCCGTGATGGACGACGCGGATTTGGATCTGGCGGTTTCGCTGGCATTGGGCGGCGCGTTCGGCGGCACCGGTCAGAAATGCACCGCCTCGTCGCGGCTGGTGGTGCATGCAGGCATCCATGATGCTTTTGTCGAGAAACTCGTCGCAGGCGCGCAGGCGATGAAAGTTGGCCACGCGCTGGAAGAAGGTGTTCAGATGGGCCCCGTCGTAAGCCAGCAGCAACTAGGCGAGAACCTCGCCTATGTCGATCTGGGTAAATCTGAAGGGGCCGAACTGGCCTGCGGTGGACAGCGCCTAGAGATGCCGCATGAGGGCTTCTACATGTCGCCGGGCGTGTTCCTGAACACCACCAACGACATGCGCATAAACCGCGAGGAAATGTTCGCGCCGCTGACCAGCGTCATCAAGGTTGGCAGCTATGACGAGGCGCTGAGTGTGGTGAACGACACCAATTTCGGCCTGACCTCGGGCATCGTGACTAAATCGCTGGCCCGTGCCACCCATTTCCGACGCAATGCGCGAACTGGTGTGGTGACGGTGAATCTGCCTACGGCAGGCACCGATTATCACGTACCCTTTGGCGGTCGCGGCGACAGCTCGTACGGGCCGCGCGAACAAGGCAAAGCAGCGGCAGAGTTCTATACCACCGTCAAGACCGCCTATATCAGCGCAGGCCCCGTCTGATGCGTATCGACGCGCTGCAATATGCCAACTGGTCGGAGAAGATTTTCCGCCAACTGCGCGAAGGCGGCGTGGATGCGATCCACGTCACCATCGCTTATCATGAGAATTTCCGCGAAACCGTTCTGAACTTTGAAAAGTGGAATCGCTGGTTCGAGCAATACCCAGATCTGATCATGAAAGGCCGTTGGGCCAGCGACATCGACATCGCGCGCGAAACGGGGCGGACGGCTGTGTTCTTCGGGTTTCAGAACCCATCCCCGATCGAAGACGATATCGGTCTGGTTGAGGTTCTGCATGATCTGGGCGCCCGCTTCATGCAGCTGACCTATAACAACCAGTCGCTGCTGGCGACCGGCTGTTACGAGGCCGAAGACACCGGCATCACCCGCATGGGCAAGCAGGTGATCAAAGAGATGAACCGCGTGGGCCTTGTTGTCGATATGAGCCATTCGGCGGATCGGTCGACCATCGAAGCGGCGGAATTGTCCGAGCGCCCCATTGCCATCACCCATGCCAATCCGCACGAATGGTCACCCGCTTTACGCAACAAGCGCGATGCGGTGATCCGGGCGGTGACGGAAAATGGTGGGATGCTGGGCTTTTCGGTCTATCCTCATCACCTCAAGGACAAGTCCGACTGCACGTTGGAGAGTTTCTGTGAGATGATCGCCCGAACGGCTGAGAAATACGGTGCCCAGCATCTGGGGATTGGCACCGACCTGTGTCAAGATCAGCCCGACAGTGTGGTTGAATGGATGCGCGTGGGGCGCTGGACAAAACAGATCGACTATGGCGAGGGTTCGGCCTCGGCCCCCGGTTTCCCGCCCATGCCGGGCTGGTTTCGGGACAATCGCGACTTCGGCAACATCGAGTCCGGCTTGCGCGCCACTGGCATGAACTCCGACGAGGTCGCGGGGATCATGGGCGGCAACTGGTACCGCTTCTTTGCCGATAATTTTAGGCCACAAGGCATATGATGGACCAAAGCCCGCATATCGCACGCCGCGACCCGGCCACTGTGATGCGCCTGTCCCGTCTAGGATCGTTGCATCAATGCCGTCTTAGTTTCATGCGGCAATTGACCCGTCGGATGGCTGCCGAAAACTGGACGTTCACCCGCCCAGTCTTCCAGATTGATGAAAAGGGCGTCGGTCACGCGGTCTACACTGCGCAAGGTCCGGAACGCGCTTATTCGTTGGTGGCGTTTGCCCATGATCTGCCACCCGAGCAACGCTCGGATCGTGTAATCGCCGAGGCATGGGACGCGACCTTTGCGTTGTTTGACGGAATTCCTGACCCGGAAGACATTGAGCGGCTTTCGCAAAACGTACCTCTGCAAGAGGCCGGGCGTGTAAGCGAAAGCGAGCTGTCCTTGTCACGGGCCAACCGCTCGGTGCGTCTGTGGGCACATGTCGTGGATCGTCTTGCCACCGGTCAGCAGCCCGACCTCGAACAGATTTACAAGGTCGGTTACCTGATGCGGACAACCGCCGTGTATGGCTCGGGCAAGTTCGGCGCGGCAGATCGTGAGAGGATTGCAGACCGAGACGAAGTCAGCGCGCCATTTCAGGCCGAGATGCTTTCGGTCTACCTGACGCGGACCTTCGTGCGCGATCTGGTGCAACATATGGCCCGCACCAAGGGTGGCGACCAGACCGCAGAGTTGAACCCGGAAATCGCGCGTTGGCTGGGTATAGGCAATTCGACCGGGCTAGGTATGGCGCCTTTCATCGTCAATCACCCGATCCTGTTCAACAACTGGATCATGGTCCGGGAAGAGGCGATCTCGCGGGTTCGGTCCATTGAGACCGCAACAGAGGCAGAAGCGGCCAAGTTTCGCAACATCTTCGCCCGTAGCAGATTGTCGATCTCGTGGTGGAAGTCCGAGCATCCAATCCAGATCGAAAAGCTCGCGGCGCTGAATGCTGACTTGTGCGCAATATCGGACCATCTCGACAAGACCGATCTGACGGGCAATCAGCCCTGGGACCGCTTGATACAGTGGTCTCAGGCTGCGCTCAGCGAAGAAGGGCAGGAGTTGTTGGCCTCGCTGATCCTTGAACCCTACGGAGAACTGGTCGATGGGCTGACCAGCTGTATGGCAGACAGCAACGGTGCGGCGCATGTGATTGATGGCACGATGACCGTTGGCAAGGTGCGCGACCTGATCCGCGCCAGCTTTGGCTGGGCAATGGATCTGGACTGGAACGCGCCCGAACACTGCGCGCGCGCTTGGTATGTGTCCGAGGAAAAGCTCGAGCCCCGGCTGGGTGAGCGGTTTGACGAACCGATTGCAGACTACGAACAGCCGCTAGCCCCGGCGCGCGACGCGGCTCTGGCCGAAAGCGCGCTTTCGGAATGGGCGGATGGTGCACCCATCGCCGAGTTCCTACTTGAACACCCTGAACACCGCCACACGATCCGTCGCGCGCAAATGAGCCGCGTCGCGCCTTACGGCGAAATTCGCGACAACACGATCAGCGCGGATGTTCTGCCGATCGACATGCTGCGTGCCAAACTCTCGTTCTTTGGTGCCACGCATTTCGATCCTCGTTCAGACCGCTGGGTACGTATCTGCATGTATGCTGGCGCGCCTTATCCCGAAGAGTTAAGCAGCAAGACTGCCGATCTGTGGGTCTATCCGGAGCTTGGACCGTGAACGTATCGCTGAATGAGGTCGAAGCCACGGCCAAACGCGCCGCGCGCGGAGCCGGATACCCCTGGGGACTGGCGGAAGAGGTCGGCAAAGCCACACGTTGGCTATGCGCAAACGGGATTGATGGCACGAATTCCCTTGCGCAATTGTTGGAGCAAGGTCTGGCAGCCTCACTCAAGAATCACCGCCCGGTTGAGATGCAGTCGGCTTGGGCGGGGCAAGGCGTGCTTTGCCCGATCATCACGGGCGCTTTGCTGTCTGATCGGTCTGACCTGCTGCACGCAGGTCCCATACGTATCCAGAAGCTCGCAGTACCTGTTTTTCTGCTGCCCTTCGTAGCCTCGGCGGCACGCGCCCAGAATATCGTGATCACGCATACGTGCGATCTGTTCAGGGCCGCAACGGATGGCGATCGTCTGGAGGCGGGGCAGGATTGGCCATCGTTTTCTGATCACACCCAGATCACGCTGGGCGGCCAACTTACCACCCCTCGACCGCACGTGACCCGCGCAACCCCGGACCCGGCTTGCTGGGACACCCTCAACCGATTTGCCCATCGCACCTACGCGCCTGCTACCGAAGAATCCCGACTGTTGGGTGCTGGCGCTGGCCTGTCCGACAATGACTGAATGAGAGAGCGACATGATCGAAACCCGTACCCTTAGCCTAGCTGAAATCGAGGATCTTTCTTTCCGTGCGTTGGTGTCCGCGGGCACCAGCGAAGAAAACGCGCGCCCATTGGCAATTGCAACCGCCGCAACCGAGGCGGACGGGGTAGCGAGCCATGGTCTGGCCTATATCTCGATCTATTGCGAACATGTTCAGTGCGGCAAGGTAGATGGGCGGGCCACCCCTCAGCTGTCCCAGCCGCGCCCCGGCGTAGTGACGGTCGACGCCGCGACCGGGTTCGCCCACACGGCGATCGACGCGGGGTTCGAGGCATTGATCGCTGCGGCGCGCACGCAGGGCGTTGCGGTGCTAGCGATCCGCAACAGCTATAACTGCGGCGTTCTGGGCTATCACACCTACCGGCTGGCGCAGGCTGGTTTTGTGGGACTTGGGTTCACCAACGCGCCCGCCTCCATCGCGCCGTCCGGTGGTGCCAAACCGGTGGTCGGAACCAACCCATTTTCAATCGCGGTCCCTGGAAACGACGGCCAACCCGCATTACTGATCGATCAAAGCGCCAGCACCATCGCCAAAAGCGAGGTCATGAAACACGCGCGCGAAGGCAAACCAATCCCGGTTGGCTGGGCGTTGGACGCAGATGGCAACCCTACGACCGACCCGAATGTTGGGCTTAAGGGTTCCATGGCCCCATCGGGTGGGTACAAGGGGGTTGGCGTTGCCCTGATGACCGAGGTTTTGGCTGCAGCGCTGACCGGTGCCACGCTTGGGATACACGCCTCACCTTTTTCGGGAACCGCCGGTGGGCCTCCGAAAACAGGCCAGTTCTTTATTGCAATTGACGCTTCTGCGACTGCGGATGACGCATTTTCTTCCAGAATTGTCGATCTTGTCGAAGCGATCCGATCTCAGAACGGCGCACATTTGCCCGGTGACGGCCGCCAGGCAAAGCGTTTGGTGGCCAAGAACGATGGTGTGGCTGTCAGTGTAGCGACCCTCGAAAAAATAGAAGCTCTGCTGACGTAGGGCTCGATGGCGAAGCTCCGGGACGCTCATGAAGATCTTTCTGGAAATCAGGACACGTGCGAATAGGGAGGAAACACATGTCTATGAAGGAACCTTTTACCGATCTGGAGATCAAGCGATCTTCGGGCGGGTTTTATGAAGGGCACAGTGTTGAGATTGCCTTGCTGAGCAAGTCAATCATGGTCGCGCTGGTTATCTGGGCGCTTGTCTGGCCCGCAAATGCAAACGGAGTTCTTGGAAGCCTGAACTCGCGTCTGCTGGAAGATTTCAACGCCTTCTATATCATTATTGTCGGCTTTTTTGTCTTTTTCCTGTTTGTCGTGGCGGCGCTGCCGCAAACCGGTAAGCGGCTTATGGGCCCAGAGGGCGAAAAACCAGAATTCTCGGATTTCTCATGGTTTTCGATGATGTTTGGCGCGGGCTTGGGCGTCGGTCTCATGGTGTTCGCTACCGCTGAGCCTTTAGGGCTGTGGGGATCGAACCCGGTTGTCATCGCGGGCGATGTCGTCGGCAATAGCGAAAACGCATTGCAGTCGGGATATCGCTACACTTTCCTGCATTACGGGTTTCACGCCTGGGCGATCTATGTGGTGACCGGCCTGTCGCTGGCGTATTACGCCTACACGCGCAACATGCCCCTGACTATTCGCACCGCGCTGACACCTCTGTTCGGCAAGCTGATGAACGGCTTCCTGGGCCACGTCGTGGATGTACTGGGCGTGGTGGCAACCATTTTGGGTGTTTCAGTTACCATCGGGTACGGGGTTTCGCAGTTCATCGACGGCCTATACGCCATTTCGGGTATGGAATGGATGATGGATCTGACCGGTGACGCACCAGCCCCCAGCACTGTTGGTCTGCTGGCTGGCCTCATTGTGATCATGGGCCTTTCGATCATCTCGGCTGTCTCTGGTGTTGGTCGTGGCGTCAAGTACCTGTCTAACCTGAACCTGGTGTTGTCGCTGATCCTGTTGCTGGTCTTTGTTGTCTTTGGGTCGTTCCTGTTCGCGATGACGACTTACGCAACTGCATTTGTCGATTACATCCTGCACTTCATTTCGCTCAGCTTTGGTGCTTTCAATCCGCAATCGGCGGCGGCGTTTGATGCTGCCCTGCCGAGTGAAGCAGCGCCGTTTGCCGATGCGCTTTATGCCGGTGCGACCAATCCTTGGGGATCGTTTGACGGGTTCAAATCTGGCCTGGAAGGCGATGCCGCCGCGCTGCCGGAATCTGTTCTGGCTTCGGTCTACGCCGCAGGTGATCCGGGTCGGCAGTTTGGCTGGCAAGCGGGCTGGACCACGTTCTACTGGGCCTGGTGGATAGCGTTTTCGCCGTTCGTCGGCCTGTTCCTGGCGCGCATTTCCAAAGGACGCTCTGTGCGTGAGTTCATCATCGGTTGTGTCTTTGCCCCTGCGCTGGTCTGCTTTGCGTGGATGACCATTCTGGGTGGCACCGCGATCGATCTCGAACTGAATGGCACCGCCGAAGGCGCCATCATCGGGGCGTCGAACACCGCCAAGCTGTTTGTCACCTTGCAAGAGATGATCACCGGTGGGCTGTTGTCTGGCATCACCGTGATGTGCGTCGTCTTGATCATGACCTTCCTGGTTACCTCGGCGGACTCGGGCATTTTGGTGATGAACACCATCATGTCTGGCGGAGATCAGAACATCGGCAACAAGCACAAGATCGTCTGGGGCCTTATCCTGACAGCGGTGATTGGCGCTCTGATCCTCGCTGCGGGTGAAAACAATCCGATGGACGCCTTGCGAAATGCGATGATCATCGGTGCGCTACCCTTTACGATGGTCATGGGCCTGAT
This sequence comes from Ruegeria sp. E5, assembly GCF_056534105.1. Lineage (NCBI taxonomy): Bacteria > Pseudomonadati > Pseudomonadota > Alphaproteobacteria > Rhodobacterales > Roseobacteraceae > Ruegeria > Ruegeria sp. E5. Next base: position 44,223 of record NZ_JBQFPA010000006.1, on the reverse strand, counting down.
GTGCATAGCGCTCGCCAAGGCGCTTTATCGCGATGGTCTGAGGCAAAAGCAGACCACAGCACCTGCGGAATAAACCTAGGCACGGGCGGTTGTGATGCAACCGCCCGCTGTCGTCAGGCGCTTTTGCGCGCGTCAACTTCAACTCAATTCAATGAAAATGCCAGTGGCAGAGACGCCACGTTTTCGTGCACCATTCGAAGCATTATGTCGGACGTGAAGATGGTGTGCCCGGAGGGAATTGAATTTGGATGAGGGAGTTCCAATACATTGATTTAATGACATAAAACCATACGTAGAGCAGCTATATGTGGGGGTCCTGCGGAGGCGTATTGGCCAATATCATGACTAACATAAGCTACAATGTAACTTCGGCAATTGTTGAAGGAATATCCTTCGCAAGCTTCTCGATAGCCGAACACTTGCACCTACGCGTCCTCGCATTTAGTCAGGATATCGTGAATGCACCGGGCAGCCTTCAGCTCAAAGCAAAGTTACTCTACAAACTTTGCAGATTCTCAGATACGCACCAAACATCATTTCGCCACCGTTTCTACAGCGAACTTTATTGGTCAGCTAAATAATAGCTGCCTCCTGTAACCGTGAATTCGCTGCCGGACGACACTGGAGCTGTCTCCTAAAACGGGAGAGGCAATCTGGCGCGAGACACAGGTTGTCGCCAACCGAAAGTTCACCTCTAACGAGGATTCTGGCTTCTCGCCGCAAAAAAGATGATCCCGGCACAAATGTTCATGCTAATCCAGTAGAGTATTAGTGCAGATGCAAGTGAATAGACCAACGCAAAAAGAACAACCGACACGATTAAGTAACGGATCAATTGATCCTTTTGGTTATGCCAGCGCAATAGGGCCTCGCTAATTCCAAGGAGCAACATTAAGATAGGGAGTAAATTTAATCCAAAAAACAGATGATCTTGTTCCGAAAGATCACTTATTAACAAAAAGCTAACGCCTTTCAATTCATCCGAGCCTCCAAAAATAAAGATCGCCGAAATCAGAAATGGAAGCATAACAACGAACGATGTTCCGGCGACGATCGATTTGATTGGATGATAGCCGTGTTTTTCATAAACTTTTTCAACTACTTCGAATCGCTTTTCGCCTTTTAGTCCAGCAGCTTGCTTTGCGATATCGATGTCGACCAACTGCTTGACCGCAAGAAATTTATCCTCGGACTTTTTCGCCCACTTCTTAAGCGGGATGGTCAAAATCGAGATCACCATTGCAAGCAGAATTATCGATAGCCCAGCAGAATTCGTTGCAGTCCACATCAAATCGAACAGCAAGTCCATCGGATATATAACCGGCAACAGGACCGTATAAACAACATCCCCTATCACTGTGGCTCAATATGGTAAATCACGCGCTTACCGCCTTTGAGGTCTTTGGAAGTACGCACTTTAAAGCGCTCTTTTAGCTCGTGCTCGAAGGCCACGCGGTCGTAATCCAGATACTGTTCCGTTTTGTTCTGCAGCAATTTGACGACCATCTCGTCGTGCCGATCAACGAACTCAATAACGATGTCGCAATTGAAAGACCGCAACCAGTCTAGGAACAATGCCATCGGGATATTGGCAGAAATCCGAATGTGGTGGACAAGGGCCAGAACCAGAATTGCATCTGGATTGGCGCGACTGTCGAATGAAGAGCGTTCCTTGCCTGCCCATCCCTGATTGGGGGAGACGTTGGACAAATCCAGCACTAACGGCAAGATGTTGTTGTGCACCGAGTGACTGGATTCATGCATAAACAGTTTCTGGACCGCATCGTGGTCGCCATCAGCTGCAATGACCAAGTCTGCATGTTCCGCAGCAATTTTTGAAAAAGTGCCTGTGTTGCAGCCGATATCCATTAGGCAATAAGGTTTCTTTTCTTGTACGAAATTTTGTACGAAACCTTTTTTCGCTTGGAGTTCCTCGTCATCGTAAGTGTGGGTTTTGTCGTATTCCGACCAGTCCGTGTGCTCGATGTTCACAGAAAGCGACTTGACCAGTCGCGTTACACTTTCAACAAGTGCCAGTACGTATTTTCGACTGACTTTGCGCTGACTTCGGTCCTGAGCGGGAACGGCATCGCGTTCACGCGCCTCAATCCGCTTTTCTACGCGAGCAGGTAGCATGATGTGGCTAGCAACACCGCGCTTGAAACGGGAGAAACCTCTGAAAAAGTTCGCAGCCTCAACCGGAGGTATACCGTCCAAGTAGGACCGTAATAATGGAAGGTGATTGATGCCCAGATGACTACGCATCATCAACGGCGTCAGAAAACAGCAACAAAACTGTCGGTATGCCAACCAGGGTTCGCCTTCCTGCCAAGGCACAAACGATGGGATGTCAATAAAGACTGGTGCCGTACCTTCAAACTGGATGTTAAAAGGTGTTGAGTCCTTAATGGTCCACCCAGCTTCCAGCGCGTCGGTCAAGATACGCAGATGCAATAGAGCCGCTCGTCTTAGCATGGCGAACGACCATTCGTAAGAGTAAGAAACGATCGAGACAGGCTCATGCTGCATCACACCTGCCCATCCGGCTTCTAGGATTTCTTTTGCAACAGGATCGTCAGGCGCGCAAAGCTTGGTTTTTACAACGCGCTTTTCGATTTCAAGTTGTTGGTAGAAGGGCTCAGTCTGGAGCTTTTTGAAGTTCTCAAGCGTTTTATTGTCGACGCCTCGAAAAATCGCAGAACTGCCATTTTCGGGTAAGTCAATTGTATATACACGGCTGCTGGGGTCACGAAAGGAGCCGCTGTTTGCCTTAGTCATCGAGCGCTCGACTGTCTTCTTCATCGCTTTTTGTGCCAAATATCTTTCGCTTCAGCTTATAGAAGTATTTGCGGAACGTGTAAGCAATCGCTGCGAAGAACCCGAGAATTGTGGTTACAATGACGCTCCCCGAACCTGGATCCACGTATGCCAGAGCAACGGATGGGTGCACAATGGCAGCGGCAATGATGAGCAATGCCAATTTCTTGCGGCTATTCATATACATAGTCCTCGAATTTATCACTTACGCCGTCAACGCTTTGGTTGATTCTATAGACTTGATCCAGTTCCTGATAGCGACCCTCGGTCAGGCACTTTAAGATTGCTTCCGCACCTTGAACGCTCGTCGTATATGTCTGCTCATTTCTCAGGTCCACATAGGTTTTACAACGTCCCTTCGGAAAAACGCCCCCTAATATCCCAAAACGGTCATGTACAAAGAACTCTGGATCTTTCGCAAAACGGGTCTCCCAAGTTCCCCGGCTCCGCCAAGGGCCGTGATCACCGAAGATATAAAGAATCGCCGTGGGATCTTCCCGCTCAAGCTGGTCCAGAAGCTGGTTCAACGTTTGCTGTGCTTCCAAAGAACGCTCCAGGTAGAAGTCATTGTAAGCGGCATCGGCTTCTTCGTCTTCGATCAAAAAGTCTTTGCCGGTGTGACCTGGGGAGTAGATGGAGGCCAGTAAGAACTGCGGCTCCTTTTGACGTGACAGATAAGACACGAAATCAAGTACATGTGCTGCTTTGTCGACCTTTGTATCGGACTTGTTTTTGTCGATGAATCGGCAGAGACCAAACAACGACACCTGTCGAAACTTGCTATCATTGAATTCGCACGCGCCCGCTGTTCGCGACGGAATATGATACCGATCCACATAGCTGCCCTGTTCGGTCCCAAAGTATTTTCCGGCATAGGCCGTGTTGATTTCGTAACCATTGTTGCGGAAAATTGCGTTTAGTCGACCGTCGTACTTACCCGTATAGAGTTCAAAACTTTTACGTTTGCCGCGATCAAATTCATCAACCTCCATCCGTAGCATTAGATTCATCGCATATTTTGTGGGGACACGGACCGAAAACAGATTCTCGAACCTGTCCATTCTGGTATAAACCGGTTCGTGGAAAGCTGTCTCTTCAATGCCCATGTAGCGAGATGTCAGGCTTTTGGGGTGAATTGAGTCAAACGAGATAAGATAGACATTTGGTTTTGTATCAAACGTGATATCTTCGATGCCTGGAAACTCTGTGTTTTCAGCCTCTTCATTCGCATCCAGCATGTCCCGCCCAGGGACAAGGATGAAAATCACAGCCACGATTACAGCAACTATTGCCCGGCCCCGAACACCCAAGCTCAGAACGATGTAAGTCAAATAGATCGCAAGGAGGCAAAGGCCAGCCATTGCTATCATCGGAAGCAATACGAATGCTTCGACCATCGACCAATTAATCGAAAAAACAGCGGCAGCGAAAAGCACACCCGTCAGAGCTCGGGCCGCTATTGCAAGCTTTGAAGGCAACAAATTTGCAACGACAACCATTGCAATAAGGGCGGAAGAACAGGCCAGAAAGGCTGTTCTGATGTAGTCCAACTCAACGGGGCGAAATTCATTTCTAGCGCTGAAAACTGTATCCAGCGTAAAAATCGATAGCGCTACAACTAATATGAATGCGCTTAAGAAAATACCCAGGAGTCTTTTGCGATTATTCATTGCAGAGAAATCAACTTTCGGTCTTCAGACGAGTGTTTAGAGAAAAGTACCATTTTCTTCAATTGCGGGTGGTTAAGGCTGGTTGAGAGCTCGAGAGGGACCGGTACTACACACTAGGGCTTTTGAAAAGTAGCTAGAGACAGTTCCGAGAGATTTTTAACGTGTTTTGCAGATCGGTCTTCGATGCAATCTGATTGGAACTGGCTCGCGGGCTCTAGTGATTTGGTTTTCTTCCGTTGGACTGGTCCTCCACTATGTTTAGGAAACCGGAGTAGGCACATGGCAGACAGGCGATCGAAGCCCGGGGAGGCAGTCACGAAATTGCGACAGATTGAAGTTCTGGCAGGGAAAGAGGTACCACTTTGCCTAACGTGAGGAGCATTGCACGTCAGAGCCACCCGTCTCGATGGTGACCAAAAGGTCCCGTAGGGATCACATTGAAATAGACCGGTCTGGCACCTTGACGGGAGATCTCAGCCCAGGCCCTGGCCATTCCGCAGCTGGTTCAAAGTCGTCATAATCGTCCACCACGTCATCACCCATGTGGACGTACCGCTTTAGTTCCATGAGGCGGCAGCGGCATGCATTAGTGCAAAGACAGAACTGCACCTCGTCGGTACCTAAAGGGCGCTTATTGATCGTCCATCGGTAGCTTCAATCCTTTTTCGTCTCGAAGGTAGTCACACTAATCTGCAATGTCCTTAGGCCTTACTCGAGAGATATCCTCGTGCTCCGGATAGGCAGCCAACGTGTCTTTCTTATGAGCGAAGTCTCAATCGTTGCATACATTCCCGTAGCTCAGGTGGTCTTTCTGTCACCGCTCCGTGAGATGGGTGAGTGCTGGGCCTTCTGCCGCCTTTTTTAATACGCCTTCGGGTTCCCATTCGGGGAAACGCATGACCTGAGGGTCCGGGGTGAAATCGCCTTCCGTTCTCTTCAACTGCTGGCTAGCCGCCTGCATCCAAGACCTGTGGACTTCACGTTGTAATCGCGCACGCGTCGGTTCGTCTACAGCAATACCTTCTTCCGCCAGTATCTCGTCAGCGACATCTCCGTACCATTTTTTAATGCCGCCTTCGGTAGCTTCCGCTTGTTGGCTCAGGTGCAGTACACGGTTCCATATCTCAGGTTCACCCGGTTCACTATCTAGCATTTCCATCAGGCGGAAATACACGCGACCAGAAAGAGCAACGATCTTTTTCAAAGGGAGGGTTTCAGGCTTTGACCGCGGGCACGCCCACTGCTTTTGGATTTTGGCGTATTCAGCCGCAAATCTCTCTTTGGCCTCTGCAGAGTCTCTGGTGCGGAGTGACTTTGACACCTCGGCACGGTCGAAGATTCCCTTAAGGTCCGCCGGAACTCGCACCCTGATGTAGTATATTCCGCTGTTTTTGTCTTTGCCTGGTGTAGGCATGATAAGCGTCACTGTGTAGAACTCCTATGTAGGAGACTGCAAGCGCAAGCCGCTGTTTTATCGTAAGTTTCTGATGAAGATAAGGAAATCATGGTGCTGCTGGAGAGAATTGAACTCTCGACCTCTCCCTTACCAAGGGAGTGCTCTACCTCTGAGCTACAGCAGCAGCGCTGTGGGCGGGTGATTAGACTCAAACGAAACGCGGCGCAAGGGTGTCTGGACGGTTTTTTTCTACTCCTGTAGAGAAAGGCAATGGCAGACAAAAATTCACCTAAAAAACACGGCAAGTCCGAGGAAACGCGCGAAGACCGTCTAAAGGCGGCGCTAAAAGCGAATATGGCGCGACGAAAGGCTCAGGCCAAGGCGCGAGCCACCTCCGGGGACAAAGCCGGCAAGGACGAGGGATAAGAGCAAATGGATTCGATTCTGGTAACGGGCAATGGCCCGCTGAACGGGCAGATTCCCATTGCGGGGGCCAAGAATGCATGTCTGACGCTGATGCCCGCGACCTTGCTCAGCGAAGAACCGCTGACGTTGACCAATGCGCCGCGTTTGAGTGACATCAAGACCATGACGGCGCTGCTGCGGTCGCTGGGGGCCGAGGTGTCTTCGCTGCAGGATGGTCAGGTCATTGCGATGTCCAGCCATGACCTGAACAGCCACACGGCGGATTATGACATCGTGCGAAAAATGCGCGCTTCGAACCTGGTGTTGGGGCCGATGCTGGCGCGGCTGGGGCAGGCCGTGGTGTCGCTACCTGGTGGATGTGCAATTGGCGCGCGCCCGATGGATTTGCATGTCGAAGGGCTTGAGGCGCTGGGCGCCGAGATCGAGCTTAAAGATGGCTATTTGCACGCGAAGGCGTCGGGCGGGCTGAAAGGTGCTGTGCATGAGATGCGCTTTGCCTCGGTTGGCGCGACCGAGAACATCGTCATGGCCGCCACGCTGGCCAAGGGCACCACGGTGCTGAAAAACGCCGCGCGCGAGCCCGAGATTGTCGATCTGGTCGAATGCTTGCGCAAGATGGGCGCTCAGATTTCGGGTGAGGGGACCTCGACCATCGAAATTCAGGGTGTCGATCGTCTGCACGGCGCGACCCATCAGGTGGTGACCGACCGGATTGAGCTGGGCACTTATATGCTGGCCCCGGCGATCTGCGGGGGCGAGGTTGAGCTGCTGGGCGGGCGCATGTCGCTGGTCGAATCCTTCGCTGCCAAGCTGGATGCGGCGGGGATCAGTGTTTCCGAAACCGACAAGGGGCTAAAAGTTTCTCGTAAGAACGGGCGTGTGACCTCGGTCGATGTGGTCACCGAACCCTTCCCCGGCTTCCCGACCGATCTGCAGGCGCAGATGATGGCGCTGATGTGCACTGCCGAGGGTGTGTCCGTGCTTGAAGAGCGTATTTTCGAGAATCGCTTTATGCATGCGCCCGAACTGGTGCGCATGGGCGCGAATATCGAGGTACATGGCGGCACGGCCACCGTAACCGGGGTCGAACGATTGAAAGGTGCTCCGGTGATGGCGACAGACCTGAGGGCCTCGGTCTCGCTGATCCTTGCCGGAATGGCGGCGGAAGGTGAGACGGTTGTCAGTCGGGTCTATCATTTGGACCGCGGATATGAACATGTGGTGCGCAAGCTGGAAGGCGTGGGCGCAAAGATCGAACGGATTAAGGGTCAATGACAGACGCAAGTTTCAAAGATGGCCGCGAGGCACCGCTGAACCTTGGAGCCGAGGATGCGGATGATCTCCAGGTGATTGCGACCCTGACGCAGGATGCGGTTTTCCCGGTGACCGAGATGACATGGCAACCCGGCCAGCGCCGCTTTGCGCTGTTGCTCAATCGCTTTCGTTGGGAAGACAAGGATGCCGCTGCCCGGCGCGGTCGCGCCTACGAGCGGGTGCAGGCCGTTTTGATGTTCGGCTCGGTTCTGTCGGTAGCCAGTCAGGGCATCGACCGCAGCGACAAGGACATGATCCTGTCTCTGCTCTCGGTCGAATTCGAGTCAAGCGAGGATGGTGCGGGACAAATCCTGTTGACCTTGGCAGGCGACGGCGCGATCCGCCTGTCGGTTGAGGCCATCGATGCAACGCTCAAGGATGTGACGCGTCCCTACAAGGCGCCTTCTGGACAAGCGCCCCATCACCCCGAGTGAAGAATAAACGTGGCATCGCTCAGGCCTTCCCGAATCCGCCACGCGGCATCGCGGTGCGGCGGGCAACCGTGTTTGATGTATTCGACATCAGCCGTGTTCTGATCCGATCGATCCGTGACCTCTGTCGGGCGGATCATCTAGATAATCCCGAAAACCTTTCCCGCTGGTCTGCCAATAAGGATCCGGCTTCGGTCCGAAACTGGATCGATAATGGAGCAATCCTTTGGGTCGCTACGCAAGTGGGAGTGGTTACTGCAGTGGGCGGTTTAAGTGGCGAGGGTGAGATATCTCTGCTCTATGTCGATCCCGATCACGCAGGGCGCGGGCTCGGAGCAGCGCTGCTGCACCAGTTGGAAGAGGAACTGCAAGCACGTGGCGCCTCTGAGGCGCATCTGCACGCGACCAAAACGGCACATTCGTTCTATCTGGCGCACGGCTGGCATGATGTCGGCGACCCGACGGAATGGCACGGCATCCCCCAATTCCCGATGCGCAAATCGCTGCACCCAGCGGCCTAAGGGTTGAGGCCACCCGGCCCGGGCGATAAGACCCGTTGAAACGCTTCCGGAGTCTCTCACATGCCCGCTTTCCTCGATACGACCTCCGCCGATTTCGAACCTGCATTTCAGGCGCTGTTGTCCGCCAAGCGCGAGGACAGCCCCGATGTGGATGCGGTCGTGGCGCAGATCATCGATGATGTGCGGACCCGTGGTGATGCTTCGGTGATCGAACTTACCGCGAAATTCGACCGGCTGGAGCTGACGCCCGAGACCATGGCCTTTTCATCCAATGAGATCGCCGAGGCCGTCGCGCAGGTCACGCCCCAGGACCGCGCCGCGTTGGAACTGGCTGCAGAACGCATTCGTGCATATCACGAAAAGCAGATGCCCGAGGATCATCAGTGGACCGATGAGGCAGGCGCAACACTCGGCTGGCGCTGGTCGGCGGTGTCGGCTGCGGGGCTTTATGTGCCGGGCGGATTGGCTTCATACCCGTCGTCGGTTCTTATGAACGCAATACCTGCGAAGGTGGCGGGCGTAGACCGGTTGGCCATTGTCGTCCCCACACCTGAGGGTCAGGCAAACCCGCTGGTCCTGCTGGCGGCACAACTGTCGGGCGTGGATGAGATTTATCGCATCGGCGGCGCGCAAGCTGTGGCCGCGCTGGCTTATGGCACCGAAACCATTGCGCCGGTCGATAAGATCACCGGCCCGGGCAACGCCTTCGTGGCCGCCGCGAAACGCCGTGTATTCGGCAAAGTCGGCATCGACATGATCGCGGGCCCCTCGGAAATTCTGGTCATTGCAGACAAGGACAACGACCCCGACTGGATCGCGCTGGACCTGCTCAGCCAGGCCGAGCATGACGAAAGCGCCCAGTCCATTTTGATCACGGATGACGCAGAATTTGGTCAAGCCGTGACGCAAGCGGTGGAAAAACGTCTTGAGACCCTGCAACGCCGCGCCATCGCCCGAGCCAGCTGGCGCGACTTTGGTGCCGTAATCACTGTGCGCGATCTGGACGAGGCTGCCGCGTTGTCCAACCGCATCGCGCCCGAACATCTGGAACTCTGCGTGGCCGACCCGGTGGCGTTAAGCCAGCAAACGATCCATGCCGGTGCCATTTTCCTTGGCCAGTACACGCCCGAAGCCATTGGCGATTATGTCGGCGGCCCCAATCACGTGCTGCCCACAGCGCGTTCGGCGCGCTTTTCGTCTGGCCTTAGCGTGATGGATTTTCTCAAACGCACAACGCTCAGCCAGATGACACCCGAAGCTTTGCGCGCCATCGGCCCGGCGGCTGAAACGCTTGCGCAATCCGAAAGCCTCGAAGCGCATGGCCTGTCCGTTTCGGCGCGCCTTAACCGGCTGAATGGCTGAAGTGACGCAATGACTTGGCGCGCATGGCGCTTCTGTACGTTGCTCAATGAAAATCGTTGTTATAGGTCTGTGCAGACGCAAGGATTGTGACCGTTAAGATGACCCGTATTTCGCATATCGAACTGGACGACCGAAATCTGCCCCCGCCGACACCGGAGATCGAGCAGGAGCGGAAGGTCGCCATATATGATTTGCTTGAAGATAACTCGTTCACGCTGCCAGCACGCGACGATCGGATGATCCCCGACGGGCCCTACCATGTGCAGCTATCAATCCGTGATAAGCGACTGGTTTTCGATATCGCCACCGAAGCCAGCGAGAAGGCGGCTGAGTTTCATCTGTCGCTTGGTCCATTCCGGCAGGTCGTAAAAGACTATTTTCAGATCTGCGAGAGCTATTTCGATGCGGTGAAAACACTGCCGCCCAGCCAGATCGAAACGATCGATATGGCTCGGCGCGGCATCCACAACGAAGGCAGCCGCGTGTTACAGGAAAGGCTGGAAGGCAAAGCTGAGGTTGATACTGATACTGCCCGCCGCCTCTTTACGCTCATCTGCGTCCTTCATTTTGGAGGCTAACGGGTGACGCCTCTGCCGCAGTCCATTCTGTTCTGTTGCGACCACAATTCGGTTCGGTCACCCATGGCCGAAGGCATCATGAAGAAGTTTTACGGCACCGGCACCTATGTGCAATCTGCTGGCGTGCATAACGATCTGGAGATCGATGGGTTCTGCATCGCAGCCTGTCAGGAGATTGGCGTTGAGCTGTCCCGTCACCGCTCGCGTTCTTTTGACGAAATGGAGCAATGGGGCGATGACCTCAGTTCATTTGATCTGATCGTGGCCCTGTCACCCGCCAGCCAGCGAAAAGCGCTGGAACTGACGCGTTTTTTTCACCTCGATGTCGATTATTGGCCAATTATGGACCCTACCGGACTAGGTGAAACCCGCGAGGACAAGCTACGTCATTATCGACAAACCCGAGATCAGATCATCGCGCATCTGAAAGACCGCTGGGGTGAACCGACGGAGTGACCATGAACCCGACCGTGAAAACTTATTTTGATGCCTTCAATGCCGGTGACGTGGATGGCATGTTGGCCTGCCTGTCGGATGACGTGGCCCATCATGTCAACGAAGGTCAGATTCGCGTCGGCAAAGAGAAATTTGCCGCCTTCTGCGCGCATATGAACCGCTGCTACCGCGAGAACCTGACGGATATCGTGATCTTCGAGGCCGAAGGCGGTACCCGTGCCGCGGCTGAGTTCATCGTCAACGGAACCTATCTGGAAACTGATGAAGGTCTGCCAGAAGCGAATGGGCAGACCTACCGCTTGCCTGCGGGTTCGTTTTTTGACCTTAACGACGGGAAGATCACCCGCGTGACCACGTTCTACAACCTTGCGGACTGGACCAAACAGGTCTCGAATGGCTGAGATTTCGCAGGTCCGCGCAATGACCGGATCGACATTGGTCGACGCGTTGGATGAAGTCGCGCGCCTGCGGATCGACGTATTTCACGCCTGGCCATATCTCTATGATGGCGATCTGGAGTATGAGCGGAAATACCTGCAGTCTTACGTCGATAGCGCCAGGGCCATCGTTGTCGGAGCGTTCGACGGTGATACTTTGGTGGGTGCTTCGACGGGTGCGCCCTTGACGGATCACGCCGACGATTTCGCGGCCGCGTTCGAAGGCTCGGGCCTGTCGCTGGGCGATATCTTCTATTGCGCAGAATCGGTTCTGCTGCCTGAGTATCGCGGGCAGGGCGCAGGCCATACGTTCTTTGATCTGCGCGAAGCCCACGCCCATGCGATGGGATTCACCAAAAGCGCCTTCTGCAGTGTAGTACGCCCTGACGACCACCCCATGCGACCAGATCATTACCGCCCGTTGGATGCCTTCTGGCGCGCGCGGGGATATGCGCCACTTCCTGGCGTCGTGGCGCAATTCTCGTGGAAGGATCGAGGCGACGATTGCGAAACCCAAAAGCCGCTTCAATTCTGGATTCGGGATTTATAAGCCATCCATGCGCATCGCGCCGGGTGTTTGAAACGGGTTGTGGCATTGTGAGTTGGCGATGACATGTGCGGCCGAATTTGCCTGAAACACCCTGTGATTGTATAGTTTCACTTATTCAATTGCGCGTTTTCATGGGGAAATTTGATGAAGTCCGTTTTCAATCGCCTGATTCCGGCCTTGGTGCCGCTGACTTTGATCACCGGTTGTGCCTACGAGAACAGGGCCTTTAATGCCGAGCAAACCGTGCTGTCGAATACATCGGGAGACGTTATCCAGCACGCTTTAGGGATCGGGGGTGCGTTTGAAACGGCACCAAAAACATTTCAGTCCACAAGCCTGTTGCTTGAACGCGGTCCTATTCGTACGTCGTATTATGCGCTGCAACTTTCAGATGCCTACAAAAGGCTGGGCGACGAAGCAGCGCGCAATCGGGACCTGACAGCGGCGGCACTGATCACTGTAGCAGGCGGTGCCGCGCTTGGAAGTGCGGCCTCGATCTCAGGGAAAGACTTGGCCTTGGTCTTGGCCGGTGGAGCTTTGATCAATGAAGGCGTTAAATACGTAAACCCTAACAGCGCGGCGCAGGCTTTCTACGTGGCATCCGAGTCAATGGCGTGCGCAAGCGCTGCGATTGCCGCCCATGTACCTGTGGACACTCCACCCGACATTCGTGTGTCTTCTCTGACCCTTTGGTACATTCGAAAAATTGAGGTTTTGCTGCGCGCGGGATTGAAGCGGGACGTACCGGATTGGAACACGTTGCTCAAAAACCTTGGTTTGACGAGGCAAGGAGCCAATGAGGTGGACGCTCTGCGAGCTGGAGACATAAACCTCAGTGCATTGGAAGTAGACTTGGAAAAGTGCCTGAGGCGAGAACCGGTCGAGAAAGGCAAAGCCAAGACTTAGTACGTCGTGCGGGAGACTTTTCCGTAGAACAAAAAAATACGCCTCTGTTTTTGACCTCAATCCGAAAACTGCCGCCGTTTTGCTGCGCGGATCTCGCGAGCTTGTTGTTCTTGTCCAACGCGAAATGAATCCTCGACGAAATCCATATGCGTGCGTGCGGCGGTTTCTGCGCGGTCCGGGTCGCCATCGATGATGGCCTGCGCGATTGCCTTGTGCTGATCTAGCAGTGCTTCACCCGTGCCGTCCATCGAGCGCAGGAAGCGGCGGTTGTAGAACACGCCTTGGCGCGTGAGGTCATAGATGGATGCCATCATGTGGATAAGGGTCGTGTTTTGGCTCGCATCGACAACGGCGGCGTGCAGTCGAAAATCAGCCTCTTCACTGGCATCCTGATCGTCATTCTCCCAGGCTCGCTGCATTTCATCGATGATTTCTGCAATCCGTTCCTTGTCGGACTGTGTGGCGCGCTGTGCGGCGAGGCGGCTGGCAAAGGCCTCTTGCTCGCGCCGGTATTCAAGATAATCGTAGAAAGCACTGCCGTGCCGGGCATAGAGAGACAGAAGGGCGGGCGACATGGCACGACCGGTCAGTGGGGCGATAAAGGTGCCCTCGCCATGTCGCACGGTCACCAAGCCGCGATTTTCGAGGATTTGGAGTGCTTCGCGCAGCTTGGGGCGTGAAACGCCTAGGGCTTCCGCAAGCTCCCGTTCAGACGGGATTTTGCGACCCTCTTTCAGGATTCCATCAACAATCATTGTCTCGATTTGTGCGACGACCGCATCGGCAATTGATTCGTGACCAACGGGATCAAAGAGGCTGTTCGTGCTCATAATTCCTGTCCGGTAGTTAGATTAGAGATCGTCGAAGTTGTTTATAATATTTACCACTAGCTTTCGACATTGCAAGAAAAACTACCCAAAAATACGGATACTCGCTGCGCGTATAAGCGTTTGTTTTTATTGAGTGTCACAAAATTATTCGAAAATTCCGGGTTATGAAAGGTCAATCTTGGTTATGAGCCACATCACAACGGCGTAGCCATATTGGTAAATAAAATTGTTGACTGAATGATAAGGTAAACAATATTTACCACTTAAGCCGTGCTCGCGGCGAGAGTGACAGCCAGACCACCGGCTGATCTTTACCTTGGAGGAGAACCCATGAAGACCACCCTGACATCGCTTGCCGTTGCGGCCTCGCTGTTGGCAGCCCCGGTTGCCCACGCGGCGGATAAGATGCTGCTAAAAACCCCAATCGCGTTTTCAACCGCTCTACCGGGCCTCGGCTCGCCGATCCCGCGCGTGGCCGAACAGCTGGACCTGATGTCCGGCGGCACGCTGAAGATGAAGGTTTACGAACCGGGCAAGCTGGTCCCGCCGTTTGAAATTCTGGATGCGGTGTCTTCAGGCAAGATCAACTCGGGTTATACGACCGCCGGTTACTGGGCGGGCAAGATTCCGGCCGCACCGCTGTTTTCGGCCGTTCCGTTTGGCCCTGAGGCGGGCGAATACATGGCGTGGCTGTACTATGGCAACGGCATGAACCTGTATCAGGAGATGTATGATCAGGCAGGCTTCAACGTCCATGTCATTCCCTGCGCAATCATCGCCCCCGAAACCTCGGGCTGGTTCGCGAATGAGATCAACAGCCCCGAAGACCTGAACGGCCTGAAAATGCGCTTTTTCGGTCTGGGTGGCGAAGTGATGCAGAAGCTGGGTGTGGCCACCTCACTCCTGCCCGGAGGTGAAATCTTCCCGGCGCTGGAAAAAGGCGCGATCGACGCGACCGAATTCTCGATGCCTGCCATCGACGCACGCCTCGGCTTCCACAAGTTGGTCAAGTACAACTACTTCCCCGGCTGGCACCAGCAAGCGACGGTGTTTGAACTGATGATCAACAAGGACGTCTGGAACGAAGCCAGCGATCAGCACAAAGCGATCATCGAAAATGCCTGTAAGGCTTCGATGGCTGACAGCTTTGCCGAAGGTGAGGCGATCCAACACGCTGCGCTGCTGGACAACGTTGAAAACAATGGTGTTCAGATCAAGCAGTGGAACGACGAGATGCTGTCGACCTTCCGCGCGACCTGGGAAGAGGTTGCCGCAGAACAGGCCGCCAACGACGAATTCTTTGCCAAGGTTCTGGCCGACATGAACGAATTCCGTGACGGTTATGCGGTCTGGAAAGAGAACGCATTCCTCCCCCGCAAGTAAATTTGCCACTTGCGATTGTCCGGGGGCGGCTTCCTTCCGCCGCCCTCGGACCCTTCTGATTTTCTTTATTTTCCCCAACGACCCGGGCGCATTCACGTCCCCACTGCCAAACTCTTGAGGAGGAGACCATGGCCGAGACACAGCGTCATCAGGACGACCCGATTGAAGTCTATGAAAGTATCCTTGAGCATGGTGAGCCCGACCGTCAAAAGCTGGCAGTAGCGATCGACAACGGCGTCAAAGCGGTAGGTCATGTGGTCATGTGGGCCAACCTGTTGCTGGTTGGGGCCATCGTTTCACAGGTGGCGATGCGCTATCTACTGAACCAGAACTATCCCAAACTAGACGAGATCCAGTGGCATTTCTACGGGTTGGTGACGATGGTCGGCATCTCGTATGCGCTGGTCACCGACAGCCATGTGCGAGTGGACTTGCTGCATATGCAACTCAGCCAGCGTGCGCGGCGGATTATCGAGATCATCGGAATTTTCACCCTGCTCGTGCCGTTCATCTATCTGATGATCGATCAGGGCTATGACTATTTCTACGAAAGCTGGAGGGTCAACGAATCCTCGGACAGCCCCACCGGCCTGCCCGCGCGTTGGGCCTTGAAAGGTGCGATCCCGGCCAGTTTTGTATTGCTAGCATTGGCTGCAGCGGCGCGGCTGATTCACGACGTGCACGCGCTATTCATGAATTTGGATGAAGAGCGTCAGGGCAAGGGCCTGCGCCTGATCATCTGGGCCCTTCTGGGCTTTGCTGTGGTCGCAACAGCGCTGACCTTCCTGGTTGAAACAACCGAGGAAAAACTGGTCATCGCCATGTTCCTGACCTTCATCGCGTTGCTGTTCACCGGATTCCCGGTGGCGTGGACGCTGGCCGGGGTTGGCGTTGCCTATTGCGGTCTGGCCTATCTGTTCGACAATGGCATGATGAACTGGACCGGGCTTGAGGAAACGCTGACCGGTCTGGACTATCTGACGCTGGGCGCGGTGGTGAACCGGGTCTATGCCACCATGTCAAATGCGGTTCTGGTGGCGCTGCCAATGTTCATCTTCATGGGCCTGATGTTGGACGAATCCGGTGTGGCCGAGCGTTTGATGTCCTCGATGCAGCGCCTGTTCGGCACGGTGCGCGGCGGGTTGGCGATCACGGTAACGATGATCGGCATCATTCTGGCCGCCTCGACCGGGATCATTGGGGCGTCTGTGGTTCTGTTGGGCGTGCTTTCGCTGCCGTCGATGATGGAGCAGAAATACAGCCCCTCATTGGCCGCCGGTGTGGTCAGCGCTTCAGGCACGCTGGGCATCCTCATCCCGCCGTCGATCATGCTTGTCATCATGGCGGACCAGATGGCGCTATCGGTCGGCGACCTATTTATGGCTGCGGTGTTCCCCGGCGTGATCATTGGCGCGCTCTACCTGACCTATATTTTTGTCATCGCCCTGATCAAACGCGACGTGGCCCCAGTACCCGAAGGCGCAACCCGTCCTGACTGGAACGCAGTCAAGGACGTGCTGATTGCAGTCTTGCCGACGCTGGCCCTGATCCTCGCCGTGCTGGGCTCGATCTTCGCGGGTTTGACCACACCGACCGAAGCCTCGGGCGTGGGCGCGTTGGGAGCCACTCTGCTGGCGCTGGGATATCGCAAGCTGACGCTGGCCAAGCTGGTGAATGTGCTGAAAGCAACGTTCAACACCACCGCCTATATCTTCGCGATCTTCCTGGGTGCCACAGTGTTCTCCTATGTCTTGCGCGAACTGGGCGGCGACGCGCTGATCGAGGATATGATCCACGGTACCGGGCTCGGCCCAAATGGCACTGTCTTCATGATCCTGTTCATCGTCTTCCTGCTGGGCTTCGTGCTGGACTGGATCGAGATCACGCTCATCGTTCTGCCCTTGATGCGCCCCATCGTGAACGGGCTGGGTCTGGATATCGACGGCTTCGGTGTCATCGATGAACCTGCGCTGGTGTGGTTCGTAATCCTTGTGGCGGTGACGTTGCAGACCTCTTTCCTGACACCTCCGGTTGGATTTGCGCTTTTCTATCTGAAAGGGGTCTGCCCGCCCGAGATCAACCTGACTGACATCTACAAAGGGATTATCCCATTCGTGATCCTGCAGCTGACCGGCCTGTTCTTTGTCTTCTTGTGGCCGCAACTGGCCACGTGGTTGCCCTCGGTCGCGTATTAACGGAGGGTAGCGGGATGAACGATGCCGATCTGATCAAGCGTCTTCAGGCCATTTGTGGGCGGCGGCGCGTTTTGACTTCGTCGCGCAGCACCCGCCGCTTTCGCCGGGGGTTCAGATCGGGTGAAGGGGACGCGCTCGCGGTGGTTCAGCCCGCTACGCTGCTGGAACAATGGCAGGTGCTGCAGGCCTGTGTTGCCGCTGACAAAATTGTCATCATGCAAGCCGCCAATACCGGCCTGACCGAAGGGTCTACGCCCAAGGGTAGCTACGATCGTGATGTAGTGTTGATCAACACGCGGCGGATGGACGATCTGCATCTGATCAATGATGGCAAGCAGGTCATCAGCTTTCCGGGCAGCACACTGTTTGCGCTGGAAAAGCTGCTGGACCCGATTGGCCGCCAGCCGCATTCGGTGATCGGATCTTCGTGCATCGGTGCCTCAGTCGTTGGCGGGGTGTGCAACAACTCGGGCGGTTCGCTGGTCGAGCGCGGCCCCTCCTATACCGAGCTGTCACTGTACGCGCGGATCACTCAGGACGGCGAGCTTGAGTTGGTCAATCATCTGGGCATGCAGTTGGGTGATACACCCGAAGAAATCCTGACCCGGCTGCAGAACGGTGATTTCTCAGCAACTGATATCGACACCGACAATCGCAAAGCCTCTGACACCGATTACGCCCGTCGGGTGCGTAATGTGGATGCTGAAACGCCAGCACGCTTTAACGCTGATAAGTCGCGTCTATACGAAGCAGCGGGCTGCGCGGGTAAACTGGCGGTTTTTGCGGTTCGGCTGGATACATATGCCAAGAACGAAGCAGAACGTACTTTCTACGTCGGGGCGCACGACACCGAGGCATTCACGGAATTGCGCCGTCGCATCCTGTCCGACTTCAAAACCCTGCCGGTCAGCGCTGAATACATGCATGAGGAGGTATTCGATATCTCTGACCGCTATGGCAAAGACACCATGGTGATGATTGACAAGTTGGGAACCGACCGTTTGCCCACTTTCTTTGCGCTGAAGGGCGCGGTGGACGCGCGTTTAGAAGGCATTCCGGTTCTCGGCAATTTTACCGATCGTTTCATGCAGTTCGCGATGCGACTTTGGCCCGATATCCTGCCGCGCCGGATGCGGGCCTATCGGGATCGGTATCCGCATCACCTGATACTCAAAATGCGCGATGGCGGTATCGATGAAGCGCGCGATCTACTCAATGACATGACTGCCGAAGACAAGCTGGATTTCTTTGAATGCGACCTGCGTGAGGCAAAAATCGCTGGGCTACATCGTTTTGCTGCCGCAGGTGCAGCCATTCGTTATATGAAGGTTCATGCAGCCGAAGTGGAAGATATCATCGCCCTAGATATCGCGCTGCGCCGCAATGACGTCAACTGGTTCGAAGACTTGCCAGCTGAGATCGCGGATCAACTGGTCGGCAAACTCTACTATGGCCACTTCATGTGTCATGTTCTGCATCAGGATTACATCGTCAAGAAAGACGCAGACCCGAACGCGTTGAAGGCCGCAATGCTAAAGTTGCTGGACAAACGCGGCGCTGAATACCCGGCGGAACATAATGTTGGCCATCTCTATGCAGCCAAACCCGATCTGGCAGCTTTCTACAAGTCGATCGATCCCACGAACAGTATGAACCCGGGAATCGGAAAGATGTCCCGCAACAAGCACTATTCGTGAGACGGAACGCTGCTGACCCGTATCCGTTGGATACTACTTGAAGCTGCGGCTGTCCTTGATCTGATCCCAGGCCCAGACGACCTCTTGCAACTGCTCTTCCTGAGATCGGTCACCACCGTTCATATCCGGGTGCAGCACCTTGATCAGCTTCTTGTAGGCTTTGCGAATCTCTGCCTTCGACCAGCTATCTTGCGCTTCGAGGATCTCTATCGCGCGGCGCTCGGTCGGCGGCAGGCGTCGACCGCCGGAATTGGCGCGGCCGGGATTTTTGGTGGCGTTTTCGCCTAGAACCTGATGCGGGTCCTCGATCCCCAGACGTGCCCAGGCACGGGCCTCAGGGTCGCCCATCGGTTTGGTCTCACGCTCCCACACTTTGTCCTTCGAACGCTGCGCGTTCAGTTCGGCCTCGGTGGTGCCGTCGAAGAAATTCCATTTCTGGTTATATTCGCGCACATGTTGCTGGCAGAACCAGAAAAAATCATCCAGCACGTCCGGAGCTTTGGGCGCGCGAAACTTACCGGGTTCTTCACAGCCCTCATGATCACAGATTCGCACCGAAGTTTCGGACGCACCTGACATACCCCGACGGCCGCGCGGCTTCTTTTTCTTAGCGCTCGACACGGACATATCGAATCCGAAGGGATCTGACTTTACCATCTGCACAACCTCACGAAGGCATCTTTTCGACTCGGAGGCAGCAGTTTAATCTAAGCAGCCGAAAGTAGAAGAGGGGGACGGCAATTTATTTGCCGTTGAGCATAAAAATGAGCGTGACCGACGAAATCCGTGAACGATTGCAGGCAGCATTTAACCCGCGTGAGCTGGAGGTGGTTGACGACAGCGAGAGCCATCGTGGTCACGCTGGATATCAGGAGGGCGGTGAGAGTCATTTCAACGTCCTTATTCGTTCGGCGGCTTTCGAGGGGCAATCCCGCGTTGCCCGCCATCGCGCAGTACATACGGCATTGGGGGATATAGTCCCCCGTATCCATGCGCTTGCTCTGGATATCGACGTCTGACAGTCGCGGCCTTGGTTCAGATAAGCGACGATTACGTCGCCAATTCTCTGCGGATTTAATCTCGATCAAGGCATCGCGATACATGACCCTCTAATATTCGCCTCGTCGATCTCCGGTTAACCGGAGCGATCAGATTTGCGGATAATGAGGGCTTTTTAAATGATGACCAAAGCCAGAACGTGGTTCTCGGCACTGTCGACAGTTTCA
This sequence comes from Ruegeria sp. E5, assembly GCF_056534105.1. Taxonomy (NCBI): domain Bacteria; kingdom Pseudomonadati; phylum Pseudomonadota; class Alphaproteobacteria; order Rhodobacterales; family Roseobacteraceae; genus Ruegeria; species Ruegeria sp. E5. Next base: position 24,028 of record NZ_JBQFPA010000006.1, on the reverse strand, counting down.
TTGCTGTCGGTGGGTGTTGCGTTCCCGGTTCACCATGCCCAGGCGGAACAGCCGGGCCCGGTAGAAGCCATTGAGTTCGACCAAGCCAAGGCGGCACTTGGCAAACGTTTGTTTTTTGACCCGCGCCTGTCTGGCGACACCGAACTGTCCTGCGCCAGCTGCCACCAGCCGGAAAACGGCTTTACCGACGGGCAGGCCCTATCGGATGCCTATGCCGGCAGCCTGCATTTCCGCAACGTGCCGACGCTGATTAACAGCGCCAAGCGCGCCGCGTGGTTCCATGACGGGCGCATTGGCACCAACCTCAACGACGCGACCCGCGAAAGCATCACCGAGACATACTCGATGAACATGGATATGCGTTTGATGCAGGAACGCATCAAGCAAGATCCGGTTTATGTCGAGATGTTCGAAGCCGCCGGATTTGGCGAGCCGTCGAACGGCGGGGTCCGTAACGCCATCCCGGAATATCTGAAAACGCTGATTTCGCGCGGCGCGCCGTTCGATACAGGCGAGATGTCGGAAGAAGCCAAGGCGGGTTATGAGCTGTTCAATGCCAGCGGCTGCAATTCCTGCCACTCGGGCGAGCGGTTCACGGATGATCTGCCGCACAATATCGGCGTGGGCGACAACCCCGATATCTGGGCGACCCCGGAACGTCACATCACCTTTGTGACCATGATGAAGTTCCTCGGCGTCGAGAATTACATGAACCTGCGCGCCGACCCCGGTGCGTATATCCGCACTCACACCGCCGATACCTTCGGCACGTTCATGACCCCCACGCTGCGTGAGCTGACCTATACCGCGCCATATATGCATAACGGCTCGATTGCGACGCTCGAAGACGTGGTGGCCTTCTACAACGCCGGTGGCGGCGACGATGAAAACAAGGATCCGCGCATCAAGCCGCTGAACCTGAACGAGACCGAGCAAGCGCAGCTGGTGGCCTTCCTGAAGACATTGTCCGGCGACCCGCTGACCGGCCCCGACTTCGTCGCCGAGGATATCGATACGGACTATGCGCCGATCGAAAACTGGCAAGACGCGACAAACTGAGGAGTGGACCCATGAAAGACCTTAAGTCTTACCTGTCAGGCACAATCGCCACCGCTGCCCTGTTTGCCGTTCTTGGTTCGCAGGCCATTGCGGAAACCAGTATGGAGATTGAGGCCGGTATCGGCGGCGCAGACCCCGATGTAGACTCGCCGCTGGTGGCGCTGGGCGAGCCGCCGATCCCGCTGGACAACCCGCAAACCGACGCCAAGATCGAACTGGGCAAGATGCTGTTCTTTGATGCCCGTCTTGGCGGGAATCCGTCGACGCCCTGTTCGGCCTGTCACATGCCAGATGTCGGCTGGGACGTCGAGGCACCGATCTCGTTCGGCTATCCGGGCACGACCCACTGGCGCAACAGCCAGACCATCGTGAACTCGGCCTATTACGGCAAGCTGTTCTGGGCAGGTTCCTCGAAAAGCCTTGAGAGCCAGGCCAAATCCGCCGCAGGCGGTGCGGTCGCCGGCAACGGCGAGGCCGACATGATGGAGGCCCGTCTGGCCTTTGTCCCCGAATATGTCGAACGCTTTAACGATGTCTTCGGCGATCAATGGCCGCGCATCAGCAACGCATGGCGCGCCATCGCAGCGTTTGAACGGACCATCGTTCAGACCGACACGCCCTTCGACAACTATCTGCGCGGGGATGATGCGGCGCTAACCGACGAACAGAAACGCGGGCTGGAACTGTTTACCGGCAAGGCGCAATGTTCCGAATGCCATAACGGTGCGTTGCTGTCGGATGAAAAATACTACAACACCGGTGTGCCCGCCTATGACGGTTGGCAGGACGATGGTCTGGCGCAAGTGACCTTCCGGTATGAGCTTTACGCCAAAGGCTCGACCGAAGAAATGTACCGCCACACCAAGGACGACCCCGGCTTCTATTTCCGTACCAAGGAAAAGGCCGACAAGGGGAAGTTCCGCACGCCAAGCCTGCGCTACACCCTTTATACCGAACCCTACATGCATAACGGCATGTTGGAGACGCTTGTGGATGTGGTCGAGTTCTACAACCAGGGCGGCGGCGAGAATGAGTTCTCGGCCAATAAATCTCCGCTGATCCAACCCCTTGGCCTGAATGATCAAGAAAAAGCGGATCTGGTGGCCTTCCTGAAATCCCTGTCCGGTGACGAGATTCTGGTCGAAGAACCTGATCTGCCGGATTACCAGCCGCTTCCCGCGGCAGCAGAGGAGTAAGCGTCATGAAAGATCATAACGCAACCGGATGCAGCTGTTCGGGCGAGGCCAAAAAGGCCTGCACCGTGAACCGCCGCCAGTTCCTGTTCGCCTCGGGTGCCACCACCTTTGCCGTGATGGTGACCATGCCTACCCGCCACGGTCAGGCCGAACAGGTGCCCGCATTGGTATCGACCTATCCGCGCAAGCTGATCGGCAAACTGTCCGAACTGGAACAGGATGTGCCGGTCGAGTTCTACTACCCGGACGAGGGCGACTATTCGGACTCGATCCTTGTGAAAACCGGCGTGGAAAGCGGCGGCGGCATTGGTCCGCAAAAGGATGTTGTGGCCTTCAACCTCACCTGCACCCATCAGGGCGGGTCGATGTATGACAGCTACAAGCCTGAACATAAGGTGCTGGGCCCGTGCCCGTTGCACCTGTCCACCTATGACGTGACACGGCACGGCATCCTCGTCTCGGGGCAGGCCTATCAGTCGCTGCCGCAGGTCCTTTTGGAACTGGACGGCGATGACATCTACGCCGTTGGCATGTTCGGCCTGATCTACGGCCGTTACGACAACCTCATTGCATAAGGGAAGCGGAATCATGGCAACCCCGTATTACGTACCCGAAACCAACGTTCCGCTGCCGCCCAAAGGGGCCGAGGTCATCTCGACCGCCTGCGACTACTGCATCGTGGCTTGTGGTTACAAAGTCTATCGCTGGCCCGTGACGGCCAAACCCGGCGGCCCCACCGCGGACGAGAACGCCTTTGGCGAGGATTTCCCCGTTGCACCGCTGGGTGCCTGGGTCGCGCCGAACCAACACAATATCGTCCTGCACAAAGGTCAGCCGCACCACGTTGTGATCATCCCCGACAAGGACACGCAATACGTCAACACCGACGGCGACAGCTCTCTGCGGGGCGGGTGTATCGCGCAGAAATGCTACAACCCGCAGACGCCCACTCGTGACCGTCTGAAGACGCCGCTGATGCGAATTTATGGCACGCTGATGCCGGTTCCGTGGGATCTGGCGCTGGATGTTGCGGCTGAGGTGGGCAACCACGTGATCGCCAAGCACGGTACCAATGCCTATGGCGTAAAAACCTTCAGCTATCAATATATCGAGAACACCTATGCGATCTCGAAATACGCGCTGCGCCATATCAACACCGCGAACTTCACCTTCCACGACACGCCGTCCGACGTGACCTCGACCCCCGGTTTCCGGGACGCGGGTTTCGACAACTTTGGTCCCTCGTACGAGGACTGGCGGGATGCGGAAACCCTTCTGGTCTGTGGCACCGACCCGTATGAGACCAAGACTATCCTATATACCCAGTGGATGATGAAGGGGATGCAGAACGGTCAGAAAGAGATCTATCTGATTCCGCGCCGGTCTGCCGGTGTGGCCCATGCTGAAAAGATGGGTGGCCTGCATATCGACGTTCTGCCCGGCACCGACCTTCTGGTCGTCAACGCCATCGCCCGCGTCATCGTGGAAAATGGCTGGGAAGACAGCGACTGGATCAAGAAATGGGTCAACAACAAATGGGAAAGCTCGTCGGGCTTCGGTCAGGGTACGCGCAACACGCCATGGCAGTGGCGCACGACCTGGGGCAAGTTCCAGACCAAAGGCTTTGAGGATTGGAAAGAATGGCTGCTGTCGCAGGACGAATTCGCGCCTGAAACCGCTGCAGCCATGGCCGAGATCGACGTGCAGAAAATCTATACTGCCGCCGAATGGCTTGCCAAGCCCAAGGCGGATGGCACCCGGCCCAAGACCTCGGTCATGATCGAGAAAGGGTTCTACTGGTCGAACAACACCGGCAACACGCAGGCGATCTCGGCTCTGGGCATCATCTGCGGCTGTGGTGGTCGTCCGGGTCAGGTGATTGGCCGGGCCGGTGGTCACCAGCGGGGCGGCGTGAAGGGCGGGAAATACCCGCGCAACAAGTCGCCCGAGAAACTGCCGGGTCGCCGTCGCCGCGCCATGGATACGGACCGGTATCTGATTGCAGGTCATACCCGTATGGCCCATGTGATCGGCACCACATGGATTCAGGCGATGTGTGGTTCGCAACAGTTAGCTGACAAGTTCGAGGAACTGACCGTCCGCAACCCGCATCAGATTGCGTCTTTCGACAAGCAAGAAATGATCGACACGCTGAAGGCCCGCGCCGACAGCGGCGGTATGGTGGTCATCAACCAGGACATCTATCTGCAAGATCCGATCGGCAACCGCTATGCCGACATCGTGTTCCCCGCAGCGACCTGGGGCGAAGAGGACTTTCTGCGCGCCAACGGCGAACGCCGCCTGCGCCTGTACCAGAAGTTCTATGATGCGCCCGGTGCGGCCAAGCCCGACTGGTGGATCATTGCGCAACTGGCACAGCGGATGGGCTTTGACGGGTTCGACTGGCAGAACTCGAACGAGGTTGCCGAAGAGGCCGTGCGCTTTACGCGCGGGTCGCGCAAGGACTTCCACGCGGTCTTCCGTCTAGCCAAGAAAGAGGGCAAGGGTCTGCACCAGAAGGTCCGAGAATTCGGCACCGATGGTGTGCAATGCCCGGTCATGCTGGATGCCGACGGTGTCACGCTGATTGAAACCAAGCGTCTGCATGACACAACCCGCACGCTGCCTGATACCGGTGCGGCTGGTGCGGATGTATTCAACAAGAAGCTGACGCACTTCAACAGCCAGACCGGCAAGTGCAACATCCAGAAATCGCCGTGGGGCCTGTTCTCGGATTACTGGGAATGGTTGAAACCCAACAAGGACGAAGGCGAGTTGTGGGCCACATCCGGTCGGATCAACGAACGCTGGCAGTCTGGTTTCGACGACCGCCGCCGCCCCTATATCGTGCAGCGCTGGCCGGAAAACTGGGTCGAGATTCACCCCGACGATGCGGCCGAGCGTGGCATCGAAAACGGTGATTACGTGATGGTTTACTCGGAACGTGTTCCGGGCAACAAGCACACTTTGCTGGGTGTGGAAGGCGACGACTTCCAGTTCTCGAAACTGATGGAGAATGGGCATATCGAACTGACCAAAGCGGCGATCACCGCCGTGGCCATGGTTACGCCCGCCATAAAGAAAAGCGTCGTTTACATGGACTTCCTGCACATGCAGCAGCCCGCCAACGCGCTTGAGGGCCGGATCGTCGACTGGATCAGCGGCAACTACAACTACAAGATGGGCGTTGCCAAGGTCCGCAAGCTGGGTCCGAGCCCCTACAAGACCTCGTTTCGCACGATGTCCTTCGCGCCGCGCGACATCGCCTGACGCTTTTCCGGGGGGCGGACGCCATGCCGCCCCTCGGGTCCGGTCCCGCTGCAGAAGGGACCACCTGGAAGGCAGGCTTCGGTTGGGAAACCTGTCTTCCACATTCACCCAACCCGTCCCAACGCAAAACATGGCAGACCTGATATGAACATGCATTCCGATACCGCCCTGCGTGACGAGGCCACCAGCCTGTTCTCCGACTACGCAAAATCCGATTATGACGTGATCCGCCTGCGCGCTATTCAGGCCCTGACCGCCATTGGAGCCAGCAACAGCCCGGCCTTGGTCGAGGCGTTGCTGGATGATGACGAGGACGTCCGTCAAGACGCAGCCCAAGCGCTGGGCGCGCTGGGCGTAACGGAGGCCGCGCCGCAACTGCTGGAAAACTTGATCCATGATCCCTACGGTGAGGTGAAACTGGCCTGCGTCACCGCCTTAGCACAGCTGAACGCCAAGGACGCCACGCCGTACTTGCGCACCCTCGTCACTGGACGCGGCGAGGATATCACGTGGGACGAGGACGAGCTGCATCAGGATGAATGGGACGACTGGCTGGATACTCAGATCGCGGCGATCAAAGCGTTAGGTCGCATGGGCGATGCGGCTGCGATTGAACCCATTGTCATGGCCCTGATGGACGAAGACGGGCAAGAACTGGGGGATGTGGCCTGCGAAGCGCTGGGCCAGATCGGTACGCCGTCCGTGCCGACCTTGGGTGTGTTCGCTCAATCCTCGAACCGCCGTCTGCGTCACCGCGCTCTGCGCACGCTGGCCAGCATCGGAGGACCCGAGGCCGAAGCCATCTTGCGCAAAGCCACCACCGACAAGGACGGGGCCGTGCGTCTGATCGCATATGAGGCGCTGATGCCGAACGACCCGGCGCTGGTCGAACAGGCCCTGACAGATGCGGTCGAGGATATCCGCATCGCAGCGCTGAACCAGTCCGGCCTTTCCGAACCCGAACTGCTGGACCGCATGATGCGCGACCCCGGCGCCAAGGTGAAACTGGCGCTGATCGACCGGCTGGACCGCAGCCAGCCTATCGTTGATCAAGACGACCTGCGCTGGCAGGTGCTGGATTTCCTCGCAACCGGACAACAGCCTGAGGTCTCGGCGCAGGCGCTGGGCCTGCTGGCGGCGTTGGCCCCGCAACTGGTGGCAGATCGGCTGAACGCGCTGTTCTCGGTCGAGGCGGACGACCTCAAGGCCGAGCGTATCCAATGGGCCATCGTCGACGCGCTGGCGACCTCGCCCCTGCGCGAGGCGGCAGAATGGCTGCAACGCGCCTGCCGCGCGCCCTTCCGGTCGGTGCGGCTGAAGGCCGTGGCCTCGCTGGCGATGATTGTTACTGACACCGACCGCCCGCATGTGAACCAGCAGCAGGGCCGCGAATTGCTGCTGTCATTCGCGCTCGCCCCGATGAGCGTGGTCGAAGACGCGCACGAGGAAGAGGCCCCGCAAACCGCCATCGCTGCGCTGGAAGAGGCGGGTTTGGATGTGTCTGAAGGTGATGAAAACGGCCCTACCTCCAGCCTCGGCGCGATCCTTGGCCATGACGCTATCGCGGCAGAGATGAAGAAAGAGGCCGAGGATGATGACCTGCACCCCCTGACGCCACGCGAGCAGGCATTGTTGGTCAAGGCCGCCCGCCATCCCAAACGCCGCCGCGTGGCGTTGGATGACAATGCCGAAGCCTTGGAGCGTGAGACCCGCATTTCGGCCATCCGCCTGCTGGGCGACGTCACAGGTATGCAGATCATGCTGGCGCAGATCGCGCAGGACCCCGAGACCGAGACCGAGATCGCTGCGCAGGCGCTGGCGGCACTGGGCTTGTCGGTCGCGCGCAACGGGTCCGAACTGAAGCAGTCGCATTTGATCGAGCTGATCACACAGGGGCTTTCGCATACCGATGCCAATCTGTCCCTGCAGGCGCTGAACCTGCTGCAACAGGCTGACCTGCCACCGCAGGATGCGCTGCGGGGCAAATTGCGGGCTATGCTGAAAACCGGAGATACTGCCTTTCGTATCGACGCCATGCAGATTCTGACCCGCTGGGACGGGACGGCCGATGTGGCGCGCAGCTTGCTGGACGATGTCTCGGCCCCGGTACGGCAGGCGGCGATGCGGCTTTTGTCTGAAACGGTCCCGGATCAGGCAGGTGCGGCCATCGTACCCTTCCTTATGGCCAATCCTGAGCAACGGATCGTGACCTATGTCAATGACAGCACCCCTGCCTTGGTGTCCATTGGGCGCGAATTGTTGGCCGGATTGCGCGACGAGAACCGCCGCGCCCAGTGGCCGGTGTTGATCAGCGCTTTGGCCGACCTGTTGGGAGACCCCTAGCGGGCGGTCTGAAACCGGAGGGATAGATGGCGATTTCGCTGAAACTAGGCGCGGCGATTCTAACGGGGGCAATGGCTTTTGGTAGTGTCGCACTGGCCGAGGAGATCCCCGAGGTTGCCGTAGTTCATCAGGTCATCGACCTGAACGCCGACACTCCGGCGCATGCATTTCGGTTCGAACCCAAATTCCTGCAGGTTCCCGCTGGGGCGACTGTGCGTTTCAAAGGCTCGACCGGGCGGCACACGGTCACTGCCATTCCTCGAATGATACCCGTGGGCGCGCGCGTCTTCGAGATTCGGGGCAAACCCGAACTGGATCTGACTTTCGAGAAAGAGGGAGTCTACGGCATCCGTTGCCGCGTTCATGGGCGTCACGGAATGGTCATGCTGCTGGTAGTTGGTGATCCAAGCTCGAATCTCGAAGAAGCCAAGGCCTATCTACCTAAACTTGGAGAGGCCGAGCGGGTCGGTTTCGAAGAGCTCTTTGCGTATGTGGAGGCCCAAAATGGCTGATGGATGTGCCTGCGACCACCATGCTCATATGTACCTGACCGTAGATGACGCCCTAAGGCGCGGTTTGTCCGTGGCCAACCCCATCACGGATACCGAAACACTACCGCTGGTGCAGGCTATTGGCCGGATACTGGCTGAGAATTGCGACAGCAAGGTAGACATGCCCGCCTTCGATAACTCGGCTATGGACGGCTATGCCGTTCGCAGCGCCGATCTGGGCGAGGGGCCTGTGTTCGAACTGCTAGTTGGCGGTCGCATAGCCGCCGGCGATAGCGGCGCACACGATGCGCCGGATGGCAGTGCCTTGCGTATATTCACAGGAGCGCCGGTGCCGTCTGAGTTCGATGCGGTATTAATGCAGGAAGACTGTGAGTTTCAGTCCGATCGCATCCGGTTCAACCGCCGTCCAAAATCCGGTCAGCATATCCGTCGCGCGGGCGAGGATTTGAAAGCTGGTGCCCCGATCCTGCGGCGCGGGTGTGAAATTTCCGCGCGTGAGGCCGCCGCGTTGGCCTCGGCTGGTTATGGCGAGGTGAAGGTTTTTCGCAAGCTCAAGGTCACGATCTTCTCGACCGGTAGCGAGCTGCGCCAGCCGGGTGAAGCGCTTGGCCCCGGACAGATCTACAACTCGAACCGGTACATGCTTTTGGCTTTGCTGGATAAACCCTGGATCGAACTAGCCGACCGAGGCCCGGTCGAAGATGATCCGGTGCTGCTGAAGCAGGTCTTGAGGGATGCCTGTAATAGCTCGGACCTGATCATCACCACGGGCGGTGTTTCGGTCGGGGACGAAGACCACATGCCGCGCCTGTTCAGTGAAATCGGTGGCGAAACCGAGGTGATGAAAGTGGCGATGAAACCCGGCAAGCCGATCATGTTCGGTTGTCGGGGTGATGCGCTTTATGTGGGCCTGCCGGGAAATCCGGTTTCGGCCTTTGTGACGTGGCAGATCATTGGTGCGCGGATGATGGAACGCCGTGCCGGTCTGCATCGGAACGAACGCACCCCGGAGCAGGCGGTTTTGGCAGAACCTCTTCAACGCCGCGCGGGACGGCGTGAGTACCGCCCGGTAAGCATCGACGGATGTACACCGAATGGCGCACCGCGATTGCGCCTGATGGCCGGGTCTTACAGCGGGCGCGTTGCCCTTCTTGCACAGGCCGATGGTCTGGTAATTATTCCGGCAGAAACTGAGAAGCTGCCAGCCGGAGAAGCTCTGGAGTTCCTTCGATTCTAGATTGATCCCGATGCGCTTGAGGTATCAAATTCTTTGGTCAACGAGCGCCCTTTTGCTGTCGATGGCGCGCGGCTGTAGGCCTTTGGTGCCGACCTATGTCGGGACCTTCGGGGATCGCCGAATGCTCTGTCGCGAATGCGCGCGCTACGGGCAGCTAGGTGACGTCCTTGAACATGTAAGTGGTCGGCTCCAGCCGATCCTCAAACGGGTTTCGGCAATAGTTCGGAATTTCTCCGGCAATCTGAAAACCCATCGACTGATACAGCAAGCGTGAAGGATCGCTGCTACGGGTGTCCAGCACCAGCATCGTGCGTTTCAATTCCCGAGCTCGCTCATGCAGTGCCTCCATCAGCGACCGACCCAAACCGCGACGGCGAGCCTGCGGATGAACCAGCAGCTTTGCCACATCCGCGCGATGCGGCTGGTTTGGCATTGCGGCGGGGATCAGTTGCACCGTGCCCAGAATGCGTCCGTCACCATATGCGACAAACAGATCGAGTGTCTCCGCGCGGAGTTCGGGCTGCACCCTGTCCCGCCAATAGGCGCGGGCATCGTCCCGCGAAAAAGGAAGGATGAACCCGATACTGGCACCGTTATGGACACAGCGGTGCAGGATATCGGTCAGATCCTCAAGCGCTTCGTCGAAATATTCCTGTGGCAATCGCGTAATCATATCAGCACCAACAGATAGCGCGCACCGCGTTTGGGTCCGGTTTCGAACTGCGTTGGCCCCGACAGGTGATAGCGAAGGCAGTCGCCGCCGCTGAGCGCATGGGCAATCCCGTCCACTGTCAACGTTAGCCTTCCATCAAGTAGGATCAGGTGGTGCTCCTGTCCCGGCTTGGGCGGAGTATCGTAGGTGATGACAGTACCTGGGGGCAAATGACCTTCCATTACTTCCCCACTGAGGCCAGTCGCCGGTGGTGAAACCGAACGGCGGGTAAACCCGCTTTCGGGGTCATGCCATTCAGGCTGCTTCTCGAAAGGTACTTTGGGATCGAAACTATCTTCGACCATCATCAGCAGGCGTGACATGGGCAGGCCGTATGCTGCGCATAAACGGCCAAGCGTTTCAGCGGTAGGGCTGACATCACCGTTTTCCATTCGCGACAGTGTCGCCCGGCTGATCCCACTTTGGTCTGCCAGCTGCTCAAGCGACCAGCCATGACCCTTGCGCAGCTCGTTCAGACGCTTAGCGAGGCGGTTTGATAGTGTGTCGAGCATGGCTCACATATGGGAATCAGTTACGAATATGGGATTATTGCCTTGCTTTACTTCAAACACAATAGAAAAAGGGCGCAGAAATCTGCGCCCTTTTGCTGCTCGGGTATCGGACTGGATTACTTCCAGCCAACTTCGTTATAGATTTTCTGTGCCTCGGGGATGTTTTTGGCGGCCTCTGAGAGGTTCACCTCATCTGCTTTGAACTCCCCCAGAGCGGCCACGTTCTCAGCCAGCGCAACGCCTTCGACAGCGGGGTATTCATCGTTTCCGTTCGAGAAGTAGACCTGCGCCTGATCGCTTGCGAGATACTCAAGGAACTTAATCGCGTTTTCTTTGTTCGGCGCGTTTGCTGCAACACCCGCACCCGACAGGTTCATATGTGCACCTTCGGCATCCTGTGCCGGGAACTGCACGCCGATCATCTCGATATCCGCGCTTAGACCCTTGACGTCTTTGCGCATAGCGCGGGCCATATAGTATGTGTTGGCAACCGCAATCTCGCACTCGCCTGACACGATGCCGCGCAGCTGGTCTGTGTCACCGCCCTGAGGTTCGCGTGCCATGTTGGCGGCGACACCTTCAGCCCATTTCCTGGCTTCTTCCGCGCCGTGATTTACAATGATCGATGACAATAGTGTCTGGTTATAGATATTGCCGGACGAGCGAATGCAGATCTGCCCTTTATACTCCGGTTTTGCCAGATCCAGATAGGTTGCGGGTGGGTTGGCGACATCAGCCTTGTCAAAGAAGATGATCCGTGCGCGCTGAGAAAAGCCGTACCACTGATTGTCTTCGTCCTGAAGGTTTGCCGGAATACGCTCCTCTAAGATTGCGCTCTCGACCGGCTGCAGGATGCCTTCGCTCTTGGCGCGGGCCAGGCGCGAGCTGTCGACCGTCAGCAGGACATCAGCGGGCGAATTCGCGCCTTCTGCTTTCATCCGTGCGATCAGTTCGTCGGCCTTGCCTTCGATGCGGTTGATGGTGATGCCGGTGGCCTCTTCGAAGTCGGAATACAGGCGTTCGTCGGTGTCGTAGTGGCGCGAGGAATACAGGTTCAGCTCGCCCTCGGCTGCGGCAGAGGTGGCGATCAGGGCCGTCAGGGTGGCGGCAAAGCAGGTAGAGGATTTCAGCATCATTTGTCCCAACATTGAAAATCGCGACGGGAATTAACCCGACTGATTTGGTCAATTAAACGATTCTCGGTGGGATGCAAGGAAATCCGACAAAATTAGTTGGTCAAAACGTCGCTGAACTTACCTTGCCGGACGGCCCCTTCAGGATTGACGCCGCCTACTTTGTTTTCTTTCGGGTTGCGGTGGGACGGGGGACGGTGCCGGCTCGGGGTCCGGATCGTCGCTGAGCACCGGTTCTTTGGTCAGCATCGCCTGAGTTACCGCTTCCATGTATTTCTGCAGCATGACCGGTGGATCGGCTGGGGCCAGTTTGATTGACAGCCTGCTTGCGCCTTCCTGATTATAGGCATAGCGCGAGGAATAACTTGCGTTGACCTGCGCCGCCACGGGTCCCCAGCCACCTTTGACCGATGCGCTGCCTGATTTCTCGGTCTGTTTGGTCATCGAGATCGCCATCTTTACCTCGATCTCGGCCTCTTGCACCGCATAGAACGCGGGCAGGAAACCCATCGACACGAGGCTGAATTCCTTTGGGGGACCATCGGGGTTGGATAGGTCGGGAAGCTGGATCTTCTGTTCCGCCATGTATTTGGCGATATCAGTCGAATGTCTATCCAATTCAGTTTGCGACTCTGCCACGGAAATCGCCAGTTTCTGAACCATTTCCGCGAAAGGGACGTTTAGCAGTTCCTGCCCGATACTCATTTCCAATCTCCTTTGTGAATTCAGTCTCTATCAATAATCTTCGTTGCGGACCGTCTTTTGACCGAGAACGAGACCTTCGCTGCGTTCTGGCTGACCGCCTGTTTCTTCGCGTTTGTAGCGAACTGGGCTTTGTCGCCATCCCGACCAAGCCCAACAAAGGCTTCGACCTGGACATTGTCGATGGTGAAATCGTCGCTGCCGTCGGATCCTGCAAGGATCTGTTCGCCCAGGGCCTGCGAAAAAACCTGCGCATCCACGATCTGCGTATCTTTGTCTTCAACCTCCATTCCGCTCTGGCCTCCGGCCATTGGGTTCACCACCGGAGAACCCGCGCCCATCAGCATGCCACCGCCTCCTTCTTCCAAATCGTCGATCTGGTCTTGCAGGTCCTGGATCGTCTCCAGCAACACGACCTCGCGCGCCTCCAGCGCGGTCAGGCGGTTTTCCAATGACTGAAGCAGTGTGGTGAAGGCCTCGGGCAGTTCGGTGATGCGCACATCTATAGGCTGTTTTTTGGGGGTCTTGTCCTTTTTAGTCGCCATCGACCCCTCCACCAGAACCACCTTCATCCACCGGTCCCGGCGCGAACCGCATCCGCATGGTCGACGCGCTGCTTGCATCGAGCGTATCTGTCTGCGTCAGTTTTGGCCCACACAGAAACGCGCCAATGATCCCGCGTTTGCCTTCTTCTGTGGTACTGGTCATCTCCATGACGACCTTCAATTCTACATCGACATCCTGCATGTGGTAAAAGACTGGCGGAATGCCCATCTCGCGCAGTTCCTGAGGATAGTTCTTCAGCGCGTTCAACTGATCCAGACTAAGCTGTTCGGCGGCTTGGGCCACGCTTCGGCCTATATCGGCCACCATCTCGGTCAGGGTTGTTCCTAATAGCGTATCCAGATCATCGTTGGCCAACCCGACCTCCCTTCTAAAAACAGGGAAAGCGTAGCATGAGACCGTCTCATAACAATACTAAATCTCAGAACCGGACTTTCGGAGCGATTTCCGGCACTTCCGCCGACACGAAAGGGCGCTAGAAGCAGGGCATAAAAAAACCGCGCTCGAAAGCGCGGTTTTTTTAATTAGGTTCGTGCAGCCCTTAGCCCTGGCGAGCTTTGAACTTGCGCTGCGTCTTGTTGATCACGTAGACGCGGCCTTTGCGACGCACAACCCGGCAATCACGGTGCCGGTTCTTGAGCGAGCGGAGCGAGTTCTTGACCTTCATGGGTCTGTCTCCAATCTGCGGCGCCTTCATCAAAGACGTGGCCAGCGCCTGGGTTAATCGGGTGCCCCGGAAAGACCAGAGCAATGAATTCATGGTGGGCGGTACAAGGATCGAACTTGTGACCCCTTCGATGTCAACGAAGTGCTCTACCGCTGAGCTAACCGCCCATGAAACCGTTGCGTGACCTGCCCCATAACGAAATGGGGCGCGGAACCCCGCGCCGGTAGCGGGGTCTATAAAAGGAGTCGTTGGGGGGATCAAGGGGTTTGGCAGAACTATTTTACGGTCTATGTTGAGTGCGAACAACGGAGAGCCCATGCCCGACGCCGCCACCAATGCAGCCTATATTCTGGATATGCCCGCAACGCGTACGTCCTGCGTGGTATTTGCCTCGCCCCATAGCGGTCGGACCTATCCCGAGTCTTTGTTGAAGCGGTCTGTTTTGAACCGCAATATGATTCGGTCCTCCGAGGATGCGTATGTCGATCAGCTTTTTTCCTCAGTCGCTGAATTCGGTGCACCGCTGCTCGCCGCGGCCATGCCGCGCGCCTATCTGGACCTGAATCGCAATTCGGATGAATTGGACCCCGCTTTGATACAGGGTGCGCGTCGTCACGGACATAATCCGCGGGTTACCTCGGGCCTCGGGGTGATTCCCCGCGTGGTCGCCAACGGCAGGGCGATCTACAGCGGCAAGCTGACTATGGATGAGGCGCGCCTGCGGATCGATACCTATTGGCGTCCATACCATACTCGTCTGAAATCTCTGCTGGCGGAATCGCATCAGATGTTTGGGCAGGCCATTCTGATCGATTGCCACTCGATGCCGCACGAGGCGGTGGCGCTGGCCGGCGGCTCGCGCCGGGCCCGACCGGAAATCGTTTTGGGCGATCGGTTCGGTGCGGCCGCTTCCGGTGTGATCGTTGATCAGATCGAGGCCGCTTTTGCCGACGCGGGTCTGAATGTGGCGCGCAACACGCCTTTTGCTGGGGCCTACGTCACCCAGACCTATGGTCGACCTGCCCGCCATCAGCATGCGGTTCAAATCGAGATCGATCGGTCACTTTATATGAACGAGGAAACGATCCAGCCGAACGGCAACTTTGAGGCGTTGCGTGATGTGTTGCGGCAGGTCACCGCGCAGATCACCAGTATCGGGTCCGATCCAATGTCACTTGCCGCCGAATAGACCTAGCGCAGCGCACGACCTTTTACGATTGCATCACTACCGAAACGGCGCCGGATTTCGTCCGTCGCACGTTCGGCCTGTGATCGGCGTTCTGCACCGGGATCCAGAAGGTCGCCCGAGATATCGGCCTGATCCTCTGAGCACAGGTCAGACAGACCGCATCCCAAAAGGCGATAGGGACCCTGATCGCCAACCTGATCAAATAGCCCACGAGCGGTGCGATAAATCCGGTCCGCTATCTGAGTCGCATCGCGTAGTGATATGCGCCGGGTGATGATCTTGTGGTTGGCCTGTTTCAGCTTCAGCGTCACCACTCGCCCAGCCAATCCCTTGGCTTTGGCCCGGTCAGCTACCTTTTCAGACATACGCCACAGATGCCCGTCCAGAATTTCAAGACTGGCGGTATCCTCGAAAAAAGTGGTCTCATTACTGATCGACTTCATCGGCTCATGGGCCGATACGCGCCGTTTGTCCTGCCCTCGCGCCAGATGCCACAGACGGTAGCCCATTGATCCGAACCGCGCTGTCAGCGCCTCCTGATCCCAGCGCAGAAGATCAGCAAATGTGCGAATCCCTGCGCGATCCAGAGATTCCTGCGCCGCCGGACCAATTCCCCAGATTAATCGCACCGGCCGGTCATGCAGGAAATCAGCCGTCTCGGCCTTGCCGATCACTGAAAAACCCCGAGGCTTGTCGAGATCCGAGGCCACCTTGGCCAAAAACTTGTTATGGCTCAAGCCAATCGATCCCGTCAGGCCCAGCTCATCTTTCATCCTCTTGACCAGACGCGCAAGCATGACCGCTGGCGGTGCACCATGCAGCCGCTCGGTGCCGGATAGGTCCATGAACGCCTCATCCAGCGACAGCGGTTCAACATCAGGTGTCAACTCGTCCATCATGGTGCGTATCTCGCGCGAGACGCTGGCATAGACCGACATACGCGGTTTGATCACCACCGCTTCGGGGCATAGTTGAAGCGCCTTGAACATTGGCATGGCTGAACGTACCCCGCGAACGCGGGCCACGTAACAGGCAGTCGAAACCACCCCGCGCTTGCCGCCGCCAATGATCACAGGCTTGTCGACAAGTTCGGGATTGTCGCGCTTTTCGACCGAAGCATAAAAAGCATCGCAATCCATATGCGCGATCGTCAGGTCAAACAGCTCTGGGTGCGATTTGACCCTCGGGCTGCTGCAAGTTGGGCAGCGCGGCCCTTGCTTAGTTTCCTTCAGGCAGTCGCGACAGATGGCGGGCATGATGTAGTTTCTTTCCGGCCAGCGGCGGATTGGTCAAGACATTCGATAGGTTAAAAGGTATCGCGAATGGATAAGGATAAAAAGAGGACCGATGGACTTCTCCGGGGCAAAAATAGCGTTGTTTCTGGGGCACAAGCTGCTGGTCATTCTAAGAGATGATCGATCAGATATTCCGTTTCCAGGTCATCTCGATTTTCCAGGCGGCGGGAAAGAGCCAGGCGAAACACCGATCGAATGCGCGTTGCGTGAAACAGATGAAGAGGTTGGACTGCGCCTGTGCGCAACCGATCTTGTCTGGTCACGGCAATATGGTCAAAGCTGGTTCTACGTCGCCCTGCGCCCGCCGGAAGATGTTGGCCTGATCCGTTTTGGAAACGAAGGGCAGGGGTGGAGGCTGATTTGTCCGCGGGATTATCTGTCGAATCCGTTGGCCATTCCAAATTTTGCAGATCGCCTTCGGGATTATTTGTCGGAAACGGCGCAGCTTTGAACGGGAGTTAACGGCGCAGCTTTGAACGGGACTTAACGGCGCAGCTTTGAACGGGACTTCGAAAGAAAACCCCCCGCGCCTGCGGGGGGAGGTAACGAGCCTCAGGAAGAGATGGCCCGTTGGGGAGTGTCTTGTGTGTAGAATCGCCGAAAATGGCGTTTTTCGATAGCCACAAGCCGAACGCCATAAAACTCATGTTTTTCATGTGTGTTTTCGGGCACAGGGACGATTTGGCGCGGCGGCGCAAAAAATTGACCTAACGTCAATTGCTTGAGCACCGTTCCTTCCGCAATTTTTGGCTTTTCGCCTAATGGTGAGTCAATGAATTTAACTCGCTCAAAACTGCTTGTGCGGCGGCTTTGGGGTCATCCGCCTGATAAATCGGGCGGCCCACGACGATATGATCGGCCCCATCGCCGATTGCACTGGCCGGGGTTGCGACCCGCTTTTGGTCGCCCAAAGCTGCACCAGCAGGGCGTACCCCAGGGGTTACAATCAAACGACTTTCGGATTGGGGCAGGGCGCGGATTAGCGCGGCTTCCTGAGGGCTGGCGATTACGCCATCAGCTCCGGCCTCGAAAGCCTTGGCCGCGCGTTCTACAACGAGGTCCTGCACGTCACCCGCTTTCAGAAGGCTTGCATCCAGATCGTCCCTGTTCAGTGATGTTAGGACGGTTACCGCCAGAATTTTCATGTCCTTGCCTGCAGCGCCCTCCTTTGCGGCGCGTACGACATGCGGATCACCATGCACCGTCAAGAAGTCCAGATCGAACTGAGCCAACCCACGCACTGCATTTTCTACAGTGTTGCCGATATCGAACAGCTTCATGTCCAAGAAAATGCGCTTTCCGTGATCCTGTTTCAACTCGTTGGCCAACGCCAGACCGCCGCCAGTCAACATACCCAGCCCGATCTTATAGAACGAAACCGAGTCGCCCAGCCGCTCGGCCATGGCTAGACCCTGCAGGGCGTTTGGGACGTCGAGGGCTACGATAAGGCGGTCATCGGACATGGGGCGCTCCTTTTTGGCAAACGTTTGCGTCCTAACGGGTTCAGGGCGATCTGTCCATGTGTGAAGCCCGAGGTGACGCAGATCACTCACTATTTTGCGCAATGTGCTAAAGTACCGACGTTCAGAACAGGGATAGAAATGATGAAAAAGGTAATAGTACTTGGCGTGGCACTGATGTTGGCCGCATGCGAAGACGCGCCTCAAAGCGATCCGCCCGAAACCGGTGTCGCGCCGGCTCCAACCAATGACAATCTTCTGTTAGTGCGTGGGTACCGATCGGAAGACGACTGGTGTCAATTGACCGGGGAAACAGCCTATACCGGCAACTTCCTCGATCATACAGCAGATCTGGTTTCATGCCCTACAGGCAGCAGTGCCGAGCAGTCTTTGGTCGAAATGTACAACGCTGAATTGATGGGAGAAACTGGCGGTTATTCCGTCTACTCGATTCCGCGCGGATGACGCCGTTTTATATGCTCTAGCCTCTTGAATGGGAAAAGACATTTCCCAAATTGAATGTGAGGCCCAGACCGACGCGTGCCGCCAAGCGGGCGCATCAATACGGGGCGCTTAAGAAAAGGAGAATGCTATGGACTTGAACAAGTTCACCGAGCGGGCACGGGGTTTCGTGCAAGCCGCGCAGACCATTGCGCTGCGCGAGGGGCACCAAAGGCTGGAGCCCACACATATCTTGAAAGCATTGATGGACGACGATCAGGGGCTGGCCAGCAACCTGATCACACGCGCTGGCGGCGCACCGAACCGCGTGGTTGAGGCGTTGGACGCGGCCATGGGCAAAATTCCGAAGGTCAGCGGCGACGCGAGCCAGATCTATATGGACGGCCAGACCGCCAAGGTTTTGGACGAGGCAGAGAAGCTCGCCACCAAGGCGGGCGACAGCTTTGTGCCGGTCGAACGCGTTCTGATGGCGCTGTGTATGGTGAAATCCAAAGCCAAAGAGGCTTTGGAGGCCGGTGCTGTATCGGCCCAGAAACTGAACGAAGCGATCAACGATATCCGCAAGGGCCGCACTGCTGACACCGCATCGGCGGAAGAAGGCTGCGACGCGCTTAAGAAATATGCGCGCGACCTGACCGAGGCTGCAGCCGAAGGCAAGATCGACCCGATCATCGGGCGGGATGAGGAAATCCGCCGTTCGATGCAGGTTTTGTCGCGCCGCACCAAGAACAATCCGGTACTGATTGGTGAACCCGGCGTCGGTAAGACCGCGATTGCCGAGGGCATGGCCCTGCGCATCGTCAATGGTGATGTGCCGGAATCATTGAAGGACAAGAAGCTTCTCGCGCTCGACATGGGTGCGCTGATCGCCGGTGCTAAATATCGCGGTGAGTTCGAAGAACGACTGAAGGCTGTTCTGACCGAGGTGACCGAAGCCGCCGGTGAGATCATACTGTTCATCGACGAGATGCACACGCTGGTAGGTGCCGGTAAATCCGACGGCGCGATGGATGCCGCCAACCTGATCAAGCCTGCGCTTGCCCGGGGTGAGTTGCATTGTATCGGCGCGACGACGCTGGATGAATACCGCAAATACGTCGAGAAAGACGCGGCCCTTGCACGACGGTTCCAGCCGGTGATGGTCACTGAGCCGACAGTTGAGGACACGATCAGCATCCTTCGCGGTATCAAGGAAAAGTACGAGCTGCACCACGGTGTGCGCATCTCGGACTCGGCGCTCGTGTCGGCGGCGACCTTGTCGCATCGCTACATCACTGACCGCTTCCTGCCTGACAAAGCCATCGACCTTGTAGATGAAGCGGCGTCGCGTTTGCGGATGGAGGTGGATTCCAAGCCCGAGGAACTCGATCAGCTGGATCGTCAGATCCTGCAAATGCAGATCGAGGAAGAGGCGCTGAAGCTGGAAGATGACGCGGCCTCCAAGGATCGTCTGGAAACCTTGCAAAAGGATTTGGCCGACCTGCAGGAGCAATCCGCCGAGATGACCGCCCAATGGCAGGCCGAACGCGATAAGCTGGCCGGTGCGCGCGATCTGAAAGAACAGCTCGACAAAGCGCGGGCTGATCTGGAAATCGCGAAGCGCGAAGGGAACCTCGCCAAAGCGGGTGAGCTGTCCTACGGTGTCATCCCTGAGCTTGAGAAAAAGCTGACCGAGGCCGAAAACGCCGAAAGCAACGCCATGATGGCCGAGGAAACGGTGCGCCCTGAACAGATCGCTTCCGTCGTAGAGCGTTGGACCGGTATCCCGACCTCGAAAATGCTGGAAGGTGAGCGTGAGAAACTGCTGCGGATGGAAGACGATCTGCATTCCCGCGTGATCGGTCAGGATGCGGCGGTCACTGCTGTTGCCAACGCCGTGCGCCGTGCGCGTGCCGGTCTGAATGACGAGAACCGCCCATTGGGCTCGTTCCTGTTCCTCGGCCCGACCGGCGTGGGCAAGACCGAGCTGACCAAGGCCGTGGCGAACTTCCTGTTCGACGACGACAACGCGATGGTGCGCATCGACATGTCCGAGTTCATGGAGAAACACGCGGTCGCCCGTCTGATCGGTGCCCCTCCGGGCTATGTCGGCTATGACGAAGGTGGTGTGCTGACCGAAGCCGTGCGGCGCAGACCCTATCAGGTCGTGCTGTTTGACGAGGTCGAAAAGGCACACCCGGATGTGTTCAACGTGCTGCTGCAGGTCCTGGACGATGGCGTCCTGACCGATGGTCAGGGTCGTACCGTCGACTTCAAGCAGACGCTGATCATCCTGACGTCGAACCTTGGCTCTCAGGCGCTCAGCCAGTTGCCTGAAGGAGCGGACAGCGCGCAGGCGCGGCGCGACGTGATGGATGCGGTCCGGGCGCATTTCCGGCCCGAGTTCCTGAACCGTCTGGATGAGACCATCATCTTCGACCGGCTCAAACGGGCCGATATGGATGGCATCGTCGATATCCAGATGGCACGTCTGCAGAAACGTCTGGCTGCCCGCAAGATCGAGCTGGCACTGGACGATGGCGCGAAGGAATGGCTGGCCAATGAAGGCTATGATCCGGTCTTCGGTGCCCGCCCATTGAAACGCGTGATCCAACGCGCCCTGCAGAACCCGTTGGCCGAAGCACTGCTGGCCGGTGAGATAAAGGATGGTGAGACCGTTCCGGTGACCGCCGGAACCGATGGTTTGATCATCGGCGACCGGCTGGGAACGTCCGAGCGTCCGCGCCCGGATGATGCAGTCGTGCATTAAATCTCAGGTAATGAAGAGACCCGCCATCCAGGCGGGTCTTTTTTTGGTGGCTTGTATTGCGACTAAGAGCGTTCAGACCTGCCCGGTCAGATCCTGCGCCAGCATCATTGCATTGCCGTCCGGGTCGTAAAATGTGGCAGTGCTGACCATCCCCTCAATCGTCTCGGTTTCGCCGTCAAACCGAACTCCGGCCCCTTCCAAAGCATCGCGTGCGCTTGCGATATCAGCAACACCAAAGACCGGAACGGTGTTTCCGGGCGCTGGTTCTGCCTGCTCGCCCAAACCAAGGGTGACGCCTTCGGTTTTGGTGAGCATCTCGCTCCAACCCGCCTCATCAATATGATGGATCAACTCAAACCCGAGCTTGTCATTATACCAGCGCGCACTGGCGTGGCGATCTTTGACCGAAATGGCAAGAGTGATGGTGTTTTCTAAGGAAACGAGGGCCATGGAACTTTCCTTTTGTCCTAAAATAAAGTAAATATATATTATGGACATAAAATTACTTGTCAAGCTTACCTCCCGGGCCTGGTCGCTGAACATCCTTGCGCAGCTGCACCAGGGGGTTCCGGGCAGGCAGGCCCCATTGCTCGCCGCGACCGGGGCAAGCCGGACGGCATTTGCGGCAAGTCTTGAACATCTGGTCAGCCTTGGATTGCTTGAACGGAACCCGGGCCACGGCCACCCTTTAAGACCTGAATTCCGTTTGACCAAAGCCGGGGTTCAGGCGGCGGCTGTAGCGGCAGAAATCTTGGCCTTGGTGCCGAACGATACTGAATTGAAGCTACTGCGCCGCAGCTGGACGGTTCCTATTCTGGCGCTGACCCGCCAACCGCGGCGCTTTTCAGGGCTCAGGTCGGATCTTCAGGTGATCACTGATCGCGCATTGTCATCCTCGCTCAAGCAATTAGAGGAGCAGGACTGGGTGCGACGCGATATCGAAACTTCGGCCCGGCTGCCTTTTCCGACCTATCAGGCGGTCAATCTTGGATGCGAAATAAACCGTGTTGTCGGCTTGAACATCGGATGACCGTTATCCTCGCGCCCAAGCGTACCTAATTTTCGTTACAATCTGTTCGCTCAATCGTGACGCCTGTTTCCTTGGCTCTGTGCTATCAGACCTTACCTCAGTTTCGAGGTTAATGGATAACGGAGAACCAAATGGCGCATCGCTGGACCAACAAACTGACGCATGCGGACGTCACCCCAAGGGCGGCGTTTCTGAACCGGCGACAGGTCATGGCCGGTTTGGCGGGTGTCGGGCTGGCGAGTCTGGCGCGGCCAGCGGCGGCCGAGGCGCTTGAACCGAATACATGGGAAGAGATTACTTCCTACAACAATTATTATGAGTTCGGGACTCGCAAGGATGATCCGGCGAAATATGCACACACACTGGTGACCGAGCCCTGGAGTGTCACCATCGACGGTCTGGTCGACCGCCCTGGTGATTATGATTTCAAAGACATCATGTCTGAAATGACTGTTGAGGAGCGAATCTATCGGTTCCGCTGTGTTGAGGCCTGGTCGATGGTGATACCTTGGAACGGGTTTGAACTGGCAGATCTACTCGGCATGGCTGGCGTTCAGGACGGCGCGAAATACGTGGCGTTTGAGACCGCCTATCGTCCCGATGAGATGCCGGGTGTGGCGTATCCGGTACTAGACTGGCCATATCGCGAAGGGCTGCGTTTGGATGAGGCGATGCATCCGCTGACCATTATGGCTACTGGGATCTACGGCAGGGACATCCCGAACCAGAACGGCGCGCCTTTGCGATTGGTGGTACCGTGGAAATACGGCTTCAAATCGATCAAATCGATCGTGCGGATTACCTTGACGGATACCCAGCCTCCGACAAGTTGGAACATGGCAGGTCCTAGGGAATATGGGTTCTACAGCAATGTGAACCCCAATGTGGATCACCCCCGCTGGTCGCAGGCTTCGGAACGTCAAATCGGCGGAGGTCTGTTTGCCAAGCGAATCCCGACGCTGATGTTCAACGGATATGAAGATGAGGTCGCCAGCCTTTACGAAGGCATGGATCTGGCGAAGAACTACTGAGATGATGCGGCGGCTCAACGACCTCTTGCGACGGCTTCCCAATTGGGCTGTTTATCTGCTGGGCGCACTGCCTGCGCCCTGGTTGTTTTATCAGGGCATGACCGGTGGTCTCGGGGTCGAGCCGATCGAGGCGCTCGAGCACGAGTTTGGCGAACTGGCGCTGCAGCTTCTGATTTTGGGTCTCGCGATTTCGCCCTTGCGTCGCTTCGCTGGCCTAAATCTGATGAAGTTCCGCCGCGCGATAGGTGTACTGACATTTTCCTATGTCGCATTGCACCTGTTGATCTGGCTGGTTCTGGATGTTCAGATTCCCAGCCAAATCTGGGCGGACATTATCAAGCGGCCCTATATCACGGTGGGCATGGCTGCCTTTGTATTGTTACTGCCGCTTGTAATCACGTCCAACAACTGGGCGGTTCGCCGTTTGGGGCCTCGTTGGCGCAAATTGCATCGTCTGGTCTACCCGGCAGCAATTCTGGGCGCGCTTCATTATGTGATGCTGGCGAAGGGGTTTCAGATCGAGCCATTGGTCTACCTGGCTATTATTCTGGGCCTTCTGGTCATGCGCCTGCCGGTCACATCATTCCTGATCCGGTTTAGGCAAGCCGATTCAGCCTGACTCGCAGGCGAGTCTGTGGGTAACAGTGTGAATAACATATCCATGGCGCTGATTTGCGATGGTCTGTGTCTGCGACTTCCGGGTTGAATGGCTGAATACTCTTCGTAACTATTTGTTTTAGTATGATAAAATACTGTTTTTGCGTTTTTTTGTGTTTTTTTGATTTTTCCACTTGCGGCTTCTGGGCGATATACTTAGAACGCCCTTCACCGGCGCTGCTGAGGTGCTGGGACGCGGTGGAAGCTGCGGAGACGCTCGGGAGAGACTGGGGGCATCTGAGGTTTTT
>NZ_JBQFPA010000005.1:0-422570 GCF_056534105.1 Ruegeria sp. E5 | reverse complement strand
CTGCGGTCAGCGTGGTCTTGCCGTGGTCAACGTGCCCAATCGTGCCGATGTTGACGTGCGGCTTATTACGCTCAAACTTTTCCTTTGCCATTCCTCAGGCGCCCTTTTTGCAATTTGGGGGACCCTTGGTCCCGTGGTTACATCTGCGCGCGCGAGATATTTGGTTCAGGGGGGAAAATCAAGCACATCCTGAGGGAAATGCATCCATCACGCCGGATTTTGTGTGACAGCTTCGGTTTCAAGCGGCTGGATCAAGCTGGGACGCTTGTCAAACCAGCCATCATCTTTGTGCTCTTCGGCCAGCCACTCCTCAACCCGGTCGGCAACCTTCAAGGCCAGACCGTTCATCTGTTCTTCTCGGGTGCGCGCATTTCCTGATCCTGTAAGGGCGCTTTCACCGGTGGTATCTTCGAGCACCTGAAACTGCTTGCCTTTAGCAAGGAACTCTTTCTTTTCGACGTCATAGACGTTTACCAGAACGATGGCGGTGCTTTTGGGGTTGTAAATCACAGGAATTCCCGGAGGTGCCAACATGTAGCCCTCGAGACTGATGCCAATGTCGTATTCCTGTGAACCTTCATACCGGCCAAGCCTGATGTCCACTGCATTCTGGATCGCTTTGGTCCATTCATCCGGCGTAGCATCCCGCGATACCGGTCCCTGAACGGCCTTTTCCGCAAAGGCATAATTCACGCGTAGCTTGAATTCACCCAGCGACTCGGGGTCTTCATAAACCTGCGTTTGGGTGCATGCGCCCATCAGGGCCAACCCGGTGATCAGTGTCAGAATGCGCAGCATGTCTCTCGTCTCGATAGGCCTGTTTTCTTTGGATGTAGCGCACCGATACGGGTTGTGCCAAGCCGTATCGGCAGATTTTCACCAAGCGGACAGCATATCACGAGAACTTGTAATCCCTCGGAAAGCCATAAGGTGCTTTTTTCCCAACACCCGCACGCTTGGCCAACCATTGGGACATATCTGCCTCGTGCCGGGTTTTGTCGCCGCCCATGGACCATTTCAGGCCCTCTTCCCAGTTGAAGGTGGTGATATCGGATAACCCACCATCCAATTCCAGTGTGCCCTGCCGCCCACGCGCCATGTTGTACTTCTGCAAGCGGACACCCTTACCACGGGTCATCTCGGGCAGCTCCTCTGTCGGGAAGACTAGGAATTTCCCGTTCTGCGAGACAACAGCAACATGATCGCCCTCAACCGGTTTACAGATCATCGCCGTCTCGTCTCCTTTGACGTTCAGCACCTGTTTGCCATTCCGGGTCTGCGCCAGAACGTCATCTTCCGGCACCATAAAGCCGTTGCCCGCATCTGAGGCCACAAGCAGCTTGCGCCCCGGTTTGTGGATCAGGATGTCGATAATCTGCGCCTCGTTCGGCAGGTCGACCATCAGACGTAGCGGTTCGCCCATGCCACGCCCGCCGGGCAGGTTAGCGGCGCTGACTGTATAGAATCGGCCATTTGACGCAAAGACCAGCAGGCGGTCCGTAGTTTCCGCGTGGAAAATGAAACGTGGGCCGTCACCATCTTTGAACTTCAACTCGCGCTTCAGATCGATATGGCCGGTCATTGCCCTGATCCAACCCATCTGAGAGCAGACGACCGTGATCGGTTCCTTGTCGATCATCGCCTCAAGCGGCACTTCCTCGACCTGACCTGCCTCGGCAAATTGTGTCCGGCGCGCGCCGCCTTCATAGTCTTTGCCGAAGGTCTTCTTGGTCTCTTTGAGTTGCTCGGCGATCTTGGCCCATTGCAGGGCGGGGTCGGCCAGCAGGTCTTCGAGGTTGGCGCGTTCCAGCATCAGTTCGTCACGTTCGCGTACCAGTTCCATCTCTTCCAGACGGCGCAAGCTGCGCAGGCGCATGTTGAGGATTGCATCGACCTGCACCTCGGACAGTTCGCCCTCACCCGGCTTCGGCGAGACGTAATCGGACTCATCGGTTGCGCGGACGTGATCGATGCCCCAATCTTCGCGCATCAGAGCGGCCTTGGGGTCGTCGTCGTAGCGGATGATATCGATCACCCGGTCGAGGTTCAGGAAGGCGACGATAAAGCCCTCCAATACCTCAAGGCGGTGGTCGATCTTGGCCATGCGGTGACGCGACCGCCTGATCAGCACCTCTTGCCGGTGGTCAAGGAACGCGCGCAGCACTTCCTTCATCGAGCAGACCTTAGGCGTCACCCCGTCGATCAGCACGTTCATGTTGAGGCTGAAGCGCACCTCAAGGTCCGAGTTGCGATAGAGCATGCCCATCAGCACCTCGGGGTCCACATTCTTAGAGCGTGGTTCAAGGATCAGGCGGATGTCATCAGCGGATTCGTCGCGGACATCGGCGAGGATCGGGATCTTCTTGGTCTGGATCAGGTCCGCGATCTTTTCGATCAGCTTGGATTTCTGAACCTGATAGGGAATCTCGGTGACGATGATCTGCCACTGGCCACGCCCCAGATCTTCAACCTCGTATTTACAGCGCAGCCGGAAGGATCCACGCCCGGTGCGGTAGGCCTGCGCGATATTTTCGGGCGGCTCGACAATGACGCCGCCGGTCGGAAAATCCGGGCCGGGAACATAATTCAATAGCGTATCGTCACGCGCATCCGGCGTCTTGATCAGATGCAGACAAGCGTCGCACAACTCAGAAATATTATGCGGCGGGATATTCGTCGCCATGCCCACCGCGATACCGCTGGCGCCATTGGCCAGTAGATTCGGGAACTGTGCGGGCAACACGACCGGTTCGGTCAGTGTGCCGTCATAGTTGTCGCGGAAATCGACAGCGTCTTCGTTCAACCCTTCCAACAGGGCTTCGGCCACGATGGTCATCCGCGCCTCGGTGTATCGAGAGGCCGCCGGATTATCGCCGTCGATATTGCCAAAATTCCCCTGCCCGTCGACCAGTGGATATCGGACGTTGAAGTCCTGTGCCAGTCGCGCCATTGCGTCGTAAATCGCCGCGTCGCCATGAGGGTGATAGTTACCCATCACATCGCCAGAGATTTTCGCTGACTTACGGAAACCGCCCGTCGCACTGAGTCGCAACTCGCGCATCGCGTAGAGGATTCGCCGGTGAACCGGCTTCAATCCATCGCGCGCATCTGGCAAAGCGCGGTGCATGATGGTGGAAAGCGCATAGGTCAGGTAGCGCTCGCCAATTGCGCGGCGCAGCGGCTCGGCTACCTCGCCCCCATTGTCAGGGGTCTCCATATTGGGGTCGTCGATCGTATCGTTCATACATGATGTGATACGACGCAAGCGCGCGCGGGTAAAGCAATCGGCGCATATTTTGCTGGGGACAAGTCGGGCTTTTTGCAATAGGGGGAGGCAAGTATCGGATTTCCCCCGCTTTTCGACTCGAAGCTGAATCTATGGTAGGGTTTCGTACATTAAGACTGCTGCCTTTTATTGATGTTACGATTGCCAGGGGGTGCGCCATGAAGCGCGTTATTGTTATCACTTTCGCCATGCTCGGCTGGAGCTTCTATGTGATGAGCGGGGGCCCGGATTTCGAACCGCGTGGCACCCGCGTCGAGCAACCGGTTCGCGTTGCCTCTGTGCCAGAACATGAGCCTGCATCCGACCACGCACCTCGGGCTGAAGACCTTGTGACCAACGTTGCCGCGCGCATTGTACAGGCGCGCGCTCAGCCCGAGCCACAAGTAGAGGAGGATGCCGCGGTCGTCCTGTCACAAGTCACCAACGATCCGCTGTCTCAGTTCTCTGCATTTGACGAGAACGGCGTCAGCTTTACTCTGGCTTCGCTTGAAGACGGAGCCGCCGGACTGTTGCAGGTCGAGGCCGAGGTGCAGGATGACTTCACACCTGTGACTCAAGTCATCGAGCCCGAGAAAGATATCCGCGAAATCTCGGGCACGCGGGTCAATATGCGCGATGGGCCCGGAACGATTTACCCCATCATCGCCAAAGCCAAACTTGGCCAGCGCGTCGAGGTTCTCAGCGATTCCGGCACCGGCTGGCTGCGTTTGCGGTTATACCCTGATCAGCGTGTGGGTTGGATTTCTGCCTCACTGGTTCGGAAACCAACAAACTGACGCAACTGTGTCATTGTCCTGACCTATAGCTCGCCATAGCTATGGGCGAAGTACAGAGGCGGGGGCAATATGCAGAAATCAATTCTGATCACAGGCTGCTCATCCGGGATCGGTCTGGACGCGGCGCACGGGATGCGCGCGCGCGGTTGGCGCGTTTTTGCCTCATGCCGTCAACAGCGTGACTGTGATCGGCTACGGGCACAGGGTTTCGACAGCCCGCTGATCGACTATACCGATTCCGATAGCATTACCTCAGGCCTGCAGCAGGTTTTGGACGCGACCGGTGGTACGCTGGATGCGTTGTTCAACAATGGCGCTCACGGCCTTCCCGGCGCGGTTGAAGATGTCCCAATCGAAGGGCTTCGCCTAATTTTCGAGACCAACGTATTTGGCTGGCACGAACTGACCCGGCAAGTGATTCCCGTGATGCGGGCTCAGGGCCATGGGCGCATCGTGCAGAACTCATCAGTGTTGGGACTGGTCGCGTTCCCCTGGCGCGGGGCATACGTCGCCACCAAATACGCCATCGAAGGCCTGACCGATACCTTGCGCCTAGAGCTACGAGACACCGACATCAAGGTCATCCTGATCGAACCAGGCCCGGTCACCTCGAAGATCCGTGTGAACGCGATCCCTGTCTTCGAACGCTTTATTGACTGGAAAAGCTCGGCCCTGCGGCAGAGATACGAGGATACGCTGCTAAAACGCCTCTACGAATCCTCCGGACCTGACAAGTTCGAACTGCCTGCCTCGGCTGTTACCGCCAAATTGGCGCATGCGGTTGAATCCAAGCGCCCACGTCCGCGATACTATGTGACGACGCCCACCTATATCGCCGGATATCTGCGCCGTATTCTGCCCACCCGGGCCATTGATCGCATCCTCTCGGACATATGAGGCGAAATTACCTGTTCGCTTTTGCCGCTATCAACGCTAGATGACGGCTCAACAACTGAACAAACACGGACGGTGAGCTATGGACCTGACGATGGTCATACTGCTTCTGGCCATGGCGGCGGTCGTCGTCGTGCTGGTTATGGGCATTGCCAATTTTGGAAAACCCGGCAAAGAAGCCGCGCTGAAAAGCAACAAGCTGATGCGCCTGCGTATCCTGTTTCAGTTCATTGCGGTACTGCTGATCGTACTTTACGTCTATCTGCGTGGGCAGGGAGGGTAAGGCATGGTCGTTCTCAACAAGATTTACACGCGCACCGGCGATGATGGGAAAACCGCTCTGGGCAATGGTGAGCGCGTTGCCAAATATTCCGGGCGTGTCGCGGCCTATGGCACTGTGGATGAGCTGAATTCCTTTGTCGGCGTGGCACGGACCGAAGCAGACGGAGAAGTCGAAGCCGCCTTGTCCCGTATCCAGAATGACCTGTTTGATCTGGGTGCCGATTTCTGCCGCCCCGACATGGATAAGGATGCCGAGGCCGACTACCCGCCCCTGCGTATCGTTTCCGCTCAGATCGACCGGCTTGAAGCCGAGATCGATGCGATGAACGAAGCGCTCCAGCCCTTGCGCAGTTTCATCCTGCCCGGTGGCTCACGTTTGGCCGCGCATCTGCATGTGTGCAGAACAGTTTCGCGCCGGGCCGAGCGGTTGGCGGTTGAGCTGACAAACATGGAACCGGTCAATGAGGTGGCTGTCAAATACCTCAATCGTCTGAGCGATTGGTTCTTTGTCGCGGCGCGCTGTGCCAACAACGGCGGGCACGATGATGTGCTCTGGATTCCCGGTGCAAACCGGTGATCGCGCCTGCCGTCGGGAAACTAAATTTCGTTTCTGGTCTAAAAAATGACAAAACGCGACGTCTCGAAACCATGACGTGACGATTTTGCTCTGTCGCAGAACATCACGACCCGCTATCTAAG
Organism: Ruegeria sp. E5; assembly: GCF_056534105.1. Lineage (NCBI taxonomy): Bacteria > Pseudomonadati > Pseudomonadota > Alphaproteobacteria > Rhodobacterales > Roseobacteraceae > Ruegeria > Ruegeria sp. E5. The sequence continues at coordinate 416,633 of NZ_JBQFPA010000005.1, read as the reverse complement.
CCAGCGAGAGCATTGGTGGAGTCGCTGCGCGGCTTGCCGTTTTTGTAAGGAGCATACGCAAAAATGAAGGTACTCGTGCCTGTCAAGCGCGTGATTGACTACAACGTGAAAGTTCGTGTGAAAGCGGATGGCAGCGGCGTTGATCTCGCCAATGTAAAAATGTCGATGAACCCGTTCGACGAAATTGCCGTGGAAGAGGCGATCCGCCTGAAAGAGGCGGGCAAGGCCGATGAGGTTGTTGCCGTTTCGATCGGTGTGAAACAGTCGCAGGAAACCCTGCGGACCGCACTGGCCATGGGCGCCGACCGCGCCATTCTGGTTGTCGCGGCGGATGACGTGCATCAGGACATCGAACCGCTTGCCGTTGCCAAGATCCTCGCCAAAGTGGTTGAAGAAGAGCAGCCGGGCATCGTTCTGGCGGGCAAACAGGCGATCGACAACGACATGAACGCCACCGGTCAGATGCTGTCGGCCCTGCTGGGCTGGAGCCAAGGCACTTTCGCGTCCGAGCTGGACATCGAAGGCGACACCGCCAAGATCACCCGCGAGGTGGATGGCGGTCTGCAGACCATCTCCGTCAAGATGCCAACCATCGTGACCGTAGACCTGCGCCTGAACGAGCCGCGTTATGCATCGCTGCCGAACATCATGAAGGCGAAGAAAAAGCCGCTGGATGAAAAAACCGCCGCCGATTATGGCGTCGACGTCACTCCGCGTCTGGAAGTCGTCAAGACCGAAGAGCCGCCGGCACGTGCTGCTGGTATCATCGTGGGCTCGGTTGATGAGCTGGTCGAGAAACTCAAAGAAGCGGGGGCTGTGTAATGGCTGTTCTTCTTCTCGCAGAGGTTAACAATGGTGAGCTGTCGGTTGACGCCACAGCCAAGACCGTTGCCGCCGTCAAATCGCTGGGTGAAATCACCGTTCTGGCCGCAGGTGGTTCTGCCGCTGCTGCTGGTGAGGCCGCTGCCAAGATCGATGGCGTATCCAAGGTTCTGGTGGCCGAAGACGCCTCGCTGGGTCATCGCCTGGCGGAATCGACCGCAGCCCTGATCGTGGGTCTGGCCGATGGGTACGAGCATATCGTTGCCCCTGCCACCACCGACGCCAAGAACGTGATGCCGCGCGTTGCAGCCCTGCTGGACGTGATGGTGATCTCGGACGCGTCCGGCGTGGTCGATGCCACGACCTTCGAGCGTCCGATCTACGCGGGTAACGCGATCCAGACCGTGAAATCGAACGACGCCAAGAAAGTCGTGACCATCCGGACCGCCAGCTTCGATGCGGCGGGCGAAGGTGGTTCGGCGGCGGTCGAGACCATCTCGGTCGGCGAAAACCCCGGCCTGTCGTCGTGGGTCGAGGACAAGGTTGCTGAAAGCGACCGTCCTGAACTGACTTCGGCTGGTGTTGTTGTTTCGGGTGGCCGTGGTGTTGGCTCGGAAGACGACTTCAAACTGATCGAAGGCCTGGCCGATAAGCTGGGAGCCGCCGTTGGTGCCTCACGCGCCGCAGTTGACTCGGGCTACGCCCCGAACGACTGGCAGGTGGGTCAGACCGGCAAGGTTGTTGCCCCTGACCTTTACGTTGCAGTCGGCATCTCGGGTGCGATCCAGCACCTGGCGGGCATGAAGGACTCCAAGGTCATCGTTGCGATCAACAAGGACGAAGAAGCGCCGATCTTCCAGGTCGCAGACTTCGGTCTGGTCGCAGACCTGTTCCAGGCCGTACCGGAACTCACCGAAAAACTCGGCTGATTTCAGACAAAGATTTTTCGACGAAAAATCTTAGAAGGCCCGCCACCGGCGGGCCTTTGTTGTTTATACGCCCAGGTCGTTGATCACTTGGGCAAGTGAGCCAGCGATATTGCGATGTGTGGCTGGGCCAATCATATGCTCGGCAATCGGTTGTTGCAGGGTGCCAAACAACATGTCTTCAAGCTCATTCGATACGCCGGATACCTGAACCTGCAAGGACAAAATATCCGTACAATGGGGTCTCAAAGGCTCAATCATCTCGGGGTTGATTGCAAAGCCGTCACCCGGTGTCGAATCCAAATCGCTTCTCTCCACTTGCAGATGCAAAAGCAGGACGGGCGGGCCTACTTCTGCAAGAAACTTGCCGAGCTTTTCGATCCAGACATTGCGCAACTCTTGTTCCACAAGTTCAATACGGGCATCCGAGCGTGCCGACAGGCGGGTCAGCAAGTGCTGTACAAAATGGACATCCGTAAAATCTACTTCGGGATACAGCGCAACCAGATCGGCATTTGGCGCAACGAAACGGTCATTGCGTCGTGGGTGCACCCGGTAGAATCGGTTCGATAGCCCCAGCATGCCGGGTAACTGCAGGACGCATATATCAGACCGGTTTGCGATCTCCAGTAGCCCTTTGTCCTGCGTCAACGCCTCGGCACCGCAGAACAGGCTGCCCAGATTGACGCAGCGGCGATCCAGACGACGTTCCAACTCATTGGGAAAGGGGGTTTCTACGAAACGGCCAAAGGTCTCTTCGCCCCCCAAACATGCCACATAGGGGTTGTTCAACGCCCTTTGAGGGCCCCTGAAACGTAGTTTCGAATTTTCATATTCGCACGTCGTTTCCGCGGAATGGACCGCATTGATCGATTGATAGCTCATCACACTCACCCAAATATTCACCCAACCGCCATTTTGCCGCCGCAAGTCTTGAGAAAGTCCTAATGCGCGCATTTGAAGCGAAATTGACTGTCCCCGTCCCCTTGCCGCCCATAGGGAACTGCCGATAATGTCGCCATATTCTGCGAACAAGGGCATCGAACAAATGGACGTAAAATCAGTCGGAGTGATCGGCGCTGGACAGATGGGCAACGGGATTGCTCATGTTATGGCGTTGGCAGAGTATGATGTTCTACTGAACGATGTCAGCCAGGACGCGCTAAACAGCGCTATGGCAACCATTGAAACCAACCTGGCGCGTCAAGCGTCGCGCGGCAAAATCTCGGATGATGCAGTGAAATCCGCGTTGAGTCGGATCACGACGACGCTGAATCTGCCGGATTTGGGGCAGACCGATCTTGTAATCGAAGCCGCGACCGAGCGGGAAACGGTGAAACAGGCAATCTTTGAAGACCTGTTGCCGCACCTACAGCCACATACGATCCTGACATCGAACACTTCGTCGATCTCAATTACCCGGCTGGCCAGCCGCACCGACCGGCCCGAACGTTTCATGGGATTCCACTTCATGAACCCGGTCCCTGTGATGCAGCTCGTCGAGTTGATCCGGGGCATCGCCACCGATGAAGCAACCTTTAACTCCTGTAAAGCCGTAGTGGACCGGCTTGGCAAAACCTCAGCCAGCGCCGAAGATTTTCCGGCCTTTATCGTGAATCGCATTCTGATGCCTATGATCAATGAGGCGGTTTACACATTGTATGAAGGTGTCGGGAATGTGCAGTCCATTGACCAATCGATGAAACTGGGCGCAAACCACCCTATGGGCCCATTGGAACTAGCGGATTTCATCGGCTTGGATACCTGTTTGGCGATCATGAACGTGTTACATGACGGACTGGCAGACACCAAGTATCGTCCCTGCCCGCTGTTGACGAAATATGTCGAAGCCGGATGGCTGGGACGCAAAACCGAACGCGGGTTTTATGATTATCGAGGCGAGGTTCCGGTACCCACACGGTAGAATCTGAGAGGGCCAGCCCTCTCTTGAGCCTATGGCTCAATTCACTCCCGAGATATTTTTGGCCAGATGTAGGGGCAGATCAGGATTTGAGCGTCTTGCCCAGCGCCATGGTGTGATCACGAAGCCATGCCATGAAACCGCGGGGGTCGCGTTCCAGCAGGTCCATGTCTTTATCCGAAATCGGGTCACCGATCACCGGCGACTGGGGCCTGTTGCAGGATCGGACGATTTCGTGCAGCAGTAGGCCCTGGCGCAGGATAGGCGATATCCGGTTGGCAATTTGATACCAGCGCGAGTTGCTGCCGGGGAAAAAGATCGGCACGACCTTGGCACCCGACCTACGGATCATCTTCGCGGTGAAGACATTCCACTCCCGCTCGATGGCTGGTCCGAACCAATCATCCGAAGACATCACAACACCTGACGGGAATAACGCGACAACGCCCCCATCTGCCAGATGTTTCATCGTCTTGCTGCGCATCTCAAGCATCTTGGCCTGCGCTTCAGGATCATGCGGGAACGGCACCGGGATCATGAATGAGGTCGCAGCTTCATCCAACCCAGTCAGGACTGAGCGGGTCAGGATGCGATAGTCACTGCGGACCCGGCCGATAAGTTCAGCGAAGATCATGCCATCAACCATGCCGTGCGGATGGTTCGCGACGACCACTACGGGGCCTTCTTTTGGAATGCGGGCGATCTGTTCGGCTGGGGTTGTCAGCTCGATACCCATGGTCTTGAGCGCACCGCCCCAGAACTTCTGACCTCGATAGCGTTCGTTCTGCTTCTCGAACTTGTTGACCATGCGCAGGATGGTCAGCTTACCTGTGCACCATTCGATGGCGCGAATGGCCGTAGACGTCCAGGCATCGTCAAACGAGTTGGCGTAGGTCAGGGTTCTGCGGTCGTAGATTTCACCCTGATCGGTGTCGTGATCCACTACAGGACCTGTCTTGGTATCGTGCGTGGTTTCCGCCAATTGCCTTGTCTTTCCGTCCTTGGTGTCGTGGCTGTCAGAACCCTTCGCCGAACTTATCGTTCACCAATGTTTCCAAAGCCTCTGCCAACGCCTCAGCATCCGGGCCGGACGTCTCGACGTCAATAGTGCTTCCGCGCGACGCTGCCAACATCAAAAGGCCCATGATACTGTCGCCCGAGGCAGAAAGCCCGTCTCGTGACACCTCGGCGCGCGCATCAAAGCCTTCGACCACCTCGACCAGCTTGGCAGAAGCGCGGGCGTGAAGGCCCTTTTCATTGATAATTTTCAAACTCTTGGTCGTCATATGAATCTATCCGGTGTCAATCCAATGTCACATTTTGCGCATTGATGTACTTTCGTCCAGCTTCCAAAGCCAAACGCACGGCCTCCGCCAGTGGCAAGTGGCGACTTTTGGCCAGTTTGATCAGCATGGGAAGGTTGGCCCCGTAAAGGATTCGCCGGTCTTGTGGCGCACATGCGCGCAGGCTCAGATTCGAGGGGCTGCCGCCAAACAGATCGGTCACCACAACGACGCCATCGCCCCTATCGACCTCGTCCGCCGCGCGGCAGATTTCAACTTGTTTCGCTTCGCGATCATGGTCGGCTTCTATTGGGATGGCCACCAGTCCAGGTTGCTTTCCAACCACATGCTGCGTGGCCGCAAGATACTCCTGAGCCAACCCACCATGTGCAACAATAACGATCCCGATCACTCCGGCCTCACATTCAACGCGCGTCGTTCCATTTCGCGATGCCTAATTGCCACCTGCTGCCCCCCTTCTGCAAGGGCCTTTGCAACTGCTTCAGCCACCGCGACCGAGCGGTGCTGCCCTCCGGTGCACCCAAATGCAACTGAAAGGTGCGCTTTGCCTTCCTCACGGAAGGCCGGAAGCAGTTCGATCAGCAGGTCGACCACCCGGTCAAAGAAGACGCCATAGTTTGCATCTGATTGAACATAGGCCGCCACATCCGAGTTTCGACCATCCGCATCCCGCAGTTCAGGCCGCCAGTATGGATTGGCCAGAAACCGGCAATCGAACACCATGTCCAAACCGCGCGGCAAGCCCCGCTTGTACGAGAAGGATTCGACCGACACCGCCAGATGCCGCCCGCCCTTTGGGGCGAACCAGCGTTCGACCTCTTCCCGCAGCTGATGCACATTCAACGCGCTGGTGTCGATCAGCGTGTCGGCAAACTCGCGAATTGGGGCTAACAGTTCCTTTTCCTGACAAATGCCGGTTTCCGGGCTGGCATCAGTCGCAACCGGGTGACGGCGGCGGGTCTCCGAGAAGCGACGCAGCAGCACCTCGTCACTGCAATCCAGATAGAGGATTGTCAGGTCGACATTCTCCATCCGGCCCAGTTTGGCGGCAAGTTCGATAAATCCGGTGGTTGAAAAATCGCGATTGCGCGCGTCGATACCCAAAGCCATTGGGCGCGCAGGCTCCGAATTGTCGACGAGGCGAGCCAGCAACCCCATCGGCAGGTTGTCAATCGCCTCGAACCCCAGATCTTCAAGCACATGAATTGCGGTCGATCGCCCTGCACCGGAAGGACCTGTTATCAGAACGACGCGCTGTTGTGCTGTCATGTATTCGGCCATTCCGGGGCTACGCGCCCCATTTTCACAAGTTGAATAAGTCCTGCAGCCAAATTGGGCACGCCAGCCCCCCGAAGCAAGGGAACAGTTTGCTTCAGCACAAGAATTTCAGTGGGTTCAGGCAGCCGCGCAGGCTCGGCTTGGTCCATATCCACAACAAATGCCAATCGAACCGGCCTCGCGGCTTCAGCTCGCAGTAACCCGATGCCGCGCGCTTCAATCAGGCCGCGGATCTGCGGAAGTCCAGCTGCCATCACGTGATCGGCCTGTCCGGTCAATTCGACCCGGTCATCCGCGACAAGCTGCGCCCCAAGCGCCATCATCTGTAGCGCCAAAGAAGATTTGCCCGTACCCGAGGCGCCAATGATCAATAAGCCTTTTTCCTGAACCGCAACACAGGTCCCATGAATGCAGGCCGACCCTTGATCCGCTATCTCAGAAAGTGGGGTGGTGCTCATAACTTAGACGGGAAGCCCGACAACAAACCGTGCACCTAGCGGGTCCGAGGTGATATCGGCCTCGGTTGGACGGATGTTTTCTGCCCAGATCACACCACCATGCGCCTCGACGATTTGTTTCGAAATCGCCAATCCAAGGCCCGAATTGTTGCCGAAATGCTCTTCGGGGCGTTCGGAATAGAAACGCTTGAAGATCTTGGTCAGCGCCTGATCAGGAATGCCGGGACCGGTGTCTTCAACCACCACGAGCACGCGGTTGTCACGACGGCGGACCCAGACCCGGATGGCGTCTTTGTCCTCGCAGAACGAAATCGCATTGGTGATCAGGTTGACAAAGACCTGCGCCAGACGCGCCTCGAGCCCGTTGACCACGATGGGGTCCGAGGGAAGGTCTGTGATATATTCGATGCCTTTCGAACGGGCATCTTCACCCAGAAACTGGCTTATGTTCCCAAGCAGATTGAGCAGGTCAAAGGGCTGCTCTTCTTCTTTCACCAGTTCCGCGTCCAGCCGCGATGCGTTCGAGATATCGCTGACCAGTCGATCCAATCGCCGCACATCATGCTCAATCACGCCCAATAGTTTTTCGCGCTGATCATCGCGTTTGACCATGCGCATGGTGCCCACGGCGGATTGCAGGCTGGCCAACGGGTTCTTGATCTCATGCGCGACATCGGCCGCAAATTGTTCGTTCGCGTCAATGCGGTTATAAAGCGCCGTGACCATCCCGCGCAAAGCCTGGCTCAGACGGCCGATTTCATCCGGGCGCGCACTGAGATCCGGGATGCGGATACGTCCGGGGTTCACTCCGGCTCCGCGATCCTTGCCCATCTCGGCAGCGGCGGCCAGATCAGCAAGAGGATTGGCAATCGTTGAGGCCAAAACGAGGCTCAGACCGATCGAGACCAGCAGTGCCACCACAAACATCTGCAGGATCCGCTCTTGCTCCTTGCGGGCCAGCGCATCGATCTCGCCCGCCGGGCCCGCCATAGCAACGGCACCCACAGGCGTATCGTCCAATAGGATCGGGGCCACGGCGACAATCACCGTCTTGCCTTTATCGTCGTGCACGGCCTGTACTTGCAATCCGCCGTTCAGCGCCTGCGGGATCATTTCCTGCACCCGTTGCGCCAGCGTCGGAGCCTCGCTTTCGGAAGAACCGCTAAAGACCGCAGACACACCATTCCAAACCGCGTTCAATGCGTCGCTGATCAAAGTGCTTCCCGTGGCGCTATCGGCGTCCTGATGCAAAAGGCTGGGCAATTTGTCGACCATGGACGCCCCGCGTGTCCAACCGATCAGAGTGCCCGTGCCGTCATAGACAAAAACCTCGCCGCCTTCGGGCAAGCTGAGACCCGCTAGCGTATCACGGACATCCAATGTGCCTGCACCATTGGCAGAGGGTTGACGCAGCTGGGTTTCAAAAACGTTGCTGACAAGTTGCGCATCACCGACCAGGTTCTGCGCGGTCTGTTGAACCCGTTCTTTTCGCGTGTCGTCCAGATACAGCAGCCCTGCAACCAAAATGACAAGGGCAATGAGGTTGAAGGTGATAATCCTGCGCGCCAAGGGCGAATAGCGCATCGAAAACAGGTTTCGTCGCGAACGCTTGGCCTGTAGCTCGGCAGCATCAGGGTCTTGGGGGATGACCCAGTCATCCCCAAGAACGACGTCTGCGTCGTGCACTTGGTTGGCTTGTTCAGTATCGCGCACGAGACCCCTTCGGCTTGATAAAACGGCCGCGCCTATTCTTCGTTATAACGATACCCGATACCGTACAGCGTTTCTATCGCCGAAAACTCGGGATCGGCTGCGCGCATCTTCTTACGCAGTCGCTTGATATGACTGTCAATGGTGCGGTCATCCACGTAGACCTGATCATCATAAGCGACATCCATCAGCTGATCGCGGCTTTTGACAAAGCCCGGACGTTGCGCCAAGGCCTGCAGCAGCAGAAACTCGGTAACTGTCAGCGAGACATCATTGCCTTTCCAGCTGACTGCGTGGCGCAGCGGGTCCATCCGCAGCTCGCCCCGCTCCATCACTTTTGTATCGCCCGAGGCCGCGTTGGTCACATCACCATCGACCGCTTCCTGACGGCGCAACAAGGCGCGAATCCGTTCGACCAGTAGCCGCTGAGAGAATGGTTTTTTGACGTAGTCATCTGCACCCATGCGCAGACCCAGAACCTCGTCAATCTCGTCATCTTTGGAGGTCAGAAAAATCACGGGCATCTGGGTTTTCTGCCGCAGCCTTTGCAGAAGATCCATGCCGTCCATCCGCGGCATCTTGATATCCAGTACGGCCATGTCTGGCAGCTTTTTGTTGAAAGCGTCCAGCGCAGCCTGACCATCGTTGTATGTTTCGACCTCAAACCCTTCGGCTTCGAGTGTCATGGACACGGACGTCAGGATATTTCTGTCGTCGTCCACCAGTGCAATCTTTGACATCGGGTTCACCCCTATTCCTGCTCACTCGCGCAATAATACGCTTTTTTGTAAGGCATTGTTGGCGGTTTTGAGCCACCGAATCAACTCGTAACCTCGAATCGTGCCATTCTTGCGGCAGGTATGCGGCAAATTTGCCTTGCTGCGCCCAAATAGCTGCCTTGATTTACGGCAGACAAATCGTGATGGCGCTAAACCTCAACTTGGTTGCGCTAACTACCCCCAACCCTCCTGTTCATGTCCCAAAATACCGTGATAAGAGGCGCTTGACCGCCGGCTCTTTCCGGTATCCGCCCCAATGGTGCACCCGGCCCAAGGCCCTCGCGCCGCCACAGGAGAAGACACACATGACATCTGGACGGGTTAACCCGCAATTCCGCCTCGAAGATCAGGGCATCGAGGGTCTGGGCAATGTCTATTACAACTTCATGGAACCGGCGCTGATCGAAGAAGCGCTGAAGCGCGGCGAAGGCACCCTTGGCAATGGCGGCGCCTTTCTGGTCACCACCGGCAAATTCACTGGCCGCTCGCCCAAGGACAAGCATGTCGTCAAGACAGACAGTGTTGCTGACAGCATCTGGTGGGAAAACAACGCCGCCATGAGCCCTGAAGGTTTTGACGCGCTCTATGAAGATATGCTGACCCATATGAAAGGCCGCGACTACTTCGTGCAGGACCTCGTGGGTGGGGCTGACCCCAGCTACTCGATCAATGTGCGCATGGTAACCGAGCTGGCGTGGCACAACCTGTTCATCCGTCACCTGCTGCGCCGCCCGGATCGTGAGGATCTGGATGATTTCACGGCTGACTTTACTATCATCAACTGTCCCAGCTTCCAGGCGGACCCCAAAAAGCATGGCTGCCGCAGCGAAACGGTGATTGCACTGAACTTTGACCGCAAGCTGATCCTGATCGGCGGCACCGAATACGCCGGCGAGAACAAGAAGTCCGTCTTCACCCTGCTGAACTACATGCTGCCCGAAAAAGGCGTGATGCCGATGCACTGTTCGGCCAACCACGCGGTAGGCAACCCGGTCGACACTGCCGTATTCTTCGGCCTTTCCGGCACCGGCAAGACCACCCTGTCTGCTGACCCGTCGCGCACCCTGATCGGTGATGACGAACACGGTTGGTCGGATCGAGGCACCTTCAACTTTGAAGGTGGTTGCTATGCCAAGACCATCAACCTGAACGCCGAGGCCGAACCAGAAATCTACGCCACCACCTCGAAATTTGGCACCGTGATCGAGAACATGGTTTTTGATCCCGAGACCAAAGAGCTGGATTTCAACGACGACTCTCTGACTGCGAATATGCGCTGCGCCTACCCGTTGGAATACATCTCCAACGCGTCGAAAACTGCATTGGGCGGGCATCCTAAGAACATCATCATGTTGACCTGCGATGCGTTCGGCGTTTTGCCTCCGATCGCTCGGTTGACGCCTGCGCAGGCGATGTATCACTTCCTTTCCGGCTTTACCTCGAAGGTCGCCGGGACCGAACGTGGCGTGACCGAACCGCAGCCCACCTTCTCGACCTGCTTTGGCGCGCCCTTTATGCCACGCCGCCCCGAGGCTTATGGCAACCTTCTACGCGATAAGATTGCTCAGCATGGTGCGACCTGCTGGTTGGTCAACACCGGCTGGACTGGAGGTGCCTACGGCGTGGGCAGCCGCATGCCAATCAAGGCCACCCGCGCGCTGCTGACGGCTGCGCTGGAAGGATCACTGACTGATGCGGAATTCCGCAAGGACGCCAATTTCGGCTTCGATGTGCCGGTCTCTGTCCCTGGTGTGCCCGAGGTCTTGCTGGATCCGCGCCGCACCTGGGACGATCAGGAAGCGTTCGACAAACAGGCGGAAAAGCTGGTGCACATGTTCGCGGAAAACTTCGAGCAGTACCTGCCCTTCATCGACGAAGACATCAAAGCTGTCGCGATCGGTTGATCGAATTCAGGGGCCATCATGGCCCCTGACCCACCAGAGCTTACGCTTCGGCACCTTGTGTGCACACAGACAAGTTCATTGCGATAACGTGCAACATGCGCTATCGCAATTTACCCAAGACGCTTCGAAGCCCGGCGTCCTTTGGCAGCGGCTTCTGTTAAATTTGAACATCGGGCGATCCGGGCTAACTTACTCACATCATGTCTCGGGCCGTTCAACAAGGTAATGATTATTTCTACACGGGGATGGGTGTCGGCGTGATGTGTTCAAAAGGTCAGCCTTTCGAACTGCCTCGGTCCGTCACGGAAACTATAGGCAAGTAATGACTGAAATCTCAAAACTCACCGAACTGCGCAAATTGATGCAAAGCATGGAGCGCACTCTTGGGCTGGAAGAACTCTCACCGGTCGAGCGCGACATCTACTATGCCGCCGAAGAACTGTCGAAAGATGATCGCGAAGTACGCACCTTTGGTCTGATCGAACACACGCTGGTCAAAAGCGTATCTCGCCCGACATTTTTCCGCGCGCTGAAGTCTCTGGTTCAAAAGGGTTATCTGTCGCAAAGCGGTAGCGCCAATCGCGGACGGTATCTGGTTCATGCGCCCAGGTGATCGCCACCCCAGATCTGTAATCGGCTGACCCCGTGCGCAGATGGGCCTCTGAAACATTCTATGCCTCTTTGGCCTATGTCGCTGCATCGTTCCTAACATTCCAGGTGCTGATGCCGCTTCAGAACGTGTTTTTTCCCGCATACCCCAGCTATGCCAGCTTATTGTTCCTGCCGCACGGCGTGCGGGTTCTGTCGGCCTGGTTATTGGGATGGAGGGCGATATTCGCACTGTTGCCCGGCGTTGCCATAGTCTTTGCCCTTGTGGGCGGTTGGGATGTTCTTCTGCCCAGCAGATTGCTGGCGATCACTATCGCGGTCACCACAGTTCCAGCGGTTTTTTATGTCTGCAAGGCGTTGGGCTGGGATTTGTTTCCGCGCGTCGATCGGAAGCCATGCTGGCTCTGCGTGATGGGCGTTGGAATCATCACATCGGTATTGGTGTCCGTTCTCACCAACATGGCCTTCGGCAGCGCAACGGCCGAGTATATCGCCTATCTGATCGGTGATATCTCAGGTCTTTTTTTCCTAATGTTGGGCCTCTATTTCGCCTTTCGGTTTGCTGAAAGACGCAATTAACCCAAAAGACCCCTGCGCAGCAGGTTCAGCCCTGCAATCAGCAGTACAAGCAGAGTGAGTTTGCGGAACTGTGCCTGATCGATACGATCCTGCAGAAACTGACCGCCGCGCATTCCCACCAAGGCAGGGATAATCAGCAGCGCTGAGAACACCGCTGTGTCAGTCCTTAGAATACCCGAACCCAGATGCGCCACAATAAGCGCCACGGCGCCCAGACCGTATATCACGCCCTGTACCCGCATCTGATCCTTCTTCGGTGTATTCAAGGCTGTCAGATAGGCCACGGTTGGTGGTCCCCACACGCCCGAGATGCCGCCGACAGCACCGGCCACCGCACCCACCATAGCCTCAACCCGCATTGAGGGCGCTTGCAGCGTCAGTTTCAGCCCCAGTAGTTGCATCAGAGCGAAGAACGAAACTGGTGCGCCTAAGATCAGCAGAAATGCCTTGGGCGACAAGATGTTGATCAGCTGCGCGCTGGCCAATAGACAGACCAGTCCAACGCTCAGAAATACCTTGAACTTTCGAACTGACGCCGCCGCCGCAGGTAAACCTTCCCGCAAGGCCTGCAGCCCATTGGTCACCAGCGTGGGCAAGATTAGACCTGCCAGCGCCAGCTCAGGCGGCAGCATCATGCTAAGACCAGAAACAAGCACCATTGGCATGGCAAAACCGACCATGCCTTTGACCCAGCCCGCGACGAAGGCAACGACCAAAGCCAGACAGAAATCCTGCGGCGACATAAGTGAAAACAGTCCCATCGACCCTTCATACCAGCCCAAAAAATTTCTGCACTGCAAAAGTCACTAAGCAATTTTTGAACTTTTTATGGATGATTTGCGTATTTTTGTTGCGCTGCATGTGCAGCATGATATGACCAGACAACCCAGCAGAGGACGTGATTCATGGCCCATGACGGACAGGATGTGACGAACATGACGCAGCTAGCGGTTTTGCCCGATCTTCTAACACTCAGCGCAGCCGCCCTGCCCGGCGTTCAAGCGGTGTTCGATAAGGCGGTCGAATCGGTTCGCGCGCAGGTGACTAGCGAAGGGCGCATATCGGGCGCACTGATCGAGGCCAATCAGACAGCCGCCCATGGGCTGGCTTGGCTGGCCACATACCACCAGTCGCTGCAGCAGATGCAGCGCTGGGCCGAGGCGCTTCAGGCCGAGGGTAAATTCGGCGAGATGGAGCAGCTGTTGCATCAGATCGCCTTTGGGGAATACTTGCATCAGATCGCCGGTGGTATTCCGATGAACCAGGGCGAGGTTGTACGTTTGCAGGATCTTGGCCTTGGCTGGGATGCTCTGTCGGGATTCCAATGCAGCGAAGTGCAGACACTGATGGCGCAAGCCAACTCTCAGGCCGCGCGCACGCGTCTGGTTGAGTTGATGCAGGACCAGTCCGGTGCCACCATGTTTGGTGCGTCTGGTCTGGACGAAGAACTGGAGATGATCCGAGACCAGTTTCGCCGCTATGCCGTTGAAAAGGTTGAGCCTAATGCCCATGAATGGCACCTGAAGGACGAACTGATCCCAATCGAGATTATCGCGGAACTGGCCGAGATGGGCGTGTTCGGTCTGACCATCCCCGAAGAATTCGGCGGGTTCGGCCTATCCAAAGCCTCAATGTGTGTGGTCTCGGAAGAGCTTTCGCGCGGGTACATCGGTGTGGGTTCTCTGGGCACACGGTCCGAAATCGCCGCAGAACTGATCATCGCGGGCGGTACGGATGAACAAAAGGCCAACTGGCTGCCAAAACTGGCCAGCGCCGAGATCCTGCCAACCGCTGTTTTCACTGAACCCAATACCGGATCGGATTTGGGCAGCCTGCGCACGCGGGCCGTCAAGGGTGAAGATGGTAACTATAAGATAACAGGAAATAAAACATGGATCACACACGCGGCGCGCACCCATGTTATGACCTTGTTGGCGCGGACTAATCCCGACAGTACCGATCATCGTGGGCTGTCCATGTTCCTGGCCGAAAAGACACCTGGAACCGACGAGAACCCCTTCCCCACGCCCGGCATGACTGGTGGTGAGATTGAGGTGTTGGGTTATCGTGGCATGAAGGAATACGAGCTGGGATTTGACGGCTTCGAAGTGAAGGGCGAAAACCTGCTGGGCGGCGAAGAAGGCAAAGGTTTCAAGCAGTTAATGGAAACCTTCGAGTCTGCCCGCATCCAAACGGCTGCCCGCGCCATCGGCGTAGCGCAGAGTGCATTGGACATTGCCATGCAATATGCACAGGACCGCAAGCAGTTCGGCAAATCTCTGATCAATTTCCCTCGCGTCTCGGGCAAGCTGGCGATGATGGCGGTCGAGATCATGATCGCGCGACAGCTAACTTATTATTCTGCTTGGGAAAAAGATCACGGTCAACGTTGCGACCTTGAGGCCGGGATGGCCAAGCTGCTGGGCGCTCGAGTTGCTTGGGCTGCGGCGGATAACGGGCTGCAGATTCATGGCGGCAACGGTTTCGCTCTGGAATACAAAATTAGCCGCGTGCTTTGTGACGCGCGCATCCTAAATATCTTTGAAGGCGCCGCAGAAATACAGGCGCAAGTCATCGCGCGTCGATTGCTGGGCTGACGCCCGAAGCGACGCGGTTTCCCCAACTGAACCCGGCCTTGCGCCGGGTTTTCTTTTTTCTTCCGTGTTGTACGGATCTTCAGGCCTATTTCTTCCGAGTTGTACAACTCGGTTTCAGGGCTTAATGGGCGAAACTTCCCCCTCGGATCGAGCGCAGAAATCGGGTAAAGGGCGTCAACCAAACCCAGCGCCCAAGCTGGCCAGAGGAGAATCGAGCGTGAAGATCATCATCGCAGTTTTGGCCACCTGCATGGCCCTTGCCGGATGCGCCATGGCACCAAACACCGGGCCCGATGATGTGGACCAGTTGGCACAAGCGATCCAGCAGCTTGACCCCAAGGTTGACCCTGCCGAGGCGCGGCGTGCAGCCGAGATATCTTATGCCTATTCCAATCAACTGAAACAGGACTGGAACGTCACCGATCCAGCCATCATCCACAACGCAAAGGTCATCAACGGATTTCGCGAAAAAGGTCTGTGCAATGATTGGGCGCAGGCCATGACCACGCGTTTGAAGCAAGAGAACTTTCGCACTCTGGATTTGCACTGGGCCACGTCGCCTCCAACTGCGTTCCGGATCATCCACCATTCGGCTCTGATCAGCGCTAAGGGAGATTCAATGTATGAAGGCATCATCCTTGACCCGTGGCGCAACAGCGGGGTGCTTTATTGGGATCAGGTGCGCGAGGACACCAAATACAACTGGCGCCCCCGCCTTGAAGTGCGCGAAGAGTTAATCAGCGGTGTGAACCCCTACTGACAGGATATTGCGATGTTACGTATGGCCTTGTTCCTGCCCCTTTTAACCCTGTTCCAATGCGACAAGGATGAGACTGTCGCCGCCTATGGCGCAGCGGATCAGACATGGGCTTTGCAAGAGATCGACGGGCAGCCTTTTGAGGCCAGCGCCCTTTTGCGATTCCCCGAAGAGGGTCGGATTGAGGGCAATGCCCCGTGCAACACCTATTCAGGTACACTGAATGCACCCTACCCGTGGTTTGAGATCACCGATCTTGCCGCCACCCGCGCGGCTTGCGCCGGGCTTGAAGCCGAGGGGTTTTATTTCGCCGCACTGATGGCGATGACCCAGTCCGAGGTGTCCGGCGATGTGCTGATCCTGCGCAATGAAGACGGGCACGAGATGGTGTTCAAAGCCGCCGAGTAAACTGCGCCACAAATCGCGCGCGTGCGTCCGGCAAAGGCGTATGACCCAGCGACGGAGCCAGATGGTTTTCCAGAAAATACCCGGTCGTGCGCAAGGCTTCAGCAATCTCGGTATCCGGAGCCGCGCCTTCGCCGCGCAGGCAGGGGGGCAAAGGCAGCAGCTTATCGGCCCAGTCCCCTGCCCCCGCCGCACTGACCGCGCGGCCGGTTTTCGGAGAGACATAGACCAACCCCTCGGTCGCCCCTGTCACTGCGCAGGCCGAAAGATCCAAGCCAAAGCCCAGCTCTTCCAGCAGCGCCAGTTCCCAGCGCAGATAGGCCAGTGGCCAGACCTCATCCTGACCCAGCAGGTCCATCAACTGTTCTGTTTGCTGATAGATCGCCGGATGAGGCTCGCGTTCGGGCAGGCAAAAGGACAGCAGCGCCACCACCGCATTTAATCCGGCGAGCGCCAGCCGCCCTGAAAACGCCGCTGCAGCGCGCGAACGCAGGGGTTCGACCTGAAAGGTGCCAAGATGTTCTTCGAGCCGCGCGCGCCAAAGCACGTCCAGTTGCGCGCCGGGTTGCAGGATCGGGGCGATCTTGCGGCTGGTGCCACCGCGCACAATTCCGGCGTGACGACCATGGGCTTCGGTAAAGACCTCGATGATCGCCGCTGTCTCACCATGACGGCGAGAAGTCAGAAGAATGCCGTGATCACGCCAGTCCAAGTTTGGCCTCGTCAGGTCACCAGATATATACGCAGGAAATCCTATGGCCGTTGCAGGTTCAAGATGGAAACGCGTTAGGTTGACCCTGTGGAACACCAAAAACACGTTGCGTGACATCTGTTCACGCAATAGTGTTCACTTTATGTTCTGCGCGGAGGAATTTAAGAAATGTCACTTAACTATGTCATGATCGGTTCAAATGATGTCGTCAAAGCGCGAAGCTTTTACGATGCGGTTGTGCCCAAAATCGGCGGCAAGGTTATTGCTGAATATATGCCCCACGCTGTTTGTTACGAGCTGCGGGGCGGTGGGTCCATGTGGGTCGCGACGCCCTTTGACAAAGAGGCCGCGACGGTTGGAAACGGCAACATGGTTGGCTTGCTTTGCGAAAGTGAAGCGGAAGTTCGCGAGGTGCATGCCGAGGCTCTTGCCAATGGCGGAACAAATGAAGGTGATCCCGGAGATCGACCTCAATATGGCCCGAACTTCTATGGCGCTTATGCGCGCGATCCTGATGGCAACAAGATGAGCTTTGTCTATTTTAGCGATGCAGGCTGATCGCGCGCCCTAGAACGTCATACCTGCGTGAATCAGAATGCCGATAACCATCAGCAGGTTCAGCACCATTGAGATACCGTTGCCCACATAGATGGGCAACTTGCCCACCACCAGCCCATAGGCGAACCACAAAAACGACAGCCCAGCATACAGAGACCAGGACAGCAGCGACTGTCCGGTCGCATGTTCGGAGTGGGTGAAATAAAGCTTGATCAGTTGTGGAAGCGTGGCGAAGGGGCCAACGACGCCGATGAAGACCATGAACCCCTCGAACCGCTGCATCCAGTGACCGAGATTTGAGTTTTCCAGTTTCTGGGCAAGCGTTTCAGCCACTCAACCCCCTCCTGTTCCTGCGGCCCCCGGAAGATTGGGCCGTTTCATTCAGCCGGTTGCAAAGCAAAATAGTCGCTTTGCGCCGCACGTCCAAGATCATTTGGCGCGGGTTAGTCCAGACCTTCTTCACCCAGCAGGTGCCTGCCTTGGCGGTCTTCCACTTCGATCACCCAAAGGTCGGGGTCAAAACTGCGTTGGCGGGTGATGGCGGCATCTACGTCTGCCTCTTCGCCGGATGAGAGCTCTACCCATTTGCGCTCGCCGCTCATCAAATCAAAACTGCGCTGAAAGGCTGCGGCCCGCCCGTTGAGTGTGTTGAGTTTGATAAGCACCGCCCCTGCGGTGTCATCCCCATGCGCTACAACAAAAGCCGGTATTTCCTGAAACCGCAGCCGCGCCAGATAGGCATGCACCCAGAATTCAGCCGTCAGCCGGGTCATTGTTCTGACCTTTCCGTAGGGGTTGAGAATTTTCGACGAAAATTCTTGGCCCGGGTCATGCGTTGCCGTCTTTGAAATCCAGACCCATTTCCGAGTAGCGCTCGGACTCCTCCAGCCAGTTGGGCCGGACTTTCACCTGCAAGAACAGGTGAATCTTGCGGTCCAAAAACTCTTCCAGCTCGGCACGCGCCGCTTGACTGACGGCCTTTATGGTCTCACCACGTTTGCCCAGCACAATCCCTTTGTGGCCATCACGCATGACATAGATGACCTGATCGATCTTGGCCGAGCCGTCCTTGCGCTCTTCCCAGTTCTCGGTCTCGACGGTCAGCTGGTAGGGCAGTTCCTGATGCAGGCGCAGGGTCAGTTTCTCGCGCGTCATCTCAGCCGCGATCATGCGCAGAGGCAGATCCGCAATCTGGTCTTCTGGATAGAGCCACGGGCCCTCAGGCAGTTCCGAGGCCAGCCATTTGCGCAGGTCGTCGACACCGTGGCCTTTTTCGGCCGAGATCATGAAGGTCTCGGCAAAGGGATAACGCGCATTCAGGTCACTGGTCAGCGCCAGCAGCTTTTCCGAGGGCACCTTGTCGATCTTGTTGATCGCAAGTGCGATGGTGCGGCCCTGTCCGATCTCTTCCAGGCCTTCGAGGATGCGTTCGACACCTTCGGTGATACCGCGATGCGCCTCGATCATCAGCACGACCACATCCGCATCTGCAGCCCCGCCCCAAGCGGCGGCTACCATGGCACGGTCCAGACGGCGGCGCGGTTTGAAGAGGCCCGGCGTGTCCACAAAGACCAGTTGCGCATCGCCCTCCATCGCCACGCCACGGATACGAGCACGGGTGGTTTGCACCTTATGCGTCACGATCGAGACCTTGGCTCCGACCATGCGGTTCAGAAGGGTGGATTTGCCTGCGTTGGGCTCTCCGATCAGGGCGATAAATCCGGCGCGTGTGCTCATGTGTCCTGCGATCCTGTTTGCAAGTGCGCACCCCTATAGCAGAATGCGCGGACGGGCCAGAGGGATTTGTCGCATTGCGGATATCAGTGAGCGAAGGCCAGTCTGCGGCCCATAGGGCGACGCTGCCCGGTCGGCCGGTGCAGGCATTGGCCGGGCTTGATCGCGCGATCAGGTTGTAGTGTTCAACGCCAGAACTTGGTTCGGATAGGCTTGGTCCCCGATCCGAAAATCTGTGACTCCGACCTGCCGGAACCCTTTGGCTAGATAGAAGTCGATTGCGGGCGTGTTCTCGGAATTGGTTGTCAGCCAAATCGACGGGCGCCCTTTTTCTCGCATGTGGTCAATCGCGATGTCGAGCAGCGCTGAGCCGATGCCTTTACCTTGATGGCGGTGCTGGACATAGAACGTCACGATTTCTAGGTCAGAAAGCCCGTCCACAGGTGCGATGCGATTTTCCGCAAGCCGAATATATCCGTCGATCCCGTCTTCGTTTTCGGAAACCATCAAGAGGTCTTGGCCGTCCTCCAATATGGCTTCGAACCGGGCGGTCGTGAACTCGGACAGTGCGAACTCGGCAAAGAAGGCGTTCACACCACGCTTTAGATATGTTCCGATCCAGACCTCAATCGACAAGGCGGCGAGGCTGGCGGCATCGGATTTCTGGGCGGGTCTGATCTTCATGATCTGGCCGCAAAACGGATCAAGACAACTGTTCCAACAACGCCTTTGCCGCTGCCTGTTCGGCCTGTCGCTTGGAGCCTGCGGTGGCCTGAGCTTCGGTACCATTCTGCAGACGAGCGGCGATCGTGAAGATCGGGGCATGGTCAGGGCCGGTGCGTTTGACCTCGACATAGCTGGGTGGTTTCTGGCCGCGGGCCTGTGCCCATTCCTGCAGGGCGGTTTTTGCATCGCGGGCGTCGGCCTCGACCTTGTGGATGCGATCGCCCCAGAGGGCGAGGATCACGTCTCGGGCAGCCTCGAACCCTGCGTCGCGGTAGATGGCCGCGATGACCGCCTCCATCGCGTCGCCCAGCAAGGCCTGCTTGCGACGACCTCCGGACAGCATCTCGGACCGGCCCAGTTTCAGCACCGCACCCAGATCAATCTGGCGGGCCACATCGGCGCAGGCTTCCTTGCGCACCAGCGCGTTGAAACGGGGGGCCAGTTGGCCTTCGGAAGCTTTCTTGTCGGCCTCAAGCAAAGCAGTGGCCATGACGAGGCCCAGGACGCGGTCGCCCAAAAATTCAAGACGCTGATTGTCGGGGCGCGTGGCAGAAGACACCGAGCCGTGGGTCAGCGCGCGCACCAGCAGTTCAGGGTCGGAAAACTCATACCCCAAGCGCTGCTGGAACGCCTTTATCTCAGCCGATAGCTTCAATTGACCGCCTTGAAGAAGCGGTCACCGCGCCATGTCCAGAAGAACAGCATCGAGCGACCTGCGGAGGAGAACATGATCCGGTCGGCGCGACCGATCAGGTTTTCGTAAGGTACATAGCCCACGCCACCAGCGGATTGCGGTAAGCGGCTGTCGGCCGAGTTGTCGCGGTTGTCGCCCATGAAGAAATAGTGGCCCTCGGGTACGGTATAGACCCCGGTATTGTCGGAGCCCTGATTGCCGATGTTCAGCACGTCGTAGGACACGCCATTTGGCAGGGTCTCGATCAGGCGGTTCTTTTCGCAAACACCGCCGATCCCGACGGGACCGTTGGAACAGCGCGGGCGCAGGCCTTGTGGGCCCTGCGGTTCAGCAACTTCGGTGAACACACCGTCGGGTTGCTGCGGCACAGGAGTGTCGTTGAGGATGATTTGACCTTCACGAATCTGGATACGATCACCCGGCAGGCCGATCAGTCGCTTGATATAGTCGCGCCCTGTCACCGGATGGCGGAAGACGATGACATCGCCGCGCTCGGGATCGCCACCCAGCAGACGGGAGTCGTCATCACCCTGCATCCAACCGCACACATCCTCGGCATCGATATTCAGGCCGATGCTGGGGATGATCAGGCTAGGGCAGGACGCGTAGGAATAGCCATAGGCCATCTTATTGACGAAGAGGAAATCACCGATCAGCAGCGTCTGCTTCATGGAGCCTGAGGGAATCCAGAACGGCTGAAAGAAAAGCGTGCGGAAAACGCCCGCGATCAGCAGGGCATAGACGATGGTTTTGATCGTCTCCCAGACGGCGTTTCCGGATTTGGCTTCCTCGGCCATACTGCTCTCTCCAGTCTATGCGTGGTTGGGGTGCTACATGCGTGTCGGGTGGAGGCAAGTCAAGGCTGCGCGGGCGCTTCTTTCAGCGGACGGGCCTCGATCACCACAAAGGCCTGCGCCCAGGGATGATCATCGGTCAGGGTGACGTGAATGATCGCCTCGTGGCATTCGGGAGTCATTTCTTTCAGACGCTTTGCGGCCCAGCCGGTGACATGCATAACGGGCTGGCCGGTGCGCAGGTTGGTCACCGCCATGTCTTTCCACGCGATCCCCATCCGCAGACCGGTGCCTAACGCCTTCGAGCACGCCTCTTTCGCGGCCCAGCGTTTGGCGTAGGTGCCCGCAGTATCGGCGCGACGCTCAGCCTTGAGCTGTTCGGTTTCAGTGAAGACACGGTTACGGAAGCGGTCGCCGAACCGGTCGAGCGTGCCCTGAATGCGATCAATATTTGCGAGGTCGGTGCCGATGCCGAGGATCATGTCAGACCTCCAACACAACGGCCCCGAGCTTTTGCCCCGCCTCGACCATTGCGTGTGCATTTGCCGCATCCATCAGCCCTCCGCCAGGGACGACGGCGTGGGACAGTGCGCCTTGTTCCAGCCACTGGCCCAACTGCGCCTCGCCACGACGGCGGGCAGCGGCGTCGAGTTGGTAGACGATCAGCATATGCAGGCGGATGTTCTTGAACATGAAGCCATAGAAATCCAGTTCGGGCTTCATTTGCGAAGCCGAGGCATAGCTGGCGATAGTGCCACCGGGGCGGATCATAGAAAGGGAAGCGGGTTGGTTGGCGGCGAAATCAACCTCGACAATGCGGTCTATGCCTGCGCCGTTGGTCATGTCCATCGCCGCCTCGGCCACGTCTTGCGTGCGGTAGTTGATCCATTCGGACGCGCCGGAATGGGCGGCTTTTTCATCTGAACTGACCGTTGTGATAACACGCGCGCCACCCAACGCGGCCATCTGGCAGGCGTAGCGCCCAACCGTTCCTGCACCACCGGTCACAAGCACAGTCTGGTCATTGATCGGTCCGTCACAATAGAGCGCATACCATGCAGTCAAGGCTGGGATACCAAAACACGCGCCCTCGGCGAAGCCGGTCGTATCTGGAAGGAATACGGCCTGTTCGGAGGGTAGCGCAATGTATTCGGCCCCAGTGCCAAAAGCGCGTTGCCATTGGCCGTTCCAGATCCAGACACGTTCGCCAACGCGCGCGGGATCGACCCCTTCGCCTACGGCCTCAATCACTCCGGCCCCGTCCGAGTGGGGAACAACCATCGGGTATTGCATCACAGCACCAGGGCGCGCGCCGCCGCGCAGCTTGACGTCTGAGGGGTTTATGCCGCTGGCGTGGACCCGGACAAGAACGTCGCCTGGGCCGGGGTTGGGCGTGGGCAGGTCGACCAACTCAAGGACATCCGCCGCCGCACCAAATCCGCGATAGGTGATTGCTTTCATGACAGTCCCTCGTCTCCTATTGGTCAGCTATTGGTCAGCCGCGTCGGGCGTTTCCAGATCGAACACCAAGACGCCCTCGGCCCCATCCACGCACAGCGCGACAAGCCGTGCGCCAAGTTGCTGGTGGGTTTCGTCACTGGCGTAGCGCTGTAGGTCGGCCTGAGCCGCGAAATCCAGCGTGAAGCCGTAGGGATAGCTTGGGGATTTTGCCTCAAAATCGCGGTTGGGGCCGTGGATGAAGCCACCGCAGCCAGACAAACGGTCTGCGACCACGCCCAGCCCATCCATCACAGCGGCAAGCTCTGCGGTTTCGTGATCAGGCTTGAGTCGCAGCATCACGCAATGGCGGATCATCCTTGCACCTCAGAGGTCATGACAGGCGCACCGTGAGAATCTTGTAGCTGGCCACGCCAAAGAAACCCGCGAAGGCAAAATCAAACCAGCGGCGGGCGCGGCGATAGGCGTTGACCATGCGCGCAGACGAAAACAAGAAGGCGTAGCCGATGAAGATCAGCAGTGAACCCGCATAGAGCATGGCGAAATAACCCAGCAGCATAGCAAGGCTGGCGTCATTTGGCGCAACGATGGCGTAGATCGAGCCCCAGCTGAGGATCGCCTTGGGGTTGGTCAGGTGGATCGCCGCACCCTTGGCAAATATCGTACCCAATGAGCCGGTGACCGGATTGCCCAGCGCGACCTCATCCGAAGTCAGCGCGCGGCGCAGCGCCTTGAGCGCCAGCCAGCCCAGATAAGCGACGCCGATATAGCGGATCACCTCGAACACCCAGACATTGGCCAGCATGATCGCCGACAGCCCCAGTGCGGCGGCGATGCCCCACGCGGCGGACCCAGCGCAGATGCCCAGCGCAAAGGCCAGACCGGCGGTGCGGCCTTCGTTCATGGCGGTTCCGGCGATGCCCATGGTGGCAGGGCCCGGAGAGCCCCCGGCCATGAGCCATGCAAACCAGATCGCCACAAAGCCGGGTGTGATCATGCTCGCGCCTCGTCCATCAGGCGGCGCATTTCGTGAACCGCAGGGGTGAGGCCCCGGAATATCGCCTCGCCGATCAGGAAGTGGCCGATGTTCAGCTCTCGCACTTCAGGGAAGGCCGCCACCGGTTGCACGGTGTCGTAAGTCAGCCCGTGACCCGCATGAACTTCAAGACCCAGCGAATGGGCATAGGCGGACATCTCGCGCAGGGCTTCCAGTTCGCGCGCGGCGTCGTCCAGTTTGCCTTCGGCGTGGAAATCGCAGTAGGCACCGGTGTGCAGTTCGATCACCTCGGCCCCGATGCGGTGGGCGGCGTCGATCTGGCGCTGGTCGGCGGCGATGAAGATCGACACGCGGCAGCCCACATCGCGCAAGGGCGCAATGAAATGGGCCAGCTTATTTTCCTCGCGCGCGACTTCTAACCCCCCTTCGGTTGTGCGTTCCTCGCGCTTTTCGGGAACGATGCAGACGGCGTGTGGCTTGTGGCGCAGGGCGATTTTCTGCATCTCGTCCGTTGCGGCCATCTCGAAGTTCAGCGGCACCGACAGGATCTCCATCAACCCGTCGATATCGGCGTCCGAGATGTGGCGGCGATCTTCGCGCAGATGTGCTGTGATGCCGTCGGCCCCGGCCTCTTCCGCGATCCGGGCGGCGCGCAGTGGGTCGGGATAGGCCCCGCCGCGCGCATTCCGCACGGTGGCTACGTGGTCGATATTCACGCCCAGACGCAAACGGTTGTCAGACATCTTTCGAATCCTTCATTGTCCCTGAGGTCGAGCCTAGTGGTTTTGTCGGGGGAACGTCAGCCTCTGCCTGAGCAAGGCGTTTGATTTGTTCAAACTTCGCTTTGATTCTGGCGCGGCGGCGTTGCTGATAAGTACGGATAAGCGGCAGGCTAAGATAGGCGCAGATCACTCCGGCCACGATGCCTGGAATGACCCCGCCGATCATATAAGGAAAGAACACATCGTCATAGAACCGGCTAAGCCCGTGCCAGTCCGCCTCGCGATGGGTGAACATGGCGATGCAATTGTCCTTGAGATCGCCCATCGCATCCGCAAATTTCCCCATCAACCCATCGGTATCGTCTTTGCGGAACTTGGTCCCCAGCAGGAAATGCCCGGTTTGCAGGCTGATGACCGCGATTGGCACGTAGGTCAGGGGATTGCCAAAGAACGTGCCGCTGAGCGCGGCAAGAATGTTGCCGTTCAGCAGGCGCGCCAGCACGGCGGCGACCAGGAAATGCAAGCCATAGAAAGGCGTGAACGAGGCAAACACCCCTGCCCCGATGCCACGCGCGATGCGTTCCGGGCTGTCAGGCAGGCGCCGAACCCGATGTTTGACATAGTGAAAGGCACGGGTCCATCCGCCGCGCGGATAGACGAACTCTGACGCGACTTGGACAGGCGAGCGGCGATCTCGGCGCTTGAAAACCACTCGTGATCACCCCTTCTCAGCCAGCCGCAACGGCGGGTTTCGCACTTTCCCGGTACCGTTCGACCGCAGCAACGTCGCTTTCAGCCTCGAGCATCAGCATCAGCGAATGCAACTGTTCAAGATCGCGAAGTTCGACATTGATCATCAGCCGATAAAAATCCGGTTTGCGGTCGACAAATTCGAGGTTCGAGATATTGGCCTTTTTCTCGCCGATCAATGTGCAAATACGCCCCAGCACCCCGGCATCATTGCCGATGGTCAAATCCAGCGTCGCGCCATAGACGGCGGGGTGGGTGCCGGAATGCCAGTGCAGATCAACCCAGCGCTCGGGTTCATTTTCAAACTCGGTCAGGCGATCGCAGTCGATGGCGTGCACGACAACACCCTTGCCGCGATATGTAATTCCGACGATGCGCTCGCCTGGCAGTGGCTGGCAACAGGGGGCACGATCGAATTTCTGGCCCGGTTCAAGCCCGATCACAGCACGGCGGGGCGAGATCGCGTCGCCATCATCCTTGGTGAGTTCGGGGTATACGGCTTCGACCACCTCATGGGCGGTCAACTCGGCACTGCCCAGACGGGCCAGCAACTCGTCCCGATCTTTTAAACGCAGGTGTTTTGCAGCGGTTTCCAGCGCCTTGTCGGTGGCTTTGCGGCCCAGGTTTTCGAACCCGGCGCGGGCCAGTTCCTTACCCAACTTGATGAAGCGTTCCCGGTCGACCTCGCGCAACGCGCGGCGGATCGAGGTGCGGGCTTTGCCGGTGACTGCGATCTCAAGCCACGTGACCTGCGGGCTCTGGCCATCGGCGGTGATGATGTCCACCGACTGCCCGTTCTTGAGCCGGGTCCAAAGCGGCACACGAATGCCATCAACCTTGGCCCCCACGCAGGCATGACCAATGCGGGTGTGGATTGCGTAAGCAAAATCAATCGGCGTCGCCCCACGCGGCAGTTTCACCACATCGCCCTTGGGGGTGAAGCAGAACACCTGGTCCGAATACATCTCGAGCTTCACAGCTTCGAGGAAATCCTCATGATCATCCTCGCTGTCGAATTGCTCGGTCAGGTTTGCGATCCACTTTGCCGGGTCGACCGCAAAGGGGTTTTCGGACCGCACACCGTCGCGATAGGACCAGTGCGCTGCAACGCCGGTTTCGGCCACATCGTGCATCTGGCGGGTGCGGATCTGGACCTCGACCCGTTTGCCGTCGCGCCCCGAAACTGTTGTGTGGATCGAGCGATAACCGTTCGATTTCGGTTGGCTGATATAGTCCTTGAATCGCCCTGGCACCGCGCGCCAGCGCTGGTGGATGGCACCGAGTGTGCGATAGCAGTCTTCCTCGGTCTGGGTGATGATGCGGAACCCGTAGATATCGGACAAACGTGAGAAACCCTGATCCTTTTCCTGCATCTTACGCCAGATCGAATAGGGTTTCTTGGCACGGCCAAAGACTTCGGCTTCAATGCCCGCCTTTTCCAATTCGTGCCGCATGTCGCCGGTGATGCGATGGATCACGTCGCCGGTTTCGCGTTGCAGAGTGATAAAGCGGCGGATGATCGACTGGCGGCCTTCGGGGTTCAGGACGCGGAAGGCAAGGTCTTCAAGTTCCTCGCGCATCCATTGCATCCCCATCCGGCCCGCAAGCGGCGCGTAAATATCCATTGTCTCACGCGCTTTTTGCACCTGCTTTTCAGGGCGCATCGCCTTGATCGTGCGCATGTTGTGCAGACGGTCGGCGAGCTTGACCAGAATAACCCGAAGATCCTTGGACATGGCCATGAACAGCTTGCGGAAATTCTCGGCCTGTTTGGTCTCACGGCTGGACAGCTGCAGGTTGGTCAGCTTGGTGACGCCATCGACCAGCTTGGCGACCTCATCCCCGAACAGTTCGGTAACCTTGCCATAACTGGCTTTGGTGTCTTCGATCGTGTCGTGCAACAGGGCCGTTATAATGGTCGCATCATCCAGACGCTGTTCGGTCAGGATGGCGGCAACGGCAACGGGATGAGAGAAATAGGGCTCGCCGGAATGGCGGAACTGGCCTTCATGCATCTGTTGGCCAAATTCATAGGCCCTTTCGATGCGGTCGGCATTTGTCTTGGGATTGTAATTGCGGACCAGCGCAATCAGGTCTTCTTCTGAAATCATCCGGTCCGCACCTTTGTCGCTTGGGTTACCCCTGGCCCTGGGCCTCCATCAGAGCGCGCAGGAGCTTTTCTTCCGACATGTCGTCATCCGCAGGCTTGTCAGATTCCGCACCCATCAGCAGGGCCATCTGATCTTCTTCGGGCTCATCAACCTCGATCTGGGTCTGGTTGGCTTCAATCAGACGCTCGCGCAGCTCATCAGCGCTTTGGGTTTCGTCGGCGATTTCGCGTAGCGAGACGACAGGGTTCTTGTCGTTATCGCGGTCAACGGTGATCGGGCCACCAGCAGAAATCTCGCGCGCCCGGTGGGCTGCAAGCATCACCAGTTCGAACCGGTTCGGGACCTTGTCTACACAATCTTCGACCGTAACGCGGGCCATGGGGCGCTCTCCGTAAATGAATCCGTGGCAGGAAGGGGTTTATCTAAGCGCGAATCCCCGCCTTGACAAGCAAGAAATGCCGCAAATGCGAGGATCACAGAGGCTTGACCTCTGCCACCTCATCGGGCGGCAAGGCTGCAACCATCCGCGTCACTGTCCGGTCCAGAACGGGATGGCGCCAATCGGGGGCGACATCCACCATGGGGACAAGCACAAAAGCGCGGTCCTGCAAGCGCGGATGGGGCAGGATAAGGTGTTCCGGCGCAGATTTGGTCTGATCTTCGGGGGGAAGGGTCAGCCAGCGCTGGTATTCGGCGTCATCCGGCAGCACAAGTTCATCCCAACAGACCAGATCGAGGTCCAGAGTGCGCATGCCCCAACGCTGTTCACGGGCGCGCTCAAAATCATGTTCGATGCGGTGCAGCAGGTCCAGAACACCCTGTGGCGTGAGGTCCGATTCGATCAAAACCGCGGCGTTGACATAGTCCGGCCCTGCCCCTGCCGGAAAGCATGGGGTGGCAAAAAACCGGCTTATCTTGCGAATCACCAAGCCAGTCTCGGCCATCGCGATCAGCGACCGCTCAAGTGTCACCTTGGGCCCACAACCTCTCAGACTGAGATTTGCCCCTAGGGCAATGACCGCTTTTGACAAGGTTTTGTCCACTTCAGACCCCATATTCGGACCAGAGAATACTTGCGATAAAGCCTAAAACACCTATTTTAAGGACACCATTGCACTGACCTATTACTTTATCACTCACGGAGCTCACGGTGCGGTGGCTTATACCGGAAGGACCATTTTATGTTTTACAAGGACGAACGGCTAGCGCTGTTCATCGACGGCTCGAATCTTTATGCAGCCGCCAAAGCACTAGGGTTTGACATCGACTACAAGTTGCTGCGTCAGGAATTTATGCGCAGAGGCAAACTGCTTAGAGCTTTCTACTACACAGCGCTACTGGAAAATGACGAGTATTCCCCGATCCGGCCTCTGGTGGACTGGCTGCACTATAATGGCTTCACCATGGTCACCAAACCGGCCAAGGAATACACCGACAGCATGGGGCGTCGGAAGGTCAAGGGAAACATGGATATCGAGCTTACCGTCGATGCCATGGAACTGGCACCACGCGTTGATCATATCGTACTGTTTTCGGGCGATGGGGATTTCCGCCCGCTGATCGCAAGCCTGCAACGGCAGGGCGTACGTGTTTCCGTTGTTTCGACCATCCGTAGCCAGCCGCCGATGATTTCGGACGAACTGCGCCGCCAGGCCGATAACTTCATCGAGTTGGAGGATCTGCGCGACGTGATCGGCCGCCCTCCGCGCGAGATGCCGACTGAACCCCGCAGCGTCGCAGCTGCAGGCGGGCACTGACCCCACCAAACCCCACCACTCACCAATGGGGGTTGGCAAGAATATGCGCGGCCAGGGCCAGAAGCCCTGGCCGCGCGACTTTAAAGGTATAGGTGCTGAAAACACCCTTGTGCTAACAGCGATTCATGTCAGTGAAATGACGCAGTGCTGTCTGGACCATGGCAATGAAAAGACCTAGGTGTTCGGTCCAGGAGATCGCCGAATGACAAAGCCGCCGCTGACATTATATCTGGCCGCCCCGCGCGGGTTCTGCGCCGGTGTGGACCGTGCCATCAAGATTGTGGAAATGGCCCTTCAAAAATGGGGGGCGCCTGTCTATGTGCGCCATGAGATTGTTCACAACAAATTCGTCGTCGACGGTCTGCGCGCCAAGGGTGCCGTGTTTGTCGAGGAGCTGGACGAATGCCCTGATGATCGCCCCGTGATCTTCTCGGCCCACGGTGTGCCAAAATCGGTGCCCGCCACAGCAGCCCAGCGCGAGATGATATATATCGACGCCACCTGCCCGCTTGTATCCAAGGTGCATGTCGAAGCGCAGCGCCACGCGGATGCCGGGCTGCAGATGATCATGATTGGTCACAAGGGCCATCCCGAAACAATCGGCACCATGGGACAGCTGCCCGATGGCGAGGTACTGCTGGTTGAAACGGTAGAAGATGTGGCGCAGGTCGCTGTGCGTAACCCCGAAAAGCTGGCCTTTGTCACCCAGACAACCCTATCGGTGGATGACACCAAGGACATTATTGCCGCGCTTGAGGCCCGCTTCCCCGCCATCGTCGGGCCGCACAAGGAAGACATTTGTTATGCCACCACCAACCGGCAGGAAGCGGTGAAAGCCGTCGCTCCGAAAGCCGATGCCTTGCTGGTGGTGGGTGCGCCGAACTCATCGAATTCACGTCGTCTGGTCGAGGTCGCCTCGCGCGCCGGATGCAGTTATGCGCAGCTGGTGCAGCGCGCGACCGAGATCGACTGGCGTGCGCTGGAAGGAATTTCCAGCATTGCGGTTAGCGCCGGGGCATCCGCGCCCGAGGTGCTGGTGAGCGAGGTGATCGATGCATTCCGCGACCACTACGATGTCACCGTCGAGCTGGTCGAAACCGCTGTTGAGAATGTCGAGTTCAAAGTTCCCCGCGTATTGCGGGAACCAGCATGAGCGGCATCCCCCGCGCGCCGTTATTCCTTGGTTTGGCTGGGCTGATCCCGTTTGTCTGGGGCGCGCTGACTTATCTGAACGGTGATTTGAACGATTGGGGTCGGCAGACGCTGGGGTCGCGCTTCGTGGGGCCGTATATTCAGCTATTCTATGGCGCGGTGATCCTGAGTTTCATGTCGGGCGTGCTGTGGGGCTTCGCCACCAAAACCTCAGGCAGCAAAGCTGCGGCCTGTTACACTTTGTCGGTGTTGCCTGCACTTTGGGCATTTTTCACGACCGGCGGCGGTCCGGTGAATGCGGGCACCAACCTGATGTATGGGTTTGCGGGCTTGCTTTTGCTGGACGCCATGTTCTCATATTGGCGGTTGACCCCGGTCTGGTGGATGCGGCTGCGCGTCCTGCTAACCGCTGTCGTGCTGACCTGTCTTGCTGTGGGAATTTACCTGTGAGTGATGAACGGACTATCAAGGCCTACACGGATCGCGTTGCGGATTACCTAAGGATCCCCCTGCCCGCCGAGCAGCTAGAGGCGCGTCAGGCTTTTGTAGATGCGGTCCGCGAGGGTGGATATGTGCTGGATCTGGGCTCGGGTCCCGGATCAGACAGCGCGTTTTTGATGCGGCAAGGGCTGAAGGTACGGGCGCTGGATGCCACCCCTGCCTTTGTTGAACATGCGCGGAGCAACGGTGTTGACGCCCACCTTGGCACCTTCGATGACGTCACCGAGGTGGCAGAGTATGACGGCGTCTATGCCAGTTTCTGCCTGCTGCACGCCCCGCGCGCCGATTTCCCGCGTCATCTGAACGCGATCCACACCGCACTGAAGCCGGGCGGGCAGCTGTTTCTAGGAATGAAGCTGGGCACGGGCGAGCATCGCGATGATTTGGACCGTTACTATACCTATTATTCAGAGACCCAGATCAAGGACGCCCTGACCTCGGCAGGTTTCACCATTGATCGTACCATGCAGGGAATGGGGAAAGGTTTGGCCGGGTCTTACGACGGATTCATTCTGGTATTCGCTCATGCCTGATCTCTTTGCCTATACCGATGGTGCCTGTTCCGGAAATCCCGGCCCCGGCGGCTGGGGCGTACTGCTGCGCGCGATGGATGGCGAGACCATCCTGAAAGAACGCGAGCTGAGCGGAGGCGAAGCCGAGACAACCAACAACCGGATGGAACTGCTGGCTGCAATCAGTGCTTTGGAGACGCTGGAGCGGCCCTCGAAACTGACTATCGTCACCGACAGCGCTTATGTGAAGAACGGCGTTACGGGATGGATTTTCGGGTGGAAGCGGAACGGCTGGAAGACGTCGAACAAGAAGCCGGTCAAAAATGTCGATCTGTGGCAGCGGCTGGATGAGGCGCAAGAGCGGCATCAGGTGACATGGGAATGGGTCAAGGGTCATGCGGGCCATCCCGAAAATGAACGCGCGGATGAGTTGGCACGCGCCGGCATGGCCCCGTTCAAACCTAAGAAGGCGCAGGCGTGAGCGGGCTTGCCCTGCTGGATTACGCCTCGGTTTTGGTCTTTGCGCTGACCGGTGCGCTGGTGGCCAGCCGAGCGCAGCTTGATCTGGTCGGGTTTGCCGTCATCGCCTGTCTGACGGCAGTGGGCGGTGGTACCGTACGCGACTTGCTGCTGGACCGACATCCGATCTTCTGGGTCGGTCAGCCCGCCTATATCCTGATCGCTTGCGGCGCTGCGGTGCTGGTATTTTTTACCGCTCACCTAGTGGAAAGCCGGTATAATTGGCTGGTCTGGTTGGACAGTTTCGCCCTGTCCATCGCGGTCGCTGCTGGCACGGGTGCAGCGTTGTCACTGGATCAATCCGGTATCATCGTAGTGCTGATGGGGGTGACCACGGGCTGTTTGGGCGGCTTGATGCGTGACGTGGTGTGCAACGAGGTGCCGCTGGTACTGAAACAAGGTGAGCTTTACGTATCCTGCGCCTTTATCGGAGCCTTGACCGCTGTGTTTGCCACCCGCCTCGGGCTGGAAGGCCTGCTGGCATTGGGCTTATGTGCATTGATTTGCTGGGCGTTGCGCGCCGGATCTCTGCTGTTCGGTTGGCAGTTGCCGGTTTACAAGGCCCGACCGCCTCGGCAATAGGGTAGAAACGGACAAGAGATCGCGATGACCTACAGACTTTCGTTTCTGGCCACGGCACTGCTGCTAACGGCATGTGCAGAGCAATACGCCCCGGTCAGCTTCACGGCAGTGGGCAATCAGATCGTCGCGTCCGGAACGATCGACCATACAACGCTCAGCGCGTTTGAAGAAGTGATGGACGAGAACCCCGAGATTAAGACGCTGGTGCTGCAAAATATCGAAGGTTCGGTCGATGATGACTCGAATGTGGTCTTCAGTCGCGTAGTGCGTGAGGAAGGGTTCGACACGGTGGTTCCGTCAAACGGGCTGGTGGCCTCGGGCGGCACCGATTTGTTTCTAGCGGGTAACCGACGCGTGCTGGAACCCGGCGCCTGCGTGGGGGTCCACAGCTGGGGCGGCGGCGGCTATGTCGCTGCGGAGCTACCCGAAGATCACCCCGAGCATGACCGGTATTTGAACTATTTCGAAGATATCGGCGTCGATCCCGACTTCTACTGGTTCACGCTGGATGCAGCATCCGAGGAAGAGATGCACTGGATGACGGCGTCCGAGGCGAACCGGTTCGACATGACTACACGGTCCGCCCCTCGCCTTGGCACTGCCGCAATCTGCGACGAACGTTAGCGACTGAGCAGCCGCGCGCCGATTTCCTTGACGAATTTCGCCGCCACCATGGCGGTCATGCCATAGGGATCGCGATGCGGGTTCAGCTCGACAATGTCCGCGCCAATCAACTGGCCCTTGAACCGGTGGATCAGGTCGATCACCTCACGCGTGCTGAGGCCACCGGGTTCGTGATGCGACACCCCGGGGGCAAAGGCGGGGTCCAGCGCGTCAAGGTCCAGTGACAGATAGACCGGGCCGTCAAAGCTGATCTCAAGATCGGGGCTCCAGTTGCGCATGTCGATCACCTCGACCCCGAACTTGTCGGCCTGTTCCTGTTGGTGCTTGTTCATGGTGCGGATCCCGACCTGCACCAGACGGTTGATCTTGCCTGTCTCCATCACGCGGGCAAACGGGCAGCCATGGCCCAGCGGGCCGATCTGCTGACTGTCATAGAGGTCGGGATGTGAGTCGATATGCAGAATATTCAGCCCCTCATACCGGTCGGCATGCGCCTTGATCAGCGGAAAGGCCACCGAGTGATCACCGCCCAATGACAGCAGCCGTGCGCCGGTTTCAATCCGGGCGGCGGCCCCTGCCTCGATCCGGTCGATGGGTTCCTGCCCCATCATCTCGAACACATCCAGATCGCCGGTGTCTTTGAAACGGTCGGCTGCGCCCAGATCAGTGCCATCCTCGGCGGTCAGGTTGGCCGCGCCGGAATGCAACGCCTCGCGGATGCGACCCGGGGCAAACGCGGGGCCTTGCAGGAATGAGGAATGCAGGTCCAACGGCACACCCATCAGCGCGACGTCTCCGGCGGTCAGATCATGCGACATGAGAGGCCTTTCAACAAAGAATTGACGGGACATTGGTCGCAGATCACGGTCGGGTCAAGCGATCAGCGGCGGATATATGTCTGCCAGATCCAGATCACCAAGAGCGCCCCCAGAACGGCGCCGATAAACCCTGAGAGCCAGCCCATCACAGTGATGAGCGTGCGCAGTACCAAACCGCCCACCAAAGCGCCGACAATGCCGATCAGCATGGTGGTTGGAATATCGGCCTCGATCCGCATTAGGCGGGTGGCGAGGAAACCTGCAGCGGCTCCGACGATGATCAGGGCGATGATCGGCATATCATTTCCTCCAATGCGTGGGCACGATGATCAGCGCACCGATCGAGGACAGCACCGCGTCCAACCCCGGCGGGCCAAAGCTGATGCCGAACATGATGCGCACGAAATAGAACAGGAAAGCACCACCCACGCAGATGATGATCGACTGCAGATAGCCGTTATGGGTAAAGCCAGTCTGTTCAGACAGATAGCCTACGATCCCGGCAATCACGACCGTGCCCATCATGATCATGATCATATACGCCTACTCCGATGACAGGCGGGTCCCGGCCGGCATGGGCCATCCCCGCAGAAAAGTTTCCCTATCCTGCGCGCCCTTGCCTGCCCGTTGCAAGCGCAGCAACTCAACTGCGCCTTCGCCGCAAGCCACGCGCAGGTGGTCGTCCAGCACCTCGCCCGGAGTGCCCCGTCCTTCGGCCAGCCGCGAAGCCAGCAGTTTGATCCGGTGACCCTCGACCTCGGTCCATGCGCCGGGGAACGGGGAGAGACCGCGGATTTTTCTATCGACTTCGGACGCGGGGGCCGACCAATCGATCCGCGCCTCGGCTTTGTCGATCTTGGCGGCGTAGGTCACGCCCTCATCGGGCTGCGGGTCAGGTGTAAGGCTGTGCAGTTTGGCCAGAGCCTCAACGATCAGAGCCGCGCCCATATCCGACAGGCGGTCATGGAGTTGCGCGGTGGTTTCCTCGATGCCGATATCGGTGGCTTCGCGTAGCAGAACGGGGCCTGTATCCAGCCCGGCCTCCATCTGCATGATACAAACACCGGTTTGCACATCGCCTGCCATGACCGCGCGGTGTATTGGCGCGGCCCCACGCCAGCGCGGCAACAGGCTGGCGTGAATGTTCAGGCAGCCATGGGTTGGCGCGTCCAGAATAGGTTGTGGCAGGATCAGGCCATAGGCGACGACCACCGCGATATCGGCGTTCAGCGCGGCAAAGCTGGCCTGTTCTTCGGGCGATTTCAGCGAGTTGGGGTGGCGAACGTCTAAGCCCAGCGCCAAGGCACGCGCGTGCACCGGGGTTGGACGGTCTTTTTTACCGCGACCGGCGGGGCGTGGCGGTTGGCAATAGACGGCGGCGATTTCGTGTTCGGCACGGACCAGCGCATCCAGCACCGGCACCGAGAAATCTGGCGTTCCCATGAAGATGATACGCATCCGTCCCTCCCTAGGATGGGGTTTCACCCCATCTTCTGTGCTTTGCGCAGCAGCATGTCGCGTTTGACCTTGCTGAGCCGGTCGAAATACATCCGCCCGTTCAGGTGGTCGATCTGATGCTGCACGCTGGTGGCTTCGATGCCGACAAAATCACGGCGGTCGATCTGGCCCTGTTCGTTGAGAAATTTCACGGTCACTGCGCGCGGTCGCTTCACCTTGGCAGACACGCCGGGCAAGTTCGGGCTGGCCTCGTCATGTTCACGCAGCTCAACCGAGCTGTGCAGAATCTCGGGGTTGGCCAGTCGCACAGCTTTGCCCCGCTGGGTCGAGCCATCCACGACGGCCAGCCGCAGCATCACTCCGATCTGCGGCGCAGCGAGGCCAACGCCCGGCATCGCCTCCATCGTATCGATCATGTCATCCCAGATGGTGCGGATGTCGTCGGTGATCTCGGGGACGTCCTCGGCCTTGGTGCGCAGGCGCTTGTCGGGCCACGGCAGGCAGGTCCGCACCGTCATGTACGGGCCTTTTCGCGCTTGAGCTTCTGCATTTTGCGCGTGATCATCTGACGCTTGAGCGGTTTGAGATAGTCGATGAAGAGCTTACCGTTCAGATGGTCGATCTCATGCTGCACACAAGTCGCCCAGAGATCATCAAAGGTTTCCTGCTGCAGATTACCGTCACGGTCCAGCCAGGTGACATCAACCGTCTTCGGGCGCGTAACTTCGGCATATTGCTCAGGGATCGACAGGCAGCCTTCTTCGTAAACGTTGGTCTCGTCCGAGGAGGCGATGACCTCGGGGTTGAACATCACCAGTGGGCGTGGGGCCTCACCTTCTTCTTTGACGCAGTCCACCACGATCAGCCGGTCGAGCACACCGATCTGCGGCGCAGCAAGGCCAATGCCGGGCGCGTCATACATCGTCTCCAGCATGTCATCGGCCAGTTTGCGCAGATCGTCGGTGATGTCGGCCACCGGCGCGCAGACCTTTTTCAGGCGGGGATCGGGATGGATCAGGATATTGCGTTTCATGGGGCTGATTTAGGCCATCGCGCCCGCCTCCGCAACGGCCCCCTTGCACCTTATGGATTTGTGGTTAGCTTTCGCCTCGACAGATGGAGATGACATGACTTTCAACGACCTGATCGACCGCCGGGGCACCAACTCTTCAAAATGGGATAAGATGGAGCAGCTTTACGGTGTCGCCCCCGAGGATGGGCTGGCCATGTGGACGGCTGATTCCGACTATGCCACGGCCCCTTGCGTGATCGAGGCGGTGCGGGAAGCGGCCGATCATGGCGCGTTTGGATATTCATGGATGCACCCGGATTATCTGAATGCAATCCAGTGGTGGATGAAGACACGCCACAACTGGGAGATCGACACCGATTGGATTCTGACCTCGCAAGGGTTGGGCAATGCGATTGCCCTGTGTCTGGATGTTTGGAGTGAACCGGGAGATGGCGTCGTGATCTTCACGCCCGTCTACCATGAGTTTGCCCATAAGGTGAACAAATCCGGCCGCCGCGTGGTGGAATGCCCGCTGGTACGCGATGGCGACAGCTATGGGCTTGATCTGGACGATGCGCAGTCGCGGTTGGACGGATCAGAAAAGCTGCTGCTGTGGTGCTCGCCGCAGAACCCGTCAGGTCGGGTCTGGACGCCGGATGAACTGCGCGCTGTGGCGGCGTTTGCAGAGCGCAACGGGCTGATCCTTGTGTCGGACGAGATTCACCATGATCTGGTTTATCCGGGCAATACCTTCGTACCGATGGATACGGCCGCCCCCGACGCGCGCCCGTGGACGGTGACACTGACCGCGGCGTCGAAAACATTCAACATCGCCGGTCAGCGTACCGGCAACATGATCATTCCCGACGCCAAGCTGCGGGCCGAGATGCGGCACCGGATCACAACGCTGGACTATGACCCCAGCGCGCTGGGGGTGGCGATGATTACCGCCGCCTATTCGCCGGAAGGTGCAAAATGGGTCGATGAACAAATTGCCCACCTGGACGCGAACCGGAAGCTGTTTGATGCTGCCATCGCCGAGATACCGGGCCTGTGGTCGATGCCTCTGCAGGCGACCTATCTGGCATGGGTCGATTTTTCGGGCACGGGTATGAGCCACGATGAGTTTGTCCGCCGCCTACGCGAAGATGCGCGGATCGCGACATCCTCTGGCCCCGGTTTTGGCACCGGTGGAGAAACCTTCGAGCGCTTCAATCTGGCCACCCAACGCGAGCGGGTTGAAGAGGCCTGTGCGCGATTGAAGGCAGCCTTTGGCGATTTACAATGAACCCCGTTCAAAAAAAACGGAGGCACGTCATGCCCAACCACCTTTTTACGCTTCCGGACATCCCAAGCATCCCGGTGCAGGGGGAACAGGCGACCTATCCGATCGGACGGATTTTTTGCGTGGGCCGCAACTATGCCGCCCACGCTGCCGAGATGGGGCATGAGGTGGATCGTCAGGCGCCGTTTTACTTCACCAAATCCGCGCCCAACGCGGTTTTAACCGGAGCGCATGTGCCGTATCCGGCAGGGACCGAGGATTATCATCATGAAATGGAACTGGCCGTTGCCATCGGCAAGCCGGTTTTTCAGGCCACGGCCGCGCAGGCCCAAGCCGCGATCTTTGGCTACGGCTGTGCCCTGGACATGACGCGCCGCGACCTGCAGATTCGTGAGCGCAACAAACAGCGTCCCTGGGATCTGGGCAAGGATGTGGAAAACGGCGCGGTCTTCGCTCCGCTGACCCGCGCCGATGACTGGAGCCCATCTGATGACAAGCGCATCTATCTGAGCGTCAATGAGCGGGTCGTACAAGACGCCACATTGTCAGAGTTGGTCTGGAAGATCGATGAACTGATCTCCCATCTATCGGGCTTCTACCATTTGCGCCCCGGCGATCTGATCCTGACCGGCACACCCGCCGGGGTCGGGCCTGTGGTCGCCGGAGACCGAATTGAAGGCGGCATCGATGGTTTGGCTCCTGTGCACCTGACCCTGACAGCCTCCGACTAAACCGTCCGGCCTGATCCCTGAGAATCTTGAGGCCCCATTGCCGCCCGAGCGCCGGTGGCGCGTCGGTGCCAAAGGTCAAACGGTGCGCGCGTCAGTCTCGGTTTTCAAGCAATGCGATCGGTGCATCCGGGGCGCGGTAGAAATCCAGCGGGGCCTTGTCGGCTGCCACGGTGCTGCGCTTGAACTCATAGCGCATCTCACCCACCGCTTCTTCATCTGCGATGATCAGGCACTGATACATGTGATTGGCACCGTCATAGATATCGACGAGCCCGCGCAGGCGTGGCGTGGTTTCGGCCTCGACGGTGAAACCATCCTTCCACAATGTCAAAATTTTGAAGCTATTGTCGCCAACCTCCACCCGCAAACGGCTGGATTTCTTGAGGGTAGCGATTCGGGCCGCATCCAATTCGGCGCGAATTTCCTTGGAAACATAGGTACTCATAATAAACTTCCCCCCTTAACACTCATTAGTCTGACGCGATTCCTGTAAAAATCCAGTGAACGGCGTCACATAAGTTTTGGCATTGCGGTTCTGGTGCCCAGACACCGCATCCCACCTGTGCGCGCATGCAGGCCTGATGCGCGCCCGGTGAAATAGGATCGGGGCGCAAGACGGCCTATCTTTGACCCAATCGCAATGCGAAAGGAATAACGATGGGCCTGCTTGTCGACGGCGAATGGCATGACACCTGGTATGACACCAAATCCACAGGCGGGGCGTTCAAACGCTCGGCCGCACAGTTTCGCAACTGGATCACCGCCGATGGCGCGCCCGGCCCCTCGGGGCGCGGCGGGTTCGAGGCGGAATCTGGGCGCTATCACCTTTATGTCTCGCACGCCTGCCCTTGGGCGCACCGCACACTGATCTTTCGTGAGTTGAAAGGGCTGAGCGACCACATCTCGGTCTCGGTCGTGCATCCGGATATGCTGGATAAAGGTTGGACCTTTGAGACCGACGACCATGGCGCGACCGGCGACAAACTGTTCGGATCAGAATTTGCCCATCAAATCTACACCCGTGCCGACCCTCACTATTCGGGCCGCGTTACGGTTCCGATCCTGTGGGACAAAGTTGAGAAAACGATCGTGTCGAACGAAAGCTCGGAAATCATCCGCATGTTCAACTCGGCTTTCAACGGGATCACCGGCAACACAGACGACTACTGGCCCGAGGCAATGCGGGACGAGATCGAAGAGGTCAACGCGCGCATCTATTCCGATGTCAATAACGGGGTCTACAAATCCGGCTTTGCCACCTCGCAAGAAGCTTATGACGCCGCGGTTGGCCCTCTGTTCGACACGCTGGACTGGCTTGAGGATCGTCTGGCCCGGAACCGCTATCTTATGGGTGACCGCGTGACCGAGGCCGACTGGCGCCTGTTCACCACATTGATCCGGTTCGACCCGGTTTATCATTTACATTTCAAGTGCAACAAGCGTCGGTTGGTGGACTACCCGAACCTCTGGGCCTTTACGCGGGAGCTATATCAATGGCCCGGCGTGGCGCAGTCTGTGAACATGAACCACATCGTGCGCCACTATCACTTCAGCCATGACAGCATCAATCCGCACCGAATTATTCCGGTGAATCCAACGTTGGACTATTCAGAACCCCATGGGCGGGATCAGCGCCCCGCCGCGTAGTGTTCGACCATGGCCGCCAGATCCTCGGGCGGGGTCGAGCTTTGGACATAGGCGCAGGCATTGGCGCTATGGGCAAAGATTGATCCGTCCGAGAAGAATGTGGTGTTGGTGACGAAGATCACTCGCGCCTCGGGCCTGCGATAGCTTGCGAAATCGGCAACCGCCAAGGCGCTGCCGGTTTCCAGAACCAGATCCAGCACGATGATATCGAATGCGGTACCATACAGTGCCAGGATCGCGGCCTCTTGCGTTTCGACCAGCGTGACTTCGGCCTCCTGCCTTTGCAGATGCCGCTGCCAGACCCGACCTAGATCGGGGTTACTCTCAACAATCAGTACTTTCATTTGCAACAACCTCGGCACGTGATATGGGTGAGTGGTGCCGACCCCTGTTGTCCGTGATCACGCGATTTCCTTAACAAAGTGTTAACAAGGCCCGCACAGCGCCGTGATCGGGCGGATTCGCTTGTAAGAACGGCAAAAATCCGCTTGAAGCATGAGAAATAGGCGATTCCGGCTGGGGCAGATGGTTGGACAGGATGACAGATTGAACCCTCGGGCTGCGCGCGATCATGGCGGAGGGCTGGATGGCGCGATGACGCGGTTTGGGGGCACGCGCGCAGACTGGATCGATCTGTCCACGGGGATCAATCCGCATGCTTATGAGGTCTCGGGCCTGCAGCCTCCGGACTGGAAGGAACTGCCGGATCATGGCGCGTTCGAACGCCTCTCGGACGCGGCGCGGGTGTTTTGGAACGTGCCTGATGGGGCCGAGATTCTGCCATCGCCTGGTGCCTCTGCGGTGATTGCCCGCGTGCCCGCGCTGACCAAAGCCGGTCGCGTGCAGATCACGATGCCCACTTATAACGAACATGCCGCTGCATTCACCGCTCAGGGGTGGACGGTGCACGAGAGCGGCCCGGCTCAGGCACGTGTCATCGTACACCCCAACAATCCCGATGGGCGCATCTGGCAGGACGCGGATGTCGACGCGCCGCTGACGGTGATCGATGAAAGCTTCTGCGACGTAACGCCCGAAGCCTCGCTGATTCATCTGGCCCAGCGGCCCGGCATCGTGGTGCTGAAGAGCTTTGGCAAATTTTGGGGGTTGGCCGGGTTGCGACTGGGTTTTGCAATTGGCCATCCCGATCTGATTGCACGATTGAACGACCTGACCGGACCATGGGCCGTATCCGGCCCGGCACTGCGGATCGGCGCGCAAGCGTTGCACGATGTAAAATGGGCTGACGAAACGCGCATGCGTCTGGCAAATGAAGCAACACGGTTGGATCAGCTTGTAACGGCCAAGGATGCGCGGCTGATTGGTGGCACCAGCCTGTTCCGCCTCTACGACGTTGATAACGCGACCGCCTGGCAAGACCGATTGGCGCGGGCGCATATCTGGAGCCGTATTTTCCCCTATTCCCGGACCTACCTGCGCCTTGGATTACCGCCAGCAGATGGTTGGGCCCGGTTGGAAGCAGCGCTGTGAGCACCGCGTTCCTATTGGTCTGCGCTATGTGTCTGGACGCAGCATTGGGTGAGCCGGATTGGCTGTGGTCGCGGATTCGCCACCCTGCCGTGTTGATGGGCAACGCGATTGGCTGGCTGGACAACCGGCTGAACCATGGAGCGTATCGCCGCCTCAAAGGGGTTGCGACGGTACTCATCCTGGTTGCGGTGGCACTCATCCTTGGCCGGTTGCTGGCGCTGCTTGGTCCGATCGTCGAGATCGTGGTCTGCGCCATCCTTCTGGCCCAGAAATCCCTGATCACCCATGTTCGCGCAGTAGGTGAAGGCCTGTTGACCTCGCTTACCGA
Source organism: Ruegeria sp. E5 (assembly GCF_056534105.1). Taxonomy (NCBI): domain Bacteria; kingdom Pseudomonadati; phylum Pseudomonadota; class Alphaproteobacteria; order Rhodobacterales; family Roseobacteraceae; genus Ruegeria; species Ruegeria sp. E5. The sequence goes on along the minus strand of NZ_JBQFPA010000005.1, from coordinate 374,911 downwards.
AGGGCGCGCGCAGGTCGCCATGATCGTCTCGCGCGATACGCGGGACATGACCGAGGCGCAGGTGGCGCGCTCGGCCATCGAAAGTGCCGCCGAAAACCTGAGCGACGGGGTTATTGCCCCAGCCTTCTGGTTTCTGGTCGCAGGTCTGCCGGGGCTGCTGGTTTACAAGGTCGTCAACACCGCCGACAGTATGATCGGTTATCGCAACGACAAATACCGCGCCTTCGGCTGGGCAGCGGCGCGGCTGGATGATGTGCTGAACCTTGTCCCGGCACGCCTGACCTTCGTAATGATCGTCGCGCTGTCCAGCCAATGGTCGCGCTGGGGAGAGATGGTTGAGGATGCACGCCGCCATATCTCACCCAACGCAGGCTGGCCCGAGGCCGCGATGGCACGTGCGCTTGATATCGCACTGGCCGGACCGCGCAGCTATGATGGCCAGATGCGGGATCTTGCTTGGGTGAACGGGAATGCGCGGCAGAATATCGACGCGGCGGAGGTTTTTCGCGCATCAGACATGCTCTGGCAGGTATGGGGGCTTGCGCTTGGGCTCGTGTCGGTGTGGGTTGGGTTCAACTTCATATTCTGACGGATCAGCCTTATGCGTTTCCTTTCCGGCCTTATTGCCGCCGCCCTCTTCGCCTCGCCTGCACTCGCCCAATGCGGCGGCGGGTTCAATACCTTCGTCAAAGGGCTGAAAGCCGAAGCCATTCAGCAGGGTTACGACAAATCCACCGTCAACAGCTTTTTCAAGGGCGTGCAGCAGGACGGAGCCGTTCTGAAAGCCGACCGCGCGCAGGGCGTATTCCAGAAACCATTCATCGACTTCTCGCGGCGCCTGATTTCACAGAACCGGATCGACCGGGGCAAGGCCATGTCTGGCAAATACGACGCGGTATTTGACCGGATTGAGCAGGAATACGGCATTTCGCGCGGTGTGCTACTGGCATTTTGGGCGTTCGAGACCGACTACGGGTCCTTTCAGGGCGATTTCAACACTCGCAACGCGCTGGTGACGCTGGCCCACGACTGCCGCCGCCCCGAGTTGTTCCGCCCGCAGATTTTCGCCGCGATCGAGCTGTACAGCCAGGGCAATTTTGACCCCGCCCGCACCACCGGGGCTTGGGCCGGTGAAATCGGCATGGTCCAGATGCTGCCCCGCGACATTCTGGAAAACGGCGTTGATGGGGACGGAGACGGCAAGGTTTCACTAAAAACCTCGGCGCCAGATGCACTGATGTCCGGGGCCAAGATGCTGTCGCATCTGGGTTGGCAACCGGGTCAGCCATGGTTGCAAGAGGTCACCGTCCCCGCGCAGATGGACTGGTCTCTCTCTGGCCCCGGCAAGCCCCGCTCGGTGTCCGAATGGCAGGCGATGGGCGTGCAGGCGCGCAGTGGGTCGTTGGCAAATCTGCCTGCCTCACTGATCCTGCCACAAGGGCATAAAGGCCCCGCCTTTCTGGCTTACCCGAATTTCGACGTATATTTCGAATGGAACCAGAGCTTCGTTTACGTCCTGACCGCCGCTTATTTCGGCACACGGCTGGAAGGCGCGCAGATTTACGATGCAGGTAATCCAGCGCCGGGGCTGACGGGCGCGCAAATGAAACAGTTGCAGAGCAAACTGCAGGCGCGCGGGCACGACGTAGGCAAGATCGACGGCATCCTTGGGGCCGGAACGCGTGCGGCTGTGCAGGCTGAACAACTGCGTCTGGGTTTGCCAGCGGATGCGTGGCCAACGACACAGCTGCTGAAGCAGCTATAAGGGTCAGCGCCTAGGCAACCTTTGCAGGTTCACGTTTCACTGACGGATCAAACGCATGGATAGATACCAGCGAGCTTTCTGTGACGATGGCGGTATTGGGCTGTATTTCAACCCAGCCGTCACTGTCTGCATCAAGCGGCTCGGACGATATCACTATCCCGTCTTCAGAGGCCCGGTAATGCAAACTGGGTGCATAACGATCAGACGCATAGCGCGCCGCAAATACACGGCTGCCGTCTGACCAGCACGCAGCAAACCGCATATAAGGCAACGATCCGCATTGCCGGGACAGCGCTTCCACCCGCCCCACGGCCCGTGCCATTGCGTCGATCGGATTTGAATCCAGACCTTCGCCATGAGCAATCAAAAAGATCGCTTCACTTTCTGTCGCACCCATTCGGTGCCCGTATAAATGTGCCGGGATCATAGCATCGAGCTGCTGCCGGATTTGGTCATGCCCTCCAGCCTGGCCATTGTGCATGAAGCTCCATTTGCCAAATCCAAATGGGTGACAGTTGTTGCGCGAGGTCGCAGTGCCTGTCGACGCTCTTACATGGGCCAAAAACAGTCGTGATCGTGTATGATGAGCCAGTTGTTTGAGATTTGCATCGGACCACGCGGGATGAGTGTCCTTGTAGAAACAGGGCGTTTCGCGATCAGAATACCAGGACAGCCCAAACCCGTCGGCATTGATTGGTGTCTTCCCGATCAACGCGTTGCGGCTTTGAATGACAAGCGATTGCTCTTGCTCCTGAATCAATTCATCCAGATATCGCTGCTCCCCAACCCAAGCCAAAAAACGGCACATTTGGCATCCCCATCAGTTTTTCGATCCAGGGCATTCTACAACGTGATTTGACGATGATTATCCCGTTTTCTTCCGTTTTTACTCAAAACCTCTATCAAATTTACCAACTGATCGGGAATAATAGATCAATTACTCGCTCTGACCGGGTAGCGATCGCCTTTCTCGTCGATCAGGATCAACCGCTCACCACTGCGGACATATAGGTCGCATCGGCTGAACCCATTGCGATACGCTATGCAAACACTGCCGTCCCCGGCGATGGAATAGGTGCCAAAGGCGGATTCTCCGCTGGCATAGGTATAAGAATAGGCCCCTCCAGCCGAGTATTTGGACTGGCCGTCGTCGTAGAAAGTGAGAGTGCGGCCGGCCAAAGCCTCCAATTCTTCTGGCGTCAAGGGGACGTCACCGGGTTTCGTGAGCCATTCGGCAGCCCAGAGGGGGTTGGCCGCGAGCAATGCGAGGATGAAATATCGGATCATGATGCTAGCCTACCCTCATACACGGGTGATGGCTCATAACGTTGCAGTGATCGATCAAGCGACCATCTGCTCGGCCTTTTTCAGATCGACCGAAACCAGTTGGCTGACACCCTGTTCCTGCATCGTCACACCGAACAGCCGATCCATCCGCGCCATGGTCACCGCGTGGTGGGTGATGATCAGGAAACGCGTATCGGTCTGGCGGCACATCTCGTCCAGCAAGTCGCAGAAGCGGGTGACGTTGGCATCGTCCAGCGGCGCGTCGACCTCATCAAGCACACAGATCGGCGCGGGATTGGCAAGGAACACGCCAAAGATCAGCGCGGTCGCGGTCAGCGTCTGTTCGCCGCCCGACAGCAGGCTGAGAGTCGAGAGCTTTTTGCCCGGCGGCTGGCACATGATCTCAAGGCCCGCATCCAGCGGATCGTCGCTTTCGACCATGACCAGATTGGCCTCGCCGCCACCAAACAGATGCTTGAACAGCATGGCGAAGTTGGAATTCACCTGTTCGAACGCGGTCAACAGACGCTCGCGTCCTTCGCGGTTGAGGCTGGCGATGCCGCTGCGCAGGGCCTTGATCGCCTCTTCCAGATCGGCCTTTTCGCCGTTCAGCGTGTCGAATTCTTCCTGGACTTCTTTGCTGTCCTCTTCAGCCCGTAGGTTCACTGCGCCCATGGCGTCGCGCTGACGCTTGTGGCGGTTCACTTCGGCTTCAAGTGCGTCGGCGGCGGGCATCTGATCAGGGTTCACGTCCAGTTGGTTCAGCAGCTGGTTAGGCGTCAGTTGCTGATCCTCGGCAATGCGTTCTGCTGCGGCGACTACGCTTTCCTTGGCGGCGTCGCAACGCGCCTCAGCCGCCGCGCGGCTTTCGCGCGCCTCCGAGGCCAGACGTTCGGCTTCGCGCTCGGCAAGAACCACCTCGCGCTGCTGGGTCTCGGCCTCGGCCAACTTGTCGGCGGCTTCGGCGCGCCGAGCCTCAGCGGTTTCGATCAGCTCGTTCAGTTCTTCCCGTGCCTCGGCGATTTCGCTGGGGGCCGCCATCGCCTCGGTCAGTTCTTCTTCCGAGCTTTCCTTGCGTTCGGCCAGTTCCGATATCCGCTTTTCCGCCGTTTCCAGACGATGCCGCCAACCGCTGAGGTCCTTAGTCACCTCCTGCGTGCGCCGGGTGCGCGCCTCGCCCTCGCGGCGCAATTCATCATGCGTCGAGCGGTGGGTCAGCATGGTGATCCGCGCCGCCTCGACAGTCTGCTTGATGTCCTCGACCTGCGCGCGGGCGCTGTCGAGATCGCCCAGGCCAGTCAACGCGCCTTCAGCCTCACGCAGTTGTGCGCGGGCGGACATGGCGTCTTCCTTATGACGGTCGACCGCGAGTGTCAGTGTTTCCAGCTTGCCCTGCGCCAGATTTCGATCCGCCTCAGCCCGGCTGAGCATCCGCGCGGTTTCCGCCATGCGCTGATCCGCGGCACGGCGGGCCTCGCGGGCGCGGCGGTCGGCTTCGGTGACGTCGGCCAGTTGCTGCGACAGCGCTTCATGCGCGGCGCGAGCACCTTCGGCCTGCGCCTCGGTGCGGGTCAGTTCCTGTTTCAGCGCCTCAAGCTTGTTGAGCTGTTCCAAACGCAGGGCGGCAGCGCTTGGTGCATCCTCGGCCCAGGCGCGGAATCCGTCCCAGCGCCACAAATCTCCCGAGCGTGAGACCAAGCGTTGACCCGGTTTCAACGACGCCTGCAGGCGCGCGCCCTGATCCGCATCGACCAGACCGATCTGCGCAATACGGCGACTTAGGCGGTCGGGGCCGGACACATGCAACGCCAGCGGCTCGGCCCCGTCGGGCAAGGGCTGGTCGCTGTCATAGCCCGCTACCTGCACCCAACCTGAAGGTCCGTCGCCCTCGACCAACGGTGCACGCAGGTCATCCGCCAGCGCAGCCCCCAATGCCTTTTCAAAGCCCGTTGCCACCCGCAGCATGTCGAGCACTTGCCCACCCTCAGCCGTGTCGCGTTCGACCAGCTTGGCCAGCGCGGTGGTCTCGGCCCTTATCGCGCCCAGTTCACCCTCGGCCTCGGAGCGTTTGGCGCGCGCCTCGGCCTCACGCGCCTGTGTATCGTTGCGCAGCTCGTCGGCGGCGGCCAGTGCTTCTTCCGCTGCCTCAGCAGCTTCGCGGGCTTCTTCCTCACCCTCTTGCGCGGTCTCGAACGCCTCGCTGGCACGGGAAAGGGCATTGCGCGCCTCGTCCACGGCGGCGCGGGCCTTTTCTTCCTCACCCTCGGAACGAACCAGTGTCTTGCGGCTGTCTTCAACCAGTCGTTGCGCCGATTGGTGGCGAGCCACCAGACGGGCCATGTCTTCGGTTTCCTGCGACAGGTGATCTTCGCGATCCTGCAACACCGACGCGGCCTCGCGCGCAACTTCAGCAGCTTCAGCGACCTTTTCGTCATAGCCATCGGCGGCTTTTGCAAGCTCGCGGGCCTCCCATTCGAGCCGTTCGATCATCTCACCCGCGTCCCGGTTCAGACCGGATTCGCGTTCGATGTCGTTGCCCAATTGCTGGATACGGTTGGTCAGAGTCTCGATCGTCTGGCGTGCGCGGGTTTCCTGATCCGACAGCTGATCGCGCTGCACCTGCTGGCGCTGCAGGACGGCTGCGGCGATGGCCTCTTCCTCACGCAAGGGCGGCAGGGTTTCCTCGATCTCAGCGCGTTTGGCGGCGGATTCACGGGCGGATGCCTCGGCGCGAGAGGCTTCGGTGATCCGGTCGCGTAGCTTTTCCTCGGCCGCCTGACGGGCCATGTCGGCCTCTTTCCAACGGCGATAGAGCAGCATCCCTTCGGCCTGACGCAACAGCTCGCCGATCTCGCGATACCGCGCCGCCTGCCGGGCCTGACGGGCGAGTTGTGCCAACTGCCCGCCCAATTGTTCCAGCACGTCATCCACGCGGGTCAGGTTGGCCTCGGTGCCTTTCAGTTTCAGTTCTGCCTCGTGGCGGCGTTGATAAAGCCCGGAGATGCCGGCGGCCTCTTCCAGAATGCGACGTCGTGCGCGGGGTTTGGCGTTGATCAGTTCGGCAATGCGGTTTTGCCCCACCAGCGCAGGCGAATGCGCACCGGTCGAGGCGTCCGCGAACAGCATTTGAACGTCGCGGGCGCGCACGTCCTTGCCGTTGGTCTTGTAGGCACTGCCCACATCGCGGGTGATGCGGCGGACAATTTCCAACTGGTCGCTGTCGTTGAAGCCGGATGGCGCCAAACGTTCCGAGTTGTCCATCGTCAGGACCACCTCGGCAAAGTTGCGCGCAGGCCGAGTGGCAGCGCCCGCAAAGATCACATCTTCCATCGCGCCACCGCGCATGGATTTGGGACGGTTTTCACCCATCACCCAGCGCAACGCTTCCAGCAGATTGGACTTGCCGCAGCCATTCGGACCAACCACTCCGGTCAGCCCGTCCGCGATGATCAGATCGGTCGGGTCCACGAAGCTTTTGAAGCCTGTCAGTTTGAGTTTGCTAAAGCGCAATGGCTGCTCTTGGTATGATTCCTATGGGTAAGAAGTCTGCGCAACGGATGGGGGAGGTGTCAACGTGATTGCGCAGGATATGGGAGATTGGACCAAGTTATCCACAACATCTTGGCAAAACTACGCGGAGTCTCGCGTATCTCAGTAAGGCGAGCATTCAAAGACCTGATATCCGTAGTCTTCGTAATATCCGTAACCAACGCATTCATAGGGACGGCGAAGGAGTGCGCCGAAAATCAGTTTTTCCCCCAGTTCCTGGTCGCAGCCCAGCACGCCCACAGTGACGGCCGCATCGCCAAGAACGTCCAGAAGCGGACAGCCCGAGACCTGCGCCATGGCCAGCGCGGCCCGGTCACGGATCGGACCCAGACGCGGCGCGTATTGCGGGTTCACGCGGACGGCCTCGGCCAGTTCATTGCGGACGCGGACGTCGAAGATACTGCCATTCACCGCGACGCGCGTTGCGGGCAAGTCGCGAAAATAGGGTGTACCACCCGAGCAGGCGGCGAGGCACAGGAAAGCGAGCACGCGGATCATGCTGCTTTATTAGCGACAATATGGTTAATGAAACCTTTCCCCGGTTCAGGCGCGCAACACTTCTCCTAACCGGCGTATACCCTCGCGGATCGTGTCCTCATCCGAGTTGGAAAAACTCAGTCGAATGGTATTCGACCCGGTGTCGTCGGGATAGAAAGCCTGACCGGGTACAAAGGCCAACTTGACCGTTTCCAGCGCCCTCGCCAGCAGGTCGGCGCCGTTCATTTCCTTGGGCAGAGTGACCCAAATGAACATGCCACCCTCGGGTCGGGTCCAGTCGACGCCATTGGGCATGTGCTGGTTGAGCGCCTCAAGCATCGCATCGCGGCGCGCGGCATAGGTCTGGCGTAGCATGGGGACATGAGTGTCGAAGCGATCCCGTGCCACCTGATACACCGCCATCTGGTTGATCGTAGAAGAATGCAGATCAGCCGCCTGTTTCAGCAGCACCAGTTGCGAGATCACCGGTTTTGCTGCAACCACCCAACCCAGCCGCAACCCCGGTGAAAGAGTTTTCGAGAAGCTGCCGCAATAGATCGTCCGGCAGTTCTCGATCGATCCCTTGCGCGCCTGTTCTAACGCGAGGATCGGAGGGATCGGATCGCCGTCATAGCGCAGCGCTTGATAGGCTCCGTCCTCGATTACTGCGCAATCCAATTCATCTGCCAGATCGAGCAGCGCCTCCCTGCCCCGCAAATCGGCCGTCTCACCAGTCGGATTTGCAAAATCGGCGGAAAGATAAGCGAATTTGATCGGGCTGTTACCGGCGGCGGCCTGGTATTCGGCAGCCCCACGATTGCCATTGATGCTAAGCTGGTCAAAGCGCGGCTCATAAGCGTCAAACGCATTGAGCGCGCCCAGATATGTGGGCCACCCAACCAACGCAGTATCACCCGGTGACAAGAACAACTTACCCAAGTAATCCAGCGCTTGCTGCGAGCCTGAGGTGATCAGGATGTTGTCGATGCCGCACGTAACGCCGATCCCACGCATATGGTCGGCCAGCCATTCACGCAGCGGGGCATAGCCCTCGCTGACCGAATATTGCAGCGCCTGCGCCTGTTGATCTGGGCTAAGCGCATTTTGAAACGCTTCGGCGAAAGCCTCTGCTGGAAACAAAGCGGGCTCGGGAATACCGCCTGCGAAGGAAATGATACCGGGCTCGCCCAGCAGTTTCAGCAATTCGCGGATTTCGGAAGCCTTCATCCGAGCGGTTCGGGTGGCGTAGAGCTGATTCATCGTAGGGGGCCTCCTCCGCCCTTGGGACGCAGATTAGGCAATGCGCCTCTTATGTCAATAATTCTGACCTAATGTTTCAACCTCTGTGAGCGACTTGAACGCCCCTTACAAACGTGGTCAAGTGACTTGACCAATTCCAAGTGGTAGCCAGATGCCTTTTCAAAAAGTTCAAACCGAAAAACTGTCACTGGCTGTTGTGCGCCAGATCGAACTGCTGATCCTGCGCGGCATTCTGCGCCCCGGAGAACGCCTGCCCTCAGAACGGGAGCTGGCCGAGCGGATGGGCGTGTCGCGCCCGTCGCTGCGCGAGGCAATCTCGGACCTCCAGGAGCAGGGATTGCTGACTGCCAAGGCCGGATCGGGCATCTATGTGGCCGAGGTTCTGGGCTCGGCCTTCGCGCCAGCTTTGATCCGGTTGTTCGGCAATCACGACGAGGCAGTGTTCGACTATCTCTCATTCCGGCGTGACATGGAGGGTCTAGCGGCTGAGCGTGCCGCCCGCATGGGCTCGGGCAGCGATCTGAAGGTGGTGCAGACCATACTGGACAAGATGGAAGACGCCCACGCCCGCAATGCAGCCGAAGAAGAGGCGCATCTGGACGCCCAGTTCCATATGGCGATCATCGAGGCCAGTCATAACGTGGTGATGCTGCATATGATGCGGTCGATGTTCGATCTGCTGCGGCAGGGCGTATTCTACAACCGACAGATCATGTTCCAGCAACGCACCACCCGCGACGCAATTCTGGACCAGCACCGAGCCATCAACACAGCCCTGCAGGACCGCGACCCGAAAGGGGCACGGAAGGCGGTCGAGGATCATCTGAACTTTGTCAAAAGCTGCATGGCCGATCAGCAGAAGGCCCTGCGCAATGAAGAGATAGCGCAACAGCGTTTGAAGCACGAGACTGGAGAGGTCTGATCCTTCAAACTGGAAGCCACAAAAAGAAAAAACCCGAGAGCCTGAAGCCCTCGGGTTTTTAAAATAATATGATCCGGGCGATCAGTGTAGCTTTTCACCCACATCCGCGATGGATGCATCGATCAGCTTGTTCGCCTGCGTTGCGGTCATCTGTTTGGCCAGCACGGCGTTGGCTGCCGAAACCGCTACGGTGATGGCCTGATCGCGGACTTCCTTGACGGCAGATGCCTCAGCCGATGCGATCTGATCCTGCGCTGCCGCGAGACGGCGCGCGATGGATTTTTCCAGATCCACCTTAGCTTGTTCAGCCGCCAGAACCGCGTCTTCCTTGGCCGCGGCAACGATAGCTTCGGCCTGACCCTGAACTTCGCGCTGCTTGCGCTCGTACGAGGCCAGCAGACTGCGTGCTTCTTCATGCAGGGCGCGGGCTTCGTCCAGCTCGGCTTGAATACCTTCGGCGCGATTGTCCAGCGCACCACCGATCATACCGGGGACCTTGAAGTAGAACAGGACCGCGATAAAGACGATGAAGCCCAGAGTGACGACAAAGTCAGTGTTGGCAAGCGAGAAGAACGGGCCGCTTGCGGCCAGCGCGGGGCTGGCGGCACCAACGGTCAGGATAAGGGCAAGAGTGTTCCGCATGTCACTTATCCTTTCGTCTGCGCATCTACTGCACTGTTGATGGCTTTGGCATCCGCCTCGCCGCCCAGTGTTGTGACCAGTTCAGCCGCCGTATCCTTGGCAACCACTTGAATGCTTTCCAGCGCACCGGCACGGATTTCGGCAATTGCCTTTTCCGATTCAGCCGCCTTTGCAGCGATTTCCGCATCCGCCTTGGCAATCGCGTCATCCAGACCAGACTGGATTTCGGCGCGGGCTTCCGCTGCGATACGCTGAGCCTCAGAACGGGCATCGGCCAGCGCTTTGTTATAGGCCTCTTCGGCCTCGACCGCTTTGGCCTTCAGATCTTCGGCCGCAGCCAGGTCATTTGTAATGGTCCCCTGGCGTTCAGCCAGGATTGCCGCGATGCGGGGCAGAGCCACGCGGGACAGGACCAGAAAGATGACGACCAGCGTGATGACCAGCCAGAAAATCTGGTTGGGGAACCAATCGAAGCAGAGCTGCGGCATCCCGACGGCGTAGCCGCTGGAATCAACGCATGTGCCTACTACTTCTTCAGCAATGGGTTCAGTCGCCATGATGTCCTCCGTCGGAACGTTGTCTTTACAACAGATGGGCCGCTATGGCTTGGGCCCACCTGCGCGTAAGGATCAGGTTCCGCAGATTATACGGCGAACATCAGCAGCAGCGAGACCAGGAATGCGAAGATGCCCAGCGCTTCTGCGAACGCGATACCGATGAACAGGGTTGCGGTCTGCGAAGCAGCCGCCGAAGGGTTGCGCAGGGCGCCGGCCAGGAAGTTGCCTGCAACGTTGCCCACCCCGATTGCGGCTGCGCCGGAACCGATTGCTGCCAGGCCTGCGCCGATGTGTGCGAGATCGCCTTCCATGAGAATTCTCCTTACGATTTGGAAGTTTCGATGTTGGGGGTTCGGACCTTAGTGCGACGGATGCAGCGCATCTTTCAGATACACACAGGTCAGAATGGTGAAGACGTAGGCCTGAATGAAGGACACGAGGACCTCAAGGCCATACATTGCGGTGATCGCCAGAACCGACACGGGCGAGATCACGGCAATCGCGGCAAAGCCTGCGAACACCTTGATAACCGCGTGGCCTGCCATGACGTTACCGGCAAGACGAATGGAGTGGCTGACCGGGCGTACGAAGTACGAGATCAGCTCGATGATCGCCAGAACAGGGCGCAGCGCCAGCGGCGCGCTGGAGACCCAGAACAAGCCCAGGAACGCAGCGCCGTTCTTGACGAAACCCAAAACGGTCACGGTCAGGAACACGGCCAGCGCCAGCGGGATGGTCACGGCGAAATGCGATGTGGTGGTGAAGGACATGGGCAACATGCCCAGGAAGTTCGCGCAGACGATGAACATGAACAGGGTCATGACATAGGGGAAGTACTTGACGCCTTCCTTGCCGCAGATGTCTTCCAGCATTTTGTAGATAAAACCATAGGCCAGCTCGGCCACCGACTGCATCCGCGTCGGAACAATGGCGCGCTTGGACGTGCTGAGAACCAGCAGGGCAAAGATCGCCGCAATCGCCAGGAACAGCCACAGGGTCACGTTGGTGGGCGTGTACCAGGCAATCGCACCGTCGCCGAACAACGGCTTGACGATAAACTGGTCCATTGGATGGAAAGCCAGGCTGCTGCCTTTTTCTGCGGTGGTCTCGGTTGCCACGTTCAGTCCCTCTCGTCCTTCTCGGTCGCGCTTGCGGCCGCTTGTTTCTCTTGAACCTCTTTCGCGCTGCGGAGCATAACCTTCACGCCCGCGACAAGGCCCAGCAATGTGAACAGCACCAGAAAGATCGGGATCGTCCCGAGCAGGCTGTCCAGCCCGTATCCGATGCCAAATCCGATCCCCAGACCGGAAACCATTTCGATGACCATCCTCCAGGCAAGCTCGCCTCCGGATACGTCAGCATCCGCACGAGGTTTCGGCGCTTTGGCCTTTTTCGCCGCTTCGATCTTGGCCTCCAGCTGCGCCATACGCTGCTTTTGGTCATCTTCGGTCACGGGCGTTTCCCTCGCACAGTCTTGGGTAGGGTGCTAAGGGGCTGAGGGCGCAGAGTCAACGGCAATGAAGCCGCAGCATGAACGTCGCTAAGCATATGATTTTTATAATAAAATTACAGACCACGCGAAACCTGCCGATGGCGTATAATTCGCTGACCGGGCGGATAAGCCTGAATCCGCATATTCAACCAAATGGTTGACCAAACTCACAGGCTATGGTTCAGCGGAACCATGTCCAACGACCTCGACACTGTCTTCGCAGCCCTCGCCGATCCCACCCGCCGCGCCATCTTAGCGATGCTGCTGGAAGATGACATGGCCGTCACCGACGTGGCCGAACCGTTCGAAATGTCGCTGGCCGCGATTTCAAAGCATCTGGTGATCCTGACCAAAGCAGGTCTGATTTCTCAGGAAAAACGCGGACGGGTGAAGTGGTGCAAACTTGAACCCGACGCGCTTCGTGCGGCCTCGGTTTGGATGCAGGGGTTCGGACAGTTCGAACCGGTCAATCTGGATGCGTTCGAGCGGTTTCTAGAAGTTGAACTGCCCCCGGATGAGGCCTAACGCACAACTAAGACCGACATGCTGGCGTGTTTGGCCAGATATCCCGCGTGGCTGGACAGGATATAGTCTGTGATCTGGGGTGCGTGGGTTCCCACAACAATCAGATCGGCCCCCATTTCCTCTGCTGCGTGGGTCAGGTCCTTGTCGATCTCGACCGCGACATCAACCGAGTGAATGTTGCGTGTGTCCACACTTGTGCCGCTTTGCATCGCAATTTCACTGGCGCAGGTCAGCAATTCTTGTTTGATCGCGTCTGTTGTCAGGTGGCTATCCCCAGGCTGCGGGCCGGTGACGCTGACGATGGTCACTTTGGCGCCCTGCCATTTGGCCAATTGCGCGGCAACCTCGGTGGCTTTCTTGACCTCGGGCGGCAAGTGCAGGTCGACCGGGACCATGATGTGTTTGAACATATTGGCGTCCTCCTGATCCTGAGATATGTCGACCCGGGCGGTTCGCCAGCCTGACCCGTCGGGACGATCCAAACGGCAGGCTCAGCCCTCGCGGCTATATTCCACCCCGGTCACAACCCCCGTTGGGTCGGCACGACAGAGCCACGGAGCCTCGGCCCCTGCCACGAATACGCTGGTGACCGAGCCTGTCGGGCTGGACTGGGTCGACATCGCTTTGACACCATCAGGCCCTGTGCCGGTTTCGGCGCCCACCAGAGCTTCGCAGCTGGCTTGCAGGTCCGCCTCTGCAGCGTCTTTCGCGCTACCGGGGGCACAGGCGGACAGCGCCAGCAATGCGGGAATAAGTGACATTGTTTTCATGGCCCAGCTCCTTGGTGGTGACAGGCAGGCTGCCACATCAGGTAGAAATCACAAGCTTCAATTCGAGCGCACCGGAGTATTTGCAGGCGCGTCTTCTCCTTTCAGCAGCAACAACAGCGCAACAGCGGTGAGCCCGGCACCAACCAACACCAATGCCGTCGGCGCAGGACGTCCCAGGGCGATTTCCCACAGGATCACCCAGCTGGGCGTCAGGTAAGTGTAGGCCATGACCTTTGCCGCGGGCAAACGCAGGGCTGCAAACTGAACCAGTACAAAACTGGCGGCGGTCGCAAACAACGAGATGTAAAGCAGCGTCACCCAGACAATCCCGGGAAGGTTGCCCCAATCTACTGCACGGATATCGGACCAGCCCCAGACCGTCAGGATCAAACACCCCGCAACCAACGTACCGAAGGTGAACACCACCGCAGGCTCGCCCCGGTTCAATCGCCGTATCATCGGCGTATAGACGGCGTGCGCGGCGCAACCCCAGAAATAGATGATCTCGCCGCCTCCGATCTCGAAGACCTGAAAGGCTTGCCAATCCGCTCTAAAGATCACCCACAGCGCACCGACCGCACCGACCGTCAGGGCCAGCGCCATGCGTGGGGTGGTGATCTGGCGCAGCAGCACCCACCCGGCCAGCGCCGACATGACCGGGGTCAGCGTAAAGACCGCCGCCGCGCTGACCGGGGGAGCGGTTTTCAATCCGTAGAACATCAGGACAAAGTAGGCTCCGAACAATCCGCCAAGCACCAGATAGCGCCATGGTGCCCGAGCCGCGCTGCGCGGAATGCCCGTTGTGGCAATCGCAGCGATGCCGATCACAACCGCCGCAATCGCAAAGCGCGCTGCCGTGATCGCCGACGGTGCGATCTCATTTGCCGCCATTGAGCCAAGCGAGAAACTGCCCGCCACCAAAGCCGAGAATGTCAGCATGGCCAGATGGCCGCGCGCCTGCGGTGTCACGGCAGCCAGCCCCTGGATTGATCTTTCAGGAAGGATAGGAAAGCCTGCACCTTGGTGGTCCGGTGCAGATCCACATGAGTCACCAGCCACAGCTTGCCAGACCACTCGGGCAACGGTGCCATCACCTCGACCAGATCGGGATCGCGCGCGGCCTCCCAACGGGCCATAAAGCCGATGCCTGCACCGGCCAGAACAGCCTCTCGCATACAGAAATTATTGGTGCAGCGGAAAGTGATCGCCTGCTCCGGCGCGTTGGCACGCAGCCAGCGGGAAAACGGCGCGCGGCTGTTTTCGTCATCATTGCCGACGAAGTGGTGATTGGCGAAATCTGCAACGTCCGCGGGTTTGCCGTAGCGCGCGAGATAGGCCTTGCTGGCGAATAGTCCGACCTCTTGTGGAATGAACGGCTGCACCACATTGTCCGGTTGATCCGGCGCGGCCCCGGCGCGGATCGCCACATGCGCCTCGCCATATTCCAACCGGAACAGGCGGTCGCCGGTCAGATAGCGCACAATCAATCCCGGGTGGGTCTGCTGGAACTCGGTCAGCGTCGGTACGATGAGCGGGGCCAGTGAGGCCAGTGAGGTGACCACGATCTCGCCCGAGACATCGTCTCCGCGCCCCTTCATGCGACCAACCAACTGGTTGAATTGATCTTCGGTTGCCTGCGCGACACGCAACAGGTCCTCACCCGCTTCGGTTGGTGTGTACCCACGCGCGTGACGCTGGAATAGTTTGACGCCCAACCGTGCCTCGATCGCATCGATATGGCGGATCACGGTGGCGTGGTGCACACCCAGCACATCCGCCGCGCCGCTGACCGTTCCCATGCGCGCCACCTGATAGGCGGTTCTCACTTCATCCCAATTGTCCATTGCATCTGATCCAATGTGCAAATTCTAACAATGCTTGTTGATATATCCGAGTTTTGTTCATGCACGCAACAGCCATATTGGGGCAACAGAAGCTAATTCCGCAACAAAGGACGCCCCGAAATGACCAAAACCATCCTGCATATCGACGCCTCGGCCCGCCGCACTGGATCTGCCACCCGCGATCTGTCCGACCGCGTGGTTCGCCACCTGAACGCCAGCCGCATCATCCGCCGCGATCTGGCCACCCCCCTGCCCCTGCTGACCGAAGACTGGATCGGCGCCAATTTCACCCCCGCCGAACAGCGTGACGCGGTACAGAAAGACCTGCTGGCCCTGTCGGACGAATTGGTGTCCGAGTTGCAAAAGGCCGACACGATCGTCATCGGCCTGCCGATCTACAACTTCTCAGTTCCCGCCGCGTTCAAGGCCTGGATTGATCTGGTCGCCCGTGCCGGTCTGACATTCTCCTATTCCGAAGAAGGACCGAAAGGTCTGCTGGAAGGCAAACGCGCCATCCTTGCTGTTGCATCAGGCGGTACGGCGGTGGGCTCCGAGATCGACTTTGCCACCACCTATGCGCGCCATGTTCTGGGCTTCATCGGCATCCATGATGTCGAAGTCATAGCCGCAGATCGCATGGCACTGGACCCCGAAACAACCCTGTCCAATGCGCAGAAAGCTGTCACCAAACTGGCAGCCTGATTGACCTGCCCCCCTTGAACCGTCCAGTCTGCGCCGAGGCAAATCGGCAGACTGGGCGTTTCACATGAAAAAGATTGGAATATTGGGCGGTGTTGGCTGGGCCTCAACTGTCGACTACTACCGGGCGATCGCTGAAGGCGCGGGTCGGTATTTTGCTGAACGCGGCCACGGATCGCCGCTGCCCATCCCACCCATGACCATCGAATCCGTCACCCAAGCCAAAACCCGCGCCTTGCGCGGCGTGGCCGGTGACGAAGACAGCTGGGCCGCTTTCGACGCGGTGTTCCGCGAAGCACTGCTGACTTTGGAACACGCAGGCTGCGATTTCGGCATCATCGCCTCCAATACGCCACACGCGCGGCTTCACGCGATCCGCGAAGGCGTCTCCATGCCTATTCTCAGCATTTTTGACGCAACCGCCGACGCGACCGCCTCGACCGGCGCCACCAATGCTTTGGTCCTTGGAACCGCAGTCACCATGCGGGCCACAAACTATGCCGACCGGCTGGCCGCCGAGGGTATCACGGCAAACACACGCCTGCCCGAGCCCGAGATCGCCGAGATGCAGGCGATGATCGACAGTGATTTCTACGGCGGCGCATCCGACACCGCACATGCGCGCCTGCTGGCCTTCTGCAACAAACACGCCACACCCGGAACCGCGATCTTGCTGGCCTGTACCGAGTTGCCTCTGGCCTTCCCCGATCATCTGGACGATCCGGTGTTCGAGGCGGACGGTCACCTGTTCGTCAACCCCTCCGCCGCCCATGTCGCTGCCGCTTTGAACGAAGCGCTTGAAGGGTGATCACGGCAGCCAGTTTATCTCGCACCCGATCTTATCAAAGAACACCATCAGGTCTTCGCGCGACAAAACGACGGTTCGGTCGTTGACCAAAGGGTGCATGTTGATGACATCGGCCTGTTGCGCGGCGGCGTCCATGAAGAACTTAACGTTGTTCTCAACGCCGTTGATCATCGCCAGCGGACTGACCGCGCCAGGGCGGATGCCGAGGTTCTGGAACAGCCGATCCGCCGAGCCGAAGGATAAGTTGCCAATCCCTAACTCCGCGCCCAGCGCCTTAAGGTCGATCTCGCGGCTCTGTTCCAGCGTCACCAGATAGTTCCGCTTTTTCTTGTCGCGCAGATACAGGTTCTTAAGCCGCAGCGTGTTTTCACCCGGCACCATGAACTGGCCTTCGACCCCTTTTGCATCCTCGACCGTGCGCAGTGGGATATGAGTATGCAACCGATAGGACAGCCCCCATTCATCCAGCTGCGCCAAAAGCGCATCCGAGCTGAGCGGTAGTGTATCCTGAAATGCGGATGATGCGTCCATGGGAACCTCCTCGTATGGCGCGCTCATCGCTCAACCGACAGGTAAATTCAAGCCACGACAGGCGCGGTATTCGGTGCTAGCGTGCCGCCATGAAAGTCACGCGCAACACTCCGAACCAACTGATCCTGTCCAATACGCCATGGTTCATCGGCATCTCGCTTGTCTTCTTCATTCTGGCCTTTGTCGGCGCGGGCGTCTTCTTGGCCACTGAAGGTGGCGAAGGTATCTTCTTCGGCATTTTCTTCGCACTATTCGGCGGAGGCATGGGTTTTGGTGCGTTTTGCGCCTTTGTCCGCCGCGTGCAGGTCATACTGGATCGCAATAAAAACAGCATCCTGATCCGCAGACAGTCAGTCTTTGGATATGATGCGGTGGAACATGAGCTCTTGCACCTCTCGCACGCGGAAACCGAAAGCACGACCTCGCGTAGCGACAATGGCACATCGACCCTCTATCGCCCTGTCCTAATACTGGATGAGGGCATGAGCGCCGGACGGCATCCCATTGTCGAGGCTTATTCCAGCGGGCGCGGCGCGCATCGGCTGGTTGATGCGATCAATGACTGGCTTCCGGCGCGCAAGGTTGACTCTGCCAGCCAATCGGCCTAAGTCGCCAACAACATCCGGAAGCGCTTGATCTTCCGGTCCCTTGAGTCGTTCAGGGATCGCCCCCCACCAGCGAGTTTCGCCCGTGGGGGCGTTTGTGCATTTAACCGACGCGTCCTATCTAGGGCACGCCACCAGATAACCGGCTAAGGAGGCCGAAGGCATGTTTGAAAATCTATCCGAACGCCTTTCCGGCGTCTTTGACCGGCTGACCAAACAGGGTGCCCTGTCTGAAGAAGACGTGAAAACTGCCCTGCGCGAAGTCCGCGTTGCCCTGCTTGAGGCCGACGTCTCGCTGCCGGTGGCGCGCGAGTTCGTCAAGAAAGTACAGGAACAGGCGACCGGTCAAGCTGTCACCAAATCGATCACGCCCGGCCAGCAGGTCGTTAAGATCGTGCACGACGCGTTGGTCGATACACTGCGCGGCGAAGAAGACCCCGGTGCGCTGAAGATCGACAACCCGCCTGCCCCGATCCTGATGGTCGGCCTGCAGGGTTCCGGTAAGACAACCACCACCGGTAAGCTGGCGAAACGCCTGAAAGAGAAAGAGGGCAAGAAGGTCCTGATGGCCTCGCTCGACGTCTATCGCCCAGCGGCGATGGATCAGCTTGCGGTTCTGGGCACGCAGGTTGGTGTAGATACGCTGCCGATCGTACCCGGTCAGACGCCGGTTGATATCGCCAAGCGCGCCAAGCAACAGGCAACGCTCGGCGGCTATGACGTCTATATGCTCGACACCGCGGGTCGTCTGCATATCGACGAAGTCCTGATGGACGAGGTCGAGCAGGTTCGTAACGTGGTCGACCCGCGCGAGACGCTGCTGGTGGTCGACGGCCTGACCGGTCAGGTCGCTGTTGAAGTGGCCGAAGAGTTTGATGCCAAGGTCGGCATCTCGGGCGTGGTCCTGACCCGGATGGACGGTGACGGACGTGGCGGTGCGGCGCTGTCGATGCGCGCAGTCACCGGCAAGCCGATCCGCTTTGTTGGTCTGGGCGAGAAGATGGACGCGCTCGAAACCTTCGAGCCGGACCGGATCGCGGGGCGTATTCTGGGCATGGGCGACATCGTCGCTCTGGTCGAAAAGGCCCAGGAAACGATGGAGATGGAACAGACCGAGCGCATGATGAAGCGCATGGTCAAAGGTCAGTTCAACATGAACGACCTGAAAATGCAGCTGGAGCAGATGATCCAGATGGGCGGCATGCAGGGCATGATGGGTATGATGCCGGGCATGAACAAGATGGCCAAGCAGATGGATCAGGCCGGTCTGGACGATAAAATCCTGCGCCAGCAAATCGCGCTGATCCAGTCGATGACCAAACGCGAACGCGCCAACCCGCAACTGCTGCAAGCCAGCCGCAAGAAACGCATCGCCGCCGGTTCGGGTATGGAGGTCAGCGATCTCAACAAGCTGCTCAAGATGCACCGGCAGATGTCCGACATGATGAAAAAGATGGGCAAAATGGGCAAAGGCAAGATGCTGAAACAGGCCATGAAAGGCATGTTCGGCAAAGGTGGCCCAAGCCCCGAGGAAATGGCTGCGGGCATGGACCCCAAGGCGCTGGAACAAGCCGCCAAAGCGATGGGCGGTAAGATGCCCGGCGGTCTGCCCGGACTGGGTGGCGGCATGGGCCTGCCCCCGGGGTTGAGCGGTTTTGGAAAGAAAAAGTGACGTCAGCACGCTGCACCCAGCCCCCGTCCGGAAAGGCGGCGATGGCAGCAGCGCAGTATCGCGCGGCCCTGCCGGTCATTGAGACCCGGCGGCTGGTTCTGCGTGCACCCACTCTGGACGACCTGCCGGTGTGGACATCGATCTGCAAGGACAGCTTTGGCGATACCGAGCAAGACGCCTGGACTGAGTTTTCCTACTACACATCGGGCTGGCTTTTGCATGGGCATGGCCTGTTCACGGTCTCGCTAAAGGACGACGATCAGGTCATTGGCTTCGTCATTCTGGGCCTCGAATGGGACGACCACGAGCCCGAGCTTGGCTATATGTTCGATAGCAAGTTCCGCATGCAAGGTTACGCGACCGAAGCGTGCAGCGCCGTTCGCGATTTTGGGCTTGATCTGCTCGGATCCGGCCAGTTCGTAAGTTACGTTTCGCAATCTAACACGCGTTCGAACGCATTGGCACAGCGTCTGGGTGCAACGCGCGACGCCGTTGCCGAAAGCGCCTTTGGTCCAACCCAGCATGTCTGGCGATACGGCGAGGTGCAGGCATGACACTTGCCATGGCCATACCAACGCTGGAAACCGAACGCCTGATCATGCGGGCCCCCTGCGAGGCCGATTTTGAGGCTGAGGCAGAGTTTTTTGCCAGCGACGCATCGAAATTCGTCGGCGGCCCGAAACGCCCGGATGAGACATGGCGCGCTGTTGCGATGCTGTTAGGCCACTGGGCGATGCGGGGATATGGCTTCTGGGGTGTCGAGGAAAAAGACACCGGCACCTATGTAGGCCATGTTGGCTTGTGGAACCCTCACGGCTGGCCCGAGCCCGAAATTGGCTGGACGCTTATGAACCACGCCACCGGCAAGGGTTATGCGACCGAAGCGGCACTGGCTGCACGTGCACATGCCTATGACGTGCTGGGCTGGGAAACCGCAATCTCGCTGATCGATCCGGATAATCTGGGCAGCAAGGCTGTCGCGGAACGGCTGGGCGCGCAGTTCGAATATATGTTCGAACACCCGGCTTTCGGGGCGATGCAGGTCTGGCGTCATTCTGCGCCTGCCGATCTGGTAAACGGTGGCGTGGAGGCATACGCATGACCTCGTTCACTATACCCACCGTCGAAACCGATCGCCTGATCCTTCGCGCGCCGCATCTGGACGATCTGCCTGCGATGACCGCGTTCTACGCGACCGAGCGCAGCCATATGGTTGGTGGTCCCAAGGACGCGCTTGGAAGCTGGAGCTCTCTTTCGAACAGATTGGGTCATTGGGCGCTGCGTGGTTATGGTCTGTGGCATCTGACTGAAAAGGCCAGCGGCGCATTCGTGGGATGGGCAGGCATGATCTACGTACCCGGCTGGGCGGAGCCCGAGCTGGGCTGGACGCTGATGGCCGAGGCCGAAGGCAAAGGTCTGGGCTTTGAGGCCGCCGCGGCTGCACGCGACTATGCAGCGCGGCATCAGGGGCTGAACGGTGTGATTTCTTACATCGCCCATGCCAATGATCGCTCGCGCGCGCTGGCCGAACGGCTGGGCGCAACGCTGGAGATTGAGAGAGCCGAGCTTTTGGGCAAGCACGCTCAGATCTGGCGTCATCCGCAGATTGATTTGACCACCGAAAGGACCGGCCAATGAACAACCCCGTGACACAAGCTGCCGCGCTGTTGAAGGATCACCGCGAAAGCATCGACCGGCTGGATGCGATCCTGGTCTATACGCTGGGCGAGCGGTTCAAGCACACGCAGGCCGTTGGCAAGCTCAAGGCCGCACACGACCTTCCCCCGTCCGATCCGTCGCGCGAGGCTGCGCAGATCGCACGGTTAGAAGACCTGGCGAAAGAGGCCGATCTGGACCCCGATTTCGCCAAGGCTTTTCTGAATTTCATCATTCAGGAAGTCATCCGACACCACAAGAAACATCAGAAATAACCGGAAACGATCCCGGTAAACGCCATCTAAAGGAGATACCACCATGGCAATGAAAATTCGTCTCGCCCGCGGCGGCTCGAAAAAGCGTCCCTTCTATCGCATTGTTGCGGCTGACAGCCGTATGCCGCGCGATGGTCGTTTCATCGAAAAACTGGGCACCTACAACCCGCTGCTGCCGAAAGACAGCGAAGAGCGCGTGAAAATGAACATGGAGCGCATCCAGTACTGGCTGGATCAGGGCGCACAGCCCACCGACCGGATCGCACGTATGCTGGAAGCTGCCGGCGCCCGTGACAAGGCCGAGCGCAACAATCCCAACAAGGGTACTCCGGGCAAGAAAGCTCAGGAACGCGCGGAAGAGAAAGCTGCCAAGGCTGCTGAAGCTGCCGAAGCGGCTGCTGCACCGGCTGAAGAAGCTGCTGCAGAAGAATAAGCAGTCAGGCGCGTGCAGGATCAGGCCTTTTCCGACGATTTTCGCACGCAGTTCGATCTGTTGATGCGGCTCCGTCGTGATGTGCGCCGGTTTCGCACCGATGCAATTGACGAGGCAGTGCTTACGCGCTGCCTCGACGCGTTTCGACTGGCCCCTTCTGTTGGGCTCAGCGAACCCTGGCGCGTGATCCGCATCGAAAGTCAGGCCGCGCGCGACGCGGCGCTGAAGAATTTCCAAGCGGCCAACGAGCGGGCGCTGAGCGGGTATTCCGGCGAAAAGGCGCAGCTGTACAGCCAGTTGAAACTGTCCGGGATGAAAGAAGCTCCGGTGCAGCTGGCTGTGTTTTGCGACGATGCCACCGACAAAGGTCAAGGTCTCGGCGCAGGCACTATGCCCGAAATGCGGCGTTATTCCGTCGTCTCAGCCATCACGCTCTTCTGGCTTGCCTTGCGGACAGAAGGCTTGGGCCTAGGCTGGGTCTCGATCCTCGACCCGGATCAGATGGTGCGCGATCTGGATGTCCCCGAGGACTGGCGGTTGATCGGATATTTCTGCTTGGGCTGGCCCGAGGCCCAATCCGATACGCCGGAACTGGAGCAGGTCGGCTGGGAATGCAGAGACACCTCTCTGCCGATCGAGGTGCGTTAGTCATGTTCGGTTTGTTACGGCTTCCCATCCTGCTGGCGATCGCATTTATTGTGGGCGTATTCTTCGAACGCTCGAACCAGCGCGAGGCGTGCGAGGTGATCGGACAATGGCGGGACGGGCTATGTGTGACGGATGGTCGAAATGAGTGATCTGATCTGCGTAGGCAGCATCGCGGGCTCGTATGGGGTGCGCGGCGAGGTGCGGCTGAAAAGTTTCTGTGCCGTCCCCGAGGATATCGAAGGCTATTCGCCGCTGACAGACGAAGAAGGTAAAGAGCGCTATCCCGTAGTCCTGACCCGCGCGATCAAGAACGGCTTTGCCGCCCGGCTGGGTGGCATTGAGACGAAGGAAGCGGCGGATGCGCTGAACGGTCTGCGCCTTTATGCGCGGCGCGATCAATTGCCGTCGCTGCCGGATGATGAGTTTTACCACACCGACCTTATCGGGCTTGAGGTTTATGATGCCGGCGGCACGCTGCTGGGCCGGGTGAAATCGGTTCAAAATCACGGCGCGGCGGATCTGTTGGAACTGCACGGTCCGGGCTTAAAGGCCACCGTGCTGCTGCCGTTTACACTCGAATCCGTTCCGACCGTTGATCTGGAAAAAGGCCGCATCATCGCCGACCCGCCCGAGGGCCTGCTGTAATGCGCCGCGTGTTGCTGCATCTGGGTCTGCACAAGACCGGGACAACGGCGGCACAGTCCTTTCTGTTCGAAAACCGCTCACTGATCTGGCCGCACCATGCGTTGGTCCTGCCCTATCGGACCCGCAAAACCGGCTTGTCCGAAGCAGCCACACGCTATTCCGTCTACGGCACCCCCGGCGCGATGAGCGATTTCAAGGATCAGATGCGTCACTTCCTGAATTCACTGGAATTCGGCCAGAAGCGCGGGCTGGTTCTGAGCGAAGAGAATTTCTCGGGCCTGCGCCCTAGCCGCAATGTCGCGGTGGGATATGAGGCCGCGCCCGAGCTTGCCTCGTGCCTTGTCGGCCTGATCCGCGACCGATTTGCCGGGGAAGAGGTGCATATCACGATCTACTACTCGCTGCGCCAACGGGGAAGCTGGCTGCGCAGCCTGTGGGCGCATGATCTGCAACGATCGCGCATGATTCAGGATTTTGAGACCTTTCGCGCCCGGCTTGAACCGGTGCCGTCGCCTCAGATTGCTGCTGCGGCTGTGCGCGACCGTTTGCCCTCGGTCTCGGTCCGCACCGAATGGCTGGAAGACCTGCAGGGCCAGCGACATGGGCTTGGAAGCACTTTTGCTGAATTCCTTGACCTGCCTGCGGACAAAGCCGCCGAATTGGTAGGCCCGACCCGATCAAACCCACGCCTGCCCGAGGATGTCTTGCAGCAGATGCTGGAAATGAACCGATCCGATCTGGACGATGCTGCGCTGATCGATCAAAAGACGGCTTTGGTTCAAAGCACCCAGAATGATCTGATCGGCTCGAGATGACAGATAAACCCGGAAAGTCCCATGGCCGCAAAGCCATCCGTCCAACGTTGAAGCCGCGCGAGTTGATGACGCCGACGCCCGATCTGCACGGGGTGTGGAAGGCCAAGATTATCACGTTGTTCCCATCTGCCTTCCCCGGTGTTCTAGGCGAAAGCCTGACCGGCAAGGCCCTGCAAGAAGGGCTATGGCAGTTGGAAACTGTGGATTTGCGCCAATTCGGGATCGGCAAGCACCGCAATGTGGATGACACCCCGGCGGGCGGCGGTGCGGGCATGGTGCTGCGTGCCGATGTGCTGGGTGAGGCCATTGAGCATACGATGGCGGGCATCCGGGGCAACTGGCCGTTGATCTACCTCAGCCCGCGTGGGCGTCGGATGGATCAGAAAATGATGCAAAACCTGGCTCGCTGCGATGGCATGACCCTGTTATGTGGTCGTTTCGAAGGCGTCGATGAGCGCGTGCTGGAGCACTACGGCGTGCAAGAGATCAGCTTGGGTGATTTTGTCATGACCGGGGGTGAAATCGCCGCACAGGCCCTGATCGACGCCACCGTGCGGCTGATCCCGGGCGTTCTGGGCAACCAGGCCTCAGCCGAGGAGGAGAGCTTTTCCTCTGGCTTATTGGAGCATCCGCAATACACCCGCCCCGCCGACTGGAAAGGCCGCCCGATCCCCGAGATCCTGATGTCAGGCCACCATGGACGCATTGCGGATTGGCGTTATGAAATGTCGGAACAGATCACCCGCGAACGGCGGCCCGATCTGTGGGACGCCTATCGAAAATCAGAAGATAAGGGCTAAGACTAACGGGTTGCCTTCCACAACGCCCAGGTTTCCGGCGTGCCGTTGAAGGTGTTGATGTCCACCTTACCCTGAACCCCCGGCACCAGCCCGGTGCCGGTGTATTGCCAGAACCGCCAGACCGAGCCTGGATAAACGTTGCGCGGGTGGCCCGCGACCGAGCGCAGCCAGAACTCGGTTTTGGGAAGTCGTCCGATATCGGTGTCGCCGTAGAAATCTACCGTCGTGTAGACAATCGGGCGTCGGCCATAGTGGCGCTCGAGAATATCAAGGAACCGCTGCGCCTCGGCCCGAACGGTTCGGCCATCAGGGCGCAGGGTGCAGGTTTTGGAATGGGGCGTCCATTCCATATCCAGCACATGCGGCAGGTCGGCCCCTTTGGGCACGTTCTGGATGAACCAACGCGCCTGTTCTTGGGCCGGTCGGCAGAAATAGTAATAGTGATAGGCCCCCCACGGCACTCCGGCAGCTTGTGCGCCGCGTCGGTGCTCGTCGAACATCGGGTCGGTAAAATCTCCGCCCTCGGTGGCTTTGATGAAGGCAAAGCTGACACCGTTCTTCTGTGCGGTGCGCCAATCAATCGGCCCCTGCCAACGCGAGACATCCAGCCCATGCACGGGGTACTGGCCGGGGTGGCGACCTTCCCACGGGTGCGGGTCAGCGTCACCAAAGGCGGGGTAGATGATCGAAGGCGGGGTCGTGTCCGCGAAGGCCTGCGGCTCAACCGCCTGAGGTTGCGGGCCGCGGCGACCACATGAGACAAGTGCAAGCGCCATAACGGCCAGCAGAAGTGCTTTGCGCATCTTATGATCCTGTATCAAATATCTGCTCTTATAATTAATCCCAGAATGCCTGATCTGGTGAACAAGGCAACGGTGGATTTGACGGGTGGCAAAAACTCACCTGTTTCACCAAGAATAAGGCTTGATCCCCGCCCGCAAAGCCCGTAAAGCAGCGCAATCCGGTGTGGCGTTATGCGACTCCGGTGTTTTGGTTTGCATCCTGACGTGACGCCCAGCTTTCTTCGGCACCGGCGCGACAGGGCGGACCGGACCAAAAGGAACATTCGATCTGACCTCTGGCGGGCTGTGCGCAGGACCCGGTGAAGACCAAGAGCTCTCAGGCCGTGCCCAAACTTCGTGGACCAACCACGAGCAGATAGGAGTAACTGCGATGGACCTGATCGCACAGCTTGAGGCGGAACAGATTGCCGCCCTGGGGAAAGACATCCCCGATTTCAAAGCCGGTGACACCATCCGTGTCGGCTTTAAAGTGACCGAAGGGTCGCGTACCCGTGTGCAGAACTATGAAGGCGTCTGCATCGCGCGCAAAGGTGGCAGCGGCATCGCCGGTTCGTTCACCGTTCGCAAGATTTCGTTTGGCGAAGGCGTGGAGCGTGTGTTCCCGCTGCATTCGACCAATATCGACAGCATCACCGTTGTCCGCCGTGGCCGCGTTCGTCGCGCCAAACTTTACTACCTGCGCTCGCGCCGTGGTAAATCCGCGCGTATCGCAGAAGTCACCAACTACAAGCCCAAGGCTGGCGCCGAGGCGTAAGGAGCGGAAAGATGAAAAAAGACATCCATCCCGATTATCACGTCATCAACGTCAAAATGACCGATGGCTCTGTGGTTCAGATGAAATCCACCTGGGGCAGCGAAGGCGACCAGTTGGCTCTGGAAATCGACCCTTCCGTGCACCCCGCATGGACCGGTGGTTCGTCGCGCCTGATGGACGCAGGCGGCCGCGTGTCGAAGTTCAAGAAGAAATACGAAGGTCTGGGCTTCTAATCCCGACCTGGTTGAAATGCGAAAGGCCGTCCAATTGGGCGGCCTTTTTTTGTTTTGGAATTACCCCACTGCACTTTGCGGCTGTTTCAGAAATCAAACCCGGTCTGGACCGGGGGCGTGTAAGGCTCAATCATATCTTCGCCCTCAGCTCCGCGCTTGATGGGTTTGACGGTGTGATATTCAAACCGGCCTTCGTACTGCGCACCCAACGACTGCTGCGCCTCTTGCGCGGTCGTGACGCCTGATAGCCAGTTTTCGATCTCATCCGGGGTCAGGATCACCGGCATTCGGCTGTGAATATGCGCGATCTGCGGGCTGGGTGTCCGGGTCAGGATCGTACAGCTATGGCTGCCGTCATCAGTCCTGTAAAACCCCGCAAAAAACATCACCGGGGCATTGCGCTGAACCGTGATGTAGACCGGGCAATCATGGCCCTGATCCTTGGGCCACTCGTAATATCCCAGTGCCGGAATTAGACAGCGCCCCTTGTTCCAGTATTGCTGCCAGAAGCTGACATTTTCGATCTTCGAATTGATCATCGGCTTCTTGCTGCGCGGATCCTTGATTTGCCAGCGCGCAGTAGCCAATTCGGCCTGATCGCCGTCCCAACGGACCATGCCAACCCGATTGGTCGGAGACACATTGTACCCACCCGAAGGCAGCTGCTCGGGCAGATCAGGCGAGACCTTGCCGTAGAGAAAATACTCGGTAATCGCCAGCATTTCCCGCTGCGTCAGGTGACCGGCTGCAAACTTTCCACACATGACAAAAGCCTAGGCCGATTGAGTGCCGGTCACAAGTGGCCCCACCGACGATCAGTCCCTTGTCAGATCAACCGCGCTGTGCGGTGGAGGCACCGGGCCTCGCAGCATTACGGCAGCCAGGATCATCCCCAAAAGCGCAGCGATAGCGGCGACAAGCATGGCACTGTTAAATGCATCATCCTGCAGATCTCGCAAGGCGCGCGCCAACGCTTCGCCCTTGGTCGGATCAAGCGCCGCTATAAGCTGCTGCACCTGACTGGCGGTGCCATGTGTCAGTGCATGGGCCAGGTCGGCCCATTGCTCGGACCCGGTGGGCAAGGCGTTGATCACTTCGGACAGGCCGCGTCGGGTAGTGATTGCTTCGGCCAGACCTCCAACCACGGCACCAAGGGTGGCACCAAAATAGAGGAACGCATTCACCACGCCCGAGCCCTGCCCCATATGTTCTTCCGGCAACAAGCGCAGCCCGAGACGCGGCAATAACGAAAAACCGATGCCAAGCCCGATCCCGATAATCACCAGCTTCCACCAAATCGCACCCATGCCTGTTGTATTCGTCGTTGTCGTCAACAGCATGAACCCACAGGTCATGAACCCCATGCCCAGGATCACCGGCCATCGAAAACTGTAAGGTGCAAGAAAACGCGGAGCCACCACGGACACGACGAACATACTGAGGCTCAACGGCAGGATCGCCACCCCCGCCCCAACAGCGGACAGGCCAAAAGCATCTGGCGATTGCACGAAGACGTTGAAATAGACGAAAAAGCTGAACAGCGCGAAGCCGGTAATGAACATCCCTGCCGCCGCCATGAAATAACGGGGGTGGCGGAAGTAGCGCAGCTCGATCAGAGGGTCCGCGCTGCGGCGCGAGGTGATGATCAGTGCAATCACCGCTACAGCCGACACGGCAAGCGGGATCAGGGTCGATCTTGTGGCCCATCCGTGGCTTTCCCCGTTGCTGAGCGCGAAGGATAGCGGGCCAAGCAGCAGGACCAATGCGACTGCACCCGCAAGATCGAACTTTGCGCCTGCAAGACGGGTGTCGGGGACGTAATGCTCTTTGCTGACCCGCAACCCGACCGCAAACGCCACGATCAGCAGCGCCAGATCGGTGGCAAACACGCCCCGCCAGCTGAGGTAATGCGCAAACGCGCCGCCAACGATCGGACCAACACCAATTGCCAGCCCGACGATCGCGCCCCAGGCACCGGTGACGCTGGCCCGTTGTTCCTCGGGCGTGGCGGCAGTCAGCAGCGAAAGCGAGGTGCCAAACAGCGCTGCCGCCCCGGCACCTTGGGCCCCGCGGCCTGCCAGCAACATGGCTGCATCCTGTGAAAACAACACAAGGGCCGAGCCAAGACCGAACACGATCATTCCGGCAAAGAAGACGCCCATCTTGCCGGTGATATCGCCAAGTCGGCTGACGATGGTAACGAGGGTCGCGCTAACCACCGTATAGATCGCCATCACCCATTGCAGGCTGGAAGGCGACAGATCGAACTCGGCCTTCAGATTTGGCAGGATCGTCGCAACGGCGGTTGTGTTGAAGCCAACAACCATCATGCACAGCGCGGTCATCACTAGAACCAGACGTGCCCCTCCCGCGCCGGATGTGTCCTCAGTGACGTCTTTTGGCATCTGCCTGTCCCCCGTTCAGGAATAGCGCGCTGGCCTTTCGGGCACCGTGTTGTACCTATTATTAAACGGTTTTTTGCTGATAGATACTGTTTTTAGCGCGCTGCGCGCCCAGCGCCTATTAGATCCAGTAGGACAGCGCCACTGGCAGCACCAGGATCGTGGACAGAGTCGAAACCAGAATGAACCCGGCCACATCGGGTCCGTATTCCGGCACATGCTGATCGATGAACAAATAGGTCGCGACAGAGGATGGCATCAAACAGCACAGGATCACCGCGCCCCGCTCAGCCCCGGTGAAGCCGAAGCTCCAGACCAACGCGCTGGCAATCACCGCAGCCATCAGCAGGTGCAGCGCTGTCAGCAAAACGGCTCGGCCAAGGCTTTTGATCCGCAGGGTCGCCAGCGTGTGGCCCAGCGTCAGCAACATCAGCGGGATTGAAAGACCTCCCAGAATATCAAAGGATTTGGCCACCGGTTGCGGCAGGCTGGTGCCCGTCGCCATCAACACCAGCGACAGTGCGACCGCGTAAATAATCGGCGAAGTCGCCAGTTTCTTGGGTGAGAACTCTCCGGCCGGAATCCACATGCCGATCGTGAAGATACTGATCAGCACAACCACCACAAATGCCATCGTATAGGCCATACCCGCATCGCCCAGCGCCAAAAGGGTAATGGGCAGGCCGATATTGCCGACATTGCCATGCATCAGTGGCGTCAGAAATGCCCGCACCGGCAGCCGCATCAGTTTGAGCGCGACAAGCCCCAACAGCCCAAAACCTGCAATCGCCAAAGCGGCGGCCATCATGACATCAAGAAAGGTGCCGACCGCAATCTGGGTGGTTGAAAGGTGCGAGATAATCAGCGTCGGATACCCGACCCGCGAGACGATCCCGCCAATAACTTTGTTGTCATAGGGGGCCTTGATCAAAGCCAGAGCGTAACCGATTCCAGCGCAAATCAGGACAGGCAGAACCACGTTCAAAACGTTCAGAAACAGATGATCCAATGGCTGCCCTCGATCACAAATCCATAGGATGGACAGTGAAACAGGGGTGTGTGTTTGGCAAGGATTTACCCTAACCCCCAAGTACCAAGCACTTTTCCAATTTGAGGCTTGATAATAGCGCTCAAGACGGCCCGAGGTTCTTCCCTTCTCAGCTCACACAACATATAGTGGCCGCCAACAACGTGTAGGCAAACACGGCGGGACTTGGGAATACAGGCATGGCACATATCATTGTGGTCGGGAACGAAAAGGGCGGCGCAGGCAAATCAACCGTGTCGATGCATGTGGCCACCGCATTGGCACGGCTGGGGCACAAGGTCAGCACACTCGATCTTGACCTGCGTCAGCGCAGTCTGGGCCGGTATTTCGAGAACCGCTTGAACTTCCTGAACGGCTCGGACCTGTCTCTGCCCAGCCCACGCCACCACGACCTGCCCGAGATTGACGCCAGCGCTCTGCAACCCGGTGAAAACATCTATGACCACCGCCTTTCAGCCGCCGTGGCCGAACTGGAAAGCGATAGCGATTTCATCCTGATCGACTGCCCCGGTTCGCACACTCGACTCAGCCAGGTTGCACATTCGCTGGCCGATACGCTGATTACTCCGCTGAACGACAGTTTCATCGATTTTGACCTGCTGGCGCGGATCGATTCCAAAGGTGAGAGAATCCTTGGCCCCTCAGTCTATTCCGAGATGGTCTGGAATGCCCGCCAACTGCGCGCCCAAGCTGGGCTGAAACCGATCGACTGGGTCGTCGTCCGCAACCGGGTCGGCACCCAGCGCATGGTCAACAAGGAAAAGATGCAACGCGCGATCGAGATGCTGTCACAGCGCATCGGCTTCCGCGTCGCCTCGGGCTTTTCCGAGCGAGTGATTTTCCGCGAGTTGTTCCCGCGCGGACTGACTTTGCTGGACCTCAAGGATATCGGGGTCAAGCAATTAAACATCTCAAACATCGCCGCACGTCAGGAATTGCGCGACATGATGAAGGAACTGAGCTTGCCGGGTGTTGAGATCGACTTCTAGCCGCGTGGCAGCGCCTGCACAGCTAACCAAAGTAAATCCAAGTGCCTTAAGATGCTCTACGTAGCCGCTCAAGTGTAAGCCACTCTCCGTCGCGCGCAGAGTCAGTAAACGCACATTTCCGGAGAACAGCTTGAGATGCCAAGTTGTCTGCGTGCACAACCGCGATCACCCGGTAAACATTGGGGCGTTGGCGCAAATATTCGTCACAGTACTGTGCGACGATCGAACTGGCGTACCCGTTGCCCCAATGCTTCTCACCCAACCAATAGCTGACTTCGGCGCTGCCCGATCCCTTTTCTAGCATACGAACCTGTCCGATTGCGTGCCCATCTTTCTCGATGGCCAACACCTGATGATGATCTTCGTAGCCCAGTTCGATCAATTGGGCGGCATCGTCCGCACTGATTGGGCCTGGATAGACCTCCGGCAGATAGCGCCACAGGCGCTCAGAGGAAAGCATCGCCGCATACTCTGCCGAGTCCTTCAGATCCCATGCACGGAAGTGGAATGGCCGGGGATTCGGACGCCCAAATGTGCCCAGGATGTCATCCTCACATTCCAGTGGGACCCAGCCTATTTGAATCGGGTCGTAAGCGACCTCGACACCGTTCGACTGACACCATTTGACTTCACGTTCGGAAAGAACGCCCTGCGACCTCAATCTGCGCAGATCAACTGATCTCGAATGCCCGCAGGAGTGTTCAGATCGAATAGATTTGTTTTGAATGTTCATGACGTCCTCCGAGCGAACACACCAACACCAAGTGCTCTGAAACAAGAGACTGCGCCAATTGTTGGATATTCCAACAAAATAGGATAGCCTATTATTCAACAATATTTGATTGGAAAAACCTATTGATCGACATCCAGCTGACATTGAAACAACTGTCCTATTTCCGTACGCTGGCCGACACTGGCCACTACAGGAAAGCCGCCGAGCGTATCGGCATTAGCCAGCCTTCCCTTAGCCTGCAGATTGCCAATTTGGAATCTGTGCTTTGTCTGAACCTCGTCGAACGAGGCCGCGCCGGAGCGATGCTGACGCCTGAAGGACGAGAAATTCTTGAGCAAACCCGAAGCATACTATCTGATGTGATGGCCCTACAAGAAACACACAATCGGATGAAATCCGAACTTTCAGGAAGTTTTCGCCTCGGCTCATCCCCAACGCTGGGGCCTTATCTGTTGCCGCGCGTTTTTCTGCATTTGCATCAGAACCACCCAGATCTGAGATTGATCGTGCGTGACGGCCCCCCCTCAGAACTGCTGCAAGAACTGCTGAGCGGAATGCACGACGTTATTCTGACGCAACTGCCGGTGAAATCGGCCGATGTTTTTGTTCAGCGATTACTGCGAGAGCCTCTTCATCTGGCTGTGGCCCTCAGCCATCCGCTGGCAAAAAAGGAATATGTAGAAGACGAAGATCTAAAGGGGGAAAACGTTTTGGTCCTGTCGCGGCGCTTCACCCTCCACAGCCAGATCGAAAACCTGACCAAGGAGGTCGGCGCAAATCTGCTGTATGACTATGAAGGCACCAGTTTGGATGCCATTCGTCAGATGACCGCTATGAATATCGGAATCTCATTCCTTCCATCACTTTATGTGGCGTCCGAAGTGCCCAAATTTGGCGGGGACGTGGCACTTGTGCCCTATAGGCCCGGCCGCCTGAATAGGTCGATTGGCCTTGTCTGGCGCGCCTCCAGTGGCCACCATCGCGCATTCAGCTTTATCTCAGACGCCATTCGCAGCGTTGCCAAGACAGATTATTCTGGATTGGTCAGCGTTGAAAAATAGTGGTGTTGACCTCTGGCCTCAAGCTACCGCATTAAGCAGCTGTACAATGGCCAGATCTAGCCAGCTGTTCTGTAGATGGTAAACAACTCTTTTGGTTCAGCCACACCCCGCAACATATAGCGCCCGACCGAAATCAGGTCCTGATCACAAGGGTGCGCCGCGCGGGCTACATCGTCGGAAATCAGGATGCGCTGCCCCAGTGACCGATGCATCCCCGCAATTCTGGACGTCTGGTTGACCGCCGGACCAATTACCGTGAAATCCAGCCGACTTTCGGAGCCGATGTTTCCATAGAGGATCTCACCAGAGTGCAATGCCAGCGTATAGTTCGAAACCGGTTGTCCCCGTGAACTCCGCTGAGTGTTCAATTCGGCCATGCGCTCTTGCAGCATGGTCGCCGCAGCCAGCGCAGCGCGGGCATCGGCATCGATCTCGCCGACATCAAACATCGCCATGACACCGTCGCCCATGAACTTCAGGATGTTGCCTTCGCATTGATGAACAACATCGACCACCACACCCAGGTAGTCATTCAGCATATCTATGACTTCGATCCCTGGCATCTCTTCCGACAAGCTGGTGAACCCTTCCAGATCGAAGTTCCAGATCACCGCATCAATCTGCTGCAGTGACCCGCGACGGATTTCACCGGACAAGACCCGACGACCGGCATCGCGCCCCAGATAAACCCGCATCAAATCTTTCGACACCCGCGCGTTCGAGGCTGACTTCAGAGCCAGCCCCAGATGCGGTAGCGCCGTATTGATCACGTCCAGATCATCGTCGCAGAATCCTTCCGGCGCATTGCTGGACCAGGACATCAAGACGCCGTCGATTGCCTCTTTCGCATCATAGGGGTTGCGTTGAGCCGGCACATCAAAGCTGATGCCAGTCGCGTAATAGTCCGTGGCCCCGTTTTCCCGCAACTCGTTTAGCAGGGGAAAACGGCTGGGTTCGTTCTGATCGACCAGCCGTTCACGGATAGCATCGATATCTTCGTGCAATACGGCATACAGCGGACTTTGTGTCCAAACTTCACTGGGCTCTTCGGAATACTCGAAGGTTTCCAGATTACTTCCTTTGCTGCGGTACCAGCTATAGCCCGTTCCGCCATAGACGGGATGCAAGGCCGGTTGCGCCGCATGAAAGCGCATCAAGGGCACACCAAGATCAACTAAACGGGTGCAATACCCGTCCAGAAGTTCTTGTTTGTCGGCCCCTTCCAGGCCTCGGGTCACCAACCAATCTATCAGATCATGGGATTTTGCCGTTGGGGAATCCGGCGCTGTCATGTGTCGTTCCTGTGTCCGTTATGACGTTGATCTGGGGGCAGCTGTACCGGATTACCAGTACCCTAATCCATTCCGGCCAGACGTCGCAGCATCATGCGCAGCAAAGCGGCCTCACCCGTGGTGAAACGCGATGCCAGTTTCTGATCATAATCCTGCGCGATACCGCTTAGCTCACGATAAACCTTCTGGCCAGCCGAGGTCAGCGATAGCCGCTCAACCCGCCGGTCATTTTCATCCCGCAACCTTTGTAAATATCGGCGCTGTTGCAATCGGCTGACCGCTCGGCTGACCTTGGTTTTGTGGATTTTGGCACGCTCAACAATGTCGCGTGCGGTCATCTCACCATGATTGCCAAGATGAAACAGCACCCGCCATTCAGTTCGCAGCATTCCGTAGCGATCCTTGTAAACGCGCTGAAACTCAAGCGAACTTTCTTCGGCCGCCTGATTCAACAGGAACGGCAGGAAATTTCGCAAATCAAACTCATCTTTTTGGTCATTTTTAGGCTGGGTCATCCTTGTTAGTTACAAAATCAACTATTATTCGACAAGTGACAAGTTGAAGGATCACCGGAGACGAGATGAGTTTTGATATCTGGATCACCTATGTGGCGACGGTGTTGCTGCTGATGAGCACACCGGGGCCAAGCCAGTTGCTGATGCTGTCGAACTCGGCAACCAATGGGCTGCGGCGAGGTTTTTTTACCGCTGCGGGTGATTTGACGGCCAATTTCTTTCAAATGTTGGCCGCCGGTCTGGGTCTGGCTGCCCTGATCGCCACGTCCGGGACCGCCTTTACCGTGATCAAGTGGTTGGGCGTGGCCTATCTGGTCTATCTCGGCGTCAAGCAAATCGTGAAGGCACGTGTTGCCGAAACCAACGATGCGCCACGTGCCAGCCGCAGGGCGCTCTGGATGCAGGGCTTCATCACCTCTGCCGCGAATCCCAAGGCGGTGGTGTTCTTCGCCGCTCTGTTTCCGCTGTTCATCGATGG
Source organism: Ruegeria sp. E5 (assembly GCF_056534105.1). Taxonomy (NCBI): domain Bacteria; kingdom Pseudomonadati; phylum Pseudomonadota; class Alphaproteobacteria; order Rhodobacterales; family Roseobacteraceae; genus Ruegeria; species Ruegeria sp. E5. The sequence goes on along the minus strand of NZ_JBQFPA010000005.1, from coordinate 339,926 downwards.
CGCGCTGCCATTCTGGCCGCAATTCGCCATCCTCTCGGCCACATATCTGATCATAGACGGGTTGTTTCTGATGGCCTATGGCTCCACTGCCAGTTGGCTGGCCCGGCGCCGGCAGGGGCCGGCAAGACTTTGGCTCGACCGGATCGGTGGCAGCTTCATGATATTGGCGGCAGTCCTGCTGGGCTTCAAATCCCTGCGCGCCGCCTCATAACCGAAAGACATAAGGACGCAATATGCCTTTGAAGAAATCCTGGGTCGCATCGGCCAATTCCGCCGACCACCCCTTCCCGCTGAACAACCTGCCTTATGGCGTGTTCTCGACCGAAACCACCGAGCCCCGCTGCGGCGTTGCCATCGGCGACATGATCTTCGACGTGACTGCTGCCGAGGCTGATGGATTAATCGCGCTGTCGGATGAGCCGCTGTTCGATCTGCCCTTCTGGAATCCGCTAATGGAAGAAGGCCCTGCCGTATGGGCTGCATTGCGCGACCGCCTATCTACGCTATTGGCTGAAGATTCGGACGAACAGCACAAGATCGAAAGTCTGCTGATCCCGCAGGACGAGGCCGAGATGCATATGCCCTTTGCCGTCAGCGAGTACACCGATTTCTACGCGGGCCGCCACCATGCCCAGAACGTGGGCACCATGTTCCGCGGCCCGGAAAACGCATTGCCGCCGAACTGGCTGCACATCCCCATCGGCTATAACGGCCGCGCGTCGTCTGTTGTCGTTTCAGGCACAGATATCCGTCGCCCCTGGGGTCAGTTGAAATCGCCCGATCAGGACCTGCCTGCTTTCCTGCCCAGCCGTCGATTTGATATCGAACTAGAGATGGGTGCAATCGTGGGCACACCGTCTGACGGCCCAATTTCAGTGCAGGAAGCCGATGACAACATCTTTGGCTATGTCCTGCTAAACGACTGGTCCGCGCGCGATATTCAGGCCTGGGAATACCAGCCGCTGGGGCCGTTCCAGGCCAAGGCGACCGCGACCTCGATCAGTCCGTGGATCGTGACCAAAGCGGCGCTGGAACCGTTCCGCTGCGATACGCCCGACCGTGAGTTTGCACTGCTGGACCACCTGAAGGATTGCGGCCCGATGCTCTATGACATCGATCTATCCGTAACGATGACGCCCGAGAATAAAGACGCCACGACCATCGCACGAACCAATTATCGCGAGATGTATTACTCGGCGGCGCAGCAGTTGGCGCATCACTCGACGTCTGGGTGTCCGATGAACACGGGCGACCTGTTGGGGTCCGGCACCATTTCGGGGCCGAACAAGCCAGAGCGCGGATCACTTCTGGAACTCAGCTGGGGCGGGAAAGAGCCGCTGACGCTGGACACAGGCGAGACCCGCACCTTCATCGAGAACGGCGACACGCTGACCCTGACCGGCGCAGCCAAGGGCGACGGCTATACCGTCGGGTTCGGCGATTGCACCGGCACTGTGCTGCCCGCACTCGAAAATCCATTCGCCAGAGATTGATGCAGGTCCAGTCCGCATATTCAGAGCGCGCTCTGCCAGTCCTTAACGGCCTCGATGGGATAAAGCAGCATCAGCACGTTCAGCGTCAGACCATCGCGGATCAGCGTGGTGGTCAGGATCTCGAATCCCAGCGCAATGGTGACCGTCATCCAGATCGGCAGGCGACGCGCCAACCAGAACCCCAGCATCATCGCGCCAATATCGGCGATCGAGTTGACGACACTGTCGCCGTAGTAATCCAGCGAGATCGTGACCGCGCGGTAATGTTCGATCACGGCATTGGTGTTCTCGGAAATCTCCCACGCGACTTCTATCAAGGTGGCGATGAACAACCGCCAGCCAACGGCAAGGCGGCGCGCCACCAGCCACAGAAGACCGTAAAACAGAAAGCCATGAATGATGTGGCTGGGCGTGTACCAATCGGTCAGATGCTGCGAGCTTTCGGAACTGAAGGTTTCACCATGCCACAGCTTGACATAACCGCATTTGCAAATCGGTTCGCGGCCCATCCACAGCAGGATGATGGCGCAGGCAATGACAACACAAGCGGTTGCCCAATAAGGCAAAAATCGACGTTCAAACATATGGCGACAACATCATCAAAGCCAGTCGCTGTCCAGAAGGGAAATCACTGATATGGCCAAGGCATTTGCGTCCCAGGGGGACATGTCGGAAAAGAAAATCAGCTTCACTGAGGTGGGCGAAGGGCTGTATGCCTTCACTGCCGAAGGCGACCCGAACTCGGGCGTGATCATCGGCGATGACAGCGTGATGATTGTCGAGGCGCAGGCGACGCCGCGTCTGGCCAACAAGGTGATCGAATGCGTGCGGTCGGTGACTGACAAGCCGATCACCCATGTGGCGCTGACCCATTACCACGCAGTACGCGTGCTGGGCGCGAGCGCCTTTGGTGCGCAACAGATACTGATGTCGGATATGGCGCGCGCAATGGTGGTTGAACGTGGTCAGGAAGACTGGGACAGCGAATTCCAACGCTTCCCGCGTCTCTTTGAAGGACACGAAAGCATCCCCGGCCTCACATGGCCCACCACCACCTTCAGCGACACAATGACGGTTTATCTGGGCAACCGCCGGATCGACCTGATGCATCTGGGCCGTGCGCATACCGCTGGCGATATCGTCATCCACGTGCCCGATCAGAATGTCATGTTCACCGGTGACATCGTCGAATACCACTCGGCGTGCTATTGCGGCGATGGGCATTTCAGCGACTGGGGCGATACGCTGGATGAGATCAAGTGGTTCGACGTAGACGCTATCGCGCCGGGGCGCGGCGACGCTCTAGTTGGTAAGGACATGGTCAATGCGGCCATCGAAAACACCCGCGATTTCGTGGAAAGCACCTACCGCCCGGCAGCAAAGGTCGCGGCGCGTGGCGGTTCGCTGAAAGAAGCCTGGGACGCCGTGCGCGCAGAATGCGACCCAAAATTCGCCGACTATGCGATCTACGAACACTGCCTGCCGTTCAACGTTGCCCGAGCCTATGACGAGGCGCGCGGCATCGATACGCCCCGGATCTGGACCGCCCAGCGCGATCTGGAGATGTGGGAGGCCCTTCAGGGCTAAGAATTCCGGGCCGGATTTGATCCAGATCGTGGCGGCCCGGATTTGACGGTGAAACTCTAACGCAAGACCTCCGGCGCAACTGTGCCGGGGAACAGATGGGGTGCGCCCGATGCGCCAGAAATGGGAGAGAGAGAGTGAACAAGATTTTTGAAGTTCCACTTTATGCCTACGAGGCCAGCCCGGATCAATCCGCGCCAGCGCCCGTGCGCCACAAGGTCATCGTCGTTGGGGCCGGTCCGGTGGGTCTGGCCGCCGCCATCGATCTGGCCCAGCAAGGGGTCGAGGTGCTGGTGCTGGACGACAACGACAAGGTCAGCTTTGGCAGCCGCGCCATTTGTTTTGCCAAGCGCCCGCTGGAAATCCTCGACCGTCTGGGCTGCGGGCAGCCGATGGTGGATAAGGGCGTTCTTTGGAACAAGGGCAAGGTGTTCTTCGACGAACGTCAGGTCTACGAGTTCGACCTGCAGCCCGACAGCGGCGATCAGCGCCCGGCCTTCATCAACCTGCAGCAATACTATTTCGAGCAGTTTCTGGTCGACCGCGTCCGCGAATTGCAAGCGCAGGGTGCACCGATCGAAATCCGCGGCCGCAACAAGGTCGAAGCCGTTGGAACCCACCCCGATCACGTCAAGCTTGAGGTCGAAACGCCTGAGGGTTCGTACACCATCGAAGCGGATTGGGTCATCGCCTGCGACGGCGCGGGCTCACCCATGCGCGCAATGATGGGTAAGGATTTTGTCGGCCGCGTGTTCGAAGACAACTTCCTGATCGCTGATGTGATTATGGAGGCCGATTTCCCCTCGGAACGCTGGTTCTGGTTCGATCCGCCGTTCAACAAAGGCCAATCTGCGTTGCTGCATAAACAACCCGATGGCGTCTGGCGCATCGATCTGCAACTGGGATGGGATATCGACAAGGAACGCGAAAAGCGCCCGGAAAACGTGATCCCGCGCCTCAAGGCCATGCTGGGCGAGGAGGTAAATTTCGAGCTGGAATGGGTCAGCATCTACACCTTCCAGTGCCGCCGGATGGAGCAATTCCGCCATGGCCGCGTGATCTTTGCCGGTGACAGCGCGCATCAGGTCAGCCCGTTTGGCGCACGGGGCGCAAACTCGGGCGTACAAGACACCGACAACCTGTGCTGGAAACTGAAACTGGTGATTGAAGGCAACGCCCCTGAATCTTTGCTGGACAGTTACGATCAGGAACGCATTCACGGCGCGGACGAGAATATCCTGAACTCAACCCGCTCGACCGATTTCATCACCCCGAAATCGCAGATGTCACGCATCCTGCGCGACGCGGTGCTGGACTTGAGCGAGCACTATGACTTCGCCCGCCCGATGGTGAATTCTGGCCGCCTGAGCGTACCTTGCGTCTATGACGGCTCGTCGTTGAATTCGGCGGATGCGTTGAACGGGCCGACGCAGACGCGTCCCGGAGCGTCCTGTCCCGATGCGCCTTTGGGTGACGGCTTTCTACTGCCTAAACTGGCTGGACAGTTCACGCTGCTGACCATCGACGCCGATGCACCAGATGAGATCGAGGTCGATGGCATCATCGTCAAACGCCTGGCACTCTCGGTCAAAGACGACCCGACCCTAACGCTGAAGCGCCGCTATTTAGGCGATGCCAGCGGAGCGGTCTATCTGATCCGTCCCGATCAGCACGTTGCCGCCCGCCGCGACACCTACGAAGAAAATGCATTCCGGCACGCGGTGCGCCGCGCCACAGGCAAGGAGTAAACGACATGGCTGATCTGATCCTCTCATCCAATCTGACCCAGGCAGACGATTTCTATGCCGATCTGGTGGCCGCCCATGAAGGGCTTGAGAAAGCCGAAAGCGATGCGTTCAACGCGCGCCTTGTGCTGGTTCTGGCAAACCACATCGGCGACAACGCGGTGCTGAAGCAGGCGTTGGACGCCGCAGCCCTGAAACAGGAGTAAGCCCATGAAAATCGAACAGATTCACCACGTCGCCTATCGCTGCAAGGACGCGAAAGAGACCGTAGAATGGTACGGCAAGATGCTGAACATGGATTTCATTCTGGCGATTGCCGAAGACCATGTGCCCTCCACCCATGAACCTGATCCCTACATGCACCTGTTTCTGGATGCCGGAAATGGCAATGTGCTGGCGTTTTTTGAGCTGCCTACCAAGCCGGAAATGGGGCGCGATCCCAACACGCCGGTTTGGGTGCAGCACATCGCATTCAAGGTGAAGGACCGTGATGAGCTGATCGCATTCAAGGACCATCTCGAAGCCAACGGCGTCGAGGTTCTGGGTGTCACGGATCATTCGATCTTTCATTCGATCTATTTCTTCGATCCGAACGGTCACCGGGTGGAACTGGCTTGCCCCGACCCCGAGGAAGAGGCCATGCTGGCCCGGCTGGATTCGGTCAAATGGGATATGCTCGAAGAATGGTCGCGCACAAAACGAGCCCCTCAGCATGCCGACTGGCTGCATGCCAAGGAACTAAGCAAAGGCTAACCATCGTATGTCCGAAGTGGTTCTGTTTGATTACTGGCGTTCGTCCGCCAGTTACCGGGTGCGGATTGCACTGAATCTGGCTGGGATCACCTACCGCCCGGTCGTCGTGGATCTGGTGAACGGGGCGCATCGCGCCCCGGATCATTTGGACCGCAACCCGCAAGGTCTGGTCCCGGTGCTGGATATCGATGGGGTTCGGTTGACCCAATCGCTGGCGATCATCGATTATCTGGATGAGACCCGCGAACTGGGTCTGCTGCCAACCGATCCGGCCAAGCGAGCCGCGGCGCGGGCATTGGCGCACAGTATCGCGGTGGATATCCATCCGGTCTGCAATCTGTCGGTTGCCAAACATGCCACCGCGCTCAGCCAAGGTGCAGGCGACATGCCCGGCGACTGGATGCGTCACTTCATCCGGCCGGGTCTGCTCGCGTTTGAATCGCTGCTGGGCGGCTTTGATCAATCCCCGTTCTGCACCGGTGAAACGCCGGGCCTGGCCGATATCTGCCTGATCCCACAGCTTTATAATGCGCGCCGGTGGGAAGTTGATCTATCCGATATGCCACGCCTGACAGCAGTCGAGGCCGTCTGCGCCGAGCATTCGGCCTTTGCCGCAGCCCATCCTGACCTGCACGCTCCGCTCTGAACCGGCGCACAGAGTCTGTGTGGCGGTGCGGGTGCACAAATCCTCGCGCCGTCCTTAGGTTTCTATGCAACGACAGATGGAGAACCCCATGCCCAAGATCACCGGCTACCACGCCCATGTCTATTTCGACGCCGACACTCAGGACACGGCACGGCAGGTCTGTGAAAAGGCCGCGCGTCTGTTTCCCACTGTGCAGATGGGCCGCATGCATGCGCGCAATGTTGGCCCGCATCCGCGATGGAGTTGCCAGCTGGGCTTTCCCGCCGAAGCCTTTGATCAGGTCTTTCCCTGGCTGATCCTGAACCGGCAAGGGCTGACCATCTTTACCCATCCAGAAACCGGCGATCACTTGGCTGATCACCGGGATCGCGCTATCTGGATGGGCGAGATGCTGGAGCTTGATCTGTCGATCTTTGATTAACCCAATTCACGCGCCCGGTCGCGCAGGATGAACTTCTGAATCTTCCCCGTCGACGTCTTGGGCAACGCCCCAAACACAACCGTCTTGGGTGCTTTGAAATGGGCCATATGATCCCGGCAGAAAGCGATGATCTCCGCCTCATTCGCCTCTGCCTGCGGTTTCAATTCAACAAATGCACACGGCGTTTCGCCCCATTTCTCATCCGGGCGGGCCACCACCGCCGCCTCCATCACAGCCGGGTGTTTATACAGCGTATCTTCGACCTCGACCGACGAGATGTTCTCACCGCCCGAGATGATGATGTCCTTGGACCTATCCTTCAGCGCGATATAGCCATCCGGATGCATCACCCCCAGATCGCCCGAGGCAAACCACCCGCCCTTGAAGGCCTTGTCTGTCGCCTCAGCGTTCTTGAGATAGCCCTTCATGACAATGTTGCCCTGCATGAAAATCTCACCCATGGTTTCGCCATCCGAAGGCACGGGTTCCATCGTCTCGGGGTCAGCCACCATCAACCCGGACAGGGCGACGTATTTCACCCCCTGACGCACCTTCAGCGCGGCGCGATCTTCCGCGCCTTTCTCGTTCCATTCGTCCTTCCATGCACAGACAACGGACGGACCATAGGTCTCGGTCAGGCCATAGACATGGGTAACCTCAACACCCATCCCTTCCATCGCTTCGATCACCTTGGCCGGCGGTGGAGCGCCAGCGGTCATCGCCTTGATCTGCTGCGTGAAATCCTTGAGATGATCGGGCGCGTTGGCCAGCATATTCAACACGATCGGTGCGCCACAGAAATGGGTCACACCCTCTTCTCGGAAGGCGCGATAGATCGGTTCGTCCCGCACGGCGCGCAGGCAGACGGAGGTGCCCGCATTGGCCGCCATCGTCCACGGGAAGCACCAGCCATTGCAGTGAAACATCGGCAGCGTCCACAGATAGACCGAATGCTGCGGCATCCCCCATGTCAGGATATTCGACGTTGCGTTCAGCGCCGCGCCGCGGTGGTGATAGACCACACCCTTGGGGTTGCCGGTGGTGCCCGAGGTATAGTTCAGCGTGATCGCATCCCATTCATCTGCGGGCAAAGACCAGTCGAACTCTGGATCACCCTCGGCCAACAGAGCCTCATAGGTCAGATCTCCCAATCGCTCGCCACCGTCAAAACTGGCGTCTTCGATGTCGATCACCAGAATGTTGTGATCCACCTGCGCTAACGCCTGTTTCACGACGCCTGAAAACTCGGGATCGACCAGCAGAACCTTGGCTTCGGCATGGTTCAGAATGAAGGCGATGATCGGCGCATCTAGCCTCGTGTTGATCGCGTTCAGCACCGCCCCTGCCATGGGCACGCCAAAATGCGCCTCATACAGCTCGGGGATATTGGCCGCGATGATCGAGACTGTATCGCCCACGCCTACGCCACGCGTAGTCAGCGCGCTGGCCAGACGTCGGCTCCGCGCATAGGTTTCTGCCCAGCTATACCGGCGCTCGCCATACACAACGGATGGGTAATCCGGATACACTGCCGCCGTCCGCTCAAGATAGCTCAGCGGAGACAACGGCGTGAAATTCGCCGGGGTTTTATCCAGATGTTGCTGGTAGATAGGTGTGGCTGTCATCCGGCGATCCTCCCAAACTCGTCAGATTGTCGTATTGAGCACAAAGTTTACGTCATAACAAACCCGTATTAATACGAGTTTGAGCTACACTGGAGATATCCTATGGGCTAATCTGGCCCTACTTCACGCGCACCATTCGCGTTGATCTGCAGTATCACGTCACTTTGTGCCCGCCGGGACCTACTGATTCCCCGCGCGCCCCACTTTTGAAAGGACATGTCATGGACGGCACGTTCAACGAAAACGATCTTTCCCGCGTCGTCGAAGCCGACCGCGCCCACCTCTGGCATCACCTGATCCAGCACAAGCCGTTTGAGACCAACGATCCCCGTATCATTGTCGAAGGCAAAGGCATGCGCGTGTGGGACCAAAAGGGCAAAGAGCACCTGGATGCCGTATCAGGCGGTGTCTGGACCGTGAACGTGGGCTATGGCCGCGAATCTATCTGTAAGGCGGTTTATGACCAGCTGATGAAGCTGTGCTACTTCGCCAACACCGCAGGCTCGATCCCCGGTTCGAATTTCGCGGAAATGCTGATCGACAAGATGCCGGGCATGAGCCGCGTGTACTACACCAATTCAGGTTCTGAGGCGAACGAGAAGGCGTTCAAGATGATCCGCCAGATCGCGCACAAGAAATATGGCGGCAAGAAAACCAAAATCCTGTATCGCGACCGCGACTATCACGGCTCCACCCTGGCGACCATGTCGGCAGGTGGTCAGGACGAGCGCACCGCGCAGTACGGTCCCTTTGCACCCGATTTCGTGCGCGTGCCTCACTGCATGGAGTACCGCAAGCACGAGCTGGACGGCGCACCTGAAGAGAACTTTGGCGAATGGGCTGCAGATCAGATCGAAGAGGTCATCCTGCGCGAAGGCCCCGACACCGTTGGCGCCCTGTGCCTTGAGCCCGTGACCGCAGGCGGTGGCGTCATCGAAGCGCCTGAAGGCTATTGGCCCCGTGTGCAAGAAATCTGCAAGAAATACGACATCCTGCTGCACATTGACGAGGTTGTCTGCGGCGTAGGTCGGACCGGCACCTGGTTCGGCTATCAGCAATACGGCATCAAGCCGGACTTCGTGACCATGGCCAAGGGCGTTGCCTCGGGTTATGCCGCGATCGCCTGCATGGTCACCACCGAGGAAGTCTTTGACATGTTCAAAGACGACGCGGCAGACCCGATGAACTATTTCCGTGATATCTCGACCTTTGGTGGCTGCACTGCCGGTCCGGCGGCAGCGGTTGAAAACATGCGCATCATTCAGGATGAAAACCTGCTGCAGAACTGCGTCGACATGGGTGATCGCATGATGGGCAACCTGCAGGCGCTGATGGAAAAGCACAAAGTCATCGGCGACGTGCGCGGCAAGGGTCTGTTCCTCGGCGCCGAGCTGGTAACCGATCGGACCACCAAGGATCCGATGGACGAAAAGCGCGTTCAGGCCGTGGTTGCTGATTGTATGGCGCAGGGCGTCATCATCGGTGCCACCAACCGCTCGATCCCCAGCCGCAACAACACGCTGTGCTTCTCGCCAGCGCTGATTGCAACAGCGGACGATATCGACCAGATCACCGACGCCGTCGACGGCGCGCTGGGACGTGTGTTCGGCTGATCCGACCACTGTAGTATTGCTAAAACAGATGAAACCCGCCAGCTTTTGGCGGGTTTCTTTTTATGTGGACACCATCCAAGCGTATTAGCTGATGCCAAGGATACTCAGTTTACATTCAAATGGCAGGAACGAGCCCGAAGATGACATTGGTTTTCTTTCCGCCTAGCTTGCAGGTCATGCATTAGTTGGAGGGATTACTATGTCGATGCCAGAAAGCAGGCTCGAAGAATTGGGCTTGAAATTACCTGCGCCTACCAAGTTACCGGATGGCCTGCACATACCCTTCGAATTTGTTAATGTCAGAGGTGACCGAGCCTTTTTCTCTGGTCACCCAAAAAACGCAATGGATGGTAGTCTGGCCGGGCCCTTTGGAGTTGTCGGAGCCGAAATTAATACGGATCAAGCGTATGCTGAGGCCCGCGAAGTGGCACTAACGGTACTGGCTAACCTGAAAGCAGAAATAGGCGAGCTATCAAGAATTGTTGGATGGGTCCGCGTCTTTGGTATGGTGACATCTGCGCCCGGATACTCGGATCAACATGTTGTGGTAAATGGCTTTAGCGATTTGATAATTGAGGTGTTCGGCCCAGACATCGGTCGCCATGCGCGTTCTGCTATCGGTGTGTCTGGACTACCGCTCGGTTTCGCAATGGAAATTGAGGGCGAAGTCATGATCTCTGCCTGACAGGCCTGCGACGGCTTAGTCCGCCCTGCAGTCATTGATCATGTGTCAAAGTAAACATACCCGCCACCGAACACACGCGCCCGGATGACAGCGGCACGTCGGACGCTCGGCTTCACCGTACCAGCTGCCGGCGGGGGCGCGGAGAGCTTAGATTACTCACCAAAATTCGGATAGATAAACCCGTTCACCGGGTACGAACTGCCGTAACTGCCCGGCCGGCTTTCAACCCGGACAAGCGTCCAATCATTGTTTTTGGACACGTCCCTCACGCCCATCTGCAACGACACCTTATTCCGGAGCCAGTTTGCGTGGTTCACAATGACTTCCCGCTCGGTGACAATATCGGACACGACAGCCACATGTCCCAGGGGCATCCCTCTGGTGGCCCGAAACGACATCACCGCACCGACCTCCGGTTCATTACCCCGGTCAAACCCATTGCGGGCCTTGCCCCACCAATCCTTGGCGTTGCCACGAATTTCGATGCCGCTGAGGTTGCGTGCGTAGGGCACGCACCACACCCTTTGTCCCAGCGCATGTTTTCTTGAGACCTCTTGCAACGCCATGGCCTGACGTTCGGGATCCAAGTCCACCTCATTCGGATTCTTGGCACAGGCCGAGATCAGACTGAAAAGTCCCAAAACAACGGCAATTCGCGCGACGCCGGGCAGGCGCGACCAGATCGTATCGGTATTGCGTGCGTTGTACTGCAAGAAGGTTCTTTGCCGGTTTGAGTGGTGAAGCAGTTTTAATAATATCTTTAGGAAAAAGAAAAGAGCCCAGCTGCTCCCCGGCAGAATATTGCCAGTTCCTGCGCCGCATTCCGGCCGTTGGCCGAGCGTGCGGTCACTTATGCAACAGGTTACCTCCCTGTGCCGTCCCTGGGATTCCTGGCAGACCAAGAGGCCGGCACAATGTCATCGGACACATGAACGCAAACCCCTCATGATGGTCACCGATCAAGCATCCGCTGGACAGGCGGAGTAGGCAGAACTAGTTTGGCCGCAACTCAATCCAACAGGAGGTTTGTATCGGATGTCCAAGACACTCTCGATCGCGGCAACTTCAATTCTGTTTTTGTCAACAGCGGCCTATGCGCAAGAACAATGCGCTGCTGGCAAAACGCTGACAGACGGCAAATTCACCATCGCAACGGGCAACCCGGCCTACTATCCGTGGGTGATCGATGACGCGCCTGAAAGTGGCGAAGGGTTCGAGGCTGCTGTGGCTTACGCCGTCGCCGAAGAAATGGGGTTCGCGGCCGATGATGTGGTCTGGGTCCGATCCTCGTTCGATGAGGCGATTCAGCCTGGTGCCAAGGAATTTGACGTCAACATGCAGCAATACTCAATCACGCCCGAACGGGATCAGGTGGTCGATTTCTCTACCCCTTACTACACAGCCCCGATGGCAGTTCTGGTCAGCCCCAATTCGACCGACACTGCCCCGACGCTTGAAGCGCTGAAAGGTTTGCAATGGGGGGCCGTCGGTTCGACCACGGCGGTGCCGAAACTGGCAAGCATCATCCAGCCCGACAGCGATCCGCTGCTTTATGGTGACAATGCTGACGTTAACGCCGCCATGTCGGCCAACCAGATCGATGCGGCCCTGTTCGACCTGCCCACCGCCCTGTTCCTGAGCGCAGTGATGATCGAAGGCTCAAAGGTCATCGGTCAGTTCCCGGCGGATGAAAATGACAATCCGGATCATTTCGGCATGCTGATGGAAGAAGGCAACCCGCTGAAAGCCTGCGTGGACGAGGCGCTGGCGGCACTGGCAGCTAACGGCAAACTGGCCGAAATCGAAGCCGTATGGCTGCAGGACACCACTGGTGTCCCTCTGATCAAGTAACATGGCAGATCATAAGGCGGCGGGGATGACCCGCCGCGAACGGTACGAGGCGCACCAACGACGCAGGTCGTTGGTGATCGCCACGATAAGCACGGTCACAGTTGTGGCCGCGATTTACTTTCTGGTGCCGCTGGCTCCGGGCTGGTCGAAGGTTCAGCAGAGCTTTTTTAACGGCGAGACGCTTGTCAAAACCTTCCCGAAACTGCTTGAAGCGTTTCGGATCAACGTGATGATCTTTTTGTGGTCCGCACCGGCGATCGCCGTGCTTGGCCTGTTGATTGCCTTGGCGCGGGATGCCAAATCGCCCGCCCTGTTTCCGCTGCGCATCTTTGGCGCGGCGTTCACTGACATTTTTCGCGGCGTGCCTGTGATCCTGACGGTCTATCTGATCGGCTTCGGCATACCGGGGCTGGGCCTGCCGCGCCCGTGGAATTCGCCTTACATATGGGGCTCGCTGGCGCTGATCCTGACCTATTCGGCCTATGTGGCCGAGATTTTCCGCTCGGGCATCGACAGCGTCCACCACAGCCAGCGCGCCGCCGCATTGTCGCTGGGTCTGTCGGAACGGCAAGTGATGCGCGACGTGGTGTTGCCGCAGGCGATCCGCAACGTGGTGCCCTCACAGATGAACATGCTGATTGCGCTGCAAAAGGATGTCTCGCTGCTCAGCTTTATCGGCCCGGTCGAAATCTTCCGTCAGGCGGGGGTATTCAAATCGCTACTGGCGAATTTCACCCCCTATGTGGGGGCCGCGATCATCTTCCTGATCGTCACCATCCCCGCCACCCGCTACGCCGATCACCTGATGGCCCGCCAAATGCGAGAGAGGCGCTGATGCCCAAACTGGAACTTCAGGGCGTGGTGAAACGCTTTGGCGACCGCACGGTCTGTGACGGGATTAATCTCACTGTTGATGAGGGCCAAATGGTTTGCTTGATCGGCGCATCCGGGTCGGGCAAGTCGACTCTGCTGCGTTGTATCAACCTGCTGGAACCCATCGAAGACGGCGCAATCTTTCTGGATGGCGAGGATATCTCGATCCCCGGTCTGAACCCGCAATCGGTGCGCGCCCGGATCGGGATCGTTTTCCAGAGCTTCAACCTGTTTCCGCATATGACCGCGCTGGAAAATGTCATGCTCGCCCCCCGCCGGGTGCGCGGACTGACGCGCGCCGAATTGCAGCCTGAGGTCGAGGCGCTGTTCGCCCGGTTCGGGCTAGCCGACCGGATGCACAACTATCCTGACCAATTGTCGGGCGGTCAGCAGCAACGCGTCGCCATCGTGCGCGCCTTGGCCATGCAGCCTGAGGTCATGCTGTTTGATGAAATCACCTCAGCCCTCGACCCCCAACTGGTGGGCGAGGTGCTGGATGTTCTTCTGATGCTCAAGAAACAGGGCATGACGATGGTGATGGCCACGCATGAAATGGGCTTTGCCCGCGAGGCCGCCGACAAGATCTGTTTCCTCGACAGCGGACGGATCATCGAAGAAGGCCCGCCCGAAGCGGTGTTTGACCACCCCTCGCACCAGACCACGCAGGCCTTTCTGGCGCGGGCGTTGAAGTAAGCGCCCGGGCTCTGAATCCCTGACGATCTGGCCCTCAAGGACTCGACTCTTTGAGGGTCAAGAACATATAAGAACAAATGTAGAACATTTGGGGGTTTTATATGTTCGGCGGGATACAGCGCCGCATCGTTTCACTCTGGTTTCCCCGGCTGGCAAGCGACCGGGCTTTGCGTGTGCGCCCGGTGGATGGGCCGTTTGTTCTGACGCTGAAACAGAATAATGCAAACCGGGTGTATTGCCTGAATGTGCAGGCCCAGCGGCAGGGCCTGCATTGCGGCATGCCCTATTCCGATGCCCGCGCCTTTTGCCCCGATCTGCAAAGCCATCCCGCCGATCCGCAAGGGGATCAGCGGTTTCTGCACGCCCTGCGCCGCTGGGCCACGCGCTATTGCCCCTGGGTCGGGCTGGAGGGCGAAGATGGGCTGGTTCTGGACATCACAGGATCGGCGCATCTTGCGGGCGGGGAAGAGATGATGCTGACGGATATGCGCAGGCGTCTGGCCCGCGCCGGGCTGGCGGTGCAGATCGGTCTGGCCCCGACGCGCGGCGCGGCCTGGGCCTTGGCACATTATGGCGAAGGGGTTGCGACCCAGGATACGCTGAAGGCCATCCGTGCCCTGCCGGTGGCGGCGCTGCGGCTGGATGAGGATACCTCGGTCGCGCTGCAACGACTGGGCCTGCGCCGGATTGGTGAGCTGGCGCAAACCCCCCGCGCGCCGCTGACACGCCGCTTTGGCCCCGAGGTGCTGATGCGGCTGGATCAGGCGCTGGGGGATCAGCCCGAACAGATCACACCGCTGGCCGATCCGCCCCATTACGGCGTGCGCATGACCCTGCCCGAGCCTATTGGCCTGCTGTCCGACATGATGGCCGGGGCGGAACGGCTGCTGGAACGGCTCTGCGACAAGCTGAAAGCGCAGGAAATGGGCGCCCGCAAGCTGTGCATGACCTTGCGCCGGGTGGATCAGGATCATCAGCAGGTCGAACTGCGGCTGGCTCGCCCTCTGCGTGATCCATATCGCATCCTGCCCCTGTTCGAGCGTGGACTGACCGAGGTGGATGCAGGCTTTGGCGTCGATCAGCTGCGGCTGGAGGCTACGCTGGTGGAACCCCTGCCGGTGCGCCAGATCAGCCGCGCCGCAAGCCGGGGCAAAGATCAACTGGATGACCTGATCACCCGCATCGGCACCCGGATCGGGCTGGAACAGGTCCACCGCCTGCTGCCCGCGCAAAGCCATATCCCCGAACGCAGCTTCATCATCTCGCCCGCCGCCTATTCCGACCCTGCAGGCGGGTGGGTCGCCCTGCGCCCCCGCCCCCTGCAGCTGTTTCCGCCAGAACCCATCGCCGGATCGGGCCCACACCCGCCGCGCCGCTTTCGCTGGCGACGCATGTCGCTGACCACAGGCCGCTCAACCGGCCCCGAACGCATCTGCCCCGAATGGTGGCTGGAAGATGAGAACTGGCGCACGGGCTTGCGCGATTACTGGCAGGTTGAAACGCGACAGGGGCGGCGATTGTGGCTGTATTACACGCCGCAGAATCCGGGATGGTTCGTGCATGGGGAATTCGCATGAGCAAACCGAACCCGCCCAGCTCACACGCGCAGGACCCCGGCTATGCCGAGTTGTGCGTGACCACCAATTTCACCTTCCTGACCGGAGCCTCGCACCCAGAAGAGCTGGTGACCCGCGCGGCAGAGCTGGGCCTGAAGGCCATCGCGATCACCGACCGGAACTCACTGGCCGGGGTGGTCCGGGGTTGGAGCGCATTGAAAGAGCTGCGGCGCGAGGCGGAAGGCGCGGTTCAAATCCGCTCGCAACACCGGCTCGATTCCTCATCCCGGCAAGAGGTCGGGCATCTGCAGCCGATCGACAAACCGGACGTGCCCGCCCTGCCCAAGCTGATCGTTGGCTGCCGTCTGGTTCTGCGCGACAGCGCGGTGCACTGGCTGGCCCTGCCCCGCGACCGCGCCGCCTATCAGCGACTGACCCGGCTGCTGACGCTGGGCAAGCGACGGGCCGAGAAAGGCGACTGTCATCTGGATTTGAAAGACATGCTGGCGGCCTGTCAGGGGATGATCCTGATCGCGCTGCCTCAGTCAGGGTTGAAACAGGCCATCCCCGACATTCAGACCGTCCGGCGGCAGTTTCCCAACGCGGTCTTTCTGGGGGCCGTACCGCGTTATGACGGCAGTGACCGGGCCTATCTGGCGGCCTGTGCGCAGGCGGCGCTGCGGGCCTCGGCCCCCATGGTGGCGGTAGGCGATGTGCTGATGCACCGTGGCAACCGCCGCCAACTGGCCGATGTGCTGACCTGCATGCGCGAACACATCACGATTGACCAGATCGGCACCCGCGCCCTGCCCAATGCCGAGCGGCGGCTGAAAGGCTACGCGGATATGGCTCGGCTGTTTCAGGATCACCCCGGCGCACTGCGCCGCACGTTGGAAATCGCCGACCGCTGCAGCTTTGACCTGAGCGAGCTGTCTTATGAATACCCAGACGAGATCGCCAGCACCGAGACCCCGCTGGCGCGACTGGAACGTCTGGCGCGCGAGGGGTTGAAACGGCGCTATCCAGATGGCCCAACCGAGAAGGCCGTCAACCTGATGAAAAAGGAACTGGCCCTGGTCGCCGATCTGGATTTCCCGGCCTATTTCCTGACCGTGCATGACATTGTGCAATTCGCCCGCTCGCAAGGCATTCTGTGTCAGGGGCGCGGATCAGCCGCCAATTCGATCCTGTGTTATCTGCTGGGCATCACCGATGTCAGCCCCGACATGATCGCCATGGTGTTCGAGCGTTTTGTCTCGAAGTACCGAGGCGAGCCGCCGGATATCGACGTGGATTTCGAACACGAGCGGCGCGAAGAGGTGATCCAGTGGATTTATGAGAAATATGGCCGCCACCGCGCGGGCCTCTGTGCCACGGTCATCCATTTCCGATCTCGCGCGGCAATCCGCGAGGTGGGCAAGGTGATGGGCCTGTCTCAGGACGTCACCGCAGGTCTGTCCGGCCAGATCTGGGGGATGAGCAATGGTGGCGTTGATGCTGAGAGGTTGCAGGAACTGGGCCTCGACCTCAAAGATCGGCGCCTGATGCAGACGGTTCGCCTGATTGGCGAGATCATCGGCTTCCCGCGCCATCTGTCGCAGCATGTGGGCGGGTTCGTCATCACCAAAGGGCGGCTGGATGAGCTATGCCCGATCGAAAACGCCGCGATGGAAGACCGCACCGTGATCGAATGGGACAAGGATGACATCGACGCGCTTGGCATTCTGAAGGTGGATATATTGGGGCTGGGGATGCTCAGTTGCATCCGCAAGGCGTTTGACTTGATGCAACAGCACAACAGCGAAACCCTCAGCATCGCGACCGTCCCGCAAGAGGACACGGCGACCTATGACATGCTGTGTGCCGCTGATGCGGTGGGCGTGTTTCAGGTCGAAAGCCGGGCACAAATGAATTTCCTGCCCCGGATGCGACCGCGCGAATTCTACGATCTGGTGATCGAGGTTGCCATCGTCCGCCCCGGCCCTATCCAGGGCGATATGGTGCAGCCCTATATCCGACGGCGCAACGGGCTGGAAAAATCCGAACCCTTCGGCCCTGCCTTGGAAGAGGTGACGCGGCGCACGCTGGGCGTGCCGCTGTTTCAGGAACAGGCCCTGCAAATCGCCGTGGTTGGTGCAGGGTTTTCGGCGGAAGAGGCGGATCACCTGCGCCGCTCGCTGGCCTCGTTCCGGCGCATGGGGACGATTGGCACATATCGTGACAAGTTCATCGCGGGGATGCTGAACAACGGCTATACGCCCGAGGTCGCCGACCGCTGCTTTGGCCAGATCGAAGGCTTTGCCGATTACGGCTTTCCCGAAAGCCACGCAGCGGCTTTTGCGATGCTGGCCTATGTCTCGGCCTGGATGAAATGCCACCACCCGGCGATCTTTGCCTGCGCGCTACTGAACTCGCAGCCCATGGGGTTTTATGCCCCCGCCCAGATCGTGCGCGACGCGCGCGAGCATGGGGTCGAGATCCGCCCGGTCTGCGTAAACGCCTCGACCTGGGACAATCTGCTGGAACGCCGCGCCGATGGGGCTCTGGCCCTGCGGCTGGGTTTTCGCCAGATCAAGGGGTTCAAGCAGGAGGACGCGGATTGGATCGTGGCCGCGCGGGGCAATGGGTATCCGGACCCCGAAACGCTGTGGCTGCGGGCCGGATTGCGCCCGGATGTGCTGACCCGTCTGGCCGAGGCGGATGCGTACTCCGGCATGGACCTGACCCGGCGCGACGCCCTGTGGCATGTCAAAGCCATCCGCAGCCGGACCGCTCTGCCGCTGTTCAATGACCCTATCGATGGCGAAAGCATCAATGAGCCGCAGGTCAACCTGCCGGTGATGCATCTGGGCGAGGAGGTTGTCGAAGACTACGTCTCGACCCGTCTGACCCTACGCTCGCACCCGATGGAGCTGTTGCGCCCATCCATCCCCGGCCTTGTGCCGCATGCCACGCTGCAGGACATCCCGCTGGGCCGCTACAGCGTCTGCGGGCTGGTGATCACGCGCCAACGGCCGGGAACCGCCTCGGGCGTGATCTTTCTGACGCTTGAAGATGAAACCGGGGTCAGCAATGTGGTTGTCTGGCCCAAGGTCTATGAACGCTTTCGCCGCATCGTGATGGGCGGGCGGTTGCTGCAGGTCCGTGGATATCTGCAACGCGAGGGAATCGTTGTGCATCTGATCGCGCAGGAAATCACCGATATGTCGCATAAACTGTCCGAGCTTGGGCATCCGCTGGATGAGGCCATCGGCATCACCCAACCGCAAGCGGATGACACCCCGCGCCCCCGGCAGAACGGCCCAAGCGCCCGCCATCCGCGCGAACAGGCCAAGCGTCTGTTCCCAAGCCGGGATTTTCACTAGAACCCGCGCCAGCATAAGGCCAGTTTCAAAGAAACATCTGGCTAACGTGATCCGGTCACCTCTTTCCCTTGCCCTTGCCCGCAATATGTTGCACCACACACGGGTTCAAACCCGGTGAACGGGCCAAAGGATAAGGACAAGGCGCATGGCTGACGGATCGATCGACATCAACGCAAAACCCACCGAGGACATTTCGGTTCGCGAGGTGTTTGGCATTGACAGCGATATGGCAGTCAAAGGCTTTGCCGAACGCAGCGACCGCGTGCCGGTGATCGATCCGACCTACAAGTTCGATCCCGAAACCACGCTGGCGATTCTTGCGGGCTTTACCCATAACCGCCGGGTGATGATTCAGGGCTATCACGGCACCGGGAAATCGACCCATATCGAACAGGTTGCAGCCCGTCTGAACTGGCCTGCCGTGCGCGTGAACCTCGACAGCCATATCAGCCGGATCGACCTGATTGGTAAGGACGCGATCAAACTGCGCGACGGCAAGCAGGTCACTGAATTCCACGAAGGCATCCTGCCCTGGGCGCTGCGCAACCCCGTTGCCATCGTCTTCGACGAATACGACGCGGGCCGTGCGGATGTGATGTTCGTGATCCAGCGCGTGCTGGAGCATGACGGCAAGCTGACCTTGCTGGACCAGAACGAGATCATCACACCGAACCCGAACTTCCGCCTGTTTGCCACCGCCAACACCGTGGGTCTGGGCGACACCACCGGCCTCTATCACGGTACACAGCAGATCAACCAGGCGCAGATGGACCGCTGGTCGCTGGTTTCGACGCTGAACTATCTCAGCCACGATGCCGAGACGATGATCGTTCTGTCGAAAGCGCCGCATTACAACACCGCCGAGGGCCGCAAGACCGTCAGCCAGATGGTCACCGTCGCCGACCTGACCCGGACCGCCTTCATGAACGGCGATCTGTCGACCGTCATGAGCCCCCGGACCGTGATCAACTGGGCCCAAAACGCAGAAATCTTCCGCAACATCGGCTATGCCTTCCGCCTGTCGTTCCTGAACAAATGTGACGAGCTAGAGCGCCAGACGGTTGCTGAGTTCTATCAGCGCTGCTTTGATGAGGAACTGCCGGAAAGCGCGGCGAGCGCGAGCTTGGGCTAAGCAATATGAATTGCGCCCTGCGGGGCGCAATGCCTCCGGCGGAGGTATTTTTGGCCAGATGAAGGGGGATCCGGTTTCGCATTGATGCGGCGGGTCACTGCAACACAAAGGGCGATTGAACATGGTGCAGAAGAACGACAATCCTGCTGATCCGTTCAAGAAGGCTCTGGCCGAGGCTACTAAAGTTATGGCCGACGACCCCGAATTGTCGGTGAGCTACACTGTTGATCCATCGGGCCTGTCGGGCGAGTCGATGCGTTTGCCGCAGGTCTCACGCCGGATGACGCGCGAAGAGGTTCTGTTGGCGCGCGGGACGGCAGACGCATTAGCTTTACAACGCAAATATCATGATGACGCGACCCATGCGCGATATGCCCCTCCAGGTGATATGGCGCGGGATCTTTATGAGGCGATGGAGACCGCCCGGTGCGAGGCGATGGGTGCGCGGGACATGCCCGGCACCGCGTCGAATATCGACGTCAAGATCGGGCATGAGGCGATCCGGCGCGGCTATGATCAGTGCAAACAGCCTGCGGATGCGCCATTGGCTGTGGCGGCGGGCTATCTGATCCGGCATCTGGCCACGGGCCGCGACATGCCGCCTGCCGCCGAGAATGTCATGAACCTGTGGCGCGGATTTATCGAGGAACAGGCCGGCGGGACGCTGGAAAATCTTGACGAAATCCTTTCGGACCAGGCCGAATTTGCCAAATTCGCCCGACAGATGATCAAAGACCTGGGTTACGGCGATCAGCTGGGTGATGACCCGGATGAACTGGACGACGAACAGGAAGATCAGGCCGAAGAAGACGCCGAAGAGCAGCCCGATCCCGACAGCACCGGGCAGGATGATCAGGACGAACAGGACGCCGACGCGACGCCTGAGCAAACTCAGGAAGAACAGCAGGACCAGTCTCAAGCCCAGGTCTCGATGGACGAGATGGCCGAGGATGAGATGGGCGATGAGGCTGAAATGCCCGAGGGCGAGGCTCCGCTAGAACCGCCTGCCCCGCCACCTGCGTCCGAGGCGGACCCGGATTACAAGGTCTATCTGAACACCCACGACGAAGAGATCGCAGCTGAAGATTTGGCGGAACCGGCAGAGCTGGAGCGCCTACGTGCGTATCTGGATCAGCAGTTGGAGCCGCTGAAAGGTGCGGTCAGCCGTCTCGCCAACAAGCTGCAACGCCGCTTGCAGGCACAGCAGAACCGGTCTTGGGAATTCGACCGCGAGGAAGGCATTCTGGATGCCGGACGTCTGGCGCGCGTCGTGGCCAACCCGACCACGCCGCTAAGCTTCAAGGTCGAAAAAGATACCGAATTCCGCGATACAGTGGTGACGCTGCTTCTGGACAATTCCGGCTCGATGCGGGGCCGTCCGATCTCGATTGCCGCGATCTGTGCAGATGTCCTGGCGCGGACGCTGGAACGTTGCAACGTCAAGGTCGAGATTCTGGGCTTTACCACCCGGGCCTGGAAAGGCGGTCAGGCGCGCGAGGCGTGGCTGAACGATGGCCGCCCGCAACAACCGGGGCGACTGAACGATCTGCGCCACATCATCTACAAAGGCGCCGATGCCCCATGGCGTCGCGCGCGACCCAATCTGGGTCTGATGATGAAAGAGGGCCTGCTGAAGGAAAACATCGACGGTGAAGCGTTGGAATGGGCGCATCGCCGGATGCTCGCGCGGCGTGAGGCCCGCAAGATCCTGATGGTGATCTCGGACGGCGCGCCGGTGGATGATTCCACGCTTAGCGTGAACCCGGCAAACTATCTGGAAAAGCACCTGCGCGACGTGATCGCCATGGTCGAAAAACGCAAGATGGTAGAACTACTGGCCATCGGCATCGGCCACGACGTGACGCGCTATTATGACCGCGCCGTCACGATCACCGATGTCGAGCAGCTTGCAGGTGCTATGACCGAGCAGTTGGCCGCACTGTTCGACAGCGACCCGCGCGCCCGCGCGCGCGTGATGGGGATGAAGCGGGCCAGTTGACGGCCCTGCTTCGACAGTGCAGACTTAGTGCCATCCAAGCCAGTTTTTGCACCGCTGAAGGCGACTTTGCTTATGGTGGCGCAACGGATAGCGCATAAGCGCTATATCGAAGGGCAGGAACATCATTCGTTCTCCTGTTTATCTGCTTGGATAGTGTCCCAACCCTGCCCGGCCTGCTTGTAGCTGGTCCTGAGATACGCCCTAGAAACCCTTGAGATTGTTGTTGAACCTTGTCGTTCCGCGAGAAACGGAGTGTATTTGCCGCATGCGCTATGAGTTTGCAGACTGTATTCTGGATGTGGATCGACACGTCCTGACCCGCCGGGGTGAGCCCGTCGCAATCGAACCTCAGGTATTCGATCTGTTGGTCCTCTTGGCCCAGCACCCAGGTAAGCTGGTGCCCCGGGACGAGATCATCGCGCGGGTATGGAGTGGCCGCTTTGTCTCGGATTCTACCATCAGCGCACGTATCGCAGCGGCGCGTAAAGCAGTCGGCGATGATGGCAAAGCGCAACGGATCATTCGGACAGTCGTACGGCGCGGGTTGCAAATGGCGGCGGATGTGACCTGTGACGCCGACACCGATTCAGGCGTAGAAAACCATACGCAACGGCTGCGTTACGCGCGCGGTGCGAAGGGCCGCGCTGTTCCATACACGCTTTCCGGTGATGGGTTGCCGGTGCTGCGCATCGGTTCGGTCGTGCACGATCTGGAGGCGGAATGGCGCATCCCGTCCGAGCGTACCCGGTTGCAGGACATGGCAAACCGTTTCCGCCTGTTACGCTACAACAAGGACAATGACGTCAGCTCAAACATCGATCATCAGGCGGTGTATGACCGCAGAATAGAAGAAATCCTGACCGTCGTGAATGCAGCGGGGTTTGACCGCTTTTCCATTCTCGGTGAAATGGGCGGCACCTTCCCTGCCCTACACTTCGCCGCAAGGCACCCCGAGCGGATTGACAAGCTGATTATCTCCGGCGGATGGGCAGAAGGGCGAGATTACCGGGAAGATACCAAACAACCCGACTCGATCCGGTCACTGATCGCGGAAGGCTGGAACACGCCGGGCAGCGGCTATGCTATGGGCGCTGAATTCAGCTATTTTCCAGAAGGTCCGCTGGATAGCGTTCGGCACATGGTCAATGAATTGCAGACACTTTATTCAAGCGAGGAAAGACTTCACTACCGTGACATCGCCAATAGCACCTCGGTGCTGCAACTTCTTCCGATGGTGCAATGCCCCACTCTGGTTCTGCACGGGCGGCACACAGCCGTTCACCCCCTGTCCGAGGCGCGCAAACTGGCGGCTGGAATCCCCAATGCCTCGCTTGTGATCCTTGAGACCGGCAACCAGATACCATTGCCTGGAAATGAGGCCTACAACCCGTATATCCAGGCCATTCAACGCTTTCTTGAGACAGAAGAATAGTGTGCGCCGAGGCGCTGGACATTTCCTACCGCAGGCCGCAGGTTTGCGCGCAGCAAGACCGACGAATGAGGCCGCCCATGTTCCAGAGTTTCGAAGTGACCGCACGCCCCGAGCAAGGCCCACCACGACTGGCCGCTTTGCGGGACGAGCTGGCGCGCGAAGGCCTGCAGGGCTTCCTGATCCCGCGTGCGGATGCGCATCAGGGTGAATATGTGGCCCCTCGGGATGAAAGGCTGGCCTGGCTTACCGGGTTCACCGGTTCTGCGGGGTTTTGCGCGGCGCTCACGGACATTGCCGGGGTTTTCATCGACGGGCGCTATCGCACTCAGGTAAAGGCCCAGGTCGCACAGGATTACACGCCGGTCCCATGGCCAGATGTCAGCCTGAGCGCGTGGTTGAAAGAGCAATTGCCAAATGGCGGCAAAGTCGGGTTTGATCCGTGGCTCCACGCTGCAGGACAGATTTCGTCTGCACAGAAAGAGCTTGAAGGCAGCGGCGTCGAACTGGTGCGCTGTGATAACCTTGTAGACCGAATTTGGGCGGATCAACCCGACCCTCCGATGAATCCTGTCAGGGCACATCCGATTGAATTTGCAGGTGAAAGCGCCGAGCGCAAAATCAAGCGCCTCGCGAGTGACCTGCAGAGCGCAGATCGCGCGGCAGCGGTGATCACCTTGCCGGATTCGATCATGTGGCTGTTGAATATCCGCGGCGCGGACATCGCATACAACCCTGTGGCCCATGGCTTTGCCATCCTGCACGGTGATGGGCGGGTGGATCTGTTCATGGCCGCTGCCAAACTGACCGGGATCGGGGATCATCTGGGCCCGCAGGTCACCCAACACCAACCCGACGCGTTCCTGACAGCGGTTGAGGCACTTGAAGGCAGGGTACAGGTCGATCCGGGAACGGTTCCGCAGATCATAGCAGATGCGTTGGGGGACCGTATGGTCGATGGCGGCGATCCCTGCGCCCTGCCCAAAGCCCGCAAGAACCCGGCCGAAATCGCAGGCACGGCCGAGGCACATCTGCGAGATGCCGCAGCGGTGATCGAACTGCTGTGTTGGCTAGACGCGCAGAAGCCCGGCACCCTGACCGAGACACAGGTAGTAACGCGGCTGGAAGAAAGCCGCCGCCGGGACAACGCGCTGCAGGATATCTCATTCGACACCATCGCGGGCACCGGGCCGAACGGGGCCATCATGCATTATCGCGTGACCGAGGAAACCGACAGCAGGCTGGAAAACGGTCACCTGCTGGTGCTGGACAGCGGTGGGCAATATCTGGACGGCACCACCGATATCACCCGCACAATTGCAATCGGCGATGTTGGGGATGAGGAGAAGGCCTGCTTTACACGCGTCCTCAAAGGCATGATCGCCATGTCGATGCTACGCTGGCCTGTTGGCTTGGCAGGACGCGATATCGAATGCGTAGCGCGGCTGCAGCTGTGGCTGGCCGGGCAGGATTTCAACCATGGGGTTGGTCATGGGGTCGGTACCTATCTCAGCGTGCATGAGGGCCCTCAGCGCCTGTCTCGGGTCAGCCATGTCCCGCTTGAGCCGGGTATGATCCTGTCGAACGAGCCGGGATATTACCGCGAGGGTGCTTTTGGCATCCGGCTTGAGAACCTTGTCGTAGTGGAAGAGGCCCCAAACCTGCCCAGCGGTGACGATGAACGCGCCATGCTGAACTGGCGTACGCTGACTTATGTCCCAATCGACAGGCGTTTGATTGTAGTCGATATGCTGACACGAGAGGAACGTGCTTGGCTGAACGCCTATCACCGCGACGTCGCGGAAAAAGTCCGGCCAAGGCTGGGCGACGCCGCTCAACTGTGGTTGGATGCCGCAACCGCACCGGTCTGACACCGGATTGTTACATAGTTTGGGCAGAGGAGAAGCCCTGACACGACGAGGGAAGGAACAGGAATGACAGACACCATCACGATCCGCAAAGCACCGGGCAAATGGAGCGTCCGTTCAGGCGGCGCGATTTTGGGTGAAACCAACAACGCGCTGGAACTTCTGGAAGGCGACAAAGACCCGGTTATCTACTTCCCGCGTGCGGACATTGCGATGGCCTTTCTGGATCGGACCAACAAAGTCACCCAATGCGCAGGCAAGGGAGACGCCACGCATTTCTCGATCGTAAACAAATCCTCAGTCACCGAAAACGCCGCTTGGAGTTATGAAAACCCGATCGACGCGGTGGCCGAAATCAAGGATCACCTGGCCTTTTATCCCGCAGACTCGATCAAGGTGGAACAACTCTGATCCAAGTATCCGCGCAGGACCGGATCGATCTGCAAAACGGCGAAAATCCTCAGAACCTGCCCTGTCCACAATGTTGCGAGGTGACCATGACAAAGCATCTATTGAATTCCGCAGGCCCGATTGCGGCCCTGACGATGGCCTTTTCAATGGCCCTGCCCGCCGCAAGCTCTGCTAACACCGGTCTGGCCAATCCCGCGGCAACATATTGCATCGCGCAAGGCGGGCTCTACGGTATACATGACGGCCCGGACGGTCAGAGCGGTATCTGCCAATTGCCCGACGGCACCCGGATCGATGCCTGGACCTATTTTCGCGAACACCATGCGGGCGCAGATGGCAGCAAGCCGGTCGGCCTTGCAAATCCCGCCGCCGTGTACTGTGGCTCAATTGGAGGCGAATATGACCTGACCACGTCTCGCTGCGCACTGAGCGACGGTACGTCCGCCGATGCAT
The DNA here is from genome assembly GCF_056534105.1 of Ruegeria sp. E5. NCBI lineage: Bacteria > Pseudomonadati > Pseudomonadota > Alphaproteobacteria > Rhodobacterales > Roseobacteraceae > Ruegeria > Ruegeria sp. E5. The sequence continues at coordinate 313,731 of NZ_JBQFPA010000005.1, read as the reverse complement.
GGGAGCTGTACCGCAAGGCACATGGAAAAACGCATCAGGTGGTGAACCCAGCAGCAGCCTACTGCCTTGAGATCGGCGGCAGCTACAAGATCAAAGACACTGGTTCGGGTCAGGTGGGTATATGCACCAAGCCGGACGGCACCTCGCAGGACGCATGGGCCCTGTTCCGTGCGGAAAATCCCGAGTGATCCGATCCGGTAATCAAGCCCGACATCCACACCCAAAATGAACTTGAAGCCCCGATTGAGCCGCAGTTTACCGAAGATCAGAGCGCGTGTTAGTGACCGTTTTGCGACAGCCTGATCGCGTCCATTAAGTCGCCTTGGCTAATTTTCAGGTTTTCCTGCAACGCAAGCATATTATCTGGCTGCTGATTACACTGGGGTTCGCCTTCCTCGCTTTCGATGAAGGGTTCGAGATTCACGAAGGTCTGGACAAGGCGTTTCACCGCTTTTTCGGGATTTCGCAAACCAGCCTGACCGACCGGATCGACGACATACCTGATCCCCGGATTTGCCCTTCTGGCCGCATCCTTGGTGCACGATGCCGTTACAAATGACAACGCCTTGTTTCTGTGAGTCGATATCCCCGGGGCCAATGTTCTTGATGTAAAACTGCCCCTTCGCGCGCTTGAAGAAGTTGCAAAGTTGATGCCCGAGGTGGAGTTCCTTGCCTGTTTCGTTCAGGTTCTTCGATAGGTCAAATCGACCTCTGATCAGCCATTCGATGCAATCTCTGCACCGGCGGCCGAGAAAGCCTGCCAATAAACACACACCCGCCTCGAAACAGTAAGTCGCAACATAGGTTTCAGAACCACCCGTGCCGCGATTGCAGTAGCCCTGGACGATCTGCTGTTCTAGTGTCGCGCAGCGACCAGACATAGGACTCGGGAATGAAAATCGCCACCGCCGCCTACGACCTCGATTGGCTCGATAGTTGGGCTCAATATGAAGACAAGCTTGAGGCATGGGTTTCCGAGGCCGCAGGACAAGGTGCCGACCTTCTGGTCTTTCCCGAATATGGCGCAATGGAGTTGTCGACGCTCGACGGCCCTAAGGTGGCCGGTGATCTCGAACGCTCAATCCGGGCGGTTTCCGACCGGATGGAAGATGTACAAGTTGTGCATTCGCGCCTTGCAAAGATGTACAACACATACATTCTGGGGGCTTCCGCCCCGGTCATCGACGGACCAGGGCGCCCGGTGAACCGCGCAGTGTTCTACGCTCCTGACGGTCGTCTCGATCATCAGGACAAGCAGATCATGACACGGTTTGAACGCGAGGCCTGGGACATCGCCCCGGGCGGTTCGTTGAAACTGTTTGATACCGCATTGGGTAAAATCGGCGTTCTGATCTGCTATGACAGTGAGTTCCCTCTCTTGGGTCGGGCCCTGAGCGAGGCCGACTTGATCCTCGTACCATCCTGCACCGAAGCCCTGTCCGGGTATTGGCGTGTGCGGATCGGCGCCATGTCTCGTGCCCTTGAAAATCAATGCGTTACGGTAATGTCATCGTTAGTTGGCGGCAATGAATGGTCCGAAGCAGTCGACATGAATACCGGCATGGGTGGCGTGTTTGGCCCGCCCGATATCGGGTTCCCACCGACGGGAGTGCTTGCCGAGGGCACGCTGAATACCGCCGGCTGGACCTATGCCGAGGCCGACCTGTCCACAATTGCAAACGTCCGCGCAGACGGGTGGGTGTTGAACCGCACGCACTGGACCGAGCAAGACGCTCGGGTCGATTCAGTCACAATATCACCCCTTTAGGTGACTTCGCCCTTGAAATAAGGCCGAAATAGGCTCATTTAAGCGCACGATCTGCAGATTCTGCAGGTGCAACCTAATGATGGAGACAACATGGCCAAGGAAGATACGCTCGAATTTCCCGGTGTCGTGAAGGAACTCCTGCCTAATGCGACGTTTCGGGTCGAGCTGGAAAACGGCCATGAGATCATCGCACATACGGCAGGCAAGATGCGCAAGAACCGCATCCGTGTTCTGGCCGGCGACAAAGTTCAGGTCGAAATGACCCCATATGATCTGACCAAGGGTCGGATCAACTATCGCTTCAAGTAACGCTTCGTACATGGCGTTTATCCTCGGATCGGGCAGCCCGCGGCGGCTGGACCTGCTGGCGCAGCTTGGCGTTCGGCCCGATGCGATCCGTCCGCCGGATATCGATGAAACGCCGCTGAATGGCGAACTGCCAGCCCCCTATTGCAGCCGCATTACCCGGCAAAAAGTTCAGGCTGTTCAAGCTGATAGCGATGATATCACCTTATGTGCTGACACTACGGTCGCACTGGGTCGCCGCATTCTTGGCAAACCCGAAGACGCGGGACAAGCTGCAGAGTTTCTGCACGCCCTGTCCGGCCGACGCCATCGGGTGATCACTTCGGTCGCTGTGCGGAGCGGGGCTAAAATCCTCCAGCGTGATGTGGTTTCTCAGGTAAAAGTGAAACGTCTGTCCGACAGCGAAATCAATGCCTATCTTGCGACGGATGACTGGCAGGGCAAGGCCGGAGCCTATGCAATACAAGGTCCTGCCGGTGCGTTCATCCCGTGGATTTCAGGCTCGTTCACCGGTATTGTCGGCCTACCCCTGTCCGAAACTGCTGCACTGCTGCAAGGCATCGGCTATCCCTTATATCGCGAGGTTTCATGAAGGGTCGTACCATCATTCTGGATCATATTCAGGGACGCGAAGCTGCAGCTCTGATGGTGGATGGTGTTCTCGACGATTTCCTGATCGCCACAGATGCCCCTGCGCCAGGTACGATCTACCGCGCCCGCGCCGATCGCCCGGTCAAAGGTCAGGGCGGCATGTTTCTCACCACACCCGACGGCCCGGCTTTTCTGAGGCAAGTCAAAGGGTTGTCGCCCGGTGCTTTGCTACTGGTGCAGGTGACTGGATATGCCGAGCCCGGCAAAGCCATACCCGTCTCGAATCGTATTTTGTTCAAAAGCCGCTTTGCGATCGTGACACCTGACGCGCCCGGCCTGAACATCTCGCGCCGAATCCGTGATGAAGATATGCGCGACCAACTTCTCGAAATCGCGCATGAGCAAATGGGAAACAGCACGCACGGCCTGATCCTGCGCTCGTGCTGTCAGGCGGCGGATGCAGATGAAATCGCTGAAGATATCTCAGCCATGCTGGTACTTGCCGAGCAGGTATTGGCTGATACGGGCAGTGAACCAGAATTGCTGAGCGAGGGCGATGGTCCGCATATCCTGGCCTGGCGTGATTGGACGGACCCGGCCGAGGTCGTGACCGCATCCGGCGGATTTGAGGACCACGGTGTCGTTGATGCGCTCGATGCAGCAAAGGGGATTTCCGAAGCGCTTCCCGGTGGAGGACACCTCTATATCCAACCGACCCGCGCGCTGGTTGCGGTGGATGTGAACACCGGCGCCGACACATCTCTCGCGGCGGGAACCAAAGCTAACTTCGCCTGCGCCAAAGCCCTGCCGCGCGCCCTGCGCGTGCGCGGGTTGGGGGGGCAGATCACTCTGGACCTTGCACCGATGCCCAAGAAAGACCGGAGGGGTTTCGAATCGGCCTTGCGGTCGGCATTCAAGTCCGATCCTGACGAGACGATTTTGGCCGGTTGGACCCCGCTTGGCCATTTCGAACTACAGCGCAAACGTGGTCGTATCCCATTGACGGAGATTCTGAAATGAGCTGCCCGATCTGCGGAGAAGATACCCAGCAGGCCTTTCGACCATTCTGCTCCAAACGCTGCGCGGATATCGATCTGGCAAAATGGCTAAACGGTTCTTATGCGGTGCCATCGCAACGTGAAGAAGACGCCGAGACGACCTCGGAACCAACCGAAAGCCCCACGTCTCGCCCGCATTGAAAAAATGTCAAAAAGCCTCTGGACACTGCCTGTGGCAAGTCATAGAAGGCCTCCACCCAATGGCAAACGCCATTCCCGTGCCCGGGTAGCTCAGGGGTAGAGCAGTGGATTGAAAATCCTCGTGTCGGTGGTTCGATTCCGCCCCCGGGCACCATTCCCAACAGGTAAACTTCTGTTTCCCTTCAGCTTTAACCGGAGCTGATCAAGGGCGTAGTACATGCTGGAGAACAAAACCGTTCCCTTCTCATTTGTGAATGCAGAGGTCTTCTACTTCACACGACGGGTCCCGAAGGACCTCGATCACCACTAGCTGCAGAGAAGTGTTGCTTTCCGGCGGTCTCCGAGCGACTCAATGCGATGGCTGAACTCGTAAGGCTGGGGATTCCCGTCTCGGCGAGGCTGCAGCCGCTTGTACCGGACAACGAAGAAGACGCGGCAAAACTAATTCGCGGATTCGCTGATTGTGGTGCGAAACACGTTTCGGTCGAGTAATTGAAACTGCCTATCGAAAAAAATGCTTCGCAGTCAAAAGTGTTGGAAAGAGTTCTTCCGAGCGCCCGAAAAGACTACCAATCACGGCAAGCGGATCGCGCAGGTAGGGAGTATGTGCTACCGCCTGAGCACAAGATTGAAGGCCACGAGTATCTATCAACAACCGCCAAGAAACATGGATTAATCTATGGCTATGCCGATAACGAGTTTTTGCTTCGCAACCCCTTTCGCTCTTGCTGTAATGGTGCAGATTTGTTCCTGAGGGGCTCTGGGTCTCTAACATCACGCATTTCATTGTGATCAAGATAGCCATAGCTCAGCCCAAAACTCAGATCCGCAGCACCTAATCCTACCGAAAATTGACGGCATGATCTGCACCTCCCATACGTCGATCCATGTCATGCCTATTGCTTCACCGACGCAGGTCCATCTAGCGCGGGGGACGATCTAAATACTGATGATTATTAGTGCGATCAATTTACACCTTTAACCGCAGAATAAAGTCGGCGGAATTTCATCAACCGCTCGGAAAGTGCAGCCATTTCAGCGGGTTCAAACCCTTCGGTTGTGGGCGGGTGATATGCCAAATCGGCTTTCGTCAACGCGCCGAGACCACACGCCGCGAGCCGGGCTGCGCCATATGCCGGACCGGAATCCGCCCCATCAGATCGTACAATGGGTTTTCCAATCACCGTTGCGATCAAACCAAGCAACAATTCTGATCGGCTGCCGCCTCCTATGGCGGCCAATTCGGGCAGGTCGTCAATTGCGTCACCAAAACTGAGCGCTGCATCGGCAAAGCAAAACGCAATTGCCTCAACTACAGAGCGGCAGATGTCAGCACGCGTTGTTGAGTCCTCCAGTCCAAAGAAACTGGCCCGAATACGTGGGTCTCCGTGCGGGCTGCGTTCACCCGTCAGATAGGGCAGAAAAATCGGAACGCGATCACCGTTGACCGTTTCAGCAAGCGCGACAACTTCGGTAGAAGTCAGCCCCAACTGATCCCCAATCCATGAAATGGGCCTTGCCCCGTTCAGCATCGCAGCCATTTGATACCAACGATCGGGCAGCGTGTGTGCCAAAGCATGAACATAGCTTTCAGGGTTAGGCTTATAACTTCGATTAGCCACAAATAGCTGACCGGATGTCCCGAGTGAGATGAACCCACGCCCTGGCTCGGTAGCACCCAATGACACCGCCCCTGTTGCCGCGTCCCCTCCTCCGGTCACGACGGGAATACCGGGTTTCAGCCTTGTCTCTGCCGCAGCTCGCGCGGTCACTTTCCCAACAACCGTTTGACCGTCGAATACTGGCGGTAACCAGTCGGGCTTTACAAATGTGGCTTCGGCGACAGCGGCATTCCATTTGCGCGACGCCTGATCAAGCCACATTGTTCCGGCCGCATCGGACGTATCGGTTGCCAATTCTCCATGCAGACATAAGCCGATATAGTCTTTGGGCAGCAGGATATGGGCAAGTCGACCGTAATGTTCGGGCTCATGTTGTCTAAGCCATGCAATCTTAGGTGCGGTAAAGCCTGGCAAGGGCAGGACACCCGCAATCTGTCCAATCTTTGGTTCGGCCGCACGCAGTGCATCACACTCGCGTGCTGATCTGCTGTCATTCCAAAGGATCGCCGGGCGGATCGGACGCAGATCGCGGTCCAGCAAAACGGCTCCATGCATTTGACCGGACAACCCGACGGCCTTGATTTCGGACAACTCAATTCGGCCCACAAGTTGGTTCAAAGCGTCTACTGTCGCCTTCCACCAAAGGTCCGGGTGCTGCTCAGACCAGCCGGGTTGGGGTGAAGATGTCTGTATCCCCACCGAAGATGTCGCGAGAATCCGGTCCCTATCCGCGTAGGCAAGCTTGACAGCCGAAGTTCCGATATCGATCCCGAGATACATTCAAACCCCTCGCCCAATTCGACTACTCGGAGACCGTCTGGCTATTGATTTTTTAGCGCGCGCAAAGAATATGTAAAGATACGATAAGATCAAGGCGGCTATGATCCGCAGGCAGACTAGCATGACCAAGATTAAGAACATGGAAGAGTTCGCAGCCCTCAGCGGCATTTCGCGGCCCACAGTATCCAAATATTTCCATGATCCCGAAAGTGTTCGCCCGACGACAAGGGCGCGCATCGAAGAAGCGCTCGAACGGTTTGATTACCGCCCTAACATTTATGCGGTGAACCAAAACCGAAAGCTGACCAAGAATATCGGCATCGTCGTACCCTATTTGTCTGACCCTTTCTTTGCAGAAATCGCACGGTATCTGGAACAATCCTGCATCGCGGCGGGCTATCGACCGTCTCTCTTCAGCTCACATGGCGAGCAAAAGCTCGAGAACGAAATTCTGGACGGCCTGCAATCCCTGAAACCCGCCGGGGTTTTGCTAGCCCCTTTGGGGCGTATCTCGGACAGATCCGCGATCGAGAAGTTCTGTGCCAACGTGCCAACGGTCTTATTTGACAGCAACCTGGATGGTTTGGGGGCTGCCTTTGTTGGGTCGGACAATTTCAGTTTTGTGTCACAAACGGTCGAATACATGACCCGCACTGGCGAACCGCCATCTTTCTTTGAAATGCGTACGCCTGCGAATCCGAACGCCAACAAACGTCGAAAAGCCTATGTTGAGGTGATGGAGCGTCTCGGTTTCGAGCCTCATATCATCAAAGTCGACGGCATAGGCTGGGCATTTGAAGAGATCGGTCACCGGGGCGCGTTGAAGGTTCTGGACGAGCGTCAATTGAGGACGAATTCAGTTCTATGCAGCAATGACCGACTGGCAATTGGCTTTCTTGCGGCCTGTTACGAACAGGGGATTCGGGTCGGACGCAAGAACGATTGCACGCTGCGCGTGGCCTCAAATGACGATCATCCGTTCGCAAAATTCACCTGCCCTTCTCTGACCACAGCTGCGCATGACTACGACAACGTGGCCGGAAGAAGTGTCGAAACGCTGTTCGAACTCATTGAAAACGGGGGAGAATTTGAGACGCGAACAGAAACCCTTTTCCCTGCGCGGCTCGTATTAAGGAATTCGGCATAACTCGATAATTTTAACGCGCGTAAAGTTTTTATTGACGGCGCGACAATTTACGCTCTACGCTCTCTGCACGACATCCAAGCTCAGGGAGGACAGGGATGTATCTGAAGCACGCACTTCGCGCGGCGACTGCATTGACATTCGTCGCTACGGCCGCAGCCCACGCGCAATCTATCACGATCGCCACCGTGAATAATGGCGACATGATCCGGATGCAGGGCTATACTGACAAATTCACCGAAGCGACCGGTATCGACGTCGAATGGGTAACGCTGGAAGAGAACGTGCTGCGTCAGCGCGTCACCACCGACATCACGACCAAGGGCGGTCAGTTCGACATCATGACCATCGGCATGTACGAGACGCCCATCTGGGGCGCGAATGGCTGGTTGGTTCCGCTTGATGGTTTGTCCGAAGACTACGATGTCGGGGACATTCTGCCCGCAATGGCGGGGGGCCTAAGCCATGAAGGGACGCTGTACGCAGCGCCATTCTATGGTGAAAGCTCGATGATCATGTACCGCACTGACCTGATGGAACAGGCCGGCCTTGAAATGCCCGACGCGCCGACCTGGCAATTCATCCGCGAAGCTGCCGCTGCGATGACGGATCGGGACAATGACATCAACGGCATCTGCCTACGTGGCAAGGCTGGTTGGGGTGAAGGCGGCGCCTTTATCACCGTGACAGGCAATTCCTTCGGCGCACGCTGGTTTGACGAGGATTGGAAGCCCCAGTTCGATCAGCCGGAATGGAAAGAAGCGCTCACTTTCTTCGTCGACATGATGAATGAATCTGGCCCGGCGGGCTTCGCCACCAATGGGTTCAATGAAAACCTGTCGCTGTTCCAGCAGGGCAAGTGTGGCATGTGGATCGACGCAACCGTCGCGGCGTCCTTCGTGACCAACCCTGACGACTCGACAGTGGCAGACAAGGTTGGTTTTGCACTGGCACCGAACTCGGAAGGCGTAGATAAACGCGCCAATTGGTTGTGGGCCTGGGCGCTAGCGATCCCAGCGGGCACGCAGCAAGAGGACGCGGCAAAGCAATTCATCGAATGGGCGACCTCGAAAGACTACATTGAGTTGGTGGCCGAAAATGAAGGCTGGGCCAATGTGCCGCCGGGCGCGCGAACCTCGCTCTATGAGAACCCGAACTACAAGGAAGTTCCCTTTGCGAACATGACCTTAGAGTCGATCCTGATGGCCGATCCACAGAATTGCTGCGCACAGCCGACGCCATACACGGGTATCCAGTTCGTCGCGATCCCCGAGTTTGCCGGCATCGCTACGCAAGTAAGTCAGGAGTTCTCGGCAGTTTATGCCGGACAGCAGTCAGTGGACGAAGCACTCGCCAAAGCGCAGGCCTTCACCACCGAAGAAATGGAAGCCGCAGGCTACTGAGGCATCCCTCCCCGGCGGGCGGGCAGAGGTCTGCCCCCCGCTCTACCCTTCCACAACTCGCGTTTTTCTCGCAGGCTTTGGTTATGCCTGAACAGAGAGGGTTTGCGTCATGGCAACTCAACATTCCCGATCCGTCGCGCGCCTGATGATGGCACCCGCAGTGGTCCTGCTACTTGGCTGGATGCTCGTGCCCCTGACGATGACGCTGTATTTTTCCTTCAAGAAATATCTGCCCCTTCGCGGTGGCGACTTGGGCTGGGTCGGGTTCGACAACTATGTCCGGTTCGTCTCGTCCAGCTCCTTCTGGCCCGCCGTGCAATCGACGTTGATGATCGTAGGCGGCGTCTTGGTGATCACCGTAATTCTAGGCATTCTACTAGCGATGCTGCTGGATCAACCCATGTGGGGTCAGGGCGTTGTCCGTATCCTCGTGATCGCTCCCTTCTTTGTCATGCCCACGGTGTCTGCGTTGGTGTGGAAGAACATGTTCATGGATCCTGTGAATGGGTTGCTGGCCCATCTATGGCGCTTTTTCGGGGCCGAGCCGATCTCATGGCTATCCGAGGCCTCGATGACTTCGATCATCATGATCGTCTCATGGCAGTGGCTACCCTTCGCGACACTGATCCTGCTGACCGCAATTCAGTCACTGGACAGTGAACAGCTGGAAGCAGCCGAAATGGATGGTGCGCCAGTCCTGAAACGCTTTTATCACATCGTCCTGCCACATCTGAGCCGCGCGATAACCATCGTGATCCTGATCCAGACGATCTTTCTTCTGTCGATCTTCGCCGAAATCTTCGTGACCACCGGCGGCGCCTTCGGCACCCGCACCCTCACCTACCTGATCTTCCAGCGTGTGCTGGAAAGCCAGAATGTCGGCCTCGGATCAGCCGGAGGTGTCTACGCCATCATCCTTGCCAATATCGTTGCCATCTTCCTGATGCGCATCGTCGGCAAAAACCTGGACGCGTGAGGAGGAACGACCATGGCCCGCGCCGTCACAACCCGTCGTAAATCGCTGAACACCGCCCTTGCCTGGGCCGTTGGTCTGCTGATCTTTTTCCCGATCCTCTGGACGATCCTGACCAGCTTCAAAACCGAAGCTCAGGCGATCGCCAGCCCACCGCTGTTCCTGAACTTCGATTGGACGCTCGAGAACTATGCAATCGTACAGGAACGCTCGGATTACATGCGGTTCCTGTGGAATTCGGTGATCATCGCAGGTGGATCAACCATTCTGGGCGTGATCATCGCAGTGCCCGCAGCATGGGCCATGGCCTTCGTGCCGTCCAAGCGTACCAAGGACATCCTGCTGTGGATGCTGTCCACCAAGATGCTGCCCGCGGTGGGTGTTCTCTACCCGATCTATCTGCTGTTCATCCGGTTGGGTCTACTGGACACGCGCGGAGGGCTGGTCGTGGTGCTGATGCTGATCAACCTGCCGATCATCGTCTGGATGCTTTACACCTATTTCCGTGAAATCCCCGGTGAGATTCTGGAAGCCGCCCGGATGGATGGTGCCACGCTGAAAGAGGAAATCCTCTATGTGTTGACACCCATGGCCGTGCCCGGCATCGCCTCGACCGTGTTACTGAACTTCATTCTTGCCTGGAACGAGGCATTCTGGACGCTCAACCTGACCGCCGTTGACGCAGCGCCGCTTACCGCATTCATCGCCAGCTATTCCAGCCCCGAAGGCCTGTTCTTCGCCAAGCTCAGCGCGGCATCGACCATGGCGATCGCACCAATCCTCATCCTTGGCTGGTTCAGCCAGAAACAACTTGTCCGCGGCCTGACTTTCGGCGCTGTGAAATAAGGAAGACGACTATGGGACGTATCCAACTCAAGTCAGTGACCAAAAGCTTCGGTGATGTAGAGGTCATTCCACCACTAGATTTGACTATCGAGGACGGTGAATTCACCGTCTTCGTCGGGCCCTCTGGTTGTGGCAAGTCCACGCTGTTGCGGCTCATTGCGGGGCTAGAGGACATCACTTCGGGCTCCATCGACATTGATGGCGCGGATGCAACCGACGTACCGCCCGCCAAACGTGGTCTGGCAATGGTGTTCCAGTCTTATGCTCTGTACCCGCATATGAGTGTGCGCAAGAACATCGCCTTTCCCTTGCGTATGGCCAAGCTGGATCAGGCCGAAATCGACAAGCGGGTCGAAGGCGCGGCAAGCGTCCTGAACCTGAGCGATTATCTCGACCGCCGCCCAGGGCAGCTTTCAGGTGGGCAACGCCAGCGCGTTGCCATTGGTCGCGCCATTGTTCGTGAGCCCGCGGCATTCCTGTTCGACGAGCCCCTTTCAAACCTAGACGCGGCGCTGCGCGTTGGCATGCGGCTGGAGATCAGCGAACTGCACGAACGTCTGGCGACAACGATGATTTACGTGACGCACGATCAGGTTGAAGCTATGACAATGGCCGACAAGATCGTCGTGCTTCAGGCCGGTGTGATCGAACAGGTCGGCAGCCCGCTTGAATTATATCGGACGCCGCGCAACTTATTTGTTGCAGGGTTCATCGGCTCGCCCAAAATGAACTTCATCGAAGGACCAGAGGCGACGAAACACGGTGCACAAACAATCGGTATTCGCCCGGAACACATCGCGGTTTCGGAGACTGAAGGTGAATGGTCCGGGATCGTCAGCGTTTCAGAACACTTGGGATCGGACACCTTTTTTCACGTCCACGAGACCGGCCTGGCCGAAACCATTACCGTCCGCGCAGATGGTGAGGTCGGCTTCCGCCATGGGGATCGAATTCACCTGACCCCGCGTGCAGATGTCATCCATCGGTTTGACGCGAAAGGCTTGCGGATCGAATGACACGCTTGGCAGGCAAAACCGCCCTGATCACCGGGGCTGCGCGAGGCATCGGATTGGCCTTTGCCAAAGCTTATGTTGCAGAAGGCGCGCGTGTTGCCATCGCCGATATCGACATCCAGCGTGCGAAAGACGCCGCCGCAGAATTGGGTCAGGTTGCATTCGCCATCGAGATGGACGTGACAAACCAACAAAGCATAGATGAGGCCGTCGCAAGAGCCGCTACACATTTCGGCCCTATCGACATTCTGATCAACAATGCGGCAATCTTCACCGCCGCCCCAATCGTTGAGATTGAGCGGGAAGACTACAACCGCGTGTTTGACATCAACGTCTCGGGTGCTTTGTTCACGATGCAGGCGGTCGCCCGGCACATGATCGAGCACGGGACCAAAGGTCGGATCATCAACATGGCATCTCAGGCTGGGCGAAGGGGGGAACCTTTGGTCGCGGTTTACTGCGCCAGCAAGGCGGCGATCATATCGCTGACCCAATCGGCAGGGCTGAACCTGATCGCTCATGGGATCAACGTGAACGCAATTGCTCCGGGTGTTGTTGATGGCGAGCATTGGGACGGCGTTGATGCGTTCTTTGCAAAACATGAAGATAAACCGCTCGGCCAAAAGAAACGCGAAGTGGCGGCAGCTGTTCCCTATGGGCGGATGGGTCGCGCAGAGGATCTGACCGGGATGGCGGTGTTTCTGGCCTCTGACGAAGCCAGGTACATTGTCGCCCAGACATATAACGTCGATGGCGGAAACTGGATGAGCTGATGAACCCTGTGGTAAACGCAAATCCTGCAGTACATCTAAGGCGAGATAACCTTTCAAACCTGCCGACAACTGTCAGGACCCCATCTTACAGGTGCTCGGACCTGACGCCCGGCATTGTCCATATCGGTCTCGGGAATTTTCACCGCGCGCATCAGGCTTGGTATATCCACCAGTTGATGCAGCAAGGTCAGGCCCACGACTGGGCAATCATCGGAGCCGGTGTGCGAAGCTACGATTCCGAGATGCGAGGGCGTCTGCTGGCGCAGGACTGCTTGACGACATTGATCGAACTGGACCCGAAAGGGATGTCCGCCGAGGTAATTGGTCCGATGATCGATTATCTTCCGGTCGAGGCCGGCAATGCAGCGTTGATCCGCAAGATGTCCGAGCCTTCCATCAAGATTGTGTCTCTGACAGTGACCGAAGGTGGATATTACCGAGATGCCAACACGGGTGCCCTCGACACAGATCACCAAGAAATTCTTCATGATGCAGCAAATCCAAACCAGCCGCGCACGGCCTTCGGTGCGATCATTGCGGCGCTCAAGCAGCGCAGGGCGCAGGGCATCAAACCCTTCACCGCGCTGAGCTGCGATAACCTTAAGGATAATGGCGTTATCCTGAGGAACTGCGTTGTCGGTCTAGCACGCCTGTCTGACCCTGCTCTGGCCGACTGGATAGACCAGAACGGCGCATTCCCCAATTCAATGGTGGATTGCATCGTGCCTGCTACAACAGACCAAGTGATATCACAATGCCACGCACTTGGCGTCGATGACCAAGCACCCGTATCGCACGAGAACTATCGCCAATGGGTGATCGAGGACGATTTCTGCGCCGGGCGCCCACCCCTTGAACAGGTTGGCGTCACGCTGACCCGTGATGTCCAAAGCTATGAGACGATGAAACTGCGCATTTTGAACGGCGGTCACCAGTTGCTTGCTAATGTCGGCGAAATACTTAATGTCCCGACAATTTCGGATTGCATGCAGGACCGGGATATCCTGGCGTTTTTCAGAAAGGTCCAAGAAGAAGAAATTCTGCCTCATGTCGCAGCCGTCCCCGGAGCGACTGCAAATGAATACCTTGAGCAGGTTGAGACGCGATTTGCAAATACGGCCATTCACGACACGACGCGCCGGGTTGCTTTCGATGGATCGGCGCGACACCCCGGGTTCTTGCTGCCGTCACTTCGTGATGCACTTGCGGCAGGCTCTTCCATAAGCGGGCTCGCGCTGGCCGAAGCTTTCTGGTGCCGGATGTGTGCAGGATACCGTGAAGATGGCTCCGAAATCGCCCCCAATGACCCCCAATGGGAGAGTCTACAGAAAGCTTCGCTGGCTTCCAAAGACGATCCAGAACTCTGGGTCGGCCAGCAACACTATAGCGATGCTTGCGCCCTCGGCGCAGGCTTTCCCAGAGCTTTTGCCTTCTGGCTAACTACGATCTGGAAACACGGCAGTCGGGCAGCTATCGCGGAATATATCAATCGCAGTTGAGCCCTTTTCTGAACGCGCTTTGCAGAGCAGGGTCAGTCGCCGATACGAATATCGAGCGACACAGTATTCAGCCATCCGGCCTTAGCGAAGCCGTTGATTTTGATACGACCCCAATACCCACTACGCGCAAGTTTTGCGATTTTCGCCTATAAGTTCTTCCATCATGTCCACGCATCCGAGAAGTTGTCATCGAATTTAAGCGCAAACCAAGTCGGCGGAGAGCCCTTAAAGGATCAAAATGAGCGACGCCTCATTTAACGCACAGGTCGTGTAGCGGCCCTTCATTCGTGTTATCAATTGTGTCAACCAGAGGATTGGTTGCTTTTTTCGACAATAGTTGCCCGCTTAGACGAGACACTGCTTAAACTAAAAATCAGAATTACTTCGCTTTGCGTCGATGAATAAAGTAGTCAACAAGTGCGAGACCAGAACATCAGCCCAACCTTCTATTTGCTTCGTCACGGCGAGACCGAATGGAACTCCCAAAAACGGAGGCAAGGACGTCGGGACTCGCCCCTGACCGACCGAGGCATTCGTCAAGCATTGGCAAACGCAAGTAAACTACGAAGCCGCCTTTCTTTCGATCATTCGCTTTCAATATTTTCGAGCCCGCTTGGCCGAGCTGCACAGACAGCATCAATCGTGATCAAGGAACTAGGTCTGCCGCCAGAAATCATCGAGTACGAGACCAGTTTGGTGGAATGCAGTTTCGGGCAATGGGAAGGATTGACTGAAAAAGAGATCACTCGACAGTTTCCCAAGGAATGGGAAGCGCGATGCTCTGATCGCTGGAATTATCCACCCCCGGGTGGAGAGTCCTATGCTGACGTGCACAATCGTGTTTCCTCATGGTATTCGAGCAGCTCGTTCGAAGGAACAGTGATAATTGTTGGCCACAGATTAACATCCCGCGTGTTTCGAGGAATCTTCCTGGGCCTATCCGCACAAGAGGTATTTGAATTGAACGAACCTCAAGACGGCTTCATCAGGTTGCAAGACGGACATTCAGCCTACATTGAACACTAAAGCTTCGTTGATTGGGCATTTGTCCCGAGTATCCGGTTTTCCGTTGGTTGCAGGTCCAGATTATTATCTCGATGAAGCGGGGGATATCGGCTCATTCACCGCAAATTCAATACGACACTGAGTTTTCACAAACTGCGCCCCTCTAGTTGAATGCGCCACTTCAAGGATAGATTTGTTTTTCTCGGTATGTTTTTTTGTTAGTGTAACACACTGTTCACGCCGACCTCTCCAAGCGAAGCAATTTCTGCTGCACACGGATCTTAATCGCATCCATTGGCCAGCCTTTCGGCATGATCCAATGCGGCTACCTAACAATTGCACGGTGCTTTAGACGATGGTTCTTTTGCAAATTTAGGCTAGTTGATGTGTCTGATCCTTCCCAACTGCAACTGAAAAGAACATGAACGGCGTCAGCTTTTGTGGCGCGGTGCTCACCGGCAATCGACACTCCACCTCACGCCCAAATCCGACAGATGCCTTTGAACCCGCCCAGGATAATCAGATACAATTGCATCCACGCGCAGGTCGATCATTCTGCCTATTTCTTCGTGCGAATTGACCGTCCACACGGCAACACATAGGCCCAGTTCTTTTGCGCGCGCCACATTTTCAGCCGTTACATCCGTGTAGTATGGGCACCAAAGCGAACCGCCCGCTTGCTTGACCAAATTTGGAATTTCATCACGACGACCACGAAAGTCAGGGCAAACCGCTTTCGAGGAATCCTCACCAACATCCGCCGCGTTTTCCGGAAGCTGCGTCAGGTAGGAAGACGGCATGTCAGGAGCCTGCCGCTGACACTCCTCCAACAGGTTCCAATCAAAACTGTGGAGCACCGCGCGCGAAGACAATCCTTTGTCACGTACTTCTTGAAGAACCCGCCCGACAAATTTCTTCCTATAAAGCGCATCGTGAGCCAAATCCGGATCCGACTTCAGTTCGAGCATCAAATAGGCATCGCCGTATTTTGGATCATCAACCAAATCCAGCAAATCCTGCAACTTTGGAACACGGATGCCATCCAGTTGAGCTTGGTCCGGAAACCGTTGGCCATAAGCCGAATGACCATCCAACCGCCCGATGTCAAATTGCTGGATTTGCTCGAACGTCAATGACGAGACCTTCGGCTCTTCTCCGGTCAGAAACAGGCCATTTGCGTCACGAAAGCTGGGAGCGTGCAGCCGATGGTTGTGGGTTATGACCGGTACGTCATCGGCCGTCAGGACAACATCAAACTCAAGCAGCGGGACGCCGATAGAGAGCGAAAAGTCAAAGCCAATCATACTGTTTTCGGGCAGCACACCCCGCGCACCTCGATGCCCCACAACCCGGATCAGGTTTTTGCCACCACGAAAGGCTTCAACCTGTGGAAAGACCATCAGCCTTCCAACCTCTTGCCGGATGAATGGTCAAACAGATGCATGTGCTCTGAGGCAACTGAGAACCGCATGCTCGGATGCCGGCCTTCGATTGGGTGGACACCCGGAAGACTTATCGTAATCGCGTCGCCTGCATCCGTGAGCTGGCCATGCAATAAGGTGTTTGCGCCTAGCGGTTCCGCCATCTGAATAGCGGCTTCCAACGGACCATTGTCGTCCAGAAACAGATGCTCTGGTCGGATTCCAAGCTTTAGTGGGGTATCAGGCCCCGTGGATGGACCAATCTCTAAGCCCCCTATCTTAACCGTTCCGTTTTCACGCTGAGCATCAAAGATATTCATTGCAGGGCTACCAATAAACTGAGCCGCGAAAAGGGTTCCTGGTGTTTCATATACCTCCAATGGCGTCCCAATCTGCTCAGCGATGCCTCCGTTCATCACGATCATCCTGTCTGCCATCGTCATCGCTTCGACCTGATCGTGAGTCACGTAAAGCGATGTAATTCCTAACTTTTCCTGAAGCTCGCGAATTTCTAAACGCATCTGAACACGCAGCTTGGCATCAAGATTTGAGAGTGGTTCATCAAACAGGAAAACCGCCGGCTCGCGAACAATTGCCCGCCCCATTGCCACCCTTTGGCGTTGACCGCCTGAAAGCTGCCGGGGTTTGCGGTCCAACAAAGCTTCCAGCTGCAACAGTTTGGCGGCCTCGGTCACCTTCTGGTCAATCTGGTTTTTTGGAAGCCCCGCGATTTTTAGCCCATACCCCATGTTCTGGCGCACCGACATATGTGGGTAGAGCGCATAATTCTGGAACACCATCGCGATATCGCGATCCATCGGCTCTTTGTCGTTGGCTCGTTCTCCTCCAATCCGGATTTCACCGGACGTTACGGTTTCAAGGCCCGCAACCATTCGCAAAAGCGTGGATTTTCCGCAGCCCGAAGGGCCAACAATCACAATGAATTCACCGTCCGCAATATCTATGTCGATGCCATGGATAACGTCCGTCGGGCCAAAGCTCTTTTTGACATTCTCTAAGTTTACTGTTGCCATTTTTTATTTCTCGCTATCGACAAGGCCGCGGACAAAGAGCTTTTGCATAGACACCACTACGATGACCGGCGGGATCATTGCCAAAATCGAAGTGGCCATGATGACCGGCCATTCCGCCACGTCGTCGCCGGATGGGAACATCTGTTTGATACCCATCACGATGGTGTTCATTTCAGGATCGGTAGTGATGAGCAGCGGCCAGAGATATTGATTCCACCCGTAGATAAAAAGGATCACGAATAGCGCCGCGATATTCGTTCGGCTCATGGGGACCACGATATCAATGAAGAACCGCATCGGGCGGGCACCATCGACGCGTGCAGCTTCGGCCAGTTCATCCGGGATCGTCAGAAAGAACTGCCGGAACAGGAACGTTGCCGTGGCCGAGGCGATTAAGGGGAAGATCAGCCCATAGTAGCTGTTGAGCATGCCGAACCCGGCGACAACTTCGAACGTCGGCACAATACGAACTTCGACCGGAAGCATCAGCGTTAGGAAGATCAGCCAAAAGAACGTCGTTCGCCCGGGAAAACGGAAATAGACGATCGCAAAAGCTGACAGCAGCGAAATTATGATCTTGCCCACTGCGATTCCGATGGCCATCACGAGACTGTTGAACAACATTGTGGCGACCGGGACGTTCACGCCGGAAAACAGCGCGGCCTTATAGTTTTCCCAGAATTGATCGCCGGGAAGAATGGGCATGGGCGGCGACACGATTTCCGGCTGGGTCACAGTCGATGCCACGAACGCCAGCCAGATCGGGAAAAAGATGATTAAGACGCCAAGGATCATCATGGCATGGGTCAACCAGATCCCCATGCCACGTTTTTCGACCATTCCGTGTTGTTGGGCTGCCATCAGTAGTGCACCCTTTTTTCCACGTATTTGAATTGGATGACGGTCAGCAGACCAACGACAATAAGCAGGATGACGGACTGAGCGGAGGACGAACCGAGATCTTGTCCAACGAACCCATCCGAGAAGACTTTGTAGACTAGAATGGTCGTCGCCTGCTGTGGGCCACCGCCAGTGATCGTGTGGATGACGCCAAAGGTCTCAAAGAATGCATAGACAACATTCACCACTAACAGGAAGAACGCGGTTGGCGACAAAAGCGGCAGCACGATTGTGAAGAACCGGCGCCAGAAGCGCGCGCCGTCAATTGCCGCAGCCTCGATCACCGATCTTGGGACCGACTGCAGCGCTGCGAAGAAGAACAAGAAGTTATAGCTGATACGCCCCCAGGCTGAGGCTACAACCACCAGGCCCATGGCCTCGGTGCCGTTCAGAACGTGGTTCCAGTCATAACCAAGCTGGCCGAGGTACCACGACACGACACCAACACGCGTGTTGAACATGAACAGCCACAGCACGCCTGCAACAGCGGGGGCAACGGCGTAGGGCCAGATCAGCAGCGTCCGGTAAACACCCGATCCTTTGATCAGGCGGTCCGCTATGACCGCCAGAAACAACGCCGGGATCATTGAACACAGTGTTACGAGCGTTGAAAACACCGCCGTCGTCACGAAAGATGCGCGATAGAACTTGTCGCTCAGCAGAAACTCGAAGTTACCCAATCCAACAAATTGGGACGACAGCCCAAATGGGTCAGGAATGAACAGGGACTGCCACACCGCCTGCCCGGCCGGATAGAAAAAGAAAACGGCGGAGATAATGACCTGAGGGGCGATTAGAGCCAATGGCAGAAGCCAGCCGCGAAAGGTGACGCGTTTTTCCATCCCGATAAACCACCGAATAAAGAAGATGCGGGCCCGAAACAGGCCCGCATCGAATTAGGACTTATTGATTGGCAGACTCGAACCGGCGCAGCAGGGCATCGCCGCGTTCTTTCGCACTGTCCATTGCTTCCTGAGCGGTCTTTTCACCGGACCAGACAGCCTCGAGCTCTTCGTCGATGATGCCGCGGATCTGGTCAAACGACCCCAGACGCAGACCCTTCGAATTCGCAGTCGGCTCTTTGGCGGTCATCTGTATGACAGCAATGTCAGTACCTGGGTTTTCTTCATAGAAACCAGCATTTCGGGTCGCGACGCCAGCTTCGGCGGTGATTGGAAGATACCCTGTGTTCTGGTGCCAGTTCGCCTGAACGTCCGAAGACGACAGGAAGCTCAGGAATTCACCGACACCTTTGTATTCTTCAGGATCGTGACCCTCCATCACCCAAAGCGAAGCGCCACCAATAATGGTGTTTTGCGGCTCGCTTACGACCGCCTCCCAATAGGGCAATGGGCGCACGTCGAATTCGAACTCAGCCTCAGAGCTAATGCCGGCATAGCCTGCCGAACTTTCGGTGAATAGCGCGCATTCACCTGCCCGGAAGTTCGCGCCACCTTCGTTTCTGCGGCCGGTATAGATGAATTTACCATCTTTGGCCCAGTCACCCATCGCGGTCAGGTGCGCCACCTGCGTCGGTCCATTCAACATCAGTTCGGTATCAAGACCGGCAAATCCATTGTCCTTCGATGCGAATGGGACGTCGTGATAGGCCGAAAGGTTCTCAAGGTGGATCCAGCTTTGCCAAGCAGTGACCAGCGGACAGTCTTCACCCCCAGCCTTAAGCTGGTCAAGAACGTCACCAACCTTTTCCCAGGTCGACAAATCCGTGTCAGGGTCAACACCCGCCGCTTCCATAGCATCGCGATTGACCCAGAGAACGGGTGTGGACGAGTTGAAGGGCAGCGACAGCATGTCCCCGTCAGTGGTCGTATAGTAGCCTTTGACAGCACCAATGTAGGCATCAGGATCGAATGATGCACCGCTTTCAGCCATCACTTCATACACGGGTTTGATAGCCCCTTCGGCCGACATCATCGTTGCCGTGCCTACTTCGAAAACCATCAGGATATGTGGTTGTTCACCTGCTCGGAAAGCAGCAATACCCGCATTCAAGGTTTCCGAATAGTTGCCTTTATGGCTTTCTACTACAGTGAACTCATCTTGGCTGGCATTGAACTCTTCAACCTGAGCCTTCACAAGATCGCCTAGTCGACCGGTGAAGGCATGCCAGAACTGAATTTCGGTTTGCGCCATAGCCGCCACCGGCGACAGAGCAGTTGTTAAGGCGAGAGCGCCTAGAAAATTCTTTTTCATGATTCCTCCCATGCATCAGGGGTTGATGCTTCGTTGAATACCGACCGCAACGCGTAATCAGCACACATGACGATTTCACGACGTTAACGTTACAATTTTATAATTCAAGCATTTAATTTTTGAGAAAAACATAACATTACATTATAAACCAGCCAGGCAAACAATGAACCAGGTTCAAAAAATGAGTCAAACTTTGCGAATCCGGCAATTGGAAGCGCTCATGGCCGTTTCCACCAATGGGTCGGTCACTGCTGCGGCAACGGATCTTGGGATAAGTCAGCCCGCAGTCAGCAGACTGCTTTCTGATTTGGAAAAATCACTTGGCTTTCAGCTTTTTGATCGCCGCGAAGGTCGCTTGGTGCCCTCGCAGGAGGTACGATATCTGCAACCCAGCGTAGAGCGCGTTCTGGAATTGATGAAGCAAATCTCGGATGTCAGTCAGGACATCACACAGCGCAAAGCGGGTCACATCCGCGTCGCTTGCTTACCGGGATTCGCCACAAGTCATCTTCCCGATGTCGTCGCCAAGTTTTTGCAGGATCGGCCCGGCGTCACCCTGACGATTGAACCAGACCGACCGGAACGGATTCTCGAGTGGATGATAGGTGAGCAGTATGATTTCGGGATCACGGACAGCTTTAACGGTCACCCGGCCGTTGAAAGCAGAAACATCAATGTCCGCACAGTTTGCGTGTTTCCCACCGGGCATGAATTGGAAAGCCTCGCTGAGGTGACACCAGCGGATATTAAAGATGCTAAAATTATCCATACACGACGCGACAGCGACTTTTTTGGGCGGCTTTCCAAAGCGTTTCAGAGCGCCAACGTAGAGTTGAATTCCCACATCGAAGTCAGGCAGTTCACCGCAGCTTGTGAGTTGGCACTAAAAGGTGTCGGAGTTTCCGTGGTAAGCGAGTTGGACGCCATCCAGTATTCAACGCGTGGATTGAGCTATAGGCCGTTCAAGCCGTTGCTTCCACATACACTATCGCTTGTGCGCCCAATATTGAAACAACCGTCACTGGTGACACTCGAATTCATCGAACAGTTTCAAGAAAGCTTAAAACCGTTCAAAGCCCAATGAGCCCGTCAAAAAAACCACGGTACATGAAAGAGCCTTTGCGCTGCCGACAAATCACCTACCCCTTTCTGCATAAGAAACATCAGAGTTTTGAGACCTCTGGGCATCATCCGGATCCAGCACCAAAGCGATCCACACCCATTCAGCCATGATCAGTGAAACAGCCATAAATTTCGCAAAGGAGCATCAATTGCAAGCTTCCTAATCCTTGCTCGCCAAAATCCATTTGACCGCGCAAATAGCATTCGTCTGACCAACGTGCTAGCGCTGCAGTAAGAGGCAGGCTTATCCGTAGTGCAGGTTGATCGAAATGCGGGGACCGATGTTATCGAAGGTTAAGTTTGAACAACGTAAACGCACTTATGCTGAACCAGCGCACTGTACACGAAATGATCGAGCCAGTTCAGATGCAGGTTTTACGCAGCACCAACAAAACTGTGTCCAGATAGTTCAGTTTCTCCGATCATTGGCCACCCTTAAACTTCCGCCACTAGAGCAAGGAGCAGAATAATGGACATAAGACCACTGACAGGCGGTTTGGGAGCTGAGATCATGGATGCTGACATCCGCGACAGTACCCAGTTTGAAGATATTCACGCCGCGTTTGCAAAGTACTCTGTGATCGTCGTCAGAGATCAGCAGGTCAGCCCAGACGATCACCTGGAATTTGCCCGTCGCTTCGGTCCGATCAATGTCAATCGATTCTTCAGACCTGTCGATGGCCATCCTGAGATCGCCATGGTGCTTAAGGAAAAGGATCAAAGAGAAGCGGTCGGCGAAGGTTGGCATACCGACCATTCGTACGATCAAGAACCCGCCATGGGTTCTATTCTCCATGCCATCGAAATGCCGCCATACGGCGGGGACACGCTTTTTGTTTCAATGGGCGCAGCCTATGACGCACTGTCCGTGCCGGTGCGCCAGTTTCTGCATGGGCTTACAGCCATTCATTCATCGCGGCATGTCTTTGGTGCAGCTGCGCAAGAAAGCGAGGCTGCAACAAGCGGGCGTCTGAGCAACGCAGAAAACGCCGTTCAAGACGCACGCCACCCAGTAGTCATCACGCATCCCTTGAGTGGGCGTCGCGGATTATTCGTGAACCCGGTGTTTACCACGCATATCGAGGGCCTCTCCCGTGAGGAGTCCGATGCAATCCTTGCCATGCTCTATGAACATTGCAAACAACCTGAATTCCAATGCCGCGTCCGATGGCGGACTGGAGACATCACCATGTGGGACAACCGAGCGACATGGCACAAGGCCATCAACGACTATCACGGATTTCGACGCCTGATGCATCGAGTAACTGTGGAGGGCTCAGCTGTTTCCGCCATTCAGCCGACATAGAATACAGCCCCGAGGGTGCGCAAAATTGCCTATGGTGTGAGTTCGGACCATTAAATTGCCAATGTCGCGAATGCCTGATTTGACGGACCCAACCGTCACAATGGCAACCTCAAGCAAATGGTGGGTTCGGGCTGTTCTCGATTTTGGTGTTTGTGCCCGGAAGGACAAATTGTTGCTGAACCGCAATCAGCAGCGGGGAGCTGTCCCAATCAGGTTCCCCATAGTAACCGACGCCGGCTTTCTAGAAATTGCTCAAGTGCAAACAGGCAAAGCCTGATTTCAAGCAGAATTCGTCAGGGACCGAAGCCCCTGACAGATGTTGAATTTACCAGGTTGAGTCCGGGTCAACTTTGAAAAGATGCTCCATAAACACGCGAGTGACGGCCTGCAGTTTATCGGTGCGCGCGTGGTCGCGTTGCAGTTCGGCTGGAACCACATTCCATGTTATAGGTTCAACACCAGCCTCGATCATGCGGCGCATGCCGTTTGCGTGGCTGGTCTGAGTGATCGATCCAACGGCATCTTCCGGAACGTAGACGTCATATCCGGGCAACTCGGCCTCAATCGCGGGATAAGCCAGACATACATCCGTCCAAAGACCGCCCATTATCAGCTTCTTTCGGCCCGTTGCTTCAACTGCAGCTACAAATTCAGGCTCTTCCCAAGCGTTCACATTGGTCCGGTCAACAAATACCGCGTTCGGGGCCAGTTCGCGCAAATCTTCGATCATAGGATCATAGCCGTTCAATCCTACGGCTACATGGCTGAATATGATCGGGATGTCGTAGATCACGGCGGTCTTTATCAGACCCGTGGTATTGTTGATCAGCTCTTCGTGGTTGATATTCTTAACCCCAGCCAAAATCGGCGGCTGGTAGTCGATAAGGATCAGCGCCGAGTTGGTCGGTGACAGAAACGGGTCATTATCTGCGACTCGGACAGGCGTGCCTTGATAGCCGTCTGGGTATGTTGCGACACCATCCACTGTTTTGATCATAGGTATTTCTGCGGTTGCTGGGAGTGCTACGGCGCTGATCGTCAAGCTCAGGGCTGCGGCGAACGGTTTGATGAAAGTGGTCATGGGAGCATCTCCATTAATGATGGGGGTTCAACCGTGCACATGCTCGGCGATCAGTCGCGCGACAGATGGTCCGGGACCAACAAGTTCCAGGACATTACGATCCGGATCGCGGATGAAAATTGTCTTGGTACCGCGAAATTCTCGACGGCCTGTGATGGCTATGCTGTGTTCGGTAACAAAGGCCTCGGTTGCTTCGGCGTCCCTTACCTTGACGGCCAGGTGCGTGATGCCGGGAAACTTCTCGACCTCATCCATCAAGACGTTTTCACCAGCTTTTGCTGTAGCGGGGCCTAACAGGTTGATGTTGATCCCGGACGGATGCAGCATCACCAACGGATGGCCATGGTCATAGCCGCCATCCGCGATCAACTCGAATCCCAGCAACTCATAGAAGGCGACTGATGTATCGCGGTCGCTGATGCGGATACCAATGTGATCGAAGTTTCTTATATCCAACATGGTTTGGCCTTTCATTACACTGCAACCAACGTAACTATACTTGTATTGATGCTTAATAGCTCATCTGGAAGGTAATTTATTCCAAATGGATCATAATAAGGATTTGTTCGACGGCGTGGTTCTGTTCTGCACAGTAGTGGAACAGGAAGGCATGAGTGCCGCCGCAAAACTGCTGGGCCATACGCCTAGCCATGTCAGTAAAGAAATCGGACGGCTTGAGGCCCGGCTTGGCGCCCGGTTATTGAATCGGACCACGCGTCGGATCAGCCTGACGGAATCCGGGCGCATATACTATAAAAACGCCCGCCGGATTGTGGATGACGCCCGCGCCGTACAAAACAGGTTGCATTCCATCGGCGACAGACCCTTTGGAGAGCTTCGGATGAGCGTTCCTGTGGTTTTTGCACATGGATGGCTGAACGATCGGTTGCCCGAATTTCTGCAGCGATACCCCGAAGTTGATCTGAACATTGACATATCCGAGCGCCGGGCCGACATGATCGGTGAAGGCATCGATCTGCTGGTGCGCATCGGTGATTTGCCTCCGTCCGATTTGATTGCACGCAAACTTTTTCGCACACAAGGTCTTACAGTGGCTTCCCCCGCCTATCTGAAACGAAACGGCACGCCCCGCCACCCCGATGACCTAAAGGGGCATCAACTAATTGATTTTTCGTTTCACGGGGCCACCCAAAACTGGACCTACCCAGGACCAGATGGTGAGGCAATCGCGGTTCCAATCGCTCCTCGTATTCGATGCAACGATGGTCATACCGAAAAGGTGCTGGCCCTTGCTGGTCGTGGGATTACACGTCTGCCTCAGCTCTCCTGTCAGGCTGAACTGGATGCCGGGGCATTGGTGGCGATCTTACCCGATTTCAGCCCGCCTTCTATCGGAGTCCATGTGATCTATGCCAGCCGCGACAACCTGCCCGCAAAGACCCGCGCTATGATCGATTTTCTGGTCGAAATGAGCGGCTGAAGTCAGGTGCCGCCGAAGTTTCAAAGTCCTTCGTTTGCTGTGAGCAGTCTTCTTGCGGACAGTATCGCGCCTTGCAGCAATGTCTGATTTGATCAACCACGTCATAGTTTTACTTACGCCACGATAGGCAGCAATGAGCTGACTGATGGGAAATAATGGGTAGAAAACTGCAATCATTACATCTTTCCCGCAATTCCTAATCTGTCGAAACATGGAATCCGGCAAACAGGGTCATTGAACACGTTCAAGCGTCGGGCTTAGTTGAGCCAACGCGTTGACCACGCCAAACAACTCATTTTCGAATGAAAGCAAGGCATCGGACTTCGCATCCACGATCGGGTAAAGCAGGCCAAACGTCATCCAGCGTTCAGGCGTCACCGGTACAAGTGCTAGTTTGTCCGAATTGGTTTGGGCGACGACCAACTCGTCCGCAACAGTTACACCAGCACCCTCTGCAACAAGCGAGCACGCGAGTTGAGATGCTGCCACTTCGCAAGTTTGCTTTGGTGTGACACCAGCAGAGTGAAAAATATCGTCCAACTGGTCGCGCAACAACAGACCGTGCATCAAGCGTATGATAGTTTCTTCCGCGAGATCACTCGCCGTAATTTCTTCTCGGATGGAAAGAGGATGATCCAATGGTAAGACCGCTTGTGCTCTCACTCTCAACAAAGGTTTAGTGACAATGCCCGGATGATCGACGGGCAAAGCACCAATACCGATATCGTATTCTCGTCCGGCCAACCATTTCCCCGCTTCACGTCTTGCCCGGACATCAAGGTTGATATTGGTGCCGGGGCTGGCCTTCATGAATCGCGCTACGGCCGGGGCTGACAGCGACTGCGCAATTCGGGGCATGGTTACAATCCTCAGAGTTTCCGTGCGACCTGCCCGGATTTCGGCAGCGATCCGAGGAACTTCATCAAGGTTGTCCAGGATGCGGCCTGCCTCGCGGTAGAACGCCAACCCTTCGGGTGTCGGGGTCAGATTGCGGCCGCTGCGGTCAAACAGCGTCAGCTTGAGTTCGGCCTCGAGCCCCGAAATCAAGCGGCTGATCGCAGGCTGGCTAAGGTGCAGAATCTCGGATGCGGCAACTAGCGAGCCTTCGGACAATGTTGCGCGAAAGGCGCGTAGGGCCTTGATGTTCATCAATCTATACTTTCAATTTTTGCAAGAGTAGATAACATATTTGCATTTTTTACAATTGATGTTTTCGCGTAAATTGATCCCAAGCGAATTTGGGAGGTTACTCATGAAACGCAGAACGCTTCTTGGTGCTGTTATTGCCGCCATAGCCGTCACCACGACTGCCACCGCAACCTTTGCAGCGGATTGGCCAAAACGACCAATCAACCTGGTTGTTCCCTACAAGGCCGGGGGCGGTACTGACGCCTATGCCCGCGCCATCTCGGCCGCGGCGGAAGGCACGCTGGATGTGCCCGTTGTTGTGGTCAACAAGCCGGGGTCGGGCGGCCTGAATGGGGCCAATGCGGTGGTTGGCGCACGGCCCGACGGGTATACTCTGATGATGACATCCGGAGGATCGTTCCTTTTGTCGACGATGACCCGAGATACTGACATTGATGCATTGGAGAGCTTCGATTTTGTCGCTCAGGTAGGACAATTGCAGACGTCGCTTATGGTGCCAGTCAACAGTCCGTATCAGACCGTTCAGGATTTAATTGACGCGGCCAAGGCCAATCCCGGCGAGCTGCGTTGGGCACACTCTGGGCGTGGTGGATTCCACCACGTCGGTGGGTTGGGCTTTCTGGCCAGTAACGGGATTGACGCCCAGGATGTGCCGTTCAAAGGCGGCGGGCCGACCCGGGCTGCCCTGATCGGCGAGCAGGCTGATTTCGGGTTCCTTGGCGTTCAGCAACTTGCTGGTTTTCAAGAGCAATTGAGGGCACTGGCCGTCAACAGTCAGGAGCGGGATGGCATCATGACTGATGTCCCCTCGTTTGGTGAGCTGGGCATTCCATTCGCTGCAGTATCATCCCCAGTGATCGTCTTTGCACCTAAGGGCACACCGGTAGAAGTGATTGCTGCGTTGGAGACCGCGCTGGAAGAAATTGCCGCCAAGCCAGAATTTGCGGAACTCCTTGCCTCACGCGGAACCGGCCCGGTCTATCAGAATGGAGCGGACGCAAAAACAACTCTATCCGCAATGAAAGAGGACGCCACTCCCTTGGTCCAAAGCCTGACCAACTAATGTCCTCATGGTCGGGTGAACAATGGTCACCCGACCCCCTTGTTCATGTTGATATCTCGGAGGAAAGACATGCGTGCCTATGCAGAAGGTCTGGTGCTTGCCCTCATCTCAATCTTTGCAATCTGGGGGGCCTGGCAAGTACCGGCCGCATCTCCGGGCGATACATGGGCCGGGATTGTGCCATTCTCCGCCGCTCTCGCTCTACTTGCTCTGTCCGGTGTTATGGTGTTGAGCGCAACGCGCCAGACGGCGGGTGACACAAGTGACGATCAAGACAGCAGCGCGACTTTACAGATCATAGGTCTGTTTATCATCGCTATGCTGTACCAGCAGTCGTTCCGCTGGTTCGGCTACCTGCTGCCGACTGCGATCGTGACGCCGATCGTCCTCTACATTTTCGGCGTACGCAGTCGGATCGGATTGGTTTTGTCGATCGTTCTTTGCCCGCTGGTCTTCCATCTCATCTTTTTTGTCCTGCTGGGTGTGTACCCGCCACATGGCGAAGTTTTCGACCTTCTCAGCTGGATTCAGGGGTAAAACATCATGGAGATCTTTCCTGCACTTCTGTCGGTGGTGACTGACCCTACATTGCTCTTTGCCATCGTACTTGCAGCGGCGGTTGGGATGGTGGTTGGTGCGACACCTGGCCTGACTGCCTCTGCGGCTATCGCGATGTTGCTTCCAATCACCTTTTATATGTCGCCGATCTTTGCGTTGGCATTTCTGTATGTGATCGGCAAGTCCGGTCGGTACGGCGGCTCGATCGCAGCAATCCTGTTCAACACACCCGGAACAGCGGCCAGTGCAGCGACTCAGATCGATGGCTATCCGTTGGCACGAGCGGGCAAAGCAGGAAAAGCTATGAAAGTGGCGACAATCTCGTCCGTCATCGGCGACCTGATGGGGGATGTCCTGCTGGTCATCGGTGTAGGTTTCATTGCGGCCGTCGCACTGAAACTCGGCCCGCCTGAGACTTTCGCCATCTACTTTGCCGCTTTTGTCGTAATCGGTTCTGTCATTGGCACTTCCATCGTCAAGGGTCTGGCATCGGCCTTGATGGGCATCCTGATCGCCATGGTCGGGCTGGACCCGATTTCGAGCGAAGAGCGCTATACATTCGGATCGTTCGATCTATCCAATGGCATCGGCTTGGTACCCCTGATGATAGGTGTTTTTGTATTGGGCGAAGTATTCGCGCAGCTAGAATCCCGCCGCAAGGCCACCGGAGAGACCAAAGAGAATGAAACCACAGCGGATGGCAACAGTCTAACCTGGGCGGAATACAAACCCTGTCTTCCGCACGCATTGCGTGGTGGGTTCATCGGCGCAGGCATCGGTGTATTGCCCGGCCTGGGATCGGCGATCGCGGCGTTCATCTCTTATGGAGAAGGCAAACGCCACGCGAACAACTCCGAGATGTGGGGCAAGGGGGCACTAGAAGGCGTTGCCGCACCTGAGGCTGCCAATAATGCTGTGTCCGGTCCATCAATGGCTCCATTGCTGACGCTGGGCATTCCAGGTTCGACCATCGGGGCAATATTGCTGGGCGTTTTCCTGATCCACGGCATTCAGGTTGGTCCGACCTTATTCCTGACGGATAAGGAGCTGGTGTACAAACTTTTCGCATGCGGCATGCTGGGTATTCTGGCTTATGGCTTGATCGGTTATTTCGGCGCCACACAAGTTGCCCGCCTGATCCTGAAGATTCCGACCAATGTGCTGTATCCACTGATCTTCCTAACCGCGTTTGTAGCAGCCTATTCAGCCAGTGGATCGATGTTTGACGTAACCGTCATGACCGTAGCGGGGTTCGCCGGCTGGCTGATGCGGAAATACGACTTTAACGTTGCAGCGTTCGTAATTTCCTTTGTGCTGGCTAAGGGTGCCGAGGAAACCTTTCGCCAATCCCTACTGATGTCCGAAGGCGGCGCACTGATATTTGTCGAACGCCCCATAGCTCTTGCGTTCATCATCGTCGGCTTTGCTGCCATGGCGTTCCGAATCCGAGGTATCGTCAAAGAACGCCGCATCTCTCGTGGAGGGCTCGAAGATGCTTGAATACAGTATCTACCGAGATTGCTTTTCCAGCGCCGATATGCGGTCGATCTGGTCTGAGCACGCCACGATATCCGCCTGGCTTAAGGTCGAACAGGTTCTTGCGGCGCATCAAGCTGCGGCTGCTCTAATCCCGATTGAGGCTGCTGAAGCAATTGAGGAGATTTCGATCTGCGATCTGAACCATGAGGAATTGCGGAAAGAGATGATGTTTGTTGGCCGCCCCATCGTAGGACTGGCCAAACAGTTGCGCCAACTATTGCCAGAACACTCGGCCCATGTGCACTATCGTACGACCACGCAGGATGTGATGGACACGGCGTTGGCGATGCAGATGAAACTGGGGCTTGAGCAAATACAAAGCACCCTCGGCGATGTCATGGCTGCGATCGCTCATCATATTTCCGCCCATCCAGACACAATGATGATGGGAAGAACCAATGGTCAGCATGCTGTGCCCATTCGCCTTGCGACGAAGCTTGAAGTCTGGCGATCTGAACTGGGTCGGCGGTCTGAGGCACTTCAAGAGGCGGCAAAACGTGGATTGAATGTTCAGATTGGTGGCCCCGTCGGAGACTTGCGCGAATATGAAAATGGCATTGGTCGCCAGATTAAACAGGATGTTGCTCATTCACTCGGTCTGAACGTCGTCGAACCGCACTGGCAGAACGCTCGTGACGGTATCGCTGACATCGTCACCGCCCTTGGCTCGCTTTGCGGGACGCTGTGCAAAATCGCCCACAACGTCAATCAACTGTCATCATCCGACATCGGTGAATTCGCCGAAGTTCATGAACCTGGCAAAGGATCGTCTTCAGCGATGGCCCACAAACGAAATCAACGCGCATCGGAATTTGGGGAGGCCGTCGCTCGGCTGGGACGCCAACGGGCCGGACAAATAGGTGAACTGACCCATCATGAGCATGAACGATCGGGTGGCGTCTGGATTGGGGAATGGATCGTTGTTCCCGAGGTCTTTCTTTTGACTTCCGGCGCGCTGCATTGGTCGGAACGGATGTTCAAGAGTTTAGTGACCGATACTAACGCGATGGCGCTGCTGGTTTCGTCTTATCGCCCTGTGAATAGTATCTATCATCTAGATAGATCATAACTAAACACATCGCATCCTGACTTGTCGAAGCGTGGCAGAACACAGGAGATGCCACTATGACCAAGAAGATCACAATCATCGGTGCCACAGGCCATTTGGGGCATCGCGTGACCGCGAAACTTGTTGAGAAAGGTGCAGAAGTAACTGCCATCGTGCGTGATCCTGAGGCGGCAAAATCAATGCTTCCCACGCAGGTTCGGCTTATCCAGGGCGACGTGTCGGACTTGGCCAGCCTGAGATCAGCCCTTCACGGCACTGAGACGCTGTACATTACGCTGAATACCGAATCTCTGGACACCAACGCACCATTCCACACAGAGCGGGAAGGCGTAATTAACATTATCGCGGCAGCAAAAGAGGTCGATGTTCAGCACATCATGCAAATTGCAGGGGTCGACTACGCTTATCCGCAGTTTTCGACCGAGGGCATGGCCTATGGCACCAACGCGATACGCACGGGCGGGATCAATGCCATCAAAGCATCTGGCATTCCTTATACTCTTTTCTTTTGCTCCTTCTTTTTGGATTCATTGCCCAAGCTATTGATGGACAATCAATTGGCCGTAATCGGAAATCACATTCATCCAATCTGGTTCACCAATTCCAGCGATCTTGCAGAACTCGTCCACAATGCCATCGGTAACGATGCTGCCAAAAACATGGAATTTGCCGTGTAGGGTCAACAGGCCGTCACGTATACCGAAGCGGCCAAAGAATTTCTCGCTTCTTTCGCCCCCGAGGCGGAGGTGGTTGAGTTACCCATGGATGCTCTTGATGAAATGGGGCTGCCGGAAGAGCAGGCCGTTTTCATCGAACACGTTTTGACGTTTGTGCAACAGTTGCGGGAAGAGCAAGTGGACAGAGAAACCCGTGGGATTCTTGGAGCGCCAAAACACACCATTACCTCATTCGCCGAGGAGCTTCGAAATGAGGCTTAAGTCACGTTGGAATTTTGAATAACGGCTTTTTCAGCGAGCAACTCCTTAAGCCTTACCGTCGCTCGACCTATAGGCCTTTCGAAAGACCAGATCATATCCACCGAGCGTTCGGCGTAGTTCTTGGTCTCGAATTGCAGTGGCAGGATTTTTAACGCTCCGGTCTGAACAAAGACGTCCACCGCGTGCAATGGCAGCGCCGACCACCCTAGGCCGGCCTGCACAAGATCAATGGCTTCCGATGCAGTGCTGACCTGCCAAATAGACGACGATGCCTTAAGGATAGCGCTGTTGGGATTATCGGCTTCCTTCAATAATATCTGACGATGTAGTCGCAATTCTTCCCAAGAGACTGACGACATTTGAGCAAGCGGACCTTCGGGATGGCTGACACACACCAGCCTGAGCGTGCCCAATGAGCAAAAGTCCAGTGCCTGGGGGATGCCCTCAGGTTCCAGAATAACCCTCAAATCCACCACACCATCGACGATCAATCGCTGAATCTCAGCGGCAGTAAAGGCACGTATCTCCACATCGACAGAAGGAAATTCTTCTCTGAAGCTGCGAATGATCTCTCCCAGATTGGCCAGTTTGATGTGCGGCGCCATGGCGAGGGTAACGCGGTTTTCCAATGTCATGGACTAGGCATCTGCAACCGCTAGAAAACGGCTGCGCTGTTCCAACAGAATTTCGGCCGGTGAGATCAACGCCTCTCCTGCTTTGGTAAGCGAGGGATATCTTCGGCTGCGATCGAAAAGCTCGACATCCAGATCGACATCCAGATTGGCGACCAAAGTGCTGATCACCGATTGTGCTTTGTTGCGTTTTCTGGCTGCGGCGGAAAAGGAACCTTCGTTATGGGTAGTAACGAACGCCGCCAACTGCTCGAATGACGCGCGCATCAGAACCCTCTTTCCATCTATCTATTATCAGTATGGTAGGCATCTTTATGGATCGCAACAACAGTCCGTTACTTGCCCAACGATATGAATTGAGGAGAACTTTCATGAGCTTTGCCGGTCGGCTTGTGCACGCGGTGTTGTTCGAGATCTTTGCGCTTATAAGTATTGCCCTAATACTTCCGCTAATCACACATATCGACGCGCAGAAATCATTGATGCTTGGGGTGTTCTTCTCCTTGGCAGCGATGCTTTGGAACGTTGTCTTTAATATCACGTTTGATTGGTCGCATTTCAAACTGGTCAACCAGTCCAATTCGTCTGTTTCGAGTTATCGCAACTGACCAGTGATTACGCCCAATGCGTATGCCTTTATGCTGATGATGGGATTCTCATCATCCGCTAAAGGAACAGATATGGGGAACCATTGGGCCAGTGATCTTCAATCCTGGTCCGTTGAGCGTCGTCAAAGTTCAGGTGTGCGACCTGAGCATTTGTGAACTCTTCTCGCATGGCATGGATTAATCCTGCGGGTTTTATGGCATCGGGAATCTCTGCCGCCTTTTCAACATGGGGCTCGACTGCTGTTTCGCCCAATTTGATCGCCGGTCCGAGCAGTGCGAAGGCAGGATTGATGGACAGAGCTGCGATCGCACCAATGAATTCAGCGATGCCCGCGCCCCATTTCAATCTGACTGGTATTTTGGTGGCTGCAACAGCCTTTGCGTAGGCCTTAACCAGCGTCTCCATGCGCTCGCGCGCCTCTTGTTTGCTGGTTCCTCTCAAAGCTTCGACCGATGTCCAGGCACGCAAGGCGTTGCGGTGTTCCTGCACCTCAGGCATTGCGCAAAGATCAAGCGCGGCCTTGATCTGGTCTTGATGAGAGCGTGTCTTGCCCTCAGCAGTTTCGTGATGTGGAACCAGAAATTCCCAACCAAACGCGCGCAGCAAAGGTTCCTGCTCTGGAGTGTCATCAAGGAAAGCCTGAGGGCCATCATAGGCCGGGATAACTGCGACCTCGGTGAGAGGTATTCCCTTGATTAGCGCCCGGTTCCGTTTGGCATCCACGAAATCCTGAAGAATCCGACGGGTTAGGTGAAACGCAGGCGCATCGAAATCCTCTTCCTTTAGCGCTGCTTCGAATCCGGGCTGTTGCTGAAGATCGGCCACATCCATTTCGGCGTCCGTAGCGATCTTTCGTTTTTTCCACTCCATGTGGTGCGCGTTGTCCCAGGAAACCTCCATCAAACGATCTCTGGGAATCCAGCTTAGTATCTTGTCCTGGCGCACCGGGTTCCATTTTGCAGGCCAAGTCGCTCCTTGCGGTGGCCGGGGGATCACCAGTGTCTCGAAAAGCACCAACTCGGCGACGAAAGCGCTCGGTCGAAGATGATCGCGCACTGACATGGTGCCCCAAAGCTGCGACGAATTGTTCATGGCATTTCTCCTGCAATCGTCTTGCAGATCAGGTTACCATCTTTGTGCACCAACCCAAGATGGTTGCTTGGGTATGCCCAAACAAAGCTGATGTAGCTTATGCAACAGGAATGCGGAAAACTCATCTCGCCGCGCTCGCAATTCCGCGCCACCATTTCTAATAGCGCCCCAAATGCCAAGCGTTGTCGCG
The DNA here is from genome assembly GCF_056534105.1 of Ruegeria sp. E5. Lineage (NCBI taxonomy): Bacteria > Pseudomonadati > Pseudomonadota > Alphaproteobacteria > Rhodobacterales > Roseobacteraceae > Ruegeria > Ruegeria sp. E5. Next base: position 279,451 of record NZ_JBQFPA010000005.1, on the reverse strand, counting down.
AACGACTGGTCAGGCAATGCAGCGGTGCGATAGGACGGTATTTCCCGAAAATCCGGTCGCACCATTCTAGGCCATCAATGTGAATGTCCGCGTAGAGGATATTCATGGCTTCCTAGTCTGATGACCCTCTTCTTCAGCAACACAGTGATTACATCCGTGATGGCGTTGCAAATTCGATGCCAGTTGCACGGCGCTAACCGTTACATACCTACAGCTACAGCTCCGCCTTGACCGAGAGCCTCGGGTGAGCGGCGATAGCAAAACAAAGGTGATCGTGTCTTCAGGCTTAGCTGGCAGATTTTTGCGGGAATCGGCAATAAATGCTACGATAGCTTTGTTGGCAGGATCGCCGCTGGGTCTCTCCGGCCATCGCGCTTCGTTATTCTTTTTTATTACAACAAGTTCTTTTTTCTGCCGTTCGGCCGGGCGATCCGGGGCTTCTGGCCCAGCGTTTTAGAATGATTTTGAACGGAGGCAGACATGCCCGAAACAGTATTTGAACGCGCGCCAGACGGCGCAATCATTGGACTTCAGCATCATGGCGACCCTCTTGGAGGGCGTTCTAAAGGAACCAGTGCGCTGGATGTGGCGCAGGCTTATGCCGCCGAAGTGGCGGGGCTTTACCGGATAAAGCCCGATTTTCTTGACAGGCTCGGCGAGAGTGTTTCAGGCAAGTATAATCGCGAGGAGGGCAGCAAGCTGCGGCTGGAAGAAGCCAAGGCAGTACAGTCCTTTCTGGTCTACACATTTCGTCAGACACATCACGGCATCCCGGTCTGGGAGCGCGGTCTGACACTGCGCATGGCCGGCCCAGACAATGTGGTCACCGGTTCGTCCTCAAGTGTTGCTGCCGATATCGAACTCAGCAACGCCCCTACTCCGCCTGCTGGCCGCGACAAACAAGCTGGCACGGTTCTGCGCGAAGCTGTGAAAGGGGCCAAGTTCACAAAATTCAAGGTTAATGACACCCGGGACTTTGTCTATCGCTACGACGCAGAACATCGCCTGCCACACAAAGAACCGGGCGAGATCGAAGGGGCCGAGTTAACCCCGCTGCCAGAGATTGGTCGTGTGCCAAAGGGCATCAAGGACGGCGAATGGCGTTTCGTAAGCCTTGTACATTTTGGCTGCAAAATTCCCGACTACGGAGAGCTGAACTGGCGAGCATTGGTCGATTGGGAAACCGGCGCGGTGCTTTACATCCGGCCATTGGTGGGGTGTGTTTCGGGTTACGTCTTCACAGACGACCCGATATCACTTTCAGGAGATTCAGAGCTTGATCCGACGGCCCCGGTTGCGCTTTTGGATGCGCAACGCGAACTGGTGGCGCTGGAACGGTTGATATTACCGGGCGGTGGCGCACCGGTGGAACTAAGCGGCGAATTGGTGGCGGTACGGGATCTCGACACACCAAACATCGCCCCACCGACTGAAAACGCCGGTGCAGCATCGATCTTTGATTATCCCGCCGACAGCGACGATTTCGCGGCGGTCTGTGCGTACTACAACCATGATTTCCTGTATCGCTTCGTCCAGTCTTTGGGCTTCGATCTGCCCAGCTATTTCGACGGGGTGACCTTCCCAGTGGATGTTGATCACCGCTGGTTCAATCCCATTGCAGGACCGGTGAATGCTCAGGCGCCAGGCAATGCCATAGGCAATGGTGTGCTACGCTTTCGTTATGCGCTTGCGGCAAATGGCTCCACAGTCGGCATGGCCACAGACTCGCGCGTATCGGCGCATGAATTCGGGCACGCGGTGCTATGGGATCATCTCAATTGGCCCAATTTCGGCTTTTGTCATGGGTTTGGTGACGCGCTGGCGGCAATACTCTACGATCCTCAAGGTATTGCGCCGGATCGTTTCCGTACCTTCCCCTTCAGCAACCTAATCACCCGGCGATGGGACCGGTCGGTCGCCTCGGGTTGGGGCTGGGGTGGCACGATGGACGTGGGCGGATATCGGTCGACCGAGATCAATGCCACTACGTTAGGCCGAATCTATCGATCTCTCGGAGGTGATTCCACAGAACTCGACGACAGGCTGCATGCCAGCCGCTACACGATCTATCTGATCCTGCAGGCGGTGCCGCTTTTGGCCGGGATCGTGCCCAACACAGTCGAAGGTTTTTCCCGCGCCTTGCAGGAATCAGACGAGAACACCGCTCAATTCGACGGTGCAGCCGGAGGCTGGGCACACAAAGTGGTACGCTGGGGCTTTGAGAAACAGGCGCTCTACAACGGATCCCCGCCTGATGTTGACGTCTTCATTGATGACGGACGACAGGGTGAATACCCTTGGCACCAACCGGGCAACAATGCTCCCGGCTTCTGGAATCGGCACCGCCCTGACGGCGGCACCGACCACGAGACTCCGCGCCGCTGCGTCGAGAATTATCTGTATGTCCGGATCGGCAATCGCGGCAACTACCCAGCCCAATCAGTGACTTTGTCACTAGCCCGCGCGACGGAAGGCAAGGGCACCACATGGCCGGATGACTGGGATCCGCTTATCGTAGGCGAACCTATCGGCCAATCAGTGCATTGTGGCGACGAAGTGATCGTCGGCCCGATCCCATGGTGCCCCGAGGACCTGTGCGAGGAATACATTCTTGCCAGCGTGGATACGCCAGAAGACCGCAGCAATGTCGAAACGATCGCAGGCAGTCTGCCTGTCGATCGACTGGCGCTTGGTGACAACAACGTCGCCCTTCGCCGAATGGAGGTGAACCGCGCCGAAGATGACACCCCTTGCTGCGAGGAGGAAGAACCGAAGATGACGTATCGTTACGCTGTCAAGTTCGTCTGCGGCTGTTCCAAGGGCCGCATTTTGTCCCAGGGCCGCTATCACACAGCAATCAACATCGGAAACGGCAGCGGCGATGCTGTGCGTTTTCGTAAACGGGTGTCGTCGGCCTTGCCAAACGAAAAACCGGGCAATGTCTCGGCCAGAACGAAAAACAAACTCGGTCCCTGGGAATCGATGGAGATCGATTGCGAGGATGTGGCACGACACCTGCGGGTGGCCGAATGCTGTTTCCTGAAAGGGTTTGTCTTTATCGACAGCGAAACACCGCTGGACGTGGTCGCGGTATACACCGCTGCCCATGGTGAAGGCGAAGTGGAAACCATCGATGTCGAACCAGTCGTGCCTCGGCTGATCAAAAAGGTACCGCCCCCGCCACCGCCACCTCCGCCGCCGCCTCCACCCGAGGACAAGCCGGACCTGATCCCGGTGCAGCCCTTCCCTCCCGGCCCGCCACCCTTCCCGGCTTGGTATTGTGAGGAGCCGCGCAAGTTGAGGATCATCGTGCGTAACATTGGTGCAGGGGCTGCCGGGCCTTCGACCACGCGGGTCGATTTCTTCCAGAGCGGCGTGGTGGTCGATCTGCCGACACCGGCACTGGGGCCAAACGGGGATGAGACCACGCTATCGCTCGAATTCCCGGACGAGGTCAAAGGTGGCGAGCAGATCCCCTTCAAGATCACCGTCAATGCCAATCCGGCCGATGGTGTGACGGAGACAGACACCACCAACAACAGCGACTCTTCCTCCTGCGGCCTGGCCAGCTAAAGCAAACTGGGAGTGGCCCGGGCCATTATCGGCCCGGGCTGCGCGATCTAGAGGTGCTGGTCGCAAGGCTGCATCATGATCGTGATTGCGCTCTACGTACGGGAGGGCAATTTGCTTCAACGACACCAAGGTGGGACCGCCCTGTCTGATCCCAAAGTCAGACCTCAAGCTGCGATTTAAGTTTACTTTTTCACCGTTTCCCAAGGAGCGACAGGGTCGCCGCAGCCTAGTAACTATCTCTTTTCCGTTGCGCATCCTTAATAAGAGCAGCAAGCCGATAGAAACCGTGGGCCATCTTGGTGTAGGGCGTTAGCAGGAAGAATGTCAGGACCGATCCAAGATGAATAGCAAGCAACGCGGGCATCAAAGCCGTTGATCCGAAAGCGTAAAGAACAAGTCCGCTAAAACCGACGAATCCCAGCAACAGGATGAAACCGATATCGCCGCCCCATGCCGAAGCATCACCTAGATTACGATCGGACCTTTGCTTGAGAATTACCATGGCGCAGCAACCCACTGTCAACATCACACCGCCGGAAATTCCGAATAGTTTGGGCAAAGACCAGAACCCGTACGGCGCGTGAATTCCAAAGCCATAATGCATAACCGTTGCAATCGAGGTCGACGCGAAGCAAAGCAGGAAGCCATACATGATCGCGTGGTGAATATGACGTCGCGCCTGACTGAACCGGTCTTCGTCTTCAAAATTACAGCCTTCACCATGACCTGCGGCAAGATCCTGCATTTTGCCCGCTCGTTTGAAGGCGGCCAGCAGGTCCGCCATTTTGATGGGTTTTCCCCCCACCTCGGCCCAATAGCGCCTTAGGCTGATGGCAATGCTAAAGAGTGGCAGCAAGAATGCCGGAGCAAAAACCGCAACCATCGCATTATGCGACAGAACGGCATAAAACCCGTCCCCTCCGCTGGAACCTATCGCGCGAATTGCCCAGAACAACAGGGCAAATCCGACCACAAGTGCCAGCGCAATCGCCCCGCCATGGGTGTGAAATCGACGCGCCAGCGGCTGCGGCCATGCGAAGCTTTCCCAGCTGTCCCTCCGTACCTCGGCCAGAGCCTTCGGCAAATTCAGGTCGAACTCGTGCGGGGCTGTGTACTGGCAGGCGTAGTAGCAGCCGCGGCAGTTGTGGCACAGGTTGGCCAGTTGCGTGATGTCCCCATCCGAGAACGCGCGTTCCGCATGAAGCGACGGAAAGACCGAGCAATAGCCCTCGCAATAGCGGCAGGCGTTGCAAATTTCAGCCTGACGGCGGGCTTCCTGTATCAATTCAATTTGCATAAGCGGCGGCCTCACGTCCTGCGATGCGTCCAAAGACGGTTCCGATGGTCATGCCGAAACCGGCTAGATAGCCTTGCCCAAGGATCGAGCCCGCCATGGTTTCGCCAGCCGCCCACATGTTTTTGATCTTGCCGTCGGCGCTCGAACATTGCGCGGCATCGTCGACTTTGAGGCCCAAATAGGTGAAGGTTACGCCCGTACGCAGCGAATAACCGTAAAATGGCGGCTCGGTGATCGGACGCGCCCAGTTGGTCTTGGGCGGGTTCAAGCCAGATGTTGAAACGCCGTCCAGCTCTGTCGGATGAAAGGCGCTGGTGTCTCCGCAGGCGGCGTTGAATTCAGCGATTGTTGCGGCCAACTTTTCGGCAGGCAGGCCCATCATCCCGGCCAGTTCTTCCAACGTATCTGCCTTCAGCGGTGGAAACACCGACGGCATGAACAGATTCAACGAATTGGCGTCGATGACCACATAGCCAACTTGATCTGGTTGGGCTGCCACCAAGCGCCCCCAGATTGCATAGCGCTTGGGCCAGACATCCTCGCCCTCATCGTAGAAGCGCTCGGCATCCTTGTTCAAGACGATCGAAAACGGCACACAATCCAGACGGGTGACAATACCACCGTCAAATTTCGGTGCACGCCCATCGATAGCAACGGCGTGGCATTGGGTCGGGTCGCCAACACTCTCGACGCCTTGATCCAGAAGATCAGCTAGGACCACGCCTCGGTTATAAGGAGTGCCTCGGATCAGAAAGTTTTTTGCAGGCTCACCCCATGCACGGGTCAGCCAATCCGTATCGGCCTGAAACCCGCCCGAGGCGACGATGACTGCGTTTGGCATTATCCGGTGGTTTTGACCTTCATAGGTATAGTCGACCCATTCGATCCGATCCCCGTTCAGCTCCAAATGCGTGACGGCGGCTTCATACAAAACATCGATACCCAAACCCGCCGCAGTTCGGTAATAAGCATTCACCAGAGACTTCCCGCCTCCCATAAAAAAGGCATTTGTCCGTGCCAAAGAAAGTGTTCCGGAAAGAGAGGGTTGAAACCTGACACCGTGCTCTTCCATCCATGGCAGGCATTCCTCGGAAGTGCGGATCGCAAGGCGGGCCAGATGCTCATCAGTTTTGCCGCCGGTGACCTTCATCAAGTCCGCGAGATATTCGTCTTCGCTATACTCTTCGATCAACGGGCCCAAAGGACCACCATGCATGCAGCGAAAATTGCGCGTATGGCGCGAGTTTCCTCCGCGATAGGGTTTTGGCGCGGTTTCCAGTATCAGAACGCGGGCACCGGCTTCGGCGGCGGTCATCGCGGCGCATAGAGCAGCGTTCCCGCCACCGATCACAGCGATATCGTAAGCTTCCTTTTGGGTGGCCATATCCTGTCTACCTAGTGATTTTCGTCGGTTGTCCGATCGCGTTCCTGCAACGCCCGGATACGCATTCGTTGTGCGGCCTGAATATGCCCGCGCATTTCTGTCTCGGCCGCCGCGCCATCACGTGCCTTCAGCGCGGCCATGATACGCCGATGTTCAGCGACTGCCGCTTCGGCCCGATCCCCGTCCAACAATTGCGACGGCCCAAGGATCAGCAGCGCCTTCTGCAAGGACAGCATGGATTTCGCGAGAAATCGGTTCTTGGCTGCATCCAAAAGCGTGGCGTGAAATATCCGGTTGATCCGAGCCGCGTCTGGACCTGTGCCAGCCTCGGCCAATCGATCATTCAAAACATCCAACTCGTCCAATTCGACATCCGACGCCGCACGCGCTGCTAGACGGGCCGCAGTGCCCTCGAGCACTGCGCGCATCTCATAGAGTTCCATCACCTCGGCGTAATCCAGACTGCGGACGGTCGCGCCCTGCCGCGGTACATGCGTGACCAGGCCGTCGGTCTCCAGCTGCCGGATCGCCTCGCGCACCGGTGTTCGGCTGACACCCAACCGTTCAGACAGCTCAATCTCGCGCAGGCGCTCGCCGGGCAGAAGGGTGCCCTCGCGAATCTCATCCAACAAGCGTTGATACGCCGAATTGCCTTGCGGGCCAGGCTGTAAGGGGTCGTCCTGAATGGTCATCGCGTGCTCACTTGTCTTCTTGCGTCCATTTGTATACATTTGGATACATAGTGAGTCAATATTGTCGGAAGCTGCACTTTGCCCACCCAGAACAAAACACCTTCTCTCCTCGCAAAGCGGGCCCTAACACTGGGCTTGGCACTTCTTGGCACAGGGCTATTCTGGGCGTTGGATCTGCCATTGCCTTTTCTGTTCGGCCCGATGAGCGCGTGTCTGATTGCGGCTCTGGCTCATGCGCCAATGGAAGGCTTTGGTCAGGTCTCGATTGCGGCGCGCACCATACTTGGCGTGGCTGTGGGGGCTTCGATTACCCCAGCCCTATTTGCAGAACTGCCGAAGATGGCAGCGTCGATTGCACTGATCCCGTTCTTTATCCTGCTGATCGCGCTGGTCGGAGTGCCATTCTTCCGCAAGGTCTGGGGCTTTGATACCACGACCGCGTTTTACGCGGCCATGCCCGGCGGATTGCAGGATATGATCATCTTCGGGGCCGAGGCTGGCGCTAACCCGCGAACGCTGTCCCTGATCCACGGAACCCGCGTTCTGATTATTGTAACGCTGGCCCCTCTGTTTCTTACGGTGTTTTACGACGCCCAACTCACTAACCCAATCGGAGAACCCGCGCGCAACCTGCCGATACATGAATTGGCGCTGATGGTTCTTGCTGCCTTTGTCGGCTGGAAAGGCGGTGAGCGGATCGGCTTGTTCGGAGCGTCGATTCTAGGGCCAATGATCCTGACGGCTGCGTTGTCACTGGGCGACTTCATTCACACCCGACCGCCTCGCGAGGCCATCCTTGCAGCTCAGTTCTTTATCGGCTGCGGTATCGGCGTGAAATTCGTAGGTGTCACATGGGTCGAACTACGCCGTGTGGTAGCGGCGGGATTCGCCTATGTCATTGTCCTCGCCGTTCTGGCGGCCGCTTTCACTGCCGTTGTCACCACCTTGGGGCTGGGCCAACCGGTCGAGGCATTTTTGGCCTTTGCCCCCGGCGGGCAGGCAGAAATGACAGTTCTGGCCATCGTCTCAGGCGCGGATCTGGGCTTTGTGATCACGCATCATCTGACAAGGATCGTGTTGGTAATCATCGGTGCGCCGATAGCGGCCAACCTTATCCTGCGCTGGTCCAAACCTCGGGGTTGATCATGTGAACCGGAGCGCCTGCAGCGTAGGCGTTCACTTGATCGAAAATGTCCGAAAATTGCAGATCGAACTCATCCTCGGTCACAAAGCCGATATGCGGCGTCGCAATCAGATTTGGATGCGAAAGCAAGGGGTCTTTCGGATCATTGAGGGGTTCGGAATCGAAGACATCGATTGCGGCCTTCCCGGGATGACCGGCATTCAGCGCCCCAAGCAATGCCCCTTTTGCAATAAGGCCAGCACGAGATGTATTCACAAACAGTGATCCCGGCTTCATGTGTGCGAAGTCCGACGCAGTAATGATGCCGTTTGTGCCTGGCTTCAGGCGAACATGGATCGAGACAACATCGCTGTTGGCAAAGAAAGCTTCGCGGTTCGCGGCGACCTGAACACCATCTGCCTGCGCCCGAACCCGACCTTCATCTGAGGACCACCAGACTACATTCATTCCAAATGCCTCGGCGTAGCCCGCGACAGCGCGTGCGATACGGCCATAGCCGTACAGTCCCAGCTGCCGCCCTCTCAGCGTCTTGCCAACTCCGGCCTGCCACCGCCCCGCTTTGACCGAGGCCATCTGCGCCGGTAAATCGCGCATCCCGGCCATGATCAGCGCCCAAGTGAGTTCGGCTGCAGCATACGAAGGCGTTCCACCATGCATGTTTGAACACAGCAGAACACCGTTGTCCGAGCATGCCTGCACATCAACGTGCGGATACACGCTGCGCTGACTTATCAATCTCAGGTTCGGCAGCTTTTCGATCAAGTCGCGGGTTACCTTGGTGCGTTCGCGAAACAGAACCAACGCCTCGGCCTCCTGCAACCGTGCCGCCAATTCATCGGTATCCTCGACATGATCTGTCCAGATCTTCACTTCGTGGTCGGATAGCTTTCCAAAACAAGGCAAGCCCTGCAGTGTATCAAACCAATCATCCAGAATGTGAACCTTCATCGACTTTCCACACCTTGCCCGGTGTTCAGTTTTCTTGGCGTCGGCACAAAATGCAGCGTATCGAGTGCTGCAAGCGCATTGCGGACCCGCTCGCTTTGATCCAGCAAATGGTTGAACTGCTCATCGCACCCGGCGATCGGCGTCGGGTATTCCGCAATATCCCGCCGCAGGACCGACTGCGCCAGCCTGAGTTCCTGACGCGCAATATCGAGGCATTCAGAATAATTGTTCATCGTGGCACCTTCATATTGTATACCTTAGTATACATAACGGAGATCCCAGTTTCAACTGCCGCTCCACACAGATCCGGGTATGTAAACATGCCCATCTGCAAGCTTTCGCGCAGTCCGCACCAGACCAGCAGAGTTTACGTTGAAGTCCCCGTCATTCGAGAAGTCCACCAGCACATCAATCTTCCCAGAAGCGTGTTCCAGCACAACTTCAGCCGGGCTTGCCTTAGGTCGGTCCAACAACCCATCAGCGACGGTTCCGGGCGTCAAAGCACAAGACGCCATGCACTGCGCACCCGTAACGGCCATTGTCGGGTGAGTTTTCCATGGCATGAAATACCGAACTGCAAGGGTTCCGCCCTCTTTGGCTGGTGCCAACAGCCCGAATTTGGGGGTTACCGATTTCGATACATCCCCCATACCCATCAGTTCCCCGGCTTCGATCCGAACTGCCTCCATCCGGGCAAAGAAAGAGCGGTTGGCGTCCAGTTCTTCTGCACTTTCATACCCAGTTAGTCCAAAATCGGTGGCGCGGGCCATAGCCATAGGCATCGCGACATCCATACAGGTCAGTTCGACCCCTTGCACCGTATCGCGCAGATTTCCGGTGGGCAGAAATGCACCCGTTGCCGAACCCACAACTCCCATAAAACTCAGTTGTACCGGTGCAGATTGCCCGGGAACTCCGGCAATCTCGGCATCGCCCTCATAGGCCAGTTCACCACCCGGGGTCTGCACTTTGGCAACCACTCGCGCACCCGTATTAACTGCGCGTATCCGGACCACGGTCTCATCGCCTTGAGGCTGAAACAAACCCATTTCAATTGCGGCCGGAGCGACGCCGGAAAGAATGTTTCCGCAAGTTGGCTTGAAGTCGACCAGCTTTTCCTCAACCGAAACCTGCGCGAAGAAATAATCGATATCGGCCCATTCATCATCGCTGACAGATAACATGGCTACCTTGGTCGTCACAGCAGTACCGCCACCGATTCCGTCAATGTTAAACGCCTGCCCGGCCCCTAGGGCAGCGACCAGCACATCAGCCAACGTGTCCATATCCGCGGGCAGGTCAGAGCGACGAAAATAGGGCCCCCGCGAAGTGCCGCCACGCATGAAAATATACGGGATTGCTGTCTGGGTCATCTCGAACCCCTCCTCTACAAACCGTCAAAAACTGTTGTGTTTTCAGCTTTGTCCGACCTGCCTGCTTCGCAGGCCGGACCTCAGTGGAGCATTCATTTCAGTGGCCATGGCAGGCTCACCATGTCTTGCAACAGTCCCGGTGGGAAATCCCGGTTCAGAGCGCCTGCCATGACGCACATGAAACCGATGCCGCAGGCTGTCAGGATCAGCGTCATCTGCCAGCTTGAACCGGCTCGAATGCGGAAGAAGGCAATCAGAAACCCGATCAGGGCTAGGATGAAACCAACAACCCACGTTGCCGCGATAAGACCTGCAAACCACGCCAACGTCGACCAAAGCCCATGCGGAGCGCTCGCATCTTCACCGGCAATTTCCTTATCGGCAAAGATTGCATCACCCTCGGGTCTCCGCATCATCTGGATCAGCAGGATCACGCAGCAGAACAAGGACACACTGCCGATCACCAACGGGATGATCTTGTCGGTCATGTTGTAGTCTGGGATCATGTTGGCGTTGATCAATGCCGCGATTAGGTAGGCCATGATCACCAGCAGGAAGATCAACGGCGCGCGCTTGCTGCCAGACTGGACTTCACCTTCGGCCATGATCATCTTAGCCTGCCGAATTCCTAAAATGACCGAAGCCACGGTGACCAAGATCAGAACAATCACGATCGGGCTGAAGACATACTCCATGCCCTCACCAAAGCTTTTGCGGAACCGGAATGAGGCAATCTGGAATGCCTGATTGGTAAACTTCTCAACCGGGTTCGACAGCACGAACCCAATAAGAAAGGCCGGGCGCGACCAATCGAACCGGCGCAGGAAGATCCCGATCAGGCCGATCACAAACAGCGCCAGAAGGTCTTCGAAGTTCTGACCGGACTGGAAGGCTGCAAAGCTGATCAGCATGAACAGGAAAGGTGCCAGATAGGTGAAGCGGATCGTTGTCAGCTTGGCGATGCCTCCGGAAGCCGCGATGCACAGGATGGTGCCCACGACGTTGGCAAGCGCCAAAAGCCAAACGATCGAATAGGTGATGTCGAGATTGTCCTTGAGCATGCTCGGACCGACCTCGATGTCACCAGATCCCAACAGAGCCACTGCACCGATGAAGATCGCCATCGAGCCCGAGCCGGGAATGCCGAACAGTAGCGTAGGCACCAGCCCGCCGCCTTCCTTGGCGTTGTTTGAGCTTTCCGGCCCGATGACGCCACGCACTTCGCCCTTGCCGAAGTTGCTTTTATCTTTGGTCGATTGAACCGAATGGCCGTAAGCGATCCAGTCGACGACCGAACCGCCTAGGCCGGGAATGACGCCAACGACCACCCCGATGATCGAGCAGCGAACAGACAGCCAGATATTCGCGGCCCAGTCTTTGACGCCGTCCAGCCAACCCGCCCCCAGCGAAGCCCCTTTGGCAATCGATCGATCCTGCCGCAGCAGCGAGACGATTTCGGGAACGGCAAAGATGCCCAATCCAACGATGACCAGCTTCAAACCATCTGTCAGATACGGAATGTCATAGGTTGCCATACGGAGCGAACCGCCAGCGTCCGCCTCACCAATTGTGCCAACCATCAACCCAAGCCCAGCAGCTGCGACGCCCTTTAAGGGGATGCGCCCAGCCAGAATGGCAACCATGGAAAGGCCGAGGATGGTGATCATCAGCATCTCTGGTAGACCAAACGCCAGAACGATGGGCCGCGCGACCAGAATGAACATTGTTAGGAAGGTTGCGCCGACCAAACCGCCAAACAGCGATGAAGCGAACGCGGCAGACAATGCCCGCGCGGCCTCACCCTTCTTCGCCATTGGGAAGCCGTCCAGGACAGTTGCCTGAGAGGCGGAGCTGCCGGGGATCCCCATAAGAACAGAAGCAAAGGTGTCAGAGGTCGGAACAACGGCGACCATCCCGATCATCAGCGCCAAACCAAGGATTGGGTCCATCCCGAACATGAAAGGCAGCAACAGGGACAAACCGGCAATACCGCCAAGTCCCGGGAAAACACCTACGGCCAGTCCCATAACGACACCGAGAACAAGATATCCCAGTACGATAGGTTGCAGGATCAAACCCCACGCATCATTGAGCGCAGGAAGAGCGGTGGCGAAAACCTCCATAGCGGCCGCCTTTCATATACTGTCTTGTGTTTAAAAAAGCGCGCACCCGACATTGGGGTGCGCGCTGTGGTGTGTGGGCTTAGTTCAGCTCGACACCGTAGGCTTCTTTGAGCCAGTTCAGAACGTAGCCTTTGGCATTGTCGTCGACGTTTGTCGCGGTTTGCAGCGCCGCCTTGGAACCGTCGCCCACAAATACCGGGTACTTACCGACGCGTTTGGACGAAATATCAGCAAAGTCGCCGCGCTCGGTCACAGCCTGAAACGCTGCGGTGTAGGCATCGACCACTTCCTGTGGTGTATCACCAGGCAGAAAAGCCAACTTCTGAACCGGGAAACCCGCGACAAAGAACGCTTTCCAAGCGTCCCACGCCTCGCCACTGGTTTCACAGCCATCCGTTTCCTCGCAAACCTCTTTGAAGGTTGGAATATCAGGGAAGGTCGGGTCGCGGACGATGTTTCCATCGGCATCCAGCGCCCCCCAGGTCATCATCGGCACAGCCTGACCGGCCTCAACCAGCGGGGCGGATCCACCCAAATAGCCGGATGAGGTCTGATAGTCGATGTTAGCTTCGCCACGTTCGAACATCAGACGACCATCGCCACGGCCTTTGATGCCAAAGACTGGCTCAACGTTCATACCCAGCATTTGCCATGCCAACAGCGGCACGAGATCCAGACGCGTTGCGCCCTGCGAGCCGTAGATGAAGTTCGTGTCTTTCAACGCATTTGCGGAGCCATCAAACTTGGCACCATCTTCTGCGTTCAGATAGGCGACACCACCCGTCCCGGACGCCATAACCGGGATCCAGTCGTTGTATTCATAACGCACGCGCGGATCGCTCAGCAGATAAGGGAATTGAGTTGAACCGGAAGTGCCGAACAACAAGGTTCCATCATCGTGGCTTTGTTCCTGGAACCAGTTTGCGCCTTTGGTCGAACCAGCACCCGGCATGAATTTCACGACCACGGTCGGTTGACCCGGAAGAGCTTCGGACAGAAGCGGCGCAAAGAAGTTGGCCCATTTCGCCGAACCACCCGTTTCCGAGAACGGGATGACCCATTCGATGGTCTTGCCCGAGAAATCAACCTCGGCAGCGGCAGGTGCAGCGATACCGGCGGCGGCGATCAGCCCCACGACGGCGCGACGGGTGAAGTTGGAAATGGTCATTGGTTCCTCCCTGTTGACCAGACAATCACGTCATCGCCCCCGGCGCTACCGTGATCGCAAATAGAACTGTGGGGTTGATTCCCCCTCCCATCTGGCAATCATGGAGCGCCAACCTTGCGCGAAACTTGCAGGAGACCTAATGCGGATCGTCATAGTCGAGGACAATGAGCCACTCGCCAATGCCATTGCTTATCGCCTTCGTGACCGAGGTCATGCGGCAGATATACTGACTGACGGAGATGCGGCTGACCTTTACCTTCAACAAGAAGGCGCGGATTTGATCGTTTTGGATATCAACCTACCCGGCCGGTCAGGGTTGGACATCCTGAGGTCGCTTCGCGAACGTGGTGACAGTGCGCCCGTGATCCTGCTAACAGCGCGCACCGAAACAAGCGACCGGGTGACCGGTTTGGATATGGGCGCAGATGACTATCTGGTCAAACCCTTCGAAATGGACGAGTTAGAAGCACGCGTCCGAGCACTTTCTCGGCGCAAAGAGCTTGACTACGGAGCGCGGGAGAGCATCGGTAGCCTCGAATTCGACCGCGCATCGCGTCAGGTTAGTGTTCAGGGCGAAGTCATTGATATACCACGGCGGGAAATAGCGGTGCTTGAATGCCTGTTGGAGCGTCGGGGCAGAATTGTTCCTAAAAGCCAACTCACAGATTATGTCTATGGCGTTGGGGCCGATGTCGATGACTCAGCTGTTGAACCTCATGTGTCGCGGTTACGAAAACGCCTTCAGAATCTCGGCATTAAGATCAAGACAGCGCGCGGTCTGGGATACATTCTTGAGGTGCAGAAGTGATCAGGCACGGCTCCCTCAGGCTACGACTCTTCATTCTTATCCTGACACCCTTGGTGTTGCTTGCGATCCTTCTTGGGCTTTGGCGCTTTATGATTGCCCAGGAAACGGCTCAGGAGCTGTTTGACGACAGCCTGCTATCTGCCGGTCTTGCAATTTCACGAGATGTCGCGATTTCAGGAGGTGACGCACTTTCGCCCACCACGCGCAGCTTGATCCGCGACGCGTCGGGCGGAGAGATCTTTTATCATGTTACGGGCCCGGGTGGCATCTACGTGACTGGCTATGCATACCCTCCGGCACCCGCGAACCCGTCTACACAAGAGGCGAACAGGCCGCAGTTTTTCGAAGCACTCTATCGCGACGAGCCGGTGCGAGTTCTTAAGCTGACAGAACGTGTGACCATAGAAAATTTGATAGGAGATGCGACGGTCACAGTTTGGCAACGTATGGCGGATCGCAACGCGTTTGCAAATGAGCTGTCAATCCGCGCAGGAATTCTCATGGGAATCCTACTTGCCACTCTGGCATTTGTGGTATGGTTCGGAGTTGCTCGCGGCCTGCGGCCCCTCCTGGATTTACAGGACGCAATCGACCTGCGCTCCCCAGATGACCTGAGTGAGATAAAACGCCCTGTACCGGCCGAAGTTCAAGGTGTCGTCAAAACCTTGAACCGACTCTTTGGACAGGTGGAAAAAAGTATCAATGCCCATCAGGTGTTCATATCCGAAGCCGCACATCAGCTACGGAACCCGGCGGCCGCCGTTCAGTCGATGGCCGAAGCGCTTCGAGATGCGAAAACCGATAAAGACCGAGATAAGCGCATCATCGAGCTTGTTGCAGCGGCAAAGAACTCAGCAACAGTCGCTGAACAACTGCTATCACTTGAACGGCTCAGGCAACCGACGCACCAAGATCAAATGGTTGAAATTGATTTCCGCTCGGTTGTCGAAGAAGCCTGCGCAGAAATGGGAGTTCACATTCTTGCAAAAGGCATCGAGTTTGATGTCACGATGCCAGAGACGGCGGTCACAGTATCAGGTGATCAGGTGTTTCTAACTGAAGCTCTAAAGAACCTGTTAGACAATGCTGTTAAGCACGGTGGCGCTAAACTGAGCCGCATTTCAGTCGTGCTGCGTTCTGACGGCGGAAACGTTAGGCTTACTGTCGCTGATGACGGCGCTGGCCTTTCGCCCGACCAAAGCGAAGCTGCATTTAGTCGGTTCTCCCAGTTGGAATATTCCGAAGGCAGTGGTCTGGGTTTGTCAATCGTCTCTGCGGTGGCGCAGCGCCACGACGGATCAGTCTTAATCAACCAGGTCGAAAGAGGAGCGAGCGTTACGCTTGAGCTTCCGATAATTCTTTGAATTGTTTCGTTTTTGACAAATCCGGCCCCTATCAGGATTGAAATACATTATTTAAAATTGCTGCGAATGTAGGTTTTCCGCGTCCTTTTTGCTGCGACTGAGATGTTCACTAAACGTGCCGGCCCCGCGTGAGTTGGGGGCCCGCATTGGCGATGCGTGTCGTGCCAAGATCATCGTCCTCAGGCCTACCGGTAATTTCAACTGCGACAAATGCGAGACCCTTTAGGATCAAACACTTGATCGATGAACATTTGACTGGATTTCGATCAAACGACTGATAACTTGCCTCGCAGCGGTTTTTGATTGCAACAGCGTTGCACAGAAAATCTATTGGAGCGCGCTATTGGTAATTCCGTTTCATGTCCGGGAAATGCTTCAACGCATAAAAGCACGATTTGATGCTGACCAGATACCTCAGCAGATGGCGCCAAGCGATGCAGAGTTTTCAACCTTACGCCCATCTCGCAAGCCGACCAAGGAGATGGTCGCACGATTCTGGGAAAAGTTGAAACCAACGGCCAGCGACAAGGATCAGGCACAAATTGCAGATTTGGCGGCTATCGAAGATGCCGAAACCTATGGCGCCAATATCGAGAATTTCATCGGGACGGTTAAGCTTCCAGTCGGGGTTATTGGCCCCTTACGCCTGAACGGAATGAACGCCAACGGCGACTTTCATGTCCCCCTCGCAACAACCGAGGCAGCGCTGGTCGCATCTTATGCCCGGGGCGCCTACGCCGCCACTCGGTCGGGCGGTATCAGTACCGCTGTTTTATACGAAGGCGTGCTGCGGACCCCGGCCTTTGTGTTCGATAGCCTGCTAAGAGCGGGGCAATTTGTGGATTGGGTGGTGACCAATGTTGACAGGCTCAAATCTGCGGCCGAAGCGACGACCCGTCATGGCAAGCTTGTATCGCTGGAGCCATTCATTGACACCAACGTCGTTTTCCTGATTTGCCGCTATACCACTGGTGATGCTGCAGGTCAGAACATGGTGACCATCGCCACCGACGCCCTTTGCCACGCAATCGCGGATAGCTGTCCTGTTGCGATTGAGAACTGGTATGTCGAAGGTAATTTCTCGGGCGACAAAAAGGCCTCGGCGCTGGGGTTGGTGACGGGGCGCGGGCGGAAAGTCAGCGCCTCGGTTACGCTTCCGGCTGAGATTGTCGAAAAGACACTGGGAACGACGGTCGAGGCGATGCTGGACTATGGCCGTGTCGCCAATCTGGGCGCACATTTGTCTGGCCAGTTTGGCGCACAGGCGCATTATGCCAACGGGCTGGCTGCGTTCTATATCGCAACCGGACAGGACGCGGCCTGCGTTGCCGAAAGTGCAATGGGCGTCACGCGTATGGAACCTAGGGGCGGCGATCTATTCTGCTCGGTTACGCTTCCGAATATCCTTGTCGGCTCGGTCGGCGGCGGAACCGGTTTGCCAAGCCAGGCAGCAGCGCTGAACATACTCGGTCTACGGGGCAGCGGGTGTGGCACGGCTTTGGCCGAAGTTGCTGCGGCCACGTGCTTATGCGGCGAAATCTCCATTGTCGCCGCGATTGCTGCCGGTCATTTCACCCGCGCCCATGAAAGTCTGGCCCGCCACAGATGAGCTTTCAGAACCGATTTTGGATTTACCAATCCGAGCGCTTTCCGCTTAAGAAAACCGTCCCCCTGCTGCTGGTGTTTTCCTCGGCCAGCATTTGTGTGTCTGCCCGTCTGGCAGACCGCCCCTTGCCCGAGTGGCCTGCCTTTGCCGCCGGTTTTGTGCTGGCCATGGCGCTGTTCTTCCAGATGCGGGTCTGTGACGAGTTCAAGGACGCCGAGGATGACCGACGTTACCGGCCCGACAGGCCGATCCCACGCGGATTGGTCTCACCAGGCGAAGTTTTGAGCTTGGGCTTACTGACCATTCCAATTGCACTTGCGGCTGCCTGGTTCTGGCACCCGTCGGTTTTGTGGCTGTTGGGCGCGGTTTGGATCTGGCTCGCTGCGATGACAATTGAATTCGGTGTCCCGGCCTGGCTGAAGGCCCGGCCGGTTCTGTACCTGCTCAGCCATATGGCAATCATGCCCTTGATCGATCTATTGCTGACTGGCCTCGAATGGCTGCCGGCAGGCGGCGCGGCACCCTCACTATGGCTGTTCCTGGCGTTGTCCTTTGTGAATGGCTGCGTCCTTGAGATCGGGCGGAAATTGTGGGCGCCCGAAAACGAGATTGAAGGGGTCGACACCTATTCCTCCCTATGGGGTCAGCGCCTAGCAGGACTTATCTGGATCGGCTGCGTTCTGCTATCCTACGCGCTTCTCGTCGGCACAGGACGCGCCACCGGAGTTGGCTGGCCAAGCGCCCTGATCGGCGCACTAGCGCTGGTTCCCTGCGGGGTTGCTGTATTCCACTACGGTCAGACACCCACTGAGAAAGCACAGAACAGGATGGACACTGTTTCCGGTCTGTGGGTATTTTTCTGCTATGCCACGGCTGGTTTCCTACCCTACCTGATCGGAGCCGTAGCATGACTTTCATCGTCGACCAAATGGATGCCAATGACATCTCTGTGGTTGGAGGCAAAGCGGCAGCCCTGTCGCATCTGACACAGCACGGGTTTTCCCCGCCCGCATTCTTTGTCATCACAAATGACGCGTTTCGTATGGGGCAATCGGGCCCGATCGCGCAAAAAGGCCTGCGACTGGCTGTGTCCACCGCGCTTGAAACACTCGGGTCCGGGCCTTACGCGGTACGCAGTTCTGGCCAGTCCGAAGATGGCGTGGACCACAGCCATGCAGGACAGTTCGCAACGGTCCTGAATGTTCCCGGCAAGAGTGTGATCGCGGCGGCCAAGCAGGTTTGGCAATCCGGTTTCTCATCAACGGTCGAAACCTACCGCGCGGTCAAATCCGGTGGCGAGGCCGAGGCCCCCGCAATCATCGTGCAACGCATGATCGATGCCAAAGCGGCCGGTGTCGCCTTTTCCGCCGATCCGGTCAATGGCCGGCGCGATGTGGTCGTGATCTCAGCGATTGACGGGCTTGCAGAGCAGCTTGTGTCGGGGGAAGCGGACGGAGAAGACTGGGTCATCGATGCAGATGGCGTACCGGAAAGCGCTCCTGACGCCCCTGCACATTTGACCGTCACGGAGGCGCGATCCATCGCAGCCCTCGCCCGAAAGGCCGAGGTGCTATTCGGTTCTCCTCAGGACATCGAATGGGCCATTGATGCGCAAGGGCTGCATATTCTGCAGGCCCGCCCGATCACCACGGCCCTGCGCCCTGCCCCGCTCGAAGATCAGACGCTTACCATTTTCGACAATTCCAATATCGTCGAAAGCTATCCGGGCATCGTCAGTCCGCTGACTTATTCCTTTGCCCTGCACGTGTATTCTCAGGTATATCGAGCTTTCGTTAGGCTGCTGGGCGTGTCCCGGTACACGGTCGCGCTGAACCCCACTGTGTTTGACAATTTGCTGGGGCGGGTGGACGGGCGCGCCTATTACAATCTGATCAACTGGTATCGCGCGCTGGCACTGTTGCCCGGGTTTTCACTGAACCGCGACTATATGGAAACGATGATGGGCGTTTCTGAACCGATGCCGCGTGAGGTCACGGATGCTCTTGCCCCCCCCCCCACCACCGGCTGGCGCAAGGTCGTGGAGTACGCGAAACTGGCCAAGGTTGCGGGCGGCCTGATCTGGCAGGCCATCCGCCTACCGCAGACCCGGCGTGATTTTTACCGCAGGCTGAACGACATATTACAGACGGGGCTGAACGTGGATGCCTCTAACGCGACCCAACTGGCTGCGGAATACCGGCGCATTGAAAGCACTCTGCTGGATCGGTGGGATGCCCCGCTGATCAACGATTTCCTGTGCATGATTGCCTTTGGCGGCTCGCGCAACCTGCTGCAAAAGTGGCTGGGCGAGGCCGGGTTGAGCCTGCACAACGACCTCATGATCGGGCAAGGTGATATCGTTTCGGCGGAACCCGCGCAACGCATCGCCCGGATGGGAGAGTTGGTTCGGCAGGCAGGGCTTGCCGCTCCTTTGAAGGCCAATGCACATCTGTTGGTTTTGTCAGAACACCGGCAAATCGAAGCTGAGGTTGATGCGTATCTTGAGAAGTTCGGCGACCGGTGTACGGAAGAGCTCAAGCTGGAAAGCGTTCCGTTACGCGATGACCCGACCAGTCTGTTGCTGGCCATTGCAGCCAGCGCTGAACGTCCACCTTCCGGGCGTCAGGACGGCGATGAACCGGACTGGAAGGCTCTGTTTCCGTCAAACCCACTCCAACGGTACTTCGCCAAATGGATTTTAGGCTGGACCAAGGCGCGGGTGCGCGACCGTGAAAACCTGCGCTTTGAACGCACGCGCATATTTGGTTATGCGCGGCGCGTGTTTCTGGGCATCGGCCGCGAATTCGCTGCCCGTGACCTGCTTTCATCGCCAAAGGATGTATTCTTCCTGACAACACATGAAGTTCTCGGAGCAGTCGAAGGTTATAGCCTGTCACCTGATCTGAAAGGCATCGTTGCGCAGCGCAAACTGGAAGACGAAGCCTCGTCCCGACGCCCAGATCCGCCGGAACGCATCGAAATCCGTGGCCCCGCCATCGCCCCGGTTTGGTCCGAGAACGCAGAAGCGGAGGCGGACACTGCACGGATGAAGCACGGCACAGGTTGTTCTGCAGGTCAGATCAAGGCGCGCGCGCGCGTGATCCGCGACCCGCGCACCGAGGCCTTAAACCCCGGAGATATACTCGTGGCGCGCCACACCGATCCGGGCTGGATCGCCGTATTCTCGAACGCATCCGCCATCGTCGTCGAACGGGGGTCTCTGTTGTCACATTCTGCGATTGTCGCACGCGAACTGGGTATCCCCTGCGTGGTTGGCTTGAAAGGCGCAACCAACTGGATCGAAGATGGTGAGATGATCCGGGTCGACGGGGCAAGCGGCGCGGTGGAGCGGTGCGATGGATAGCAGTGAGATTGAGAAAAAGGCGGATTTCGACCATATCCGCTATGCCCAACTGTGGGAAGACGCGGATGTTCTCACCTCCGCCCTGGGCGATTGTGCGGGCAAGACATTGGTCTCCATCTGCTCTGCCGGGGATAATGCGCTGGCAATGCTGACACTCGATCCCGCGCGCATTGTCGTTCTGGATCTTTCACCGGCCCAGATCGCCTGCCTTAAGCTCAGGATCGCGGCCTTTAAAGTGCTGACCCATCCCGAATTCATTGAACTCACCGGCTCGCGGCGAAGTAGCCGACGGGGCGCATTGCTGAACCAGGTTTTGGAAGCCACAGATGCCGAAACGCGCGCTCTCTGGCGGACTCTGATCACGGAAGTCGAAAAACACGGCATCGGTGGCGTCGGCAAGTTCGAGCGCTATTTTCGCATCTTTCGAACTTGGTTACTGCCTCTTGTGCATTCACGCCGAACGATTGACGCAGTGTTTGTTCCCCGCTCGCCCGCAGAGCGACAGTCGTTCTTCGACACACGGTTCAACACGGTGCGATGGCGTCTTTTGCTGAACATCTTCTTCTCTCGCCTCGTCATGGGTCGCATGGGCCGGGACAGTGCGTTTTTCGACCATGTCGAGGGTAGCCCGGCCCAACATGTCGCCCGCCGCATCCGTCATGCGGGAGTCACCACCGATCCCTCGCAAAATCCCTATCTGCACTGGATTCTCAAAGGCGATCATGGCGACGCGCTGCCGATGGCGTGGCGTTCCGAGCATTATGAGACAATCCGATCCCGGTTGGATCGTCTCGACATCCGCCTTGGATCGCTTGAGGCTTTTGTGTCGACCGACGAAAAAGCCAGAGGATTCAACCTGTCCGACATCTTCGAGTACATGTCGCCCGAGACCTTCCATCAGGTTTACGGGTCGATCCTGACCGCTGCAGAGCCAAATGCCCGACTAGTCTATTGGAACATGATGGCACCCCGGAGGGTTCCGCCGGAATTCAGAAACAAGGTTGAAACCCTGACCGACATCGAAACACAGCAGAAGGCCCGCGACATGGCATTCTTCTATTCGGATTTCGTCGTCGAAGAGTTTCAACCGTGACTGTTATTGGGCAGATTCTGCTGGCGGCGGGGTCGGTGCTGGCTCTGGTCGGCGTAATGATGATTATACGCAATCTGGCTAATACAGCGGGCCTGAAACCCGAAGTGCAGCGCAAGCTTATGCATGTCAGCACCGGCCTCTTTGCGTTGTTGCTGCCCTGGTTGTTTCCCGATCGCTGGCCGGTTTACATGCTGATTGCGGCCACAATCCTGGTGATGCTGGTGCTGCGCCTGCCTCGTTTTTCGTCGGGTCTGGGTGCAACTTTGCATGGTGTGGATCGTACGTCCTACGGCGACTTTCTGCTCGCCCTGTCAGTTGGGCTTTGCTTTCTGCTAGCCGGGGAAAACACGCTGTTCTACATACTGCCAATCGCCGTTCTGACACTCGCGGATGCAGCCGCTGCGCTTGCCGGGACCACGTATGGAACCAAACGCTACGTGGTAGAAGATGGCGACAAGAGCTTAGAAGGATCAGTGGTGTTTTTTGTCGTAACACTATTGGTTGCGATCATCTGCTTTTTGTTCTTATCGAAACTCCCGCCATCTAACATCATGATGTTGTGCCTTATGGTTGCGGCTTTTGGTACATTAGTCGAGGCACAAAGCTGGCGCGGGTTTGACAACCTGTTCCTGCCGCTTGGCTTGTTGATTTTCCTAAACGGCCACTATTTCAGCTCTTTGGCAGAGCTCGCGCTGTTGGCCGCCATGTTCTTTGCCGCCCTTGCCAGTTTCGGCGTAGTGGGAACCAAACTGGGCCTGACCAAACATGCGACCCGTGTCTATGTTGTCGCGGTTTTTTTGCTGCTGGCCGCCGCAAAGCTGCAGAACACAGTACTGCCGATCATGGTTCTTGCCGCACATGGCTGGGCGCGTACCGCTTCTCCTAGTGACAGTAAGTACCCCGATCTGGATATCATAGCCGCCTTGGGGCTTTTGGGATTTGGTTGGCTTGCGGTGGGAAATGCAACGGGATGGGATGCAGTTTCCTTTTTTGGGCTCAGTGCGATGGGGCTGGCTATGGGCCTCGCTGCTGTGGCGCTGCGTCCCATTCCTGTTGTTATACCACTTGCTGCGGCTGTCCTTTATTTCATTCGAACTTGGGCTGTTTCCCAGAATTCTGAACAGTCGAACTGGGCCGAGCCGCTGACGGTACTGGCCCTGCTCTCATTAGCTTGTTCAGTCGCAGCGCCGTTGCTCCGACCACATTGGTTCGAAAAAGATAGGGTGCTCAGGCTGACGCTGTTGGCCCTCGCGCCGCCGTTGCTTTACTACGTTTGGATCGTTGCTGGATCGCTAAGTGCTGGGTTCTTTGCCGGAGTTTTTTCATGACCAATGAGATCATCAGAACGGCGGATGCAAAGCTGACCGTTTATCTGAACGGTCCGATCTGGGAGGGCGCGCGCGCCGCGACCTTCGGCGATTTTTCCTGCAAAACGCCCGAAGCCGGTGCCGAAATCCTGCGCAAAGGGATCGAGAGGGTGCAAGACGCAGGCCTGGATCGCATCATCGGGCCGATGTCAGGCGATACCTGGCACAGTTACCGGTTCGTCTCGGATAGCGACGGGTCCGCTCCGTTCCTGATGGAGCCCACCAACAAACCGCATGAGCTTGAGGTGTTCCGATCCGCAGGATTCACCGAGATCAGCCGCTATTTCTCGGCTCGGGTGTCGCTGCGGACCGCCGCTGGATCAGCACCGACAGAAACCGATGGTTTTGTCGTGGAAGAATGGGATGGAACAGACCCCGAGGCCCTGTTTCGTCAGGTCTTCAAACTTTCAACCCGTGCGTTCTCAAACAACGCGTTCTACAAGCCGATTGCCGAGGCAGATTTTCTGGCCATGTATATGCCAGTTGTGCCGATGATGAAGCGCGATCTGATCCTTTTTGCGCGCCGCCATGACGGGACATTGGCCGGGTTTCTGTTTGGCATTCCCAATTATGCCGAAGGCCCCAATCCGGCATCCGCAATCCTCAAGACCTATGCAAGTCTCGAACCGGGCGCCGGACGGCATCTGGCTCACCGGTTTCACAAGGCGGCGCTCAGGATGGGGTACGAAACCGCCATTCATGCGCTGATCCATGATGACAACACCTCCGCCGAGCGCAGTGCAGCGGAAGGCGCGACAATATTCCGGCGCTATACTTTGCTTGGACGGAAGCTGAATGGCTGACCTGCTGTCCCAATTCGCCGCGGCGGTTAAACGGGTTCCTGACCGGACAGCCATAGTGGACGGCAAGGGCCGCGAGATCATCTTTCAAACCCTGCACACGCGCGTTCAGCACTTGGCAGGTCGGTGGCAGGACAAGGGTATCCAGTCAGGTGATCGCGTGTTGTTGGCCATGCCTGTCAACGCGGACCTATATGCGAGTCTGGCTGCGCTTTGGACCCTTGGCGCAACCGTTGTCTTACCAGAGCCAGCCTTGGGGCTGGCCGGTCTGCGCCACGCCGCCCGAACAACGAAGCCAAAAGCGTTCTGTGCAGCGGGTGCGTATTCTTTGCTGAAGTTTCTGGTTCCGGATCTCTGGGCCCTGCCCCTGCTGACGCCTGGTAAAAGCCGCAGTAGCCCGGTGGCGCAAAAGGTACAACCGGACGATATCGCCCTTATTTCCTTTACCTCTGGGACAACCGGCCAGCCCAAAGCCATTCCGCGCTCGCACGCGTTTTTGATGGCGCAGCACGATGCCATCGCACACCTGCTCGACAGCCGTATGGCCGAGCGCGATCTGGTGGCCTTTCCGGTGTTCACGCTGATCAATCTGGCGGCCGGGCGCACAAGTGTTCTACCCAACTGGAGGTTCAGCAAGCTGGACCGCCTGTCGACTGTGCAGTTGGAAAGCTGGCTTCAAACGCAACAGATCACCCGGGCCCTCATCCCACCATCGCTATGTGAAAAACTGGTTCAATCCGACGATACCGGTCCGTTGCACACGGTGTTCACCGGCGGCGGTCCGGTGTTTCCGAATCTTGTCGAGGCGTTGAGAACCCGGCACAGCCTGTCGGTTGTGTGCGTTTATGGGTCGACCGAGGCTGAACCGATTGCCCATCTCGACGCCGCGGATATCTCGGTGAAGGATCACCGCGACATGGCTGTTGGAAGGGGTCTTCTTGTGGGATACCCGGTGCCCGAAATCACGCTCCGCATCCGCGACAATGAAATTCAGGTCGCCGGCGCACATGTGAATGACGGGTATTTGAACCCGACCCATTCGAAGAACAACAAAATCGAAGAAGGTGGTGTCATATGGCACCGGACCGGTGACGCTGGCGCGCTGGATGATGACGGGCGTTTATGGTTATGGGGGCGCGTCGGGTCCGAAATTGAAGTCTTTTCAGGTACGCTCTTCCCCTTTGCTATCGAAGTCGCGGCACAGCGATGGCCAGGTGTAGATCGATGCGCGCTCGTCAATACCAAAGCAGGCCCCACACTTTGCGTCCAAGGTTCCGCGGATCACATCGACGATTGGACTAAATCTGCGCTTGGTTTTGGCGTTCCAAATGTGATTTCGATTAAGAACATCCCTATGGACAAGCGTCATGCCTCCAAAGTCGATCGTACGAAACTTGCACGCATCATAGAAACCTGACGCAATATGTCTCGTAGACCACTGAACCTGCCCAACTCATCGCTCCCGTCGCTGTGCGCGTTAACAGAGGACTGAGTGTAGCGACGAAGTCATTGTTTTAGAATTTCCAATCAAAACCTGCACACC
This sequence comes from Ruegeria sp. E5, assembly GCF_056534105.1. Taxonomy (NCBI): domain Bacteria; kingdom Pseudomonadati; phylum Pseudomonadota; class Alphaproteobacteria; order Rhodobacterales; family Roseobacteraceae; genus Ruegeria; species Ruegeria sp. E5. The sequence goes on along the minus strand of NZ_JBQFPA010000005.1, from coordinate 253,804 downwards.
TTGGTCAGGGGAAATCTGCAATTGCCAGTTACATCTGGCCGCATGAAACATATTATCGCAGATACACTGTTAGGGTGCGCCCCGGCGAACGGTTGATACCCATTTCATTGCACAAAGATGTTCAGCTTGACGCGTCATCCAAATCCGTCCCAAACCTCAAGCGTTTATAACCCAGATCTACTAGCGGGTTTTCTTCTATGCCGCTGCAAGAATCTCAATTAAGCTCACCCACACAATCACGACTAAAAACTGCGCGCTCGCGAACTTTGCTGCTCTGCATTTTAAATTGAATAAGCTGTTGTAATGCGTCGATGAACATAAAAGATTGAAATAGAGTTCTCTTGGCTCGGTAGCTTCAGATACCCAGGAGAAACGAGCATGGGGAAAGCAGATATGACAAAACCTACTTCCGCTCAAAAAAAACTCTCGGAACGGTTACCAGTTTATCTATCGTTGGCCTGTACCATATGCAGCTACCTTGTCTCCGCCGCTTCATTGCAAGCTTCTGAGCTTCCCTGGATCAAACTAGATAGAGAGGTTCAGGCGCCATCGGGTGCCAAATCACTCTGCAAAGATTATTCGTGGGCGTGCGCGAATACTCGTACTTCTGGTCTGTCAGAAGCGCGGGAGAAACAGATCGTTAAAGCGATTAACTTGCGCGTCAATCGGAGGATCCGCGCCGTTTCGGATCAAAACCAATACGGGACAAAGGAATACTGGACACTACCAATGCAGGGGTCAGGGGATTGCGAAGATTTCGCTTTGCAAAAGAAGTTTGAACTAATGCAGAACGGCCTGGATCCTACGAAGCTACTTATTGCAACTGTCTTAGACACCAATCGCAGTGGCCATGCAGTTTTAGTTTATCGCTCGAGTGAAGGCGATTTGATTCTGGACAATGTCACCAACAGGATCAAATCGTGGAAGGAAACGAGGTATCTTTTCCTACGAATACAGGACCCAAATCACCCTGATCGTTGGGTACAGGTTTCTAGCGGCTAAAAACAATGTGGCGCGCCCTCGAGACGCGCCACAATAAAATTTTGGTCCTGCGACTATTGGTTGTTTCGCGGCAACCCAAGTTTAGGACACCGCTTCAAACTTTGGTCAAGCTTTCGCAGCGTTGTACAAACGCGGAGTCACCAGACCTGTACTGTTCAAACCGCGCATCGCCTTGGCTGCCGCAAGCACTGCCAGATCAGCAATCGGCTCAATGACGATTACCAGCATATAAGCGCCGCCAAAGGACAGAACCGACGCCATGGTTTCTGCGCCGAAACCCTGGCCGTAGAAGGCCCAGAACCCAACCCATGCGACTACTCCTCCCTGATACGTCGCACTCAGCGCAAGAGCTTGGCCATATTTGAGGTCAACATATGCTGTGCCGGGTGCGATGATGCGGCTGGCCAGTGCTTGTAGCGCAAATAGCGGCACCAGCAGAGTGGTCAGGTTGATGAAGTACTGCGGAAGATCGAACGGGGCAAAAAACACACCCTGAATCAGGAGACCAGCTGCCAATCCAAAAGCCGCGGGTGCAGCACCGAGAAGCAGAAACAACGTCGACCCCAGGATGAAGTGGACTTCAGAGACACCAACCGGGAAATGCGGCAGGACTTCGAAGAAAAGGAAAACCCCAACGGTGGCGAGCACCGAGCGCATAACGAAAGATGCAGGTCCATTCGCACGCAATGTGGAAAACGTTTCTTTCGCTGCGTAAGTAGCCGCACCTGCGGCGGTAACATAGGAAAGCGCGATTTTGGCACCATTCACGATGCCCGGTTCGATATGCATGTTCTTTCTCCCTACCGCCTCACCCGGCGGCTTGTCAGGTTGAATCGACCGTAAGGCCGACAGGTTCAGTCTGGGCATAGCCCGGTGCTTTACGGCAGGTCTCCTGACTCGCGGGTGCTCGCTCCGCCAACCTTCCCGGTTCCATTACGAACCAGTGGTGTCTTGGCATCGCTCTCCGTTCACAGTTGCGGGGGCAGTTACGGAATTGGCGCCATTGAAAACACCGAACCGTATTCCCTTTTAATCCTTTTGGCTTCAGCCATCAGGAACCGAAAACAAATCACCGCTACAATGGCGGCTTCGCCTGGGTCAATTGTCTTTGCGACCTATTCTAATGTAAACTCGACCGAAGCAGGATTCACGCAACCGGTCACTTGATCGACAGGGTAAACCAAGCGTTACCTGAAACCTCTTGAAGCTCTAGCTGCTAGAGGCTTTAAGATTCGGATTAATTCGCGATAGTGCGATCCAAATACGTTAAACTTGTGAACCATGACGAGACCTATGCTTACAAGGCGCCATTTCATTCAATCCACCACAGCGCTGTTCTCGGCGTCTGTGGCCAGTCCATTGATCGCCAAAACCTGGCCAACCGCATCGCAGAAGACCTATTGGGACAGTCAGGTCACGCCAATTGGTTACGATCCAATGACCTCAAATCCGTGGGGTGTTCATGACCGTTTTTTACCAAGACGCGTCGCGGCAAATGATGGTTTGGTTCCAGGTGACATCCATGTGGATGCCGTCGCGCGCTATCTCTACCATATCGAAGAAGGCGGGACCGCAATGCGCTATGGCGTAGCGATCGCGCGCGGGAACCTTTACGAGCCCGGCACCTATGTTATCCGCCGAAAGGTCGAATGGCCACACTGGACACCAACCGCTTCAATGATCGAGCGCAACCCCGAATACGCGGAATTCCGGAATGGCATGGAGCCCGGGCCGAATAATGCTCTCGGTTCTCGTGCCCTTTATCTATACGTTGGAGACCGAGACACATATCTCAGAATTCACGGCACGCCTGAGCCAAGAAGCATCGGCGGTCGCGCAAGTTCTGGATGTGTGCGAATGATCATGGCTCATATCAATGACCTCTACCCAAACGTGAAAACCGGCTCGACCGCTTTCCTATACTCTGCCGAAGATAGCGTCACAGCCCGCTCATGAATATTGGGCAGCGTACATGGACGTCGCTGCCCTCATTTCGATCAGGCGTCGCGCGCAATGCAGATCGGAGCGCCATTCGTCGCGCGCAATGGTACCAATGTCGTCTCGACGGGTCCGCTGTGTTCATACCAAAAGCAATTGTCTTCGGGCAGGAGGCGCGCTGTGGTCAAATCCTGCGCCGGCCCTGCCAGCGCTACGACCGAATCTGGCACGTTGCCTGGTTCAAGTGCTTTGCTTTTGGCCCCGGTGAACTGGGCTGAGCAACCAGCCGTAATCGAGACTAACGTGATGGTAATGGCGATCCGTTTCTGCATTGATCTGTTCCAAATTTTTTGCGTCATCTGCAATTAGATTGCATCCACACGGCCGGCCCGCAAGACGAAATGAACTAACAATATCGCAGGCAAAGAACCCGGATGAAAAAAATATAAAAGGTATTGAAGCTATAGTTACTGTAGGAACTATTTACAAAGGACCATAGAGATTCTTGAGGTCCAATCATGTCATCCGATACCCATAGCCACGACCATGGCCACGAAAACAAACATGGTCACCACGCATGCGGTAGCGGCTGGGTGTCACAGGCCCACCGGCCGGAAGGTGCTATTGTGCGGCGCCAACTCGAACCTACATAAGCTGTAACTTTGTAAGGAGACCCAGATGCTGACGATCGGAACGCTTGGAAAAAAGACCGGAACCAAGGTTCAGACGATCCGCTACTACGAGCAGATCGGACTTATGCCGGAACCGGGGCGCACCGAAGGTGGCCAGCGGCGTTATGGCCATACCGAACTGGATCGTCTGGCTTTTATCCGTCACGCCCGCCAACTGGGGTTTTCGCTTGAGGCAATACGCGAACTGCTTGATTTGTCCGACGATCCAGATCGCCCATGTCATGAAGCTGACAGTATTGCGCGCCGACAACTCAAACAGATTGAGCAAAGAATGGCACGGCTGGAAGCGTTACGGAACGAGCTGGAGCGCATGGTGCATGAAAGCTGTGGCGGCAACACCTCGGATTGTCGTGTTCTCGAAGTTCTACGCGATCATTCCGAATGTCTTACTGATCACGAAGAAATCGGCGCGTAACCCTGAGCAGCGTCGTAGCGAACTGGAATTAGCCCCTTGAAGCTATAGTCACAATAGCAATTACAAGTCTTTTAGAGTTGATTCGACGAGAGACCAAATGCTGAACCGTGACCCGTTGCTACCATTCGCCAAGGACCGAAGCCTTGAAACGTCAGCGCCGGTCGCGGCGCGCTCCTCAACAGTTCGGTTCTGAGCATTCTTTCTCTCATACCGCCCGTTTTCGATCTCTTCCTTGGTTCCGTCGGCGTAACGCACTTACCCGACCCCGAGTTATCATCCCTGTCATCGTCACGATCATCATCCCGGTCATCGTCACGATCATCCCCGTCTTTCCCTTTGCCGCTTTTGGCAAAGGCATATGACGGTTCAAAATGTAGGCGGCCATCGTCATCAAAGGTTGGCACATAAGGCGTCGCGGCAATCAACGAAGCCAACGCCGCGGTACTTAGAAGTTGACCCAGCTTTCTTTGAATTTTCATTTTCACCTCCAATTTTGATCGTCACGCTTCATGACATTGGAGACAGGCTACTACCGGCCCGACTTTCCCACATCGGGCTTAGGTCTGACGAATTTCAAGCCGAACGTCTTAATCAGATCAGTCAAGCCAATAGATTTTTTGCAGAACCAAATGAGCAGTTTAGTGGGGATCAAGCCCGTCGCCTTTCAGCTCGTCATCAGGTTCGAGGTGAATGACAAAGACGGAACCCGGGTACAGACACTCTAGTTCTTCCTCTATGTCGTTGCATATATCGTGCGCTGCGCTGACTGGCATCGTGCCATCCACAACAAGGTGAAACTCCACGAAGATAACATTCGCGGATCTGCGCCCTTTGAGGTCATGATACTCTAAGGCTGCGCCGAGGTTTGCTTCGATTGCATTAGAAACAGTCTGCAAGTCATGTTCCGACAGGCTCACATCCATCAGGCCATCGACGGATGCCCGAATAACTTTCCAACCCTCCCACAAGATGTTCAGCGCAATAAGAATTGCCAGGATCGGGTCAAGGATCAACCAGCCGGTGACAAGCGCTAGTATCAGTCCTGCGACGACACCAACAGAAGTCATAACATCCGTAAAAATGTGGCGGGAGCTCGCTTCCAAGGCGGGCGATCCCTCGCGCCTACCTGTCCTAAGCAAGAGGTAGGCCCATGCACCGTTCACACCCGTTGCAACGATATTGACGGCAATTCCAAGCAGCGGCGCATCCTCAAGATGCGGGTTCGGGAGCGCCAGTACAGCTTCTCTGATGATCAAGAACGCCGCCAACACAATCAGCGCGCCCTCAACCACGGCTGAAAGATACTCCGCTTTTTTATGACCAAAGGGGTGGTTTTGGTCAGGGGGCTTATTGGCAACCCGAACTGCGAAATACGCCAACAAAGCCGCGACCACATTCACAGTTGATTCCATTGCGTCTGACAACAAAGCCACCGAGCCTGTCAGCCACCAAGCCAACAGTTTCAGGGCCAGTACCGCAATGGATATCGGGATAGACCAAAGAGCGATTTTTTGTGTCATTTGACCGCGACCCTCAGTCAATCATGAACAGAAACTCGGGTGATTGGTGAGCTCCGATGTTCAAAACGTAAATCAGGTGTTTGGCGAAAAGGGAATAGGTCTTACGGCATCCTAACGGCGACAGCATCTGGTCGCCAGTGCGTGGTGCCAAACGACTGTTATTCGGATGAAAGCCCGGTCGACGAAACAGGAACAGCCTTGAGATAGGCGGCAACCGCCAAACGGTCCTCATCCGTCAGCCGTGAGGTGTTCTCGATGACCTCCACCATCTCACCACCCGCACTGTCATAGTCTGGTGTAAAGCCAGATTTTAGGTATTCGGCAATGTCTGCTTCTGACCAATCAAGCTGGTCTGAGGTTAAGCCGGGGATACGACCTTTCCCGTTTGGATTTGGTGCACCCGTCAGCCAAAGGTCTCGTTTCAGGCCCCCTAAACCATTTCGCGGGGTATGGCATTCAGCACAATGACCCAGCGCCTCGACCAAATACCTGCCATGTTTTTGTTGGTCGGTCAGATCACCTTCAACCACCCAGCCTGATGACATGAACAAGAGCTTCCATCCCCCCAATCCGCGCCGAACGTTGAAGGGAAAACCTACTTCATGCGCAACACTTTCGGTTGCGGCCGCTGGCAGCGTGCCGAGGAATGCGTGTAGCGAAACCACGTCTTCGGCCGACATGTTGGCGTAAGAGGTATAGGGAAACGCTGGGAAATAGTGCTGCCCTTCGGGTCCGGTTCCATGGATCAAGGCATTGGCCAGATCCAGGGCAGACCAGGATCCGACACCAGTTTCCGGGTCACTGGAAATGTTGGGGGCAATGAACGTGCCGAATTCCGTCTCAAACCGGCGACCACCAGCGAGCACGAGCTTGTCTTCACCGACCGCATCCGGCGCTGAATGACAGGATGCGCATCCTGCCGCGTGGAACACGATTTCACCTCTGGCAAGATCTGGGTTCAAACCGTCGAGTCGTGATTGTTCCATTCGTTGAGGTCGGGTCAGAACCAAACCGGCCAACCCGACCAACACAATGACGATTGCGACAAAGAAAAGAAAGCGCCGCACCGTTAGTGCCCAATCAGTTCTTTGGAGCTCTGTATGCTTTGTGACATGCCGAACAGCTTCCGCCCAGATCGCCCATCGCTGCTTTCAGGGCATCAACATCTTGACCTGCCGCAGCCTGCATCGCAACAGCGGCGTCTGCCATGGCCTGCCCTTTTGCACCCACGTCAGGGAAGTTCTCCCAGATCGCAGGCAATGCACGGGTGGTCGGATCGGACACATTGTCAGATCCCTGGGGCCACATCGCGGATTGATCGATTTGTGTCAGTACAACAAGATTATTCGCGGCCCGAGTTGCGGCCTCGGCGTCATAATCGACCTCTCCCTTAGCCATTCCGCCCAGTGTACCAAGGTTGAAGGCATAGAGTTGCATGATTGAGGTACGAGCTTTCACAGCTGGGTTTTCACTTTCTTGGGCGATGGCTGTGCCAATGGCGGCCAATGACAAAAGACCTGCCGCGAATACTGAGAACTTCTTCTTCATGATGTGTCTCCCTGTTTAATGCTCCGAATGTTAACTTGAACGATTTTTCTTGCAATTGTTTGTTATTGGTCGTCATTTGTTAATTTATGAACAACGAAAACTGGGATGATATTCGGTACGCGCTCGCCGTAAGCAAATACGGCTCACTCAATGCAGCGGCAGCGGCACTGGGCGTCACGCATGCGACCGTGTTGCGAAGGGTGGCCGCATTCGAAGAGCGCAATAGCTGTGTGATTTTCCAGAAAAGCCCTTCGGGATACTCCGCCCTGCCCGAGGCCAGAGCAGTTCTGTCGGCTATGGAAAGCGTCGAAGATGCGGTGCTATCGGTCGAACGTGCGCTTGTAGGAGCAAACCGGTCTCCGGTAGGTCACGTACGTATCGCGTCAACTGACAGCCTTTGCCAGCTTGTTTTGCCCCAAATACTTAAAGAGATATCCCAGTTATACCCTGGCTTGGAGCTGACTTTATTGAGCGGCAACAGCCATCATGATTTATCGAGATTAACTGCGGACATCGCCGTAAGACCCTCCATAAAACTTGAAGAAGGGCTTGTTGGGGAACGCGCAGGTACGCTGTCATTTGGAGTTTTCGACGACGGCGGCACCAATCGAAAATGGTTGCGGCTTGATGGGGCATTGAGTCGTTCTCTTCCAGCAAAATGGCTTGCCGATCATGTCAGTGCGGATGAAATGACCAACGGAGCAGATAGCTTCTTAGTGCTTCAGCAGATGGCTGCATCTGGGGTGGGCAGAGCGTTTCTGCCTTTGTTCATCGGGAACGCGGACCCTCGGCTTCAGCTATCGAGCGAGATGGATCCTGGAATTGATGTTCCACTGTGGGTCGCGACACTTGATGAAATAGCACACACTCCGAGGTTTGCCATTGTACAACGAGCTTTGGTTGATCGCATAGCCAACAAAACACTCTGCCGCTGAGAACAACGGGAAGTCGCGTCCTCGCTCAGGCGGACTGTACGCTTTCAGGCCTTCAAGGGTTTCGTCCGGTGGCAGGAAGCGCGCGATCATTACGGTTACGAACGTCGCAAAAGGCGCGGCTGACCTCTAAGGCAACTCCATTGGATAAAACCGTGTCCTCAGCTTGCGTCTGCGGGCCGCAGCACTATTGCCGAATAGCATTACCTCGTCCCCAAGACAGCTTCGCTGCCTGACCTACAAATCAGCCCTGATTTTCCGAAAGGGAAGTCAGATCAAACCAAACAGTCCGTCGGAGCATGAACTGGGGGCGGTGGGTTAGTTTATGAAGCAAATGTCAAATTCAACTAATTTCTAACATTGGGGGCGTCTTCTGATGACGAACGTCCACCGCTTTTCTGGTCCAACCATGACGGTTAGATCGGGTTCGTTTGACTTTAAACAACAGGAGTGTGGTGAGACACACAGCTTCGCCATTTGATAGATATTAGCTTACTGATTTTATATGTTATTTTTCCTCAGAGGAGCGCAGACATAAACATTCGCAAGTCAAGGCATTTCCGGTTAGTCAGCGCCCTTCTTAGAATTTCTCAGGTATTCGCTGCGCCTCGACTAATGAGCAAACGCGCTTCTCGCTGACATCCACCGTGGTTTGCGCCGACTGGCGATCAGAGCCCGCACTAGGCCTTCGGCATCATCCATAGCGTTGTTCGTTTCGCAAATCGTGATGTCCAGGTCGTCTAAATTCGTTTTGTAGAGCTCCGAACAACGAGTCGTGTGGCGAGCTCTTCGGATTTAGGTGCCTGATCAGAAGCGATCCAATCGGCTAGCGCGTCTGCTGCTCGTTCACCCATCTTAGAAACAGGTAGATGCACGCTTGTCAGAGGCGGAACGGTCACGGACGAAATTGGAAGGTCGTCAACGCCCATCATAGAAATCTGGTCCGGGACCCTGATGTTTTGCGCTTGAAGACCAAGCAAAACCCCAAGCGCAACGACGTCAGATAGGCATAAAATTGCATCTGGCTTGGTGTTTAGACCGCCGAGGTGTTTTGCAACGTTTACTCCGCCCTGATGGCTGATCTCGGTTTCGAAGGTTGAAAGATTTCCAGCGAAGGGAAAGGTTGTAATGCCTGCAAGGCGAGCTCGTGTGCGATCATTGTCGTGAACCGGGCCATGTACGACAGCAATGTCACGATGTCCGAGATCTGCAAGGTGCTGCAATGCAAGTTGCGCCGCGGCTGCGTTATCATACCCGATGGTCGGCAACGGGTTTTCGGGGTCAAAGAAAGACGTAATGATTGTTGGCAGCATAGTGCGCTCGATCAGATCGAGCAGCGCGGCATTGTGTGTGGCTCCGGTGACAATCAGCCCCTCAGCTCCGATATCCAGCAGGCTTTTGGCTTTCTTGGCTTCGATATCCAGATTTGCCTCGGTGGTTGCTACGATCAGTGACAATTGGTGGTCCGACAGCTTGCGCTCTAGCGCCGCAAGAAAGCGGGCAAAGATTGCGTTGTCCAGAGTTGGGACCAATGCGCCGACAAATCTAGTGCGTCCGGAGTTGATCGCGCGCGCGGCCGCACTTGGGACAAATTTGAGGTCAGCGATGGTGGCTTGAACTTTTTCCAGAGTATCTTTCTTAACCACACTCGGTTCGTTCAACACGCGCGACACCGTCGCGACAGACACGCCCGCAGCCTTTGCTACATCTCTGAGATTTGCGCGTTTTTTAGACTCTGGGGCTTTTTGCATCGTAGGATTTGGTGTCCATTTCGCGGATTTCTGAGTAAAGAGTTGACATATGTAACTAGTTTCATCAACCTCTGTAACTAGTTACATTTTGGGAATTCAGCAGCGATATGCAGGGGTCATCCGTCTTACATGCGTTTACCAACTCGGGGTTTGACAGCCCTGGCCGCCTGTTTCCTGGGTTTCAAAACGCTTCTGACACCCGCATGCATATCCTTGCCCCACGTGAGGCTGTTCGACTGGTCGTAAAGCCCGGTGATTTGCTTTCGATAGAAGGGGTTGGTCCAGAGCAGGCACTGGATGTTGTGGCGTTCACCAATGATGGAAAGTCGGGACTGGCGGCACTGAGTTTGACTGTAACCGGGCAGGTCAAATGGGACGATTTTGACAGTACACAGCTCCTGACTTGGGTTACGGCGCATGGCGGCAGTCGGCAGGTTCCCTGTCACATGCTGGACCATATACCCGAGCCGCTGATTCTCCGCGCAGACCGCACGGTTACTGTCTGGGTGATCCGTACAACCGCGGTCACAGGGTTGATTGAAGGCAGTACGACCGGGAACATCACAGTCTTGCACAAACCAGCAATGGTCAAAGGGCCGCCTTTGCCACCTTTGCTGGGTGATACACGGGACGAATTCACCGTGCAACGCGGTAGCGCTCTGGCCTATGAACTGAAGGCTGGAGAATTTGTTCAAATCATCGACATTGAAGGCCAGCAGTGTTCTGACTTCATGGCGCTGCGAACTGATGGGCTGGATCGTGGCCAGGAATGGATGATCGATTCAACTGCCACTCGGTCGATGGTGCGCCGTGCCTATCCCGGCCCCGGCTTGCTGGACAAATTCTTTGATCGTGAGATGCGCCCGCTGTTGAATGTGGTTCAGGATACCTGCGGTCGGCATGACACATTCGGGCTAGCCTGTACCGCTCGCGGGTATGAGGAGCGAGGGTTCCCCGGCCATCTGAACTGTTCGGATAATATGTCAAATGCCTTGGCCCCTTACGGTGTTTCACAGCGGGCTGCGTGGCCTGCAATCAATTTCTTCTGGAATACATGGATCGACCCGACGAACCATCACATTCTAACCGAAGAATCCCACTCGCGTCCCGGTGACTATGTCGCCATGCGCGCGCTTGAGGATCTGGTTTGCGTCTCGACCGCCTGCCCGGACGACATTGATCCCATCAATGGCTGGAACCCGACCGATGTGCATGTACGCATCTACCGCCCCAAAACGCCCATCCGCCGTGCGGTTGCCTATCGTGAAAAGGAAGACGCGCCCATGTCGATCAGTCAGGAGTCGGCCTTTCACGACCGTCTGGCCCCGTTAACCCAGCATTTCGCACCTGCGCGCGACCTATGGGCGCCCGTCAGTTACCCTGCCCACGGCACGTTGGGTGAATACTGGGCCTGTCGCGAGGCGGTGACTGTTCAGGACATGAGCGGGCTTCGCAAATTCGATATTGTCGGCCCGGATGCCGAGGCTCTGATGCAATTGGCCACCACGCGCAATGTGGCGAAGCTATCGGTCTGGCGCGGGTCTTATACATTGATGTGTGACGAGAGCGGCTCGGTGATCGACGATGGCACCCTGTTCCGACTTGCGCCCGAAATCTTCCGTTGGTGTTGCGGCACCGAGGAAAGCGGGCGCGCGTTGCAAGAACTGGCCGATGCGCGTGGCCTGCAAGTGCGGATCCATGCGCTGCGTGGAGCAATGCCCAACCTGGCCATTCAAGGGCCAAAGTCGCGCGAACTGCTACGCAAGATCGCCTTTACGCAACCGCATGTGCCAGGCTTGGATCATCTGAAATGGTTCGGCGTCACCGTCGCGCGGCTACGTGACCGCGAGGGTGCGCCGTTTATGCTGTCACGCTCGGGGTATACCGGTGAGTTGGGGTATGAGGTCTTCTGTTCCAAATCCGACGCCGTTGCGATCTGGGATGCGGTGATGGCGGCTGGGGAAGAGTTTGGGATCACGCCAATGGGCTCGGCCGCCCTGGACATCATCCGGATAGAGGCAGGGCTGGCCGCGGCCAATGCCGAATTTGCGCCGGGTGTCGATGCCTTTGAGGCTGGTCTTGGCTTCGCCGTCGATCTGACAAAAACCGAATTCACTGGAAAAGCCGCACTGGAACGCAACCTGCGCGAGCCACGTCGGGCGCTTAAAGGGCTTTTAATCGGATGCGATGATGTGCCAGCGCACGGTGCACCCGTCTATACAGGTGAACGGCAAGTAGGAGTGGTAACGTCTGCCACCCGATCACCGACGCTGGAACACGCAATCGCAATGGCACGGTTATCCATCGAACACGCGGAAAACGGCACTCAACTTGAGATCGGTCAACTCGACGGGCGGATGAAACGCCTGCGCGCCACCGTCTCGGATATTCCATTCATAGACCCGCAACGTAAGCGGGCGCGCGCCTGAAGGCGCATGCAACTCAACGCAACGGGAGAAAGTACATGAAAAAACTGAAACTTATTGCAACCTTGACCTTTGCTTTCGGCGCAACAACGGCGATGGCACAAGAAAAGGTTATGGTGGGCGAGCCCAGCTGGCCCGGTGCCAAAATAATGAGCCGTGTGATCGGCCAGATCATTGAGACCCGCTTGGGTGGAGAAGCTGGCTATGCCCCCGGAGCAAACGCGGTGATCTTTGCCGCCATGGATGGCGGTCGTGGTGACATCGACGTACACCCGGATGTTTGGCTGCCGAACCAGTCGTCCTTTACGGATGAATATGTCGATCAGAAAGGCACCGTAGGTTTGTCCTCAGGCAGTTACGAAGGCCGCGCTGGGATTTGCGTGCCAAACTACATGGTCGAAGATCACAACATCCGTTCGATCTACGACCTGGCGACACCCGTCGCGCAAGAGCTGTTTGACTCCGATGGCGACGGCATGGGTGAGGTCTGGGTTGGTGCCTCGGGCTGGGCCTCGACCAACACGTTCAAGGTGCGGGTGCGGGATTATGGGATCGAGACATTTCTGACGCCGACCACCGAAGACGAAACCGTGTTCTATTCCCGTCTGAAAGATCAGATCGACCAGAAGAAAGGCGCGGCCTTCTACTGCTACGCGCCACACTACGTACACGCCTTATATGACGTGACCATTCTGGAAGAGCCCGAGCACGACGCGGCCACCTACAAGATGGTTCAGCCCGATCAGGATGCCGATTGGTATAACAAATCCCATGTCAGCACGGGTGAACCGGTCAAAACCGTGACAGTAGCGCATTCGAAATCGCTGGAACAGCGCAACCCGGCAGCGGCCTCTTTCCTTGCCAATATCGACATGGATGCGGGAGAGCTAAGCGGTCTGACTTATGAAGTCGTAGTCAAGGGCCGTGACACGGATGAAGTCGTAGCCGAATGGATCGCCGCCAACGGCGATATCGTCGACGGTTGGCTGGGACTGACGACCAACTAAAGCCCATGCGCCCCTGACTATCGGGGGCGCGAACCAACACAATTCCAATGGGGCCAATATGACAGCGGAAATAGCAATCGACGCAAAAGGCGTGTGGAAAGTTTTCGGTACACGCTCGCAGGAGGCTTTGAACGCTATCCACAGCGAGGGCCTGAGCAAGGCTGAGGTGCTGGAACGCTTCAACTGCGTTGTCGGCGTGGCTGATGCCAGCTTTGAGATCGAACGAGGTGAACTGTTCTGCGTCATGGGCCTGTCGGGTTCGGGTAAATCGACCCTTGTGCGTCATGTGAACCGTCTGCTGGAGCCCACTGACGGCCATATCTATCTGGATGGCGAGGATGTGATGGGCCTGAACGATGAAGGTCTGCGCGATCTGCGTAACCGGCGCGTTGCGATGGTGTTCCAGAACTTTGGCCTGATGCCTCACCGCACAGTCCGCGACAATGTAGCAATGCCGCTGGAAATTCGCGGAACCGGGAAAGCACGCCGCTGGGAAGAAGCGGACCGGGTGCTGGAGCTGGTTGAACTGAACGGTTGGGAAGACAAATACGCACATGAGCTGTCAGGCGGTATGCAACAACGCGTGGGACTGGCCCGTGCGATCGCTGCAGACCCTGAAATCCTTTTGATGGATGAGCCGTTCTCGGCCCTAGACCCGCTAATCCGCAAGCAGTTGCAGGATCAGTTCATGGACCTCAGTCACAAGCTGAACAAAACCACGATGTTTATCACCCACGACCTGGATGAAGCAATCCGCATCGGCCACCGCATCGCGATCATGAAGGACGGGCGCATCGTGCAGATCGGCACGCCGGAAGAGATCATACTCAACCCCGCTGACGACTATGTGGCCGACTTTGTGGCGGGGATTTCGAAACTCAATATGATCTTCGCCCATGCGGTCATGAAACCGGTCGATGAGTTCGAGGCGCATCACGGCGAACTCCCGGAGGATGCCAAAGAGGCTCACCCAGATATGGATCTGTCCGACCTGATGAACCTCTGCGTGGACGGACATGGAGTCGTAGCTGTGACGCAGGATGGCAAGACGGTAGGTGTTATTAACCGTGCGGGTTTGATCCGCGCAATTCAGGACAGTCAGGCGTAAGGACAACGATATGAAACATGTTGATACGCAACAGATCCAACCGGAAACCGCCGACCGTCTGAATGGGCTAATAGGAGATTTTGTTGGTCAGGGGAACGCCTATTACCAGAAGACCTTCGCCTATATGATGCAGGCCCCAGGCTATCGCTTTACATTAAACACAGCTGCAGCAATCCTCGGGCCGATCTGGTTTGGCGCACGCGGGCTGTGGTCGTGGTTTCTTGGGTTTCTGGTTTTGGAAACGCTGGCCTGCATCCAGATCGGTCTGGGTTTGTTCGGTGATCTTGGGCGCGAGTTCCGCGAGCGGGCCGTACAGATCGAGCAGACACTGGAGCTGCGCCGACAGCAGATTGCAGCGGCGGAGCAAACCGGGTCGACCACGTTGGAATCGTTGAAACGCGCGGCGGAATCACTCGAAGGAGCTCTGGCTGGCGCGCAGGAGGCCGCACGCACAGCGGACTCTACCGGTGTCACGTATCTGATTATTGGGATCGCCCTTCTGCTGGCAGTCAAGTTTTTAGCTGCTTCGCTGGCCAACTGGACGCTTGAAGGTCAATTCGCGCGCTGGCGTTCAGACCCAAGTGTAGCCCACGGCTGGTCTATCTCTCGTCTGATTGTGGCAACGGCGTTGACCGCTGTGGTGGTGATCCTGTCTATGATCAAATTTGCACAACCGGACGCGGTGGCTGTGCTCAAGACCTTCCCAACCAACCGGGACTGGCGTCTGAACGTAGGCGATGGTGTGCAAGCGGTGTTCGAGTGGACCAAGACAGCCGGGCGCGGCTTCTTTGATGGTCTGACCTATGGGATGCGCACCCTGCTGGACTGGATCGAGGTTGTGCTGGTCGATACCCCCTGGCCGGTCGTAGCTTTGGTGATCATCATGCTGGCTTACCTGTCGGCTGGTCCCCGTGTGGCGATCTTCACCGGAACCGCGCTGGCCTATCTAGGCCTACTGGATTTTTGGGAAAAGGCGATGACTACAATCGCCCTGTTGGGCGCCGCGGCGCTGATTTCGATCACGCTGGGCATTCCATTGGGTATCTATTGCGCCCGTCGCCCACGTGCTTTTGCCATCGTGCGGCCCATTCTAGATTTCATGCAGTCAATGCCCTCCTTCGTCTACTTGATTCCGGTGGTGGCTTTTATTGGATCTGGAAAGCCTGCGGGCGTAGTTGCAACCATGATTTTCGGTAGCCCTCCGGTAATCCGCTTTACCGTACTTGGCCTGCAGCAAGTCCCTGAAACTGTGCGGGAAGCCGCGTTGGCCTTTGGAGCAACGCCTCGTTACCTGCTATGGCGGGTAGACCTACCCTTGGCGCACAAGACCATCATGGCAGGTGTGAACCAGACTATCCTGATGTCTCTGGCAATGGTTGTTGTCGCCTCGCTGATCGGCGCCAAGGGTTTGGGCGAGGACGTGCTAGAGGCACTGCAATACGCAGCGGCGGGACAAGGAATTCTGGCCGGTTTGGCAATCTTGTTCTGCGCGTTAATCTTAGATCGGATTGTGGCCGGACGAAAATAACAATTGTGGCAAACGCACGATCATCCGTCTGAAGTTCTAGGTGTGTTTTCAAAGCCAGTAGGTGGCGGGCGCTGCCTGAAGAGCAATCCGATGCTTTGCCCATACCTCTCAAAAAAGGCTGAGAAACATCCGGTGCATTAATCTAAAGAAAAGTCCAATAGTGTCCTCGGATCAGTACCGGGTTACAACGACTGCGACCGCAGCGAACACCACACCAATCAAAAGAGCCTTTGTATTCATTGAAGAACGATCGGGCAGTTTAACCCGAAGAGATAGAGCTATAATCACGCCCCCCGTTAACCCGGTCGCGATTGAATAGAGCATGCTACTTTTGTCCGCGTTGAGACCGATTAATATGCCGACCGTAAGTGAAGCGACAAAATATGTACGTAACCATCCAGACATATGCCCGGGGTGGGTTTTATAGAGATAAATATTCACTCCAAATAAATGCAGCGAATAGGCCAACGTTCCTATGACGTACAGTTCAGGCGAAGTTGCGGTTGCTTGCATGACTGTAATGGCAAGCAAGCAGTTATAGGTTCCGAGTGCCACTGTATCCAAGCCAAGAGACAACCTGTTGTCGACCCCTATCTCGCGACCGGCTTCCAACAAGTAGTAAGCGAGAAATCCTAGCAGAGAGTAACCATACAGCGAGTGTTCCCATTTCCCGGTTGCAGCTAAACCGGCTGACAATTCACCGATTTTTGGCAGCAAGAATAGGAAAGCATAGCCAAGTCCGATCCCTGATGAAAAATCAGATAGCCAGCTTGCCGGGGCCGGGAATCTGCGGAAAAAGGACACGCAGAAGACGTGAACAGTACCAATGACTGCAATCGATGTTATCGCGAGGTATGTCGGCGCTTCGAACACGGCTAAGATCCAACGAACATATTACAAGCAGATGAGACACTCGTTGTGATCAAAAGCACAACCCAGAAAGTGAAGAAGGTGCGATAGCGGCTTTCTCAGAATGCCCACCGACTAGTTTTTTTGAGTACCGATCGTACTGAACGATCAACGGCAGCTTTTGTCTGCTTAACAGCCAATTATTCAAGTTTGCCAAACACGTGCCTCGAGCCCATCGCGCCCAATGACGCAAGGTTTGCCAATGAAAAAGAAGCACGGAAAGCGAGAATTACATGGTTGAAGGCGTGCCTTGAAACAAACACTTGTACAGGCGCTCGGCCTTGCCGAATTGAACCCGGTGCGTTCACAAGCGCATGGCCTTGTAACCCCCAAGAGAGCCTGGACCATGCGTCTCTTTCGGAAGCCTTGCTGCCAGTGAGTTAAATAAACTCAGATCAAAACGTTATTTGGCCTCAAAAACCATCTCGCCCTCGACGAACGTCTTTAATATCTGCGTCTCACTGACCTCCGAGATCGGAATTTCAAATAGGTTGCGGTCAAGCACGATGAAATCGGCAAGCTTGCCGGTTTCGATTGAGCCAAGCTCTTCTTCCGCAAAATCCAAGTATGCAGAGTTGATTGTGCGGGCATCAATTGCCTGCTTCAGCGTGATCGCTTGGCCCACCGCAGGATCGGGTGGACTCGTGTCAGCCACAGGATCGATACGGGTCACGGCCGCCTCGATCGATGCCAATGGGGTCTGCATGAACAACGGACCATCAGAAGCGATAACGACCCGTCCTCCGGCGTCAGCCACAGAGCGCATTGGGAAAACCCTCTGCGCGCGTTCCGGGCCAACCACGCGGTTGACGACATCGTTGTGGGGGTTCGAAAACCATAGTACTGGCGAGAATTCCGGTGTCAGATCGAGTTCTACCAGTCTTGGCATGTCATCTTCCGATATGAAAAACGAATGGGCAAGCTGGTAGCGGCCTTTCAGCTCGCCCAGTTGGTTTCGTGCGATTTCCATTGCGTCCAGAACAAGCCTAGCACCGCGATCACCCACAGTGTGGAAAACCATGCCTTTCATACCTTGTTCTTCAAACCGGATAATGTCGGCCACAAGTTCCTCTTCGGTGAAAAAGATTAGCCCATAGTCGCCCTGACCAGAAGCAAGAGGATCATACTTTGAAACCGCGTCAGATTGGGACTGTTCCGCTTTCGAGGCGTTCGTCAGGAAAGGTTCCAGCATCGCTCCGGTTTCAGTCGGAATGCCATCGATATTGACCTTAATAAAGGTTGGGTCCAGCCGTGGCGCGATCAAGTCTTGAAACGTGTCGATTGCAGCACGTTGGTCTTCCACGGATTGATATGCCCGCGTCGGAGAATCGTAGGTCCACGCCACACTAACCCTGATCGGAAGCCCCTCGGTCGTTGCAAGCCGATGTAGCGCCTGCACATTTATCAATTCGCTATGCATGTTTCTGGCAGATGTCACACCCATTGAGGCAAGCAAGTGTAGCACGTCCCTTGCGCCATCAACGTGGGTTTCGATATCCAGCCCGCGTAGAAATGGCATCGCGTAAAGACCCATCGCGGCCTCTTTCATGTAGCCTGTTGCTTCTCCTGTTTCTGGATCCCGCACAATGATCCCGTTCCGTGGGTCCGGTGTATCGACATCAATACCGCTATCGATCATCGCCGGTGTATTCAGCACTGCCTCGTGCCCGGTTGCAGTGATAATATAGGCCGGAATATCAGAGACTGCCTCATCAAGCCAAGTAGTGTTCGGTTCTCCATCAAACAGCTCGTTGGCCAATCCAGATCCAAAAAGGTATTCGAGATCTGGGCGCGCAGCTACAAATTCGCGAATCAACTCCGTTGCCGCTTCCGGGTCGGCATCGCCCGGGAGTCGGATCACCTCGTCAGACAATGCCGCAGCAACGTACCAATTGCGGAAATGAACATGGATGTCATAAAGGCCCGGCAATACCATCGCACCCGCAAGGTCGATCGTTTCAGTCTCGCTCCCAGCCAGCGCAACGACTTCTTCTGCTGAACCGACAGCAATGAAACGTCCATCCTCAATCGCAAACGCCTGGGCCCATTCTTGTTCAGGGTCGACCGTATAGACCTGCGCATTGGTGTATATGGTGTCGGCGGTTTGAGCGTGTACTGCCGTCGTCGCAAGGGCGATTAATGCAACGGGCGCTAACAGGAAGCGAAATGAGAAGGCCATGGGGCTATCCAATCATTGTGCAAACATTGATCCTCGCCAACGCAGGGATTGGCTGAACGGGACCCTCAAGCAAGCTTCCGAGCAATGCGCGCGCGCCCATCTGATGCACAGCGTTGAATATCTTGATACTATTAGCAACTTAAATTACCGCGATTCAGTTCTGAAATTTACCCTTGCTTTGTCCGCAAGCGGGGCCTTCAGCTCCGGGTCGTCGAAGGTCAGCTTTCCTTAGCCTGACCGCTTTTTTTCGCTTTCTTCTTTGATCTGAGAGCGGACATTAAAACAGTTAATCGCTAATAGCGGCAAAGTCTGCAAAGCTAGAATTGCAAGGCGCAGGTTTGAAGGCCTGGTTTGGGCTGCGGCGAGTTGCTGATCTTAAATTATCCCAAGATCCATCTCAGGCCTTCATCTTAAAGTTAGATGGCTGCTGCAATGGAGGGCGGCCGAGCATTTGCCAATCCTAGCGGTGCTGAGTCGCAATTTCTCTAAAGCTTCCGTTATCGATGTTGAGCACAACAATCTAGGAGATGGCTTATGGAGTTATTGTTAGACCAACTTCTTCAGACAAACTCCTAAGTATACCATCGTGACAATGCCAAAAGCGGAATATCCCCACAAACGGAAAATTGATGTTATATAGATAAATAGGAATATAAATTCTTGAGTTGTAGGTCATCGGCACCACCGCGCTATCTTGATTTAGGAGTTCCACATGCTTCGAGCTTTTGTTTGTTCTATCTCACTAGGGCTGGCATCATCGACTGTCCTTGCAGATGCTGTTCCAAGTGAAGAAGCCGCGGCAGGCTTGTTCTCAGATCAACCGTATTCCCCGTATGCCGAACGCACTTTCCCCGAGCGACCGCTGTGGGGAGACACGCATCTTCACACCGGGCTTTCGCTGGACGCAGGTGCTTTTGGGAACACTCTGTTGCCTGATGAAGCATGGCGTTTTGCAAAAGGTGAACAGGTTACTTCTTCAACGGGTCAACCAGTAAGACTGGCCCGGCCTTTGGACTGGATGGTTCTCACGGATCACACTGACCTAATGGGATTCGCCCCTGACCTTCAGGCTGGCAAGCCAGGCGTTCTTGCCGATCCGAAAGGTTTGGAATGGTACGAAGGTTACAAGGCAGGCGGCGAAGAGGCCGGCAAAGCGGCGTTCGATATCATCACCAATTTCTCGCAAATGACCCTGCCAGAAGTCCTTCTGGACTCCTACAGCCCGGGTGCTGACGCTTTTGCTTTTACATGGGAGCAAATCGTTCTGGCTGCGGAAGAACATAACGACCCCGGCAATTTCACGGCGTTCATAGGGTTCGAGTGGACTTCTGTACCCAAGGGCTTCAACCTGCACCGGAATGTTATGCTGCGCGATGGGCCCATCAGGGCGCTTCAGATGGTGCCGCCAGTCACGCAACCGCCATTTGGTGATACCGACCCAAGAACGCTGTATGCATGGCTAGATGACTATCAAGAAAAAACGGGTGGTCGCGCGGTAGCTTTCGCCCATAATGGCAACCTTTCGAACGGATGGATGTTCCCGACCGAAGACACCTATCACGGTGGCAAGGTCGACGAGGAATATGTGGCTGCCCGCGCAAAATGGGAACCCCATTACGAAGTCACTCAGATCAAGGGCGATGGCGAAGCGCACCCCTATCTGAGCCCCGACGACGAATTCGCGGATTACGAAAACTGGGACGTTGGCAACCTCGACATAACCGAGCTGAAAACCGATGACATGCTGGCCGGCGAGTACGCCCGAGAAGCCTTGAAGCGCGGTTTGTTGTTGGAAGAGAAGTTCGGCGTGAATCCATATAAGTTTGGCATGGGTGGCGCGACGGACAGCCATACGTCTCTGGCAACTGCTGAGGAAGACAACTTCTTCGGAAAATCCGTCAGCGTTGAACCTTCGGCCACGAGAATAAAGCATCCTTTCATCGCCAACGATCTTGGCGAAATTCCTGGCGACCTCCTTGTAGCTTCCGGGTACACGGCCGTTTGGGCGACCGACAATACTCGCGCTGCGATCTTCGATGCGTTTAAGCGGCGCGAAACCTACGCGAGCACTGGACCGCGGATTGGTCTACGGTTCTTTGGCGGATGGGATTTCCTCGACGCTGATGTCGAAACTCGCTTCCTTGCGGATGTGGGCTACACAAAAGGTGTTCCAATGGGTTCGGATCTGCGACCTCGCGAGGGTGAAGGTCCACCCACATTCCTGATCGCTGCTCTGCGCGACCCGGTCGGGGCCAACCTGGATCGTGTACAGGTGATAAAGGGATGGCTCGATTCCGAAGGTGCTTTGCAGGAAAACGTCTATGACGTGGCATGGTCGGACAACCGTGTTGCCGATCAAAACGGCAAGATCCCTGCGGTTGGGAATACCGTGGATCTGGAAACCGCCAGCTGGACCAATACAATTGGAACCGCCGAACTGGTAACCGTTTGGTCTGACCCTGATTTCGATCCAAATGCGCGGGCATTCTATTACGTACGTGCGCTCGAAATCCCAACCCCACGCTGGGTGTTGTACGACAAACTGAGGTTTGGTGCGGAGCTGCCAGAAGATGCGGTACTTACGCATCAGGAGCGCGCGTATTCCTCGCCGATTTGGTACACGCCTGCAGAGTGACCTTACTTCGTGCAGATTTGGGGACCCAGGTCGCAATCACTAACTCGGGACGAACTTATGATAAGCGGCGCGCCTTGAGTTGCAATTCCTTGTGTTATTCAACTGCCTGATGCCAGCATAAAACATAATGCCGTATCGCGTTTCACGCAGGAGCCTTCATGCGAATAGTGAAAGAACCTCTGTTCCATTTCTTCATGATCGGAGCTGCCATATTCATTTGGTTCCACATAATATCACCAGATAACGACGCCGCTGCAGATCCGGAGACGATAACTATAAGCGAAAGTGATGCCGCGCTGTTAGCTTCACAGTTCGAAGCAAGGTGGAAACGCCAGCCAAGCGGTTCCGAGTTACAAGCTTTGGTCGACGCTTCAATTCGCGAAGAAGTATTAGTTAGGGAAGCAAGAAAACTTGGTTTAGAACGCGGAGATAGCGTGATCAGGTCGCGGCTGAGCCAAAAGATGGATTTTCTGACCGAAGCCATCGCCGCTTCAGTTATTCCAGAAGACGAAGATCTAGAGGCTTTCCTCCAACAAAACACGGACCGCTACGCGACACCCAATAAGGTCGCGTTCACTCAAGTTTTTCTTGGTGAAGAACCAAGTGAGACCGAGATTGAAAGGGCACTGGCCGCCTTGCGTGCGGAGCAAGAGACTTCCGGCTTGGAAAGCGCGACACTACTGCCTGCATCAATGCCCCTAACCGCGACACGGGTAATCGACTCGGTCTTTGGAACCGGATTTTCCAATGGTCTCGCCAATCTCGAAAAAGGCCAGTGGATGGGGCCGGTCCAATCGGGTTACGGCATCCATCTGGTGAAAGTGCTTGCCATTGAACCAAGCCGGATACCTCGCTTGCAAGAGATCCACAGTGTGGTGCTTCGTGATTGGCGTCGCGCCATGAGCGAAGATTTGGCGCAGGCGCAATACGAGGCTCTTGCCGACAATTATGAGATCACAGCACCCGATCTCACAGGTCAGGTCAAATGAACTTCATCTTCAGCTTGATGTTTGCTCTGCTGTTCGCGTGGCCCACGGGGTACGCCAACGCGCATGCGCTTGATCCGGGATACTTGGAAATTCGACAAATCACTACGGACACTTGGAGTGTCCATTGGCGAAAACCAGATGTGTATGGTCAACCAATGGCGATTGATGCGGTGTTACCGGATGGCTGTACACCCACGCACGGCCCTGACCCAATCTCCGATGGGCGAGCGTGGGTTTCTTCCTGGGTTGTCGAATGCCGTGCTGAGATCGCGGGCCAATCCATCGAGATCGACGGACTGGCGGCACAAAAGAACGACGTTTTGGTCCGTGTGCATCCTCTGCACTCCGAGCCTGCCACGCTTCGTTTCACCCCGGATGATGCCATCCAAAACATACCTTTTGAACAGACAACATGGTCTGTTTTCATAGCTTATTTTCAGTTGGGTTATGAACACATACTAGAAGGCTGGGATCATCTGCTCTTCGTCTTCGCCCTATTTATTTTGGTCCCTGATCCGTGGAGACTGGCGGGAGCAATCACGGCATTCACCTTGGCACATTCAATAACACTGGCACTGGCAACGCTGGGATTTCTGAATGTCCCCGGCCCGCCGGTCGAGGCCGTCATTGCGCTTTCTATCGTTTTTTTGGCAATGGAAATTGTTAAGGGCGGTGACGGGCGTTTTCGACTTTCAAAACAAAAGCCCTGGATCGTTTGTTTCGGATTTGGGCTTTTGCACGGCCTTGGTTTTGCAGGCGCTTTGGCCGAGATAGGACTTCCCTCCAACGATATTCCTGCAGCCTTGTTTGCCTTCAACCTAGGCGTCGAAGCTGGTCAGTTGAGCTTTGTCGGAGCTTTGGCACTTCTTGTCGCGATCTGGCGATTGATGGCACGTCCAGTTAGCCAAAGGGCGACTGTGATTGCCGCTTATGGCATCGGGTCGGTATCGATGTACTGGCTCATAGAACGTTTAAGTGGGTTCTAAAGCGATTTACCTCGATGTCGTTGAGGTGGTAGATCGGCTCAAGGCACTAGTCGATTGCGAAGCGCGCAAATTGACCGGATGCAGGTGCAACCGCGCAGAATAGGTTGCGAAAAAAAGCCCACTTCATCGCATGCCCAACGTTAGTTTACCTAAGCGGCCATAGTTGCTACATATCCAAACTGTGGATCGGGTATGGGCGTGGAGAACCTGCCGCGTTTGACGATTACCATGAGCCTTACTGGAGGGCGGCAAAATCACGGACATGGCCTGCTCCCGGAAATCATGAATGCAAATCTCCGGGTGCTTATGGATACTATGATTATTGGCGAGAACGCGCAGGGCCAGATCGGAAGGGCTACTATGCGCTTCGATCAGGTAATTGGCCCCTGCTATCGCTAAATAGCGAGGCTGATGCGTCGCCTGGCTCTCCACAGGCAACCTGGTTGAACGAAATTATTACCGCAAACCCAGATGCTTGCATTGGTGACTTTTATCACAAACCTGCCTACTCAACCGTTCCGAGGGGCGGTTCCGACGCAAAAGCACTTTTTAAAGTCCTTGCGGATTCCGGTGTTTTATTTGTGTTATATGGGCATAACCATTTTACGAGCGCACCGAGCCGACGGATGGAAATGGGAGGCCCGCCAAGGGTGGCACTATGAATTTCATCTCAGGCGCTGGAGGGAATACAGAAACCGATCGATTAGAACCCGCCGCTTTTGCGGATCAGTTGATCACCAATGCTCCCGGCGTTTTGAAACTAGATTTTTCCAGCGACGAGGTGACTTGGACGTATGTAAATGGTGAGAAAGAAACCAAAGCCGATGCTGGCAAATTTGCATATGAAAAAGCACTTTGAGTGCGGACTTGTTAAACAACTAACGTTAGCCATTCTATTTGAATTCATGGTAATTGCGGAACGCATACTTCAGCCAGCACCTTCAAACCCGCTCGCCATAAATGGGATAAAACAAACGACAAGCGATGTTTTACGGGTTTTACATGAAGCGATCTTTGGTTGAGTGGTCAGTTCTCCTGCGGACCAAGCAAACCATTACTTCAATCGCCGGATAGAGGTCGATGCCTACCAGGATCACGATTGGGCGAATGACCCCAGGAATGCTTTTGAAGTACTTGACGGAGTTTGGTCTGGTCATTCCCAAACGCCATCCCGCGCCACGGTGAAGCGTAGTTAATCTGACAAAACCTTTCAGTTGTGCTCTGCTAAGAAAGCCAATGCGTCTCTCTCGAAACGCGGCCACTCTGGGTCGTTGTCCGGCATGGCATGGTTAGAGCTTTCGTAGGCGATGAACTTCGCGTTGGGCAATCCCTTTGCGAACAGCCGTCCCTGATCGACCGGTTGCATCCTGTCTCCCGTCGCATGACAAACCAGGCACGGCACCTCAACCTTTGACAATGTTTGCCGGATATCAATTTGGTCGATCACATCGCGATACCGTCCCATGTTTTCGGGCGAGATCATTTGGCTCATGTCTTTTGCATATTGCCGCCGGGCTTCTTGGCTCGCGCTAGGCACAATGATCTGCGCCATCAAATCGCGTAGAGACGGATACTCGTCGTCCCACCCTGCAGTCATCATGTGTTTCATAGCCAGAGCCCGCGCCACATCCTTCGGAGACTTCCGTTTTGCTCGTCCTACTGGGAAACCACCGATCATAACAATTGCCGAGACCCGGTCTGGTCGACGGGCTGCAAAGGCGGCGGCTACAGCAGACCCCTGTGAAATCGCAAGGATTGGCGCGCGCTTTAAACCAGCCGCGTCGTAAACGGTTTCCAAGTCATCAACGAACCTATCGAACGTGCAAGTTTCTGCATCCCAGTCGGAAAGACCGTTGAGCCGTGCATCAAATCGAATTAGTTGGTGATGTTGCGCAACCGAAGTGCAAATTGGAGCCACCGCAGGATTGCGCCAGTCCAGTTCTAGATGTCCAATCCAACTTGGTGCTTTAACAACCGGGGATCCGTCACCCACTACGCTCCAAGCCAGACTAATGCCGTCATCAGTTTGACAGTAGCGGATTTCTTGTGTTTTGGCGAAATCAACTCGTGACTTTGATACACCTTCATCAGTGAAATTAATCGACAATACCTCAATCGGCTGTGCAATACCTTTGAGTGTCCGCAGTCCCTCTCTGTGCAATCGGTTGGCATAATCCGACCCGGCAAGATCGCAGAGTACTTTTGAGACCAGAATGCCACCGGGTTCAGCTGCCGCTTGGAGACGTGCCGCAATGTTTACGCCGCCTCCGAAGATATCTTCACCGTCCACAGTGACATCGCCTACATGCAAGCCTGCTCTAAGCTGAATGCGTTCTGGAACCAAATATGGATGGTCTGGCTCTCTAAGGTGGGATTGAATCGCGATTGCCCCTTCGAGTGCGTGACTCGCTGACGGAAATTCTATTAGTGCCCCATCGCCAAGAAGTTTGACCACCCGGCCATGGTGCTGTCCGACGATTGGTGTCACCAAATCGCGGTACAGCGTGTTCAGTGTTTTGAGCAGTGCCTTTGAGCCACCCTGCATCATCCGACTGAAGCCGACGACGTCGAGAGACAGGATTGCAGCAAGGCGACGTTGGCTCATGGTTATTTCCCGCAAGATTGCTCGAAAACTCTACCACGCCCATAAGATGTTAGAATCGATAACTTGTCAGAAGGCGTGTTTTTTGCTTCGAGATTACCGTTCGCAAGGTCTCTAAAAGTCGGAAAATCGGAGATACAGTCACGTAAAGTGCCTGCAGATACGTCTTTTTGCGAAAGGCCGTTTTGTCCGAGTCTCTGTCCTTGCCTCGATCTTGATGAGCTTACGCAGACGGAAGAACCGGACCTGAAAGACTGAAACCTCGAACCGGAGACAGCCAAGAACCGCATAGCGAAGACAGGCGTCATCAGACAGAAGCGCCCACATGACAACAGTGAGCGCAAATCAGCTAAAAGAATGAGCAGGTACTCCATTTCTCGCCAAATTGCGGCGTCGCTATCGACTCAAGGCGTTCCATGATAAACTTAGCGAATTTAGTGGGGGAAAATCCCGATGGAGTACTACGACCTCGGCGACTACACTCGTAAGATTTCAACGTCGTCAGATAACGCTCAGAGATGGTTTGATCGGGGCTTGGCGTGGACATATGCCTATAATCACGAAGAGGCGATAGTTTGCTTTCAAAAGGCTCTTGCCGCCGACCCCGATTGTGCGATGGCGCATTGGGGCATCGCGTATTGCATCGGACCTAACTACAACAAGCCTTGGGAAACTTTTGAGGACGACGAGAAGCCCGACTGCATCGCATTGGCAAGTGCATCAATCGAAGCCGCTACCGCGCTTTTAGATCGATTGACACCAATTGAACGTGCCTTGATCGAGGCGATCCCATCCCGCTATCCGAGTTCGCCAGACGTAGAGGATTTCAGACCCTGGAATGATGCCTTTGCTACCGCAATGCGCAAAGTCCATGCCGAATTCAGCAATGATCTGGACGTGTGCGCCGTCCTTGCCGAGGCTATCATGAACCGGACGCCTTGGCAGCTTTGGGATTTACGGACCGGGAAGCCAGCCGAAGGCGCAGACACGCTTGAGGCAATTGGCGTGCTCGACACAGCGTTCTCCTCTCTTCCTGGCGCATGGGAACATGCTGGGCTTCTACACATGTATATCCATCTGATGGAAATGTCCCCACACCCCGAAAGGGCGCTGCGCCATGGCGATGCGCTCAGCACACTGATTCCGGACGCCGGGCACCTACTGCATATGCCTACTCATGTCGACGTTTTGTGCGGTGACTACATGAACGTGGTGCTTCGCAATCAAGCGGCCATCGTTGCCGACAGGAAGTTTCTGAAGCACGAAGGCCCCGACAACTTCTACTCCGTTTATCGCTGCCACAATTACCACTTCAAGATCTACGGGGCGATGTTCCTCGGACAACCGAGTGCAGCGATAGAAGCGGCGGAAGAATTGATTGCGACATTACCTGCGGAGACCCTTCGCCCCATGGCCGACTGGTTCGAAGGTTTCATCCCTATGAAGCAACATGTTCTGATCCGGTTCGGACGCTGGCAAGAGATACTCGATCAGGACCTGCCAGTGGATGAAGAGCTTTTCTGCGTCACTACCGCCATGATGCGGTACGCGCGAACCGTTGCCTTGGCGAACCAGCACAAGATCACTGAAGCCGATGGTGAAAAGGTAAAGTTTTATGAAGCTTTGGATCGGGTGCCTGAAACCAGAATGCTGTTCAACAACACGTGCCTCGACATCTTGAAGGTTGCTGAGCAAATGATGCTAGGTGAGCTAGCCTATCACAAGGGAGAGCACGAGAGCGCTTTCGAGCATCTTCGCAGATCGGTCGAGATTGATGATGCGCTGCCCTATGACGAACCCTGGGGTTGGATGCAGCCCACTCGGCATGCGCTCGGCGCTTTATTATTGGAGCAAGGCCATATGGTGGAAGCGGAAAGCGTCTATCGCGCCGACCTTGGTCTGGATGCAACGCTTAGCCGGGCCTGCCAGCACCCAGGCAATGTCTGGAGCTTGCACGGCTTGTACGAATGCCTGACTCGGCGCGGTGAAACGGTTGAAGCGCCCCAAATAAAACTACAACTGGACAAGGCCGCTGCCCGAGCCGAAGTGCCAATCAAAGCATCATGTTATTGCCGGCACAAGGCTTTGGCAGCCGAGTAATCGGCTGCCAGAAGGACAGTCTGAGTCAAAAGCAACATCTACTTTACCCGCAATGCGGGCTTCAAATCGAGTTGGCCGAACGGCCGCATAGAATCCAAAACTCTAAAACGCAGCGCCCTAGCCGATTGCCGCTATGCAGCAATATCGTTGACTCTGCTCTCTCGGGTGTCTTATCGCTGTTGTCATGATGAAATCGTTCTTTGCACTCCAGGACTATTATCCTCAGCTTCGATAGCTGCGGGTGCTTCATCATTAGTTTCCGCTGCCCCTGACAGCGGTCAACAAACAATCGACCTTGTGCCGGGCGGCAAATTTAAAGGTCGAAAAATGAACAACAACAGAAGAAATCAAAACACTTCACTAGGTATCGTGGGGTTTGGTGCGTTCGGACAGCTTGCAGCCCTTCATCTTAGCCAGCACTTCGAAATATCTGCTTACGATCCGTCCCCAGACGTTGCCAAGGCCGCAAAGCAACTCGGAGTACGTCTGTCATCATTATACTCAGTATCGCAGGCTGACGTGGTCCTCATTGCTGCACCAGTATCCTCATTTGAGCAAGTTGTCAGCGAGATCGCGGCTGCTTGTAAGCCCAGCGCGCTGATTGTTGATGTAGGCTCAGTAAAGGTAGTTCCCTCGGAAATCATGCGGCGGCGGCTACCGAACGATGTAGACATAATCGCGACCCACCCCTTGTTTGGTCCTCAGAGTGCTGCGACAGGTATTAAGGGTTTGAAAATTGCCGTCTGCCCCATTCAGGGAAGGCAACATGCCAGACTTGCTGCGTTTTTGCGCAAGACACTGGGTCTGACTGTCATCATGACAACTCCAGAAGATCACGACCAAGAAGCGGCAGTAGTCCAAGGGCTCACGCACCTCATCGCCAAAGTGCTTCTGCGAATGGGACCGCTGCCAACGCGCATGACCACGAAGAGTTTTGACTTGCTGTCTGAGGCGATTTCCATGGTTCAGCACGATGCGCCAGAAGTATTCGAAGCGATTGAGAAGGCCAATCCCTACGCCGAGACCGTCCGACGACGGTTTTTTGATTTGGCCGCAAGTCTGAGTGTAGAGCTGGAGGCAGCATTTGATTACACCGCCAACAACAAAAACGGACGTTGAATACCTGTCGGATCTCGAACAACGCATAGTGAAAGCGTCGGGCGAACTGGCCTTTTTCTTTAAGGCCTTTCCAAAATGCATCCCGAAGGGTGACGGGTCCGCAATGCAAAACGGTTTTTCTACCATGTCTCTCGCGAAACCGAAAAAGGCCGATGCGTCGAAGCGGTCCACTTTGGATGTTTCGCGCAGGACAAAGGTTAGATTGTTGTAACGCGATGCGGCTTCTTACAGTTCATCAAGATGCACTGCTTTGCTCCTGCCTCGGACGGAGTAGATTCGCGTAACCGGGCCGCCCTCCGGCTGCAGCGCCCCCGCTATTGCGGAAAGCTTAGGACGCAAAGGTCAAATTCAACTGATGCCCAACGTTGGCAGCGCCTTCCGATGTCGAAAGTACCCTGCTTTTCTGGTCTGACTATGACGGTTGGATCAGGTTTGTGTGACATTCAACAGGAAAGTTGTGCGATACATAGTTTTACCCTCCAATGACACTTAAGTCATTGACTATTAGTCATTCGGTAATTCTTCGGCGTACAGGTTTTGCCGTTTGCGGCTCAAAAGCCTTCCACAACAAAGGTGCGTCTAGAAAGCCGTCACTACGTTAATTGCGGTGCAAGTTGGAGGAGCGTCCACGTCGAGCCATAGGACGAAATGAAGTCCGTCATCTGATCAAAAAATATTTACTCTTCAAGCCAGAAGACACCACGCGATGGGGTTTCAGAAGAAAATACAGTTTCAATTGAACCTGTTCAGATCATCAAACCATGTCCCGAGCTTAGATTGTGCCAAATTTTGGATTTCATCCTTCAATTCCGAAACCAATTTCAAGTATCAGCACTAGACTGTTACAGCCTGCAGCAACTCACCGCGTGTCACGTCTTCCCTGGTGCCGTTGCTTATGACTTCTCCTCGTCGCAACGCGATAAATCTGTCGGCAAGTTCATAGGCAAAGTCAAAGTATTGCTCCACTAGAATGATTGCTATTCCTCTCGTGGTTCTGAGGTGTCGGATGACTTCGCCTATCTGTTGGATGATGTTGGGCTGAATACCTTCGGTCGGCTCGTCCAACAGAAGCAGGCGTGGTCGTGTTATCAATGCCCGTGCAATCGCCAGCTGTTGCTGCTGACCGCCAGAAAGGTCACCTCCGCGACGGTTTTGCATCTGTTTGAGGACCGGGAACATATCAAATATATCACCTGGAATGAAATGTTCGCTGGCAGGCAGACAGGCATACCCCGTTTCAAGATTTTCGCGAACTGTGAGCAAAGGAAATATCTCACGACCTTGTGGGACATAGGCCACACCTTTCCACGCCATTTGATGAGCAGGCAGGACGCCCAGAATTTCCCCGTCCAGTTCCAGACTGCCGCCCGATCGCGGATGCGTACCTGATATTGCTTTCATAAGGCTGGTTTTCCCGACACCATTGGTCCCCATGACGCAAGTCACTTCACCTTGTCTGGCTTCCATGGAAATCCCGTTGAGGATTTGCGAATGCCCATAATGCAAAGTCAGATCTGTTAGCTTCAGCATTGTTTAGCGCCCTAGATATACGTCGATGACGTCCTGGTTAGATGTCACGTGATCAAGACTGCCTTCAGCCAAGGCGGACCCTTCGTGTAGAACCGTGACTTTGCAATTCAGGCGTCGGACAAATTCCATATCGTGTTCCACCACAACAACGGCACGGGTTCTGGCGGCTTGTACTAGCAAGTCGGTTGTGTGTTCGCGCTCCTGCGGTGTCATGCCAGCGGCAGGTTCGTCCACGAGCAAAAGTCGTGGCTCCTGAGCCAGCAGCATGCCAATTTCCAGCCACTGCTTTTGACCGTGGCTCAGTTCACCAGCTTTGCGGCTTAGATTCTGATACAGGCCGATTTCGACAGCCAGATCTTCAACTTTCTGCAAATCGTCAGTGGAGGTTCGATAGAAAAGCACGTGAAGCCAGCCACGTTTGTTCTGAAGCGCCATCAGCAAGTTTTCCTGCACGGTCTGGTCTTCGAAAACCGTGGGTTTCTGAAACTTCCTTCCGATCCCAGCCTGCGCGATCTTTGCCTCGGACAGCCCCAACAAAGATACCGATTTCTCCCCCCAGATGACACGTCCTTCATCGGGCCGGGTTTTACCTGTAATGATGTCCATGAACGTGGTCTTGCCTGCCCCGTTTGGGCCGATCACGGCGCGAAGCTCGGCCTCGCCGATCTGAAACGACAAGTTGTTGATAGCTCGGAAACCATCGAAAGTGACCGAAACGCCGCTAACCTCAAGCAAAGTGCTCATTCGATGGCCTCCTTCTCGCGCAGAGCGCCGTCATCCGGTCCCAGATTTGCCCCATGCCTGTCCGGGTGGCGGCTGTCGGTCCACAAGTCGAACAATCCTCCGATACCCTGCGGGGCGAACAGCGTAACCAACACAAAAGTTATGCCCAATAGCACCTGCCACCAGTCGACCCATTTGATCGTGTAAAATCCAAGCGGAATATCCGGGGCCTGTCCGCCCGTGAACCACGTGCTCAGAAGACTGACAAAAGCTGCACCAATTACCGCGCCATACAATCGGCCTCGTCCACCGATGGCGACCCAGACGGCCAAATAGATCGAGGCGATAGGGGCCATTTCCTCGGGATTGATGATGCCTGCTTGCGGGTAATAAAGCGCGCCGGCAATGGCTGCGATACAAGCAGTCAGGGTGAAGACGGCCAGCTTGAATACCTCGACTGAATAGCCAAGGAAGCGCACCCGTGCCTCGTTATCGCGAATGCCGCGGATGACCGAGCCGAACTTGCCTGACACGATCCAGGCTGCTAGCATATAGCCCAGACCCAAGGCCAGCGCCGAGGCCCAGAGGAACCAGATCGACACCACGTCCTGCGAGGCGGTGACACCTGGCAGGTTCTGCAGGCCGGACAAGCCGTTGTTCCCACGCAACCCGCTGTCGTTCTGAAACAGATACAGGGCCAGTGCCAACGTCATCGCCTGTGTCAGGATCGATAGGTATACACCGGTGACACGGCTCCGGAAAGCCAACCATCCGAAGACCAGCGCCAACAGACCCGGGACCAGCACAACCAGGATCAGTTGCAGGGTCAGGCTGTGGGAGAACGCCCAGATCAACGGAAACTCCGACGATCCGACAACGCCAAAGACTTGTGTTCCAATCGCGTCCACCACTTCGGACGACGTCGGTGGAATTTCGGCCTGTGCCAGCGAGTCGACCACGATCAGGCGCGTGCGTTCGTACATCAGCCACATGCCGATCATGTAGCCCCCCAGCCCGAAGAAGGCGAAGTGACCCAGTGACAGGATGCCGGTGAAGCCCCAGACCAGGTCCATCGCCACTGCGATCAGGCAAAGGCACAGGGTTTTGCCCAGCGTTTTGACGAAACTGGTCGAGATTACACCGATCCCGAAACCCTCGGACAGGATGGTTACGCTCAGGGTGAACAGGGACAGGATGGCAAGAAAGACCAGCACGGATGGGTTCTTGGCGATAAAGCTGCGTTCCATGGCTCAATCCCCCGCCGCGCGACCCTTGAGGGCGATAATGCCCCGCGGCCGAAACTGGATGAAAATGATGATGAAGATGATCATGTAGGTTTGGGCCGCGAGGGTGTTCGACGGGTTCAACCACTCGATCCCCTTCTGCAAGAAGCCGATCATGCCCGCACCTGCAAGCGCCCCCCAGATGTTACCAACACCACCCACAACCACTGTCATGAAACTTTGCACGATATAGTCGCTGCCCAGATCGGACGTGACCTTGGCGAATAGGCCAATCGCGACCCCGGCGATGCCGGCAATGCCGGAGCCAAGCCCAAAGGTAAGCATATTCACTCGCCCGGGATTAATCCCCATTGACGCCGCCATGCGCGAGTTCTGCGTTACTGCACGCATCTCAAGCCCTAGCCTCGTCCGTTTGATGATGTAGAGGAATAGTCCCAGAAAAATCAGCGCCAGAACGAAGATCGCAATGCGGATGTAGCTGATTGAAACCACGTCATTCAGCATCCACGAACCATCCAACCAACCGGGAGCAGTCAGCGGGCGCGCCTGCGTGCCAAAGATATTCTTGGCCAGCTGCTGTAGGGCAATTGAGATGCCGAACGTCGCCAGCAACGTCTCCAATGGGCGAGCGTAAAGCCAGCGGATCACCAACCGCTCCATAGCGACGCCCATCGCGAAGGTGACAGCAAAAGCCATTGGAATAGCAACCATGATCGAAAGCGTATGATCAGGGATAATCTGCTGCACCACGTAGCCGGTATAAGCACCCATCATGATGAACTCGCCATGGGCCATGTTGATCACGCCCATCACGCCGAAGGTGATGGCCAGACCGATGGCGGCGAGGAAATAGATCGACGCCAGTGAGATCGCGTCCAGCGTCAGGTCGAGTGTTTGGTTCAGGCCGACCTTCAGTTCGATCTGTTGCAGGGCTTTCTCTGCTGCTTCTGTGACCTCGGCAGATGGCTCACTGTAGGTTTCGAAGAATACATGCGTGTTAACTGCAGCGTTGACATCCGCCTTCGTGACCAAGGCTGGCACAGTCCCCGCCTCTGCCAGAGAGGTATACGCACGCGCGCGCATTGCATCTGAATTCAGCTGTGCGACGGGAGTACCACCTACACGACCACCTTCTATATTGGCCGCCAGTGCCGATCTGATATCTTCCGCCGAAACACGCGGTGCGGCCAGGTTTCCTGCAACGAGCAAGTCATATGCTTCATCAGACGTTAAGGCGTCTGACCCCGCTTCAAGAATAACGGCGACGTTCAGGTCCTGGGGCAATTCGGTAGCGGCTTGGCGGGCAGTGACGACCAACGGGTTCAGAGCCGCACGAACGTCTACGCCCAGATCGCCGGACATTTCTTCGATTGCGGCCACGCGGGCTGCGGCATCTTCGTCAAAACCAATCGTCAGCAACCGTTCCAGCCGCTGCTTTTGCGCCTTCAATTCTGCTTCGGGTTCATCCCCTATCGAAGCGCGAAGTGGCTCCAAGAGTGCACTTTCGGGATCACGTTGGATGGATTGCAATGCGGCCAGACGTTTTGCGCGATCCGGATCGGTCAGTTGGAACCGGACCAGAGCGGTCCCGATCATCGCGCGGATACCGCTGTTGGGCTTCAGCTGCCTAAGCTCGGATTTCTCAAATGTACCGACGACTTCTCCGGTATCGAAGTCGGTCAATTCATACGACCGCCCCTCTCCTTTCTGGCCAGCGAAGAACAGACCGTCCGACTTGCGCATCCACATGTTCTTGGCTGCCCATGTCTCAAGCATCACTTGCGCTTGGGGCAAGCCGCTTGACGCAATCGCATCAATCGCCGGTTTGACCGTCTTGCGCGAGCTTTTGGCGATGATCTCCTGATGCTCTTGCAGGATCGGTTGTAGACCGACCTCTTGAGCGTTGGCAGTCAGGCAGGCGCACAGGATTGCGAGGCCCGCAAGGAAAAGTCGTACCATGTGGTGAAACCCGAATGTCTTTTGTGGCAAGGCGGGCAAACAAACCCGCCTTGCGTGGTCTGTTAGTAGTTCGACAGGGTCTGAACGCAGGTCT
Source organism: Ruegeria sp. E5 (assembly GCF_056534105.1). Taxonomy (NCBI): domain Bacteria; kingdom Pseudomonadati; phylum Pseudomonadota; class Alphaproteobacteria; order Rhodobacterales; family Roseobacteraceae; genus Ruegeria; species Ruegeria sp. E5. The sequence goes on along the minus strand of NZ_JBQFPA010000005.1, from coordinate 218,868 downwards.
TGGTCTCGGTGTTGTACATACCGCAACCCAGCTCTTTCCAATCCGAGACGAGCACAGCCGACTCCGGCAGGAAGTCGGTCCAGGCGTCACCCGGCACGACATCAGTCTCACTGATGATATCGAACTGGCCGTCTTCCTGAATCTCGCCGATCAGAACCGGTTTCGCGAGGTGATGGTTCGGCAGCATCACAGCGGTGCCTCCGGTCAGGTTCGGGAATTCCTGCCCATACATCGCGGCGCGCACGGCATCGACCTCGGTCGAACCGGCCTCGGTCGCGGCGTTTACCCACATGTTGAAGCCGATGTAATGCGCCTCCATCGGGTCATTGGTCACACGTTCATCACCCATGGTGGCTTTCCAGGTGTCCACAAATTCCGCGTTGGCCTCAGTATCCGCCGACTGGAAGTAGTTCCAAGCGGCGAGGTGACCGACGAGGTTGGTGGTGTCCAAACCGGACAGTTCTTCCTCACCGACCGAGAAGGCCACGACCGGAATGTCATCTGCCGAAACACCAGCCGCTGCCAATTCCTTGTAAAAACCAATATTGGCGTCACCATTGATGGTCGAGATCACACCGACTTTTTTACCATCCGCGCCCAGCGCGACCACGTCCGCCACGATCTTGGACCAGTCGGAATGGCCGAAAGGCGTGTAATTGACGAAGATATCTGCTTCCGCGATACCTTTTTGCTTCAAATAGCTTTCCAAGATATTGTTGGTGGTCCTGGGGTAGACATAGTCTGTGCCGAGCAGAGCGAATTTCTCGACCCCCAGTTCCTCCAGGAAATAGTCCGTGGCGGGGATGGCCTGTTGGTTCGGAGCGGCACCGGTATAAAAGACGTTTTTAGAGCTTTCTTCGCCCTCATACTGGACCGGATAGAACAGAAGACCGTTTAGTTCCTCGATCACTGGCAGAACCGACTTGCGGCTCACCGAAGTCCAATTGCCAAAGATTACATCCACCTCATGGACGGTTAGCAGCTCACGCGCTTTTTCGGCAAACAGAGGCCAGTCAGAGGCCGGGTCGACCACGACAGCTTCAAGCTGTTTACCCAACAGACCGCCCTTGGCGTTTTGTTGGTCAATCAGCATCAGCATGGTGTCTTTCAACGTCGTTTCCGAGATCGCCATCGTACCGGAAAGCGAATGCAGCACTCCAACCTTGATCGTGTCTTCGGTCGACAAGGCGGCGGTGGCCATGACAGCAAATACTGCCGATCCGGCGAGTGTGGATTTGAGCGATTTCATGTGATCCTCCTGGCGGGGCCGGGAGAGAGGGCTTGCACAAAGGCACACTCTTCTTCTACCTGATCCCCGCAACTGTTGTTGCGTTCCGTGTGGCGGTTGTGTTCGAGGTCCAATTCGCGCAGCCGTCACACACCCCCGGGTCATCTCCGCGGTGGCACCCATACGGTTTCTGCATCGCAGCAAGCTTGGCAACTTACCTTTAACCCAATTCGAAAAATCGGCGCGATGCGCCTATTTTTTCATCCAAGACCGAGGTCGCTGTCTAAAATTTAGCCGCGCGATGTCGAATTAAGCAGATTTCGACTCTGTAGATTAGTGTTCCGCCCCTTCAACAGAGAAACAAGTGGCACCAATCAAAGTTCCAAAGGTGCCCTATTACCCACGTTGCAGCCATATTGCCTATGCACAGTGCTATTCCACCGCGCGCTGCAGGCGCCGTCAGTTTGAGTACCAAGCAATTGGGTGACAGAACGGTGCTGAACAAGTTTCGCCAGTCCGGGTCTTATAAATGTCTGTTCCCCAGAACCAACACACCTGATCTTGACGCGGTTCTTCTTAACACGGCAGGCGGCGTAACCGGAGGCGACTCATTTCGACTTTCCGGTAAGGCAGCAAAAGGAACGGCGCTGACTTTGACAACACAAGCGTGCGAGCGCGCCTACAAGGCCAAGCCGCAAGAATGTGGCCAGATTACCAATCATCTGACTGTTGAGACTGAAGCCCGGCTGAACTGGTTGCCGCAAGAGACTATTCTGTTCAATGGCAGCGCTCTGGAGCGACGCCTGAAAATCGAGATGGCGCCAGATGCCGAGATGCTGATGGTAGAGCCGCTGGTCTTCGGCCGTATTGCGATGGGCGAGACGCTGACCGATATCCGTCTAAACGATCGGATCGAGATACGGTACCAAGGAAAAAAGGTGTTCCTTGACGCGATCCAGTACTCGGGTGATTGGCACAAACATCTGTCCAAACCGCATATTGCAAACGGCGCGGGTGCGATGGCGTTGATCGTCTTCGTATCGGTGTCAGCCGAAGGTCATCTGAATGCCATTCGTCAGATGCTGCCCGATACCGCAGGTGCAACTATGATCCGCAATGACCTGTTGGTTGCTCGTGTTCTTGCCGAAAACAGCTTTGCCCTCCGTCGCACATTGATGCCTATCTTGCGACGGTTGAACAAAGACGCGCTACCTCGATGCTGGATGCTTTGACATGAACCTGACCCCTCGCGAAAAAGACAAACTGTTGGTCGCCATGGCCGCCGAAGTCGCCCGCAAACGGCTGGACCGCGGCGTCAAACTGAACCACCCCGAGGCGATCGCCCTGATCACCGATGCCGTGGTCGAAGGTGCACGCGATGGGCGTTCAGTTGCTGACATGATGCAAGTCGGGGCCGAGGTGATCACCCGAGAGCAATGCATGGAAGGTGTGCCCGAAATGATCCACGAAGTTCAGGTCGAAGCCACCTTTCCAGATGGCACCAAGCTGGTGACCGTCCACAACCCCATTCGCTGAAAAGGAAACCAATATGACACGCATGCTTTTCCCCGCCCTGATCTTCGCTGGCCCGGCAGCCGCCCATAACGGAACGCATATCCACGCCCACGGCACCGATTATGCGGCGATGGGCGTTGGGCTGGCGGTTGTTGCGCTGGCTGCTGTCGCGCTGATCACAAAGCTGAACAAATGATCCCCGGGGAGCTGTTCCCGGCTGATGGTGAAATTACCCTGAACCCCGACACTGATGCGATCACTTTGATGGTCGCCAATACCGGCGACCGCCCGGTTCAGGTCGGCTCACACTACCATTTCGCCGAAACCAACCCGGCGCTCGACTTTGACCGAACTGCCGCGCGTGGCCTGCGCCTGGACATTGCGCCAGGCACCGCTGTGCGGTTCGAACCGGGGCAGGCCCGCGAAGTTTTGCTGATCCCGATCAGTGGTGCGCGCAGGGTCTACGGCTTCAATCAAAAGGTCATGGGGGCACTCTGATGCCAGCAAAAATCAAGCGCTCAGACTACGCCGCGATGTTCGGCCCGACCGCAGGGGACAAGCTGCGGCTGGCCGACACCGATCTTGTGATCGAGGTCGAACATGATCTGACCAGCTATGGCGAAGAGGTCAAGTTTGGTGGCGGAAAGGTAATCCGCGACGGGATGGGGCAATCTCAGACCACGCGCGCCAAAGGCGCTGTGGATACGGTCATCACCAATGCTCTGATCGTTGATCACTCGGGCATCTACAAGGCCGACGTTGGCCTGAAAGACGGGCGGATCGCCAAGATCGGCAAGGCGGGAAACCCCGATACACAAACTGGTGTCGACATCATCATAGGACCCGGAACCGAGGCCATTGCTGGCGAGGGTCGTATCCTGACGGCAGGTGGGTTCGACAGTCATATCCACTTCATCTGCCCGCAACAGATCGAAGACGCGCTGCATTCCGGCCTGACAACCATGCTGGGCGGGGGCACAGGTCCTGCGCATGGGACATTGGCCACCACTTGCACCCCCGGTCCATGGCATATCGGGCGGATGTTGCAGGCGGCGGATGCTTTCTCGATGAATCTAGCCTTTGCGGGTAAGGGCAACGCTTCGCTGCCTGCCGCGCTCGAAGAACAGGTCAAAGCCGGAGCCTGTGCCCTGAAACTGCACGAGGACTGGGGAACCACCCCGGCCGCCATTGATTGCTGCCTGTCGGTGGCCGATGCGATGGACGTGCAGGTGATGATTCACACCGACACGCTCAATGAATCAGGCTTTGTTGAAAATACCGTGGCGGCCATGAAGGGTCGCACTATTCACGCTTTCCACACCGAAGGCGCAGGCGGAGGCCATGCTCCGGATATCATCAAGATCTGCGGCGAGAACCACGTTCTGCCGTCCTCGACCAATCCCACGCGGCCCTTCACCGTGAACACGGTTGAGGAACATTTGGATATGCTGATGGTCTGTCACCACCTCGACAAATCCATCCCCGAGGACGTGGCCTTTGCCGAAAGCCGCATCCGGCGTGAGACAATCGCAGCCGAGGATATACTGCACGACATGGGCGCATTCAGCATCATTGCGTCTGACAGTCAGGCCATGGGTCGGGTCGGTGAGGTTTTGATCCGCACGTGGCAAACCGCTGACAAGATGAAGAAACAGCGCGGGCGCCTGCCCGAAGAAACCGGTGAGAACGACAACTTTCGCGTCCGCCGCTATATCGCCAAATACACGATCAACCCTGCTATTGCCCATGGGCTCAGCCACGAGATCGGGAGCATCGAGGAAGGCAAACGCGCTGACCTCGTCCTTTGGAACCCGGCCTTTTTCGGCGTGAAGCCCGAGATGGTTCTGCTAGGCGGTACCATAGCCTGCGCACAAATGGGCGATCCCAACGCGTCGATCCCTACACCGCAGCCGGTTTATAGTCGCCCAATGTTTGGCGCTTACGGACGGTCGGTGGAAAACTCGGCGATCACATTTGTCTCGCAGGCGGCCCATGCAGATGGGATCGGTGATACACTGGGATTGGCAAAGCAAACCGTCGCCGTCCAAAACACACGAGAAATTGGCAAGCAGGATCTTCTGTTGAACAACGCGACACCGCATGTCGAGGTCGACCCGGAAACCTACGAGGTGCGTGCGGATGGTGAATTGCTGACTTGCCAACCCGCCGAAACGCTGCCGATGGCGCAACGATATTTTTTATTCTGATCAAAAAATGTGCTGCGTTGCGGCGCGTGCAAGGCAGCAATGACCAAATACGCACTTCTAAGTGAGGCCAATATGACAGATATAAAAACCCATGGGAGGACCAACGTTTACGAGGGTCCAAATGGCACACTCAGCAACACATACAAACACGCGCTTTTCGCTGGCCGGTTTAATCGTATCCATCGGGTCGTCAATTTACTCGGCCCTGATCAGCGTAGCCGAAGCTCAATCTCGCGTCCGACAAGTCGAATTCCTGCAATCGCTCAGCGACGAAGAGCTGAAAAACCGCGGTCTGACGCGCGAACGGATCGTGCACCGAGTGTTCTCGGATTCAATCTGGCTCTGACTATTCCCGCTGCAGAGGAGGTGATGGTATGACCGCCCTGCTCTGCACTGCGCGCCAGTATTCGGATCACACGCATGGCGATCCGGCAGACTGTCTCTCGTTGACCTACGACGACCGTTTTTTGCGGCGTAAGGTTCTTACCTGCGAAAGCGGTGAACAGATTCTCATCGATCTCGCGCAAACGACCTCACTGAACCACGGTGGCGCGTTGGTTTTGGACGACGGTCGCGAAGTGGAAATACAGGCAGCACCGGAAGTGTTGCTGGAGGTAAAAGCACCGGACCTGACACGTATCGCCTGGCATATCGGCAATCGGCACACGCCTTGTCAGATCGAAAAGACCCGCCTGTTGATCCAAGTCGATCACGTCATCCGTGATATGCTTCTTAAAATCGGAGCAAAAGTGCGAGAGGTGAATGAACCATTCACCCCCGAAGGCGGGGCCTATGGCCACGGCAGGACCCATGGCCACACCCACTGACGCCGACATCCTGACGCTGACACAATGGTTGTCCCCTGCCTATCCTGTTGGGGGGTTTGCCTACTCTCACGGGCTTGAAGCTGCGATTGACGGGGGAACTGTCGCGAATTCTCGGGATACTGAAGCCTGGATTTCAGATGTGCTTGAACATGGCTCTGGGTGGAATGATGCTGTGTTCGTTGTGGCGGCCTTCAACGCTCATGACAAAGAAGAACTGATCAACGTCGATATCGCGGCGCGCGCCTTTTGTGCGACATCCGAAAGGCTCATGGAAACCGAGTTGCTGGGACAGGCCTTCGGAAACGTCACTAAAGGTGTCTGGGAATTGGACCTTGGGCAATTCACCTACCCCGTCTCGATTGGACGGGCTGCAAGACTTCAAAACCTTCCCTTGCAGCTGACGACCAAGATGTTTCTGCAAGCATTCGCAAGCAACCTTGTCGCCTGTGCGACGCGCCTTGTACCACTGGGACAGACCGATGCGCAGCGGTTGATCCGCCAGCTGACACCGTTGTGCGCCCAGATTGCTGAAAGGGCAAAAAAGGCGAGCTTGGACGAGTTAAGCTCTACCGCGTTCTTGGGGGACATTGCGGCCATGAGGCACGAAACACAATATTCGAGGATTTTCCGCACATGACCAGTATGAACGGCCCGCTTCGCGTAGGTATTGGAGGCCCAGTAGGAGCCGGAAAAACCACTTTGACCGCCGCCTTGTCTGAAGCGCTGCGCGATGTCTGTTCGGTGGGAGTTATTACTAACGACATATATACGCAGGAAGATGCCGAAGCGCTGATGCGCATGCAGGTCCTGCCGCGGGACAGGATCATCGGCGTCGAAACTGGCGGTTGCCCGCATACAGCAATTCGCGAAGACGCCTCGATCAATTTGGCCGCCGTCGCCGAGATGCAGACACGTCATCCGGATCTCGATATTGTTTTGATTGAAAGCGGAGGCGACAATCTATCAGCCACATTCAGCCCGGAACTGGCGGATCTGACCATCTACGTGATCGATGTCGCTGCAGGCGAAGAAATACCCAGGAAAGGCGGGCCGGCGATTACGAAATCAGACATCCTCGTAATCAACAAGACCGACCTTGCACCGCATGTTGGCGCTTCGCTGCAAGTTATGGAACGTGATGCGAAAATGATGCGTAAAGGAAGGCCCTTCTTGTTTTCGTCACTTCGTCACAGAAGCGGGGTCGACGCAATTGTGGATCTGCTTGTGAAAGGCGGAGGTTTAAGAGTTTCGGAAGCGAATTAATCCCCGAGACGAAGAGGCTAAGATAGCTCGCCAATTAGCCCATTCCCAAGCCCTTAACACCAGTGCTTTATTAAGAATCCTTGGAGAGCGTGACCAAAAACGCAACTAAGTCTGCAATCTCCTGCTCAGACAAATTCAATTCCGAAAGAATGGCTTCACCATCGGCGTGCAGCCTTTCAGTATCAATTTTGCTGTAATGCCGTATCACAGATTTCAGATCACCTAAGCTGCCGTCATGCATGTAAGGAGCGGTTTCAACCACTCCCCGCAGGCTGGGCGTCCGAAAGGTCCCAAAATCAGAATGGCTCCTGCGTACATTTCGAACGGCCCAGGCACCTTTCTTTTCTGGATCGTCGTTCCAGTCGCCGTCCAATGTGTAGGGGCTTGAGAGTAAAATGTTCAATCCTCCGAACCGACCTTGGTCAACCTCGGTTTCATTCAGAAAATATGGCACACCAGCGTCATGGAACTCGTTGTTGGAAAACCTCGGACCGTTGTGGCAAAATACGCATTTCCCGCGCCCTAAAAAGAGCTGAAGACCTCGCTGAGCTGCTTCGGGGTATTCCTTAGCCGCAGCAATATCTCGGCGCTCCAAAGCATCGCGAAAATCGTCAAATATCGTCCGGTCGGTGGCTAAGGTCTCTAAGTAAGCAGAAAGAGCTTTTGCAGTATTCACCAGAAAAAGTTCAGGGCTTTGATCCTGGAGGTGACCAAATATGGCTTCAAAATCATCAATGTAGGTACTTTCAGAGATAACTATCTTTAGGCTTTCGGCACTATGCGCCATCTCTTGTTCTTCGATGATCGGATGCAGGCTGGCTGCCCAAAGATTATCGCTTTTGCCGCCCCAACCATACCAGCGCAGCCCGGCAAGGTTTCGCAGTGATGGTGTGTTTCGATTTAACAAATCACGACCGAGTGCCCGCGCCTCCGGCGTCGTAAATGCCTGTTCAGGATCATGACAACTTGCACAGGAAAATGCACCATCGACCGACAACACCGGATCGTTGAATAAAGCCTGTCCGAGCTTGATTGCCGTGGCGTCTTTGGAAAATCTATTGCTTGGATCCGGCTGGAAGGATGGTGGCCACGGCCCAACCCTCAGTCTACCGGTGCCGATTCATTTTAAGCTCCAGTAATCTATCTTCCATGATCAGATAAGTCGAAAGGAACGCTTGGCTACAAGGCTTGGGAAAAACGACATCATCGCTAAAAGAAGCCTTCATTGGAGGGATACAAGACCATTGGTTGTTTACTAAAAACGTCGAAACACGAGCGTCCTGTGGGAGTTATGTGAGGCGTTCTCTGGTTGAGTGGTCGGCTCGTCAGAGTACAGCCTGCACAGTCACCTAAGCCTGAATGCTTGCTACTTAAGTTCGCCGGATATCCCTCTCACCTGCTGCGAATTTCCGCATTCCGCCCGAAGTAATCCCAAAAGATGAAGTTGAATTGGATACCAGATGAAAGAAGTGAGGCGAAAATGGCAAAGTTTTGTCACTGGTGGCAGAACTATGTGTCGGTCACGCTTAACTAAGCTCTTGAACTTTATTTGTGTTCTTTTGTCGACTGCCTTCGCCACTACTGCAGTTGTAAAATATCCGGAACGCAAAGTTTTCTTTTTGCCGGCATTTTGTCCGCACCATCCGATCGTTTCAGTCGCTTGGGACCGTCTTTTACCTTGATCTTCGGCTTTGCTAGTGGGCCCTTCAAGGTCACGGGCCAGGGACTCTTCGAAAGCGGTTCGCCAATCTTCCGGGGCTGCAGATTTAGGTCCAAAACCTTCCCCGCCACATTAACACCGCCAAAGACGACGACTTGGACATGATCTGTTTCCAATGTGGTTTGTTTCGTCGAAATACTTCCATTTGAAATACTAATCGGTGCACGCAAACATACGATCGGAGCAACCTTTTGTTTCTCTTTGGTAAATACCCAAGGTAGCACCCCTAGCCCTGCAAGATCCAAAAGCTGGGTCTCGATCGAGCCATCACGCATTGAGACCGTGGCATTGCCGTTCATGCTGTTGGCAAAATGCTTAGGTGAATCGGTTCCGCCGGTCACCGAAAAATCTGCATAGATGGTACCGCTTGCACCCTTTTTGAAGTTCAGGTTGTGAAGAATTTCATCCAGCTGCCAGCCGCCTGCTGTGCCGGTCAGCGTGAGCAGATGCGCGTCGTTCGATAGATCCATTTGTCCGCTGACATCGAAATGAGCACCTCCGTATTCAAAATTCAAAGGTCCGGCCTTGAGTTCATTTTCGTTGAGCGTCAGTTCACTCTGCAAACTGCTGATGCCTTTGGCGCCCTCTATGTGCCGAAGATCAACGTCGACATCCATATCCATACCGGACAAGAGAATTGAACGCCCAATAGGTTTAAGCGTTACATCTCTTAGAGGGCTAGTGTCGCCGGATTCCTCAATGACGTCTTCCTCGTCGGGGTCTGGACCGCCAATTTTCCTCAATTGTGCAGCGGCCTGAACGATGGTTCGGATCTGATCTATCTTTATCAAGTCACTCTCTATGGAACCCTGCAGTACAGGATCACTCGTTGCATCATCAAGATCGGCCATAATTTGCAGGACAGAGTCGGCAACCTTGACTTTGGCATTCGCATCCCAATCGGTTCCTTCGCTGGCAAGGCCAATTTCAAAGATAGCCTGTCCAGTTTCCACCCGTTCAAGCGATAGGGCTTCTAACAAGTCCGCTCCGGAGGGGACTTCTACTTGAATTGCCAAGTCCAGGTTCTCGAATTTGAGCACATTTTTGACAGAGCCATGCACCTCAAGGTTCCAAAGTTCCGTTTCGCTTGTCTGGCCATCCAAATTTGTCAGCGAAAGCTGATTGATGTCGCCGTTCAAATGAAAGTTACCAGAAAATCGACCAAGTTGATCATCCGGTCCCAGAAGCTCTGGTGAGATCAAGCTGCTTGCGGGTATATCCATTAACCCGTCGGCCGATATGCCTTGTAATTGCAACGCGTCTTCGACCGAACCGTCCAAAATGATAAATGGATCAGCAGGGTTCCCAATTCTCAAATTGATGTTTCCAACACTCAAGGCGCCTTCGGGCTTTCTGGAAAGCTCGGAAAACTTAATCGGGGGCGGCCCTTCACCAGAGGTATCCAATGTGAACCCGTTGGTTTCAATGACCATTTGCCGCTGCGGGACCTGCCCGGGTACGCTATCGATAACCATGTCAACTGCTATTAGTTTTAGATCATACCGCGACGCGGCTGGGGCGGGTTCAGCATCTTCAGGGTACAACCGAATGCGGGTTGTCAGGGATACGTCTTCTGGGTTTCCCAACTCTCCGATTTGTCCCGTCAGCGAAAGGCTTTGCCCACCATCCAATTCAGTCAATACAGCTAGGTCATCAATCCGGGCTACGCCGTCGATTGATTTGAATGTTGCACTAATGCTTCCTGAACCCTCCAGAACGCGGTTGAGCTTCAGGATATCAAGAAGCTGACCAAGTCCGGCAACCTCTATGGTCGTATTCACTTGTAGCCCGTTCTCTTGAGGGACTTCTTCGGCGGCAATCGCAATCTGTTCGAAGTTCACCGCGACCTGAAACGGGTCGTCCGCGGGAATGCTCGCGTTCAGATCAAACTTCTCTCCATTTAGTGAACCAGCCCCAACCGCGGTCACAACGTCGGTTTCTGTATCACGCTTTAAATTCAGCTCAGGAAGCTGCAGATCCAGACCAAGCCCGTTTAGATCGTTCTGGTAAAGAACGGTGACATCGGTCAGGTCAATTTCGTGGTCCGTTAGAATTCCAGCCACAGACAGGTTTGCAGGTTTGGCCGGATCCCCGGCTTTAGTGCCCGTTTGGGAAGTGGACTGCCAGTTTCCGACACCGTCTTTGTCCGTGATCAAGTTGAGGTGAACACCCGAGATAGAAAGCTTACTCAGCGACAATTTGCTGTTCCAAAGGTCGCGGGCGGAAATTTTGAACTCAAGTTTGTCGATTGCTGCCAGGTTCGCTTCGGTCTTGATCGCGCCGGGTAGTACTAATCCCGCTGCGGATACCTGCAGTTGCCGACCAAAGCCTAGACGCACTTCATCTTCTATTAACACGTCCTGACCAAGTTTCTTCGAGATCAGGTTTTCAACAAAAGTGGTTCTGAAAGAAGAAAACAACGCAGAGGACAGGAAAAGCCATGCCACAACAACCGCGACGAACGCGACAGCGCAACAAACCATTACACCTCTTGTGATGAACCGCACGCTTTTCTCCTAAGGTTCTGATTCCTTTCTTGGGCAGACTAGACCATTAAAGCATCATGTTAATGGAATATGTGGCTTCTTATTTTGCTGAACCCTAAATGACCTTGACCATTTAGCCGACTTCTCTTGCGGAATTGGTCGGGCGGCCAAGAAACGGTTAAAGGACTAAATTTAGGATGTGCTGCTGATCCAGTTTCAAAATAGCTGGCTTGAAACGCGTTTAACGTTTCATAAACGAGCACATTGCATTAGCTTTGACGACTGCGCCTGGACGCCCCAATTAAACTAGACGCGGTTAAAATGCTTCAATTTCCCACATCCATCTAATTACTGTTATATGTGAATTCTTCAAACGACGGGGACACAATGAATTCGCTAACTAGAATAACACGTGGGATAGGCGTCGCTTTCAAGGACGGTAGAGTGAAAGGCCTTCTTGCCTTCACAGTCGGAATGATTTTATGGGCCTCAGTCTTCTACCACTTTGTCGAAGGTTGGAGTTGGCTAGACTCGATCTACTTTTCCGTAGTGACAATTTCGACCGTAGGGTTCGGTGACTTCTCACCTGAAACTGCGGCGGGGAAAATCTTCACAATGGTGTATATCATTGTAGGCTTGGGTGTTTTCGTGACTGCGGCGACCACAGTGGCAGATACAATCTTGTCCCAAGACGACGAAAAAACGGACAAATAGATTATCCCAAATTAAGGCAATTTGAGTTCATGCGCAGGTATCAGTGCGACCGCGCATCTGAAGCCGTGCCTCGGATTCACTCGTACCTTCAAACTGATAGATGATCGCCGAAAACTCAAAAAATATACATATTACGTTTTTTGAGTGTATTGTTTGGAAAACAGATAGTGGAGGGATGGAATGGAAAAGACCCAGGACGCGAAGATTGTCGACCTCGCGATACGATTGCTCTTTCTCGGATTATTCCTCTACAGCGCCCTGGTCATGGTGGCTCCGCTTGCAAGCATAGTCATCTGGGCAACGATACTCTGCGTCGCGCTCTACCCGGCATTTGATTGGCTGCAATCCAAGCTGGGAGGACGTAAGAAGCTTGCCACAACAATTATCGTTCTGTTGGGCCTTGTTCTGACCCTGGGGCCAGTCGCAACTGCGGTGTCTGGTGCTGCAGAACTAGGGTCTGAATTCGCGGAACAAGCAGACAAGGGTGAATTGAAAATCCCCCCTGCGCCCGAGGGCCTCAAAGAGTTGCCGTTGGTTGGAAATAAAATCTCCGATGTCTGGGGAATGTTTGAGCGCAATCTGGACGGCGCGCTTGCAAAATACGGCGCGCAAATCCTTGAGATCACCAAATCGCTCTTCGGAAAGGTGTTGGGCATTGGTATCGGGCTTCTGGGCTTAGCTCTGTCTGTATTGATTATGGGGGCATTGTTCAGCCCGGGGCCAAATTTGGTCCAGGGTCTTCAGCGCTTTGCCAACCGTGTCTTTGCACCACGCGGCGGTGAATTCGTGACACTGGCAGGCGCAACGATCCGGAACGTTACAAAAGGCGTGATTGGCGTAGCAGCCATTCAGGCTGTTTTCGTTTGGATACTGCTGGCTTTGTTTGGGATTTCTTCGGCCGCCACACTGGCATTTGTCTGCCTCATACTCTCAATTATCCAAATCGGGCCCGGATTGGTTCTTATACCGGTAATTATCTACGCATGGAGCTCCATGTCTGGCGGAACTGCTTTGATCTTCACCATACTGGCCGTTCCAGTCATGATAATGGACAGTTTCCTAAGACCTGTGTTCATCTCAAAAGGCCTTGAGACTCCCATGTTGGTCATCCTCATCGGTGTTCTCGGAGGTATGATGGCCTACGGTTTGATCGGCGTCTTTATGGGGCCGGTTCTCTTTGCTGTCTTCTATGAGCTGTTCAAGGTTTGGATTGATGCGTCGCCCGAAGCCGATGACGCTGCTGAAGGTGCGTTGAAATGAGAAAGACAATATGGACAACCCTCGCTGTCATTCTGTTTTTTCTTGTTTGGTACTTGGTCGCTGATCGAAAAACGCCATTTACCGGGAACGCCAGAGTAAAAGCTGTGGCCACCCAAATCGTGCCTCAGGTGACCGGAACGGTAACGGAAGTTTTGGTAGAAAACGGCCAAGTCGTTTCGGCAGGTGATGTTCTGGTTCGAATAGATTCCAGACCCTACGAAATCGAGCGTTCAAAGGCGGAAGCTGATCTTGAAGCGGCGACCCAAGAAGTGGGTGCGTCTTCGGCAGAGGTAAGTGCGGCACAAGCCAAACTCGCAAGGGCGCAGAGCGATCTGGATACGATGCGCATTCAGACGGAACGTGTATTTGCGCTCGAAAAGAAAGGTTTGATTGCCGTCTCAAAGGCCGATGATGCACGAGGACAACTGGCAGAATCTGAGGCAAACTTTGAGAACGCAAAAGCTGATCTGGAAAAAGCGAAGCAAAGGCTTGGTGACGATGGGATTGAAAACCCGAAAATCCAGCGCGCACTGGCGGCCTTGGCGGATGCGGAACTGAACCTTGAATGGACCGAACTGCGTGCTCCGGCGACAGGTGTCATTTCTAATCTGCTGATTGCCCCCGGAACGTATGCGCGATCCGGCCAGGATCTTTTGACGTTTCTGGATGCAACCGACGTCTGGATCGAGGCGTATTTTACCGAAAACAATCTGGGAAGAGCTTCAATAGGGTCTCCGGTTGATGTGGTGTTGGATATGCATCCAGGTAAGATTGTTCCGGGCGTCATTGAGAGCTTTAGTGCTGCTGTTTCTTTGAGTGGCGGTGATGAGCCGGGGCAATTGGCGAGCCCGCCAAGCACCAAGGGATTTTTGCGGGAGCCTGAAAGGTTTCCGGTCAGGATTGTTTTACCCGGCTATGAAGCTGGAAGTGCCGAAGACGATCTTCGCTTTCAACTGAACGGGCAGGCCGATGTGATCATGTATCTAAGCGACAACTCGTTGCTGAACCTCGTGGGCCGCGCCTACATCCGCGTAGTTTCAATCTTCTCCTATGCGTACTGAGGATCAAAGCTCTGTCACCCGGCTTGCGCTGGGTGTTACGGGTGTCTTTGCATTGGGCCTATTTCTTGGATGGCCCCTTGCCGTTGTTGGGGCGGTGTTTACTGCCCTTTTCCTTCAAGCACCTGCAGCACTACCTTTGGCAGCATTTGGTAAGCTGTTTGTCTTCTCGATTGGATTGATGTTCATTTCATTCCTTTTGTCGTCAATCTTCTCACCTTATCCTCTTGTGTTTCTCATTCTGGTGGCCATTGGAATAATCCTGTCTTTCATTTGGTCAGTTTCCGGTGCCGGAGTATTGCCGGGTGTCATCGCTCTCATGGGGGCGTTGATGATTCCGAATTTGGTGCTGCAATCACAGGATCTGGCTTTGGTGCTTGTGTATTGGATCCCGTTGAACCTGCTGTTTGCTGGCTTCGTATCGACGCTGATGTTCGTGTTGATACCCGCTGCACCTCAAACGGCACCTCAAAAGAAAGCTGCAGCATCGCCGGACTTCGACTCACATCGCCGAATAGTCAGGATGTCTCTTGTCACAGTGCCCTTTGCTATGGCGTTCTTTATTTCCGGCGCTTCTGCTTTGTTGGTTCTGTTTTTTGTCGCCCTGCTGAGCCAGCAACTTGCGGCAATGCCTGCTGCAGGCAAAGCAGTTGCAAAAGCAATGCTGACGGCAAATCTACTTGGGGCGGCAGTCTCCATCATATGCTATGAAATAAACGTAATAGCTCCGGTTATTCTAACCCCCATTCTGCTGTGTTTTTTCTTTTGCCTAACACTCGGAGCACTTGGAAAGTCAAAAGTCCCGCTCGCCGCCGCCGCCGGTTCCGCTATTACAACAGCTCTGATTGTATATGGCGGTTCGGTTGCGCCGTTTTCAGACGAAGCTGACGTCAAGAGCATCACTCGTGTATTGCAAGTCGCCAGCGCCGCTTTCTTTGTAATTATCGCATATGTCGTGGTGGATGAATTCTGGCCAGAAAAAGAGCGCCAGGCGACTCCATGAAGTTAGTTGCGATAAAGCTTGGCGCTGAAACCAGCAGAGTTGCCAGTTTGACCGATTTTTTGCAACCAGCGCATTAATTGCAGCGCCATGGCAAACCGCGAACATCGCTGAAGCGGTTTTATGTCGAGCGATCTCTGGTTGAGTGATGGCCGTTCGGTGGAACAAGTACGAAAGGCTGCCTCCTCGCGGGACGAATGAAGCTTTCGCCGAAGCTGCGCCAACGTCTGCCTTCCCTTCGAAAGTCAGCGTTGAGCAACACTGACCGGAAGTTTCTGTGCGTTACCCCATTGCCTCGGCGATTGCCCATACATGCGCCTGAACTCGCGACTGAACTGGGACGGGCTGACGTAACCAACGTCCATTGCGGCTTCGTTCACAGGCATCCCGCCCGCGATCTTCATGGCGGCGTTGTTGAGGCGCATCGACTTAACGAATTGGATTGGTGCCATCGTCGTGACTTGCTTGAATTTACGATGGAAGACGGCCCGGCTCATGCCCGCTCGGCTTGCCATATCGTCAATCGAGACCGGCGCATCCAAGTGTGACGACACATGCGCAATTGAACGTGCGATGGCGTTGCCAGCACCGAATGCCTGCCGGGCGAAGGTGCCAGCTTCTCCCCTCAGGATCGCATAGAGCACCTCACGTAATCGCGCCTCGCCAAGAACTGCTGTATCCGTCTCGCTGTTTCCGAGCTGCAGTAGCCGCAGCAGAGCTTCAGTGAATCCACCGTCCCATCGTGCAAACCTAATTCCTGGCTCCCGCAGATCTCCTTTGACCGAAGGCAGAACGCCCCCGGCATTTTCCATCTCCATTGCCAACTCGGCCATGGCGCGTTGCTCAAGAAAGATCATAACCCCGTAGAGAGGGTTGTCATGCGAGGCCAAAGGCGTCCCTGCCTTGACCGGCATCGACATTGGGCAGCAGAGGTATTGACTGTTGTCATATTCGTATCTTCGGCCATCCAGAACGGCTTCCTTCACACCACTCACAATGGCCACGATGCAGGGCTCGTAAACGGCTGGAACACAGGGGATTGATTGCGTGGCGCGAAATAGCCGCACGCCCGTGATTCCTGTCTCGGTCAGGCCGTCTGTTTCGGTTCGGTTAGCGATGATTTGTTTAATCTGATCCTTGCTCATAACAGAGATGTAATGGCTCCAGATCGATGCTGGCAACTACCTTGATGTAATCGGGCAAGTATTCGCGATGATCTCGCCTGTTTCTGTGCTTTGGTGAGAGTTATATGCATTTCCAAGTTAACACACTCTTCACTCGATCCCTGCGCTGACGCAGTTAGGAGACAAAAGATGCCCGATACCACCTTTGGACCCAAAGGCTGGATGCCTGAGCGCCTCGGCGACCTCTCCGGCAAGACCTACCTCATCACGGGTGCTAACGCCGGTGCCGGGTTCCAGGCCGCGCGGACGCTCCTAAAAAAGAACGCCAAGGTCGTGATGTTGAACCGCTCGGTTGAGAAGTCTCAGGCAGCTGTTGAGGACCTGAAAACTGAGTTCGGCAGCGAGGCGGAAGTGAGCTTCATTCGCATGGATCTGGCCTCGCTGGCAAGCGTACGCGAAGCTGCGGAAGAAGTTCTGAATTCTGTTCCCCGGATTGATGCGCTCATCTGCAATGCTGCCATCGCGCAGGTGCCAACCCGCAAGCTGACAGAGGATGGGTTCGAGAGTCAGCTCGGTACCAACCATTACGGTCACTTCCTGCTCTGTGGTCTTCTGTTTGAGCGGATCGAAGCCTCGAAAGGTAGGATCGTTGTTGTCGCCAGTCTCGGCTACAACATGGGTTTGAAGACGATCAAGTTCGACGACATGAACTGGGAAGAGGGTTACGGGCCGAATACCGCCTACTCGCAAAGCAAGCTGGCGCAAATGATGTTCGCCTATGAACTACAGGACAGGCTTGCCGCCGCCGGGCGCACCGAGGTCGAGGTCTATGTCTGCCACCCCGGCTCGTCGGCAACGTCACTGATCAGTACGAGCGGCAGCCGGACGATGCGGTTCATCTGGTGGCTGACGACCAAGACACCTATGGTTCAAACAGCCGAGCAAGGGTCCTATCCCGAAGTCATGTGCGCCATCGAAGAGACTTTGACCGAACAACGCGCACTCTACGGACCAACAGGCCGCTTAGAAGCTGTTGGCCCGGTCGGCAAGGGTACATTGAACCCATATGCATATGAGAAGGATGTGATGGTTCAGCTATGGAACGTATCCGAAAAGGCGACTGGTTTCAGCTGGGAGGTCTGAGTTGATGGGTTGTGTGACGTGCCCCAGTGTTCCATCACTAAAGCTGACATCGATGTCTTGCATACCCACGTCGTCTAACTGACGGGATTGCCATTCTTGACGGTCAGACATGCAACTCAACTAGCTGAATAAGGTTTCCACAGGTGTCGTCGAACACTGCCATTGTTGCGCCACTTGCCTTCACTGGGGGTTGAATAAATTCCACCCCTGCCGCCTCGAACTTGCCAACCTCAGCGTCAATGTCGTCAACACTGAATGCCGAAACGGGAATGCCATCAGCCACAAGTGCTTCCTGATAGGTACGGCTCGCCGGATGCACATTCGGTTCTAAGCCTAACTCCACTCCTTCGGCTTCCTCCGCTGATACCAGTGTCAACCAGCGGTGCTGGCCGAGTGGAAAATCGTGCTTCACTACAAACCCAAGTCTGTTGGTGTAAAAATCCAGAGCCTTAGATTGATCGTCCACAGAAATACTCGTCATGTACATTTTCATAGTGCGTCTCCTTGGGAATATAGGTCCACCCAGGGATTGATCGCACCCGCGATCGGCGCGGCCACCAGGGTGTGAATTTTTGTGCGCCCCCGCCAAGTCGTGGTGATCAGACCTGCCTGCTCAAGCGTATTCAGATGTCGAGTTATGCCTTGTCTGGAAATTGTGACTGAATGCTCTTCCAACAAACGAGCACAAAGTTCGAAAAGCGTCTGGTCGTGACGCTTTCTCAGCTCTTCAAGGATCAACAACCGCGTGGTGTCGCCAAGGGCGTTGAAAAGAATGCTTAGTTGCGGATCAAAATGAACGCTCATGCTTCATCATGCAACAATAATGTTGCATGTCAAATCGAACTATCAGTTCGAGCAGTTCACGGCATTCATTTCTTAGCGCTCGTCGCTGACATTCTTTGTGCCCCTCACGAATGACAGATTTGGATATC
Organism: Ruegeria sp. E5; assembly: GCF_056534105.1. Classification (NCBI taxonomy): domain Bacteria; kingdom Pseudomonadati; phylum Pseudomonadota; class Alphaproteobacteria; order Rhodobacterales; family Roseobacteraceae; genus Ruegeria; species Ruegeria sp. E5. Next base: position 200,391 of record NZ_JBQFPA010000005.1, on the reverse strand, counting down.
CGGAATGTTCGGTCCCGTGATCTGATCCGGTCGCTATACGGGACAAAGCGGAAACTGTTCGAATGCTAGCTGGTGCGAATAATGATGGGCTGATTGGACGGCGGCCACTTCACTCTCGCCACCATCCATCTATTTCGAAGGCGATTAGTAGGAGAGCTGGTAGTAGGCTGACAGCAAAACCGCGATGATCACAAGTTCAACGACCAACGGTGGCAGAACTGCCTTGTCAAACCCATCCGCAAGAATTCCCACAATACGTCCGACAGCAACAACCGCCATCAGGATTGCAACAGCCACATATCCCAGTGTCTGCCCAGTGGTCAGACCGATCACCAGCAAAGCCACTGAGGCCAGAAACAGCCCGCCGATCACCGAACGGATCGTGCTGAGTCCAGTGGTGCCGACCGGCTCGATAGCAAAGTTGGCTATCATGCGCCGGGGTGCAAACATTGACATGAGGCCGAGACTAGACAGCATAAGAGTTGCAAGGATGACCAAGATGTTCAGTATGGTTTCCATTTCATTTCTCCTTTGCTTCAGGCGAACTGACGTAGTGCCTGGTTCGCGTTATCCTGAGTGGTGACGTCTGACAGAGCCCCGTCGATGCTAGCTTGATCCACGACTGCTCCGGTGGGATAGCCGGTTTGACTGGCGTAGAAGTGGCCAGTCTTGAATTCCGGGTTCAGCAAACCGTCCAGATACCGTTTTGCCCCAGCCTCAACGCCGTGCATCATCCCGAATATGGGCATCAGAACGCCGCCAATATGTTTGAAGACAATACGTTTTATAAACGGCAGGTCGTCAAAGCCAGCGGTACCTGCGGTACCACCCGGGCTCATTGTGACAAAGCGAATATGGGGGTGCTGACGTGCCATCGCTCCCATCCACAGGGTCGCGGTGAGCTTGGCGTAGCCGTAGGTCTGCATCGGATCGCCCTCGGGGCCGAACTTGCTGCCATCAGCGATTGATTTGAATTCGTCGACTGTTCTATCGGACAAGTCCGGGCGGCGCATACCCATTTTGGGAATGCCGCGTGCGGCTTCGGATCCGGCATACAGAATTGTGGACGTTACCAACTGACGCTCCAATAATGCGTCTACCAACACCACGTGGCCGAGAACATTGGTGGCGAAGATGTTGGTCACGCCATCGCTGGTGAGGCTGTTCGGATGCCGTCCACCCGTACCGCCTGCATTCAGGATTACGGCGTCGATTGGGGTGGAAAGTTCGGCTACAGCGGCGCGAACCGAAGCCGGATCGGTCACGTCCATCAGGACGATTTCAAAGATTTTGCGCCTGGTCTCACGTTCCAACGCTGCAATTGCGGCTTCCGCCTTCGTTGGGTTGCGGCAAGCCAGATAAACTTTGGATATGCCCTTTTGCAGTGCAAGCTGTCGGGCCGCCTCGCGGCCCAGTCCGGCATTTGCGCCTGTGATCAATACAGATTGTATTTGGTTCATGGGGTATGGTCCTTGGGTTTGCGATTGATGCGCCCAAGGTAGGATGGCCAATAAATGATCTGTAGATAGGTATTTCTGGACACAGTGCTTCAAAAATGAAACACAAGATGTATGTCGATCAAGGAAAGCCATTCCCTGAACTGGGACGATCTGAAGTACTTTCTGGCGGTTGCCCGAACCGGAACTCTTCGGGGGGCAGCTGACAGTATTCAGGTGAACCACACCACGCTGACGCGCAGGATTTCAGTCATGGAAGAACGCGTCGGCAGCCGGTTGTTTGATCGCTCAAAAACCGGCCTCGCCCTGACTCAGCTCGGCGAAGATCTGATGCCTCACGCCGAACGGGTAGAAGCTGAAATGACCGCTGCGTCTCGCGTCATTGTTGGCAGAGATGCGCAACCCTCGGGCACGGTCTACGTTACTCTTCCCCATGGATTGGCAATGACATCGTTGATGGATGATTTTGCCGCCTTCGCAGATTTTTACCCAGACATCATCCTGAGCTTGAACTTCACCAACGACATCCGAGACCTGATGCGACGAGAGGCTGACATCTCCCTGCGTATCGCGGATGAGGTGACGGACGATGTGGTCGGGCGAAAGTTGGTCCAGATGTCTCAAGCAGCCTATTGCACGCGAGACTACGCCGAACGGATCTGCGACAATGGCGGCGAGGGGTTGCATTTCATCGGTTGGCATGAGCCAGAAGAGGCCATTACAGCCAAATGGATCAAAGACAGTTACTATCCGAAAGCCCGGCTTAAGCATCGTGTTTCAGAACTTGTGCCCTTGATCACATTGGCGGCGTCCGGTCTTGGCATGGCCTATCTTGCGTGCAATCTTGGCGACCGCCATCCCGATCTGATCCGTGCGCCCTTCCAAAAGCCGATACCGTACCGAAACATTTGGCTATTGCTGCATCGTGATCTTAGAAACACCACGCGTGTCCGGCTCTTCGTCGATTTTATGTCCGAGCGGGTCAGGTCTAGGCGAAACGAGTTCTGGGTTTCGGGAACCTCAAAGCGGGATTGCGGTTATTCTATTCGGAAAGATGGACGGTAAACTGTACTCTTTTGAGACACTAACAGCAGCGTCGTTGAATGGCGGTTACTAGTATTGGGTCAGAAATGCTTGACGTTTGGGTCAGAATTGAATGACGTGATCGACCGCTTTGTTGAGGTTTTGGTTGTCGATTGAGTCCACGATCAGTGAAGTTCCACATTTCCTTGTTGTAAGGCGACACATAGTTCTGCCAGCAGCGACAGAGCCTTGCCGTTTTCGCGTCCCTTCCTTCATCCAGAACCCGGACCGATTTAGTTGATCCTGACTTCCTTTCGAGAAAACCAGGGCTGATTTGCAGATCAGACGCCGGAGGCGCCTGTTCCTGCTGCTCTGCCACGTGGCGAACGCGCTTGGGGGCGACGCAATGTTATTCGACAATAGTGGTGCGGCCCGCAAGCGCAGCCGAAGACACGGATTTGTCTAATAGGGTTGCCCGAGGGGGAAGGCAGCGTCTTACCCCTGATCGCCAGAGGCGTTTGGCTTGTCCAAATCCTACTAGCCCCAAAAACAAGTGCGGCTGAGTTGGCTGTGCCGTTACTTCTGCTCCAGAACACGTTGCTTTTCTAAAGAATCGGCGGAAAGCAGTCATTTGCTGCAGGCGCGGGAACACATTGTATTAGTTGTCAAAGCGGACCTTCGGTTTTGATCTGCAAATGGAAGTGGAATCTGGTGCCTCAAGCAAACTGGTAGCGCAACTGAAAAACCAAAAAATGATGCGATGTGCTATCACGGATTTCTTTGATGGCATGTAGAAAAACTGTGCAGCTATTCCGCTAAGTGTGAAATCAAGCTGAAAAATTGGGCGAACGGCAGCCTGATGAAGCATTAAATGGCGCTGGAATTGCTACCAATGCGCCTTGGCCTCACTTGTGACCCTATGAACCAACATCTAACTGTCGTTGTAGTCGAGCAGAACCAAGAACGAGCCTTTGCGATTGTAGATGCTCTTAAAGAGGCCGGAGACGTAGACGTTTCTGTAATCGGCAACGTCTCTGGGTTAGCACGTAAAATTGCAATGCAAAGCCCAGACATTGTCCTGATCGATATCGACAACCCCTCTCGAGATATGTTGGAAGAACTTACCGTTGCTTCGGGCCCATTGGAACGACCCGTGGCTATGTTCGTCTCAGGCGCCGCAGGCGGATTGGCAAAAGCTGCTGTTGAGGCCGGTGTGTCGGCCTATGTTGTCGATGGATTGCAAGCTGAGCGAATTAAACCTGTTATCGATACCGCCATCGCTCGGTTTCAGGTGTTGCGCCAGATGCGGACTGAACTTGCAGAAACCCGCCGTGCGCTTGAAGAGCGTAAAGTGATCGACCGCGCAAAAGGTTTGCTGATGAAAGCCAAGGGCATTTCGGAAGACGAAGCCTATGCGCTACTCCGAAATACCGCGATGAACCAAAACCGCCGTGTCGCCGAGGTGGCAGAAGCCTTGGTCACTGCTTCGGGGTTGTTGTCATGAGAACCGTAACACTGCCCGTCGCGTATATGCCGCTTGTCGACGCGGCCCCGTTGATCGTTGCGCGCGAAATGGGGTTCGACCATGCTGAAGGCATCTCGCTGGACCTGCGTCCGGCACCATCGTGGTCCTCTTTGCGCGATATGCTGGCCTTTGGGCATGTGGACGCGGCGCATCTACTATCGCCTGTCCCCGTTGCGATGGCTTTGGGTCTTGGTGGAATCGCGACACCGCTATCCGCGGTATCTGTCCTGTCTTTGAATGGCAATGTTATCGGTGTTGGAACGCAATTGGCCGAGCGATTGATCGACCAGGGCTATGGTTTTGATTTCACTGATGCCGCTGCAGCTGGGGCTGCACTGGCAAAAGCTGCCGATGAAGTCTTGGTGTTTGGCGTGCCTTTCCCATTTTCAATGCATGTCGAGCTGCTGCGCTATTGGATTGCGGGAACCAAACTGGCCTCAAAACAGGTCGAAATCCGTACCGTCCCGCCGCCACTCATGGCGCAGGCGCTTGCGGGAGGCGAGATCGATGCCTTTTGCGTGGGCGAGCCTTGGGGCTCCTTCGCAGTGGACGACAGTGTTGGCGCACTGCTGTTGCCCGGAAAGGCGATCTGGACTTGTGCACCTGAAAAGGTGTTGGCAGTCAGAAACGACTGGGCCGAGACGGAACCGCATTTGCTGGGAAGTCTCATGCGGACCGTATGGCGTGCGGGACGCTGGCTGTCAAACACGGACATCCGAACAACCGCGTCCGAGATGCTGTCACGCAAAACCTACCTCAATGTCTCACCCGAGCTGATCGACCGAGCGTTAATGGGTGAGTTCGCCATATCTGCACGCGGCGAGCAACGCAGTGTGGAAGGGTTTGTCGAGTTTTTTGACGGTGCTGCCACCTTCCCGTGGCGTAGTCAGGCAAAATGGGTCGCGCATCAATTGGCGCTAAGAAACGGGCTGGACGTCGGGACAGCGGAACGACAAGCAGCCAAGGTCTTTCGAAGTGATCTCTATCGTCGGGAGTTGCAAGGGCTTGGTGTGGAAACACCCGGCGCATCCGAGAAACTTGAAGGAGCTTTGTCTGAGTCGACGGCAGTTGCCTCAGCCAATGGCAGCCTGATTCTGTCTCGGAACGTCTTCTTCGACCGGCGCATTTTCGAGCCCGCAGGGTAAGATTGCACAATTTTTTTGCAGCGCAGCATCTCTTTTTGCTGCGCTGCAGAATTCTCGAAGTGAAGATGTCAAAAAATGATGACGTCGCACTGCGCGTCTGACTTAATCGGGACATCGGAAGGCAACGACGCCCACCGACGGAATTCGCCCACAATCCAGGGCACCTTAGAAGAGCAAAGCCGCTCGACCATCCGCCACCTCCTCCCGGCGGACTGTGTCGGCGGCTTTTTTTGTTTGCCCATGGGGTTGGGCTGAACCGAAAGGGATCGAGATGAAAAAGCTTCTTTTAGGCCTCGCCGCGACGACGGCGCTTGTGTCTCCAGCACTGGCCGAATTGGAACTGGAAAAAGACGAGCTGACCTTTGGCTTTATCAAACTGACCGACATGGCGCCGCTGGCTGTCGCCTACGAGAATGGGTACTTTCTGGACGAAGGCCTGTTCGTGACGCTGGAAGCACAAGCAAACTGGAAGGTGCTGTTGGATGGCGTGATTGACGGACAGCTTGACGGCGCACATATGCTGGCTGGACAACCATTGGCCGCAACCATCGGGTATGGGACCGAAGCCCATATCATCACGCCATTCTCAATGGACCTGAACGGCAACGGCATCACCGTCTCCAACGAGATTTGGGAAGAGATGAAGCCGAACATCCCGTTGATGGACGACGGCCGTCCCCAGCATCCGATCAGCGCCGAGGCTCTGGCCCCGGTCGTCGAGAAGTATAAATCAGAAGGCAAGCCCTTCAACATGGGCATGGTCTTCCCGGTTTCGACCCATAACTACGAGCTGCGCTATTGGCTGGCCGCCGGTGGTCTGCATCCGGGTTACTACAGCCCTGAAAACGTGACCGGTCAGATTGGTGCGGATGTGTTCCTGTCGGTGACCCCTCCACCGCAGATGCCTGCCACGTTGGAGGCCGGCACGATCTATGGCTATTGCGTGGGCGAGCCGTGGAATCAGCAGGCTGTGTTCAAGGGTATCGGCGTTCCGGTTATTACCGACTACGAGCTGTGGAAGAACAACCCCGAAAAGGTCTTTGGTCTCAATGCCGAGTTCGCAGAACAGTACCCCAACACCACTCTGGCCGTGACCAAGGCCCTGATACGTGCGGCGGTGTGGCTGGACGAGAACGAAAATGCCAACCGCCCTGAAGCAGTCGAGATTCTGAGCCGGGCTGAATATGTGGGCGCGGATTATGAGGTTATCGCCAACTCGATGACCGGCACGTTTGAGTATGAGAAGGGCGACAAGCGTGAGGTCCCCGATTTCAACGTGTTTTTCCGCTACAACGCGACCTATCCGTTCTACTCGGACGCCGTTTGGTACCTGACGCAGATGCGCCGCTGGGGGCAGATTGCCGAGTCCAAGCCCGACAGCTGGTATGACGAGGTCGCCAAGTCCGTCTACAAACCAGAGATCTATTTGGAAGCCGCCCGCTTGCTGGTCGACGAAGGTCTGGCGAAAGAAGCCGACTTCCCCTGGGACAGCGATGGTTACAAAGCGCCGACCCCGGCCGAGGATATCATTGACGGCATCGCTTACGACGGACGCACACCCAACGCCTATCTCGAAAGCCTGTCCATAGGCCTGAAGGGCGAGCAGAAGATCATCGGCTCGGACGTGCAAGGCTAATTCCCCAAACCCCGCGCCCGGCCCGCGCCGGGCGCAGCCCCCAAAGTGCCCCGCCATCGCAAGGACACATCAGATGACAACGGTCGATCCCGAATTCAACGCAGACGCTGCCCGAGAGGAACGTCGCGCCCGCCTTTTCACCCGCATCAATGCAGCCGACAAATGGTTCCAGGTTCTGGGTCTCAGCTGGGCTACCCCGGTTCTGAAAGCCGCCGCCGGGGACAACCCGCGCGCACAGATGACCGAGATCTGGCGGTTGCTGATCGTGCCTCTGTTGTCGATCTGCGCCTTCTTGTTGCTGTGGGGAACGCTGGCCCCCAAGGTGCAGACCTCTCTCGGCGCGGTTCCGGGGCCGGCGCAGGTTTGGGAAGAGATGGTCAGCCTGAACCAGGATGCCAAGGCCAAAGCGGCCAAACGCGCGAAGTTCGAGGCCATGGTCGAGAAGCGCAATCAGAAATTCATTGACGCTGGCCAGCCGGAGAAAGTGAAAGAGGTCGCCTTCACGGGTGCTCCGACCTATTACCAGCAAATCTGGACTTCGATCAAAACAGTGTTTTTTGGGTTTCTGATCGCCACCGTCATCGCGGTCCCACTTGGTATCGCGGCCGGCCTGTCTCCGACTGCAAATGCAGCCCTAAACCCGCTAATCCAGATCTTCAAACCGGTCTCGCCTCTGGCCTGGTTGCCGATCGTCACGATGATCGTCTCGGCCGTTTACGTCACCAATGACGGCTGGTTCGCGAAATCCTTCCTGATCTCGGCCATTACCGTGACCCTGTGTTCGCTATGGCCCACATTGATCAATACATCTTTGGGTGTAGCCTCCATCGATAAGGACCTGGTGAATGTCTCCAAAGTCCTGAAAATGAACACCTATACCAAGATCACCAAACTGGTGCTGCCCTCTGCCCTGCCTCTGATCTTCACCGGCCTGCGTCTGTCACTGGGCGTCGGCTGGATGGTTCTGATTGCGGCGGAAATGCTAGCGCAGAACCCCGGTCTGGGCAAATTTGTCTGGGATGAGTTCCAGAACGGTTCCTCCAGTTCGCTCGCCAAGATCATGGTTGCGGTCTTCACCATCGGTATCATCGGCTTCCTGCTGGACCGGGTGATGTACGCGCTGCAATCCCTGTTTACCTTCACAAACAACCGGTGAGTGCGATGAGCATCCTAAGTTTCAAGAACGCCTCGAAATCCTTCGGTGAAGGCACCGCGCGCACGGATGTGTTGAAAGGCATCGATCTGAACGTGCAAGAGGGTGAGTTTCTGGTGATCCTCGGTTTTTCCGGCACCGGCAAAACCACCCTTATCAATCTAATGGCCGGGCTGGACACCCCAACCGGCGGAGAGGTCACCTTCAAAGGCACTCCGATCAAAGGGCCGGGCCCTGAGCGTGGCGTGATCTTCCAGAACTACTCGCTGATGCCCTGGCTGACGGTCAGTGGCAATGTGGGGTTGGCGGTGGATACGGTATTTCCGGGTCTCAGCAAGACCGAGAAGGCCGAAAAAGTCGCGCATTACGTCAAGATGGTCGGCCTCAGTCACGCCGCGACCCGCCGCCCGGCAGAGCTGTCGGGTGGGATGCGCCAGCGGGTCAATGTGGCGCGTGCGTTGTCGATGAACCCCGAAGTTTTGTTGCTGGATGAGCCTCTGTCGGCGCTCGACGCGCTGACCCGCGCCAATCTGGCCGATGAGATCGAACATATTTGGGAAGCTGACAAGAAAACTTGTGTCCTCATCACCAATGACGTTGATGAGGCGATCATTCTGGCCGACCGTATCATTGCCCTGAACCCGGATGGCACGCTGGGGCAGGAATTCCCTGTCTCAATCCCGCGCCCTCGGGATCGTGGAGCCATGAACAATGACGAGACTTTCAAACGCCTGCGCGCGGACGTCACCAAATACCTGATGGATGTGGGGATCGAGGCCAAGGTCGAAGGCTCGCGTATCCTCCCGGATGTCACCCCAATCCACGGTGTTCCAACGGCGGTGGCCGAGGCGCAAAAGGGGCTGATCGAGAACCGCTTCCTCGACTTCTCGCAGCTTCACAAGGTGTATCCGACGCCCAAAGGCCCTCTGACCGTGGTCGAGGATTTCGAACTGAAGATCGACAAGGGCGAGTTCATCTCGCTGATCGGCCATTCGGGTTGTGGCAAGTCCACGGTTTTGACCATGGCGGCGGGGCTGAACGACATCTCGAAGGGTGCGATCAAGCTGGATGGCCGTCACGTCGAAGGGGCCGATCCCGAACGCGCGGTGGTGTTCCAATCCCCCAACCTGTTCCCATGGTTAACCGCCAAGGAGAACGTCGCGATTGGGGTGGACAAGGTCTATCCAAAGGCCAGCATGGCCGAGCGTCAGGATGTGGTCGAATACTATCTGGAACGGGTCGGACTGGCCGATGCTATGGACAAATCCGCCTCCGACTTGTCGAACGGCATGAAGCAACGCGTCGGCATCGCCCGCGCCTTTGCCCTGTCCCCCAAGCTGCTGTTGCTGGATGAGCCCTTTGGGATGCTCGACAGCCTGACCCGATGGGAATTACAGGAAGTCCTGATGGAGGTCTGGTCCCGCACCAAGGTCACTGCGATCTGCGTTACCCACGACGTGGATGAGGCGATCTTACTGGCTGATCGCGTGGTGATGATGACCAACGGTCCGCAGGCAACAATCGGCAAGATCACCAAGGTTGAGCTGCCGCGTCCGCGCATGCGCAAAGCGCTGCTGGAGCACCCGGATTACTATGCTTACCGGCAGGAAGTCCTCGATTTCCTCGAAGAATATGAACATGGCGCCAAGCCAAAAACACCCGCCCCCAAGGCGATTGCAGCGGAGTGAAATCATGAAGCAAAGACTTGTTGTCATAGGCGCGGGTATGGCCTCAGGCCGGGTGTTGGAACACCTGACCGACGCCGCGCCGGATACGTTCGAAATCACCCTGTTCAACGCCGAGCCGCGCGGGAACTACAACCGCATCATGCTCAGCCCGGTACTGTCGGGCGAGAAAACCTATGACGAGATCGTCACCCATGACGACGCGTGGTATGCCGCGCGGGGCATTGCCTGCCGCTTTGGTGAAAAGGTCGCGAAGATCGACCGCGAGATGAAGGTGGTCGAAGGTCAGAACGGCCACGTTCCCTATGACAAGCTGGTGATTGCGACCGGATCTAACCCGTTCATGATCCCTCTGCCAGGGCATGATCTTGAGGGTGTGATTGCCTACCGCGATCTGGAAGACACCGAGCAGATGATAGGCATGGGCCCTGACAACAAGGTGGTCGTGATCGGCGGCGGCTTGCTGGGGCTCGAGGCCGCCGCGGGTATGGCTGCCCATGGCGTTGACGTGACGGTGGTGCATATCATGGGCCACCTGATGGAGCGACAGCTAGATGAGGCCGCAGGCTACCTGCTGAAGAAATCGCTGGAAGACAAAGGCATCAGGATTTGCCTGCAGGCGAACTCTAAAGAAATCCTCGGACAGGACGGAAAGGTCCGCGCGCTGCTTCTGGACGACGGGACCGAATTGCCCTGTGATCTGCTTGTCATGGCCGTGGGTATCCGCCCCAACACAGCTCTGGCGCAAGAGGCTGGGCTGGCCACCGGGCGCGGTATCCATGTGGATGACCAGATGCTGACTTCGGATCCGGATGTCTTTGCGGTAGGTGAATGCGTCGAACATGACGGGGCGGTCTTCGGTCTTGTCGCGCCGCTTTACGATCAGGCGAAAGTGGCTGCGCAGGCTTTGTTGGGTGAAGAGGCTGCGTTTGCTCAGAAAACCCTCTCGACCAAGTTGAAGGTCACCGGCTGCGATCTGTTCAGTGCGGGGGATTTTGCGGATGGGCCGGGGCGTGAGGATATCGTGTTCCGCGACCCCTCGCGCGGGGTCTACAAACGGCTTGTGATTGAAGAGGATCGGCTGGTCGGCGCGGTCATGTATGGTGACACTACTGATGGCAGCTGGTTCTTTGGCCTCATCAAAGACGGCACCAGCGTAGAAGAAATGCGCGAGACGCTGATCTTCGGACCCGCATATCAGGGGGGCGACACTGCGGACCCTCTCTCAGCCGTTGCAGCATTGCCGCATGAGGCGGAGATTTGCGGCTGCAACGGCGTATGCAAAGGTGACATCGTCGAGGCGATCAATGCGGGGGCGGGTGATCTGGGCGCGGTGCGCACGACCACCAAGGCTAGTGCATCCTGCGGAACTTGCACAGGATTGGTTGAGCAAGTGTTGCGGGTCACTCTGGGCGACGCGTTCCAGATGCCTGCCGCGCAGTCGGTCTGCGGATGCACCGACCTGACTCATGAGGATGTGCGACGCCTGATCAAAGGGCAGGAGTTAAAAAGTCAGGCTGCCGTCTGGCAGGAACTGGGTTGGACGACGCCCAATGGCTGCCATGTCTGTCGGCCCGCGATCAACTACTACCTGCTGGCCGACTGGCCGCTGGAATACCAAGACGACCCACAAAGCCGTTTCGTCAATGAACGCAAACACGCCAACATCCAGAAGGATGGCACGTTCAGCGTTGTACCGCGTATGTGGGGTGGGATCACCACGCCCGACGAACTGCGCGCCATTGCAGATGCGGCGGATAAATACGATGTTCCCACCGTCAAGGTCACGGGCGGTCAGCGGATCGATCTGCTGGGCGTCAAAGGCGAAGATCTGCCCGCCATGTGGTCAGACCTGAACAAAGCCGGGCTGGTCTCTGGCCACGCCTATTCCAAAGGTTTGCGCACGGTCAAAACCTGCGTCGGCACCGATCATTGCCGGTTTGGTACTCAGGACAGCACCGGGCTTGGCATAAAGCTTGAAAGAATCCTGTGGGGGTCGTGGACGCCGCACAAGCTGAAGCTGGCCGTATCTGGCTGCCCTCGAAACTGTGCCGAGGCGACCTGCAAGGACATCGGCGTAGTCTGCGTCGAATCTGGCTATCAGATCAGCATCGGTGGGGCCGCAGGGATGGATGTCAAAGAGACCGAGCTACTCTGTCAGATTCCTACCGAAGAAGAAGCGATCGAGATCGTGATGGCCGTCACGCAGGCCTATCGAGAAGGCGGCAAGTATCTGGACCGTTTATATAAATGGCTGGGTAAGGTGGGCATGGACTGGGTCAAGGTGCAGGTCGTGGACGACCTTGAAAATCGCGCGGCCCTCGTCGCGCGGTTTGAACTGTCGCAAAACATCTACCGCAAAGACCCGTGGGCCGAACATGTCAAAGAAAAAGCGCAAACCTACGCGCCAATTGCAGATTTCACACTGGAGGCCGCAGAATGAGCTGGATCGACATCGGACATATCGACGAGGTTCCCTTGCGTGGGGCGCGTCTGGTCAAGACGCATATCGGCTGCATCGCTGTCTTCCGTACTGCCGAGGTGGAGGTCTATGCCGCGACCAACAGCTGTCCGCACAAGGGCGGTCCTTTGTCTGAGGGTATCGTGCACGGGCAGTCGGTGACCTGTCCTTTGCACAATTGGGTATTTGACCTGAATACGGGCGAGGCGCAAGGCGCGGATGATGGCCGCATCACCATCTATCCCGTGCGTATTGAAGACGACCGTATCCTGTTAGACGACAGCGCAGTTACCCGGCGGAGCGCCGCCTGATGGACGGAAGTGGTCTGCCTGAAGTTCGCTCGACTTGCGCCTATTGCGGGGTCGGCTGCGGTGTGCTTTTGCGGCCCGATGGGGCCGGAGGCTTGACCGTTCGCGGCGATCCGGATCATCCAGCGAATTTTGGGCGTTTGTGCTCGAAAGGATTTGCTTTGGGCGAAACAGTTGGGCTGGAACATCGCTTGCTGGCTCCTCGCGCCTTCGGCCGAGACACAAACTGGGACAACGCGCTGCAACTGGTCGCAGATCGGTTTTCTGCCGCAATCAAGAACCATGGACCGGACAGCGTGGCATTTTACGTCTCGGGGCAGTTGCTGACAGAGGATTATTACGTCGCCAACAAGCTGATGAAGGGTTTTATGGGGTCGGCCAACATCGACACCAATTCTCGACTGTGTATGGCGTCAACTGTGGCGGGACACAAACGCGCCTTTGGCACAGATACCGTGCCTGGGACTTATGAGGATCTGGATGAGGCTGATTTGGTTGTCTTGGTTGGCTCAAACCTCGCATGGTGCCATCCCGTTCTCTATCAACGCGTCATAGCTGCGCGTCAGGCGCGCGGTACGAAGATTGTGGTTGTCGATCCACGTCGAACAGCAAGCTGCGATCAAGCAGATCTTCACCTGGCGTTGCAACCCGGCAGCGACGTGGCGCTGTTCAATCGTCTGCTGACCAGAATTCACCAATCGGGGCATGTGGCACCGGATTTTCTGGATCGCAGCGTAGGGTACACTGAAGCCCTCGAACTCGCACAGCTTGATGATCCGGATGAGACCGGACTTACCCCAGGTGAAATCGAAGCGTTTTGCGATCTGTGGATTGGAACCGAGCGGGTTGTTACGATTTTCAGTCAAGGCGTAAACCAATCCTCCAGCGGAACAGACAAAGTCAACGCGATCCTGAACTGCCATCTGGCTACGGGGCGCATCGGACGCGCAGGGATGGGCCCGTTCTCGGTTACCGGTCAACCAAACGCCATGGGTGGTCGAGAGGTCGGCGGTCTGGCCAACATGCTTGCGTGTCACCTGGATATCGAAAACGAGGCCCACAGAGCAGCCGTCCGGGACTTTTGGAAAGCGCCCATCCTGCCAGAAAAGCAGGGGCTCAAAGCTGTCGACATGTTTCGCGCCGTTAAAGATGGACAGATCAAAGCACTTTGGATCATCCACACCAATCCAGCGGCCACGATGCCGGACGCCGATCGAGTCAAGACGGCGATCAAAAACTGCCCATTCACCGTTGTAAGCGACCTGACTGCCCAAACAGACACCGCGCGTCTCGCAGACGTATTGCTTCCAGCAGCAGGATGGGGCGAAAAAAGCGGCACAATAACCAATTCCGACCGCATGATCAGCAGGCAACGCGCCGTTCTGACCCCTCCGGGACAGGCACGCGCGGATTGGGATATCTTGGCCGAGGTTGGCCGCCGCATGGGTTGGGCCGAGGCCTTCAGCTATGAGTCTGCGGCGCAGATTTTTAGGGAATATGCGAACATGTCCTCGCTTGCCGTCTCATTTGGCAAAGACTTTGAGATTGCTGGCTTTTCGGACATCAACGACGAAGATTATGATGCGATGTGCCCGACACGATGGCCCACGGCATCGCGGAAAACTGACGGTCGTTTCTTCGGAGACGGGCAGTTTTTTCATCCCGATGGCAAGGCGCGGTTTGTGCCGGTCACCCTTCGAGCGCCCAAGGCAGAGCCATCAGAACGCTACCCTTTCCTGTTGAACACAGGGAGAAATCGGGATCAGTGGCACACCATGACCCGATCCGGATTGTCGCCTCGTTTATCGGCCCACCTTGCCGAGCCCTATTTGGAAATGAACCCGAAGGACGTTGATCAACTGGGGCTTGGTCCTGCCGATTTGGTCGAAGTTAGCAGTTCAGTCGGCAGCGGCATATTTCGGCTTCGCATTACGGAATCTATTGCGCGTGGCAATGTGTTTGCGCCCATTCATTGGACCGGAGAAACGGCACCGTCGGCCCGTGTAAACGAGATAATTCCTAGTGTAACTGACCCGATTTCTGGTCAGCCGGAAAGCAAATCAACAGCGGTATCTGTTCGACGTATGAGAGCAGCATGGTACGGTTTCGCCGTTTCAGCCGATGCAGCGTTCCCTGAAGCAGAATATTCGGCGACAGCCAGAACAAACAACGGCTATAGGATGGAGTTGGCAGGGAACCAGATTATTGAAGACTGGGAAAGGACTGCTCGCGTTTGGTTTGGTCTACCGGATGCGATGGCGACTTCGGTAGAAGATCCCAAACGCGGCTCTTATAGAATTGCGCTGTCAGACGGTCAGCGCATTCTGGCAGTGCTCTTCGTCTCGCGCCGACCTATCACCCTGATGCGAGACTATTTGGCAACTTTGCCTGAGGTAACGCCTCTGCAGATTCTGTCTGGCCAGTCATCTGTTGGTTCTGAGGACTGCGGGCCAATCGTCTGTTCGTGTTTCGAGGTCGGATTAAAAACCCTTATCCGCGCCATTCACGACAAGCGTTTGATCAATATGGACGATATCGGAGACGCCCTTAATGCGGGAACGAACTGCGGTTCATGCCGGCCAGAGTTGGCTGACTTGATCGCCGAGCATTCGAAATTGATCAGCAATAAGCCTAAGAAATGCCCGCATGAACAATTGGGGTAGTCTCAAGGTTCTTGATGCAGGACTGCAGTCTGTTTTGGTTGAGCAGAAATTTTCTTCTCTGACGCCACGCGCAATTGCAATGATACCGATCGACCAACCGCAGTTCAGGGCCGCGCTCGGAAGCGAGGCGACAAATGTCGCTGTTCGTTGAACAGGTTTGACAGATACTCGGTTGTCTGAGACGCTCCCAACACTCGCAAAGGATATTCTGACAATGGACCAGCATACTTTCTGATCCCGCCGCGCGCTGACCTAAATGGCAGAATGCGCACCGAAACACTCCTGCGGAGGACTCTGACAATGGACACACGACGCTAGCCCCTTGTGGGCATTCGTAGTCGTGCATCTGCGCGACTTAACCTTCTTTTTGTCATGAGGTGCAATATGCCCTTTAAGCCACCAAAAATCGCCCTTGTGCGAACCCTTCCTGCTGCGGAGGACACATCGAAATCTGCGAATCGTGTGAAGACCAAAGCCAAACCGCCGCGTGACCTGCGCATGAAAATGCCACGACGAACGGCCAAGAGGATGAACATGCCCGGGAAAGCGGGCGGTCGTTAGAAGCTGGTGCGGGGTGCGTTTTTTTTGCCCCGCACTTCTAATCTGAATGGCCAACGGAGAAGCGCGCACTAGAGCGTGCATTACAACCCAGTGTTTGAATTGAAGGTCGGTGCGGAACGGTTCGCGCGAAACTCTGGTATAACCGCTCAATTTATGCAGTGCTACGCTGGCGTTTGCGGCCAAGACAGCCTGTCTGACTTCACGCAACGTGACATCACCAACTTAAATACGCGATCGCTGATCAAGGCGGCATGCACTTTGCGGGGGTTCGCTGACGCATAGTCACTGTGCGTTTTGCGCTACTGGTGAGACTGATCCGATTTCCCACCTATGTCACGAAAGGAGACGACCGATGCTCGATAAATACACTATCCGCCAAGACGATATGCCGAAAGAGATGCGGTTTCTCTTGGAAAAATACCCGCGCGACAGCTGGGATGCGCACCCTGGGTTCAAAGAAAAAACCAAGCATTGGCTCGGCGCACACCTGATGTTCCACCACTTGGCGGAACGTATTCGATTGGACACGGAAAATGTGTTGAACAACGATTTGGGGTTGGACGATTATGCTGGGCGGCTGTCCCACTATGGCGGCAACCTGGTCGGGAGCCTGCATGGTCATCACGGCTGGGAAGATCGTAGCTATTTCCCTGAATTGTCGACTGCAGACCCGCGATTTGATGCGGGGCTTGAGCTTCTGGAACAGGATCACGCCGATCTGAACAAGGTGTTGGATGATTTCACCCGCGCAGCGAACCGTGTGATCAAACTGTCTGCTCTGGATGAGGCCCAAGCCTATGATGAGACCGGGCAGCTCCATGCGACAAGCGAAGCGATCAAAGCGTTTCTGGAACGCCACTTGAGTGATGAAGAAGAATTGGCCGTACCAATTATCTTGCATCACAGACTCAGAGGATGATGCTGACGTCATGACCGACACATCTACTGAAGAAGACCAGACTGCCATCACTGAGCGCCGCGCACGGGGTGAATTTGTGCGCGGCGTCAGCGGCTTTCGCCACTCCGTTGGCGATCCGGATTTTCCTGCAGAACCCAACCGATATCACCTGTTTGTGGCGCTGAATTGCCCGTGGTGTCATCGCGTGACCTTGGCGCGCAGTGTTCTGGGGTTGCAGGACGGCGTCACGATGGATGTGGCATTTCCCAACCGCACTGGCAAAGACGATCCAGAAGGACCGAACCTGTGGGAGTTCGCACCCAACCGCATTGCTTCGCTCACAAGCGAGACCTTGCCAGAGTGCACCGGAGAGACCGGAACTGGCAGAGGACTGCGCCTTGCCAAAGATATTTACCGTGCCGAAGGCTCCGAAGAACAATCCCTGCCGATCCTTTATGATAAGAAATCAGGCCAAATCGTGAGCAACGAAAGCGCCGAAATTATCCGCATGTTGGATGCCTCTGCAGAGTCCCTTGGCGGCACCATCCCAGCAAAGAGGCGCGTGAGGCTTTACCCGGACGACGAAGCACTGCGCCAACACATCCATAACTTGAATGACTTGATCTACACTGCGATCAACAACGGCGCCTACAAGGCCGGATTTTCGTCCGATCAAACGATCTATACGGCAGCATTTGACGCCTATTTCGAGGCACTTGAACAATTGGAGCAGCTCCTTTCTGATGGCAGGCCTTTTTTAACCGGCATTCACTTCACAGAGGCCGATCTGCGCCTGTTCCCTACGCTTTATCGCCATGATCCCGTCTACTATGTGCGGATGAAGCTTAACGGAGCGCGGATATTGGACTACCCATACTTATGGCGTTGGCTATGCCGTGTGTATGCACTGCCTGGCGTTGCAAACTCCGGATCCCTTGTGCATTGCCGCCAGGGATATTTCGGGCGCAGTTGGAATGGCGTTGTTCCCCGAGGGCCATCTAAACCAATGTCTTACCCTGAGGCCTATCTACGCCCTGATCTCGCAGTGCTGAAGGCATCGTCAGTTTAGTTTTTCATAATCTCGACCTTGAAACTGACATTGCTGCAAATGCAGCAGACTTGTTTTGCAAACGCAGACGAAGCGCGACCGTCTTCAAATGTTACTATTTTAGGGTCAGGATGCCTTGATTTTCGCTTGCTGTATGGTTCACGGCTCCTAAAGCGGTGCGGTGACATAAGAGACCTCTATCAGCTAACCGACGAGTAGATGGCGAAGCTCGCCCCCTTCTCCACTAAGTCGCACGGCAAGCCTCGGGTTGATATCAAACGGGTGTTGAGCAAGAGCGCTGGCTATGATCCTGACCCCAATTTATCTTCCGCAGGCTTGCGGGCTACGGCCAGTTTCGTAAGTTGAGCGCCAGCATCAGAGAGGGTATGGAATGAGCTGGACCGAATATCTCGACACACACCAATCGCGCTTTGTTGAAGAGCTGTGCGACTTCATTCGTATTCCATCGGTATCAGCCAAACCCGAAAACGCGGGCGATGTTCGAAAGGCCGGGCAGTGGGTGGTTGATCGGTTGGTTATGGCGGGAATGGAAAACGTTCAGATGATGGAGACAGCAGGTCATCCGGTGGTCTGTGCCGATTGGCTGCATGCCGGGCCGGATGCGCCTACAATCCTGATCTATGGCCATTTTGACGTGCAACCAGCCGAACCATTTGAGCTCTGGTCCTCGCCTCCGTTCGAGCCGACGATCCGCGGCGATCGGATTTACGGGCGTGGGGCGACCGACGACAAGGGTGCAATGTTAATACCGATCCTCGCGGCTGAGGCATTGCTGGCGAAGACTGGGAAGCTGCCTGTGAACGTGCGGTTTTTCTTTGAGGGCCAAGAAGAGATCGGATCGCCCGACCTTCCGCCCTTTATCGAGGCGAATCTCGACCGACTTCAGGCCGATATGATCTTTTCAGCCGATGGAAGTCAGTGGGATACCGAGACGCCGCAACTGGTTCTGGGTCTGAAAGGGCTCACCTCACTTGAGATCTCGGTTCAGAGCGCGAAATCCGATCTGCATTCTGGCATGCATGGCGGCGGCGTCGCAAATCCCGCGATGGCGCTTGCCCAGTTGCTGGCCAGTATGAAATCGACCAATGGTCGGATCACGGTGAATGGCTTCTACGACGATGTCATCGAGCTGACCGATGAAGATCGCACGGCAATTGCGCGGGTGCCTTGGGATGAAGCGGCCTATCTTGCCCAGACTGGAGCACCAGAGACCTTGGGCGAGCCAGGATATTCCACACGTGAAAATCTGTGGGCACGTCCGACGCTTGAGGTCAATGGGCTGACCAGCGGTTGGCAAGGGGAAGGCACAAAGACCGTTTTGCCCGCGGTTGCTTCGGCTAAGATCACGTGTCGCTTGGTCGCTAATCAGAGTCCTGAAAAGATCTTTGATCTGATCTCCGCCCATGTCGAGGCCGAATGCCCGCCGGGTGTCACCGCTCAGGTATCGCGCAACCCTGGGCGCGCGGACCCATTTCTTGTACCTGCTGGCCACAACGCAACTGCCATCGCGGGTCAGGTTCTCGAAGAGGTTTACGGCAAACCCGCTTATAAAACCCGCGTTGGTGGCTCGATCCCTGTGATGTCGACCTTACTGGACGAACTGGGTTTGCACGCTGTCATGTTTGCCTTTGGACATGAGGATGAAAACCAACATGCACCGGACGAGTTTTTCCGTCTGCCAACCTTCAGACGCGGCCAAACAGCTTACGCGCGGTTGATGGAACTGTTGGGCGAATAGTGCTAACAGTCAACATCGGTTCAACCGTTTTCACAAGCTTCCGACATCACTGCATGAGCGCGATCTATGACATGCCGCACCTCAGCAAGAAACCGATCTTCATGATGCGTGACGAGCCATTGATCATGTTCCAGATCGTCAATCAAAGGTGACACTGGTATCAGGCCCGGCTGCGTGTTTCCAATGAAAGTTGGCAGAACCGCTCGGGCAAGACCTGCATTTGCAAGCTCAAGCGCATTTTGTGGCGCCGTAACTTCGATGGCGTCGTCCTCTTGCGAATGCTCTCTCACCCATCTGGCCGAGGGTGTTTTGGACATCACGCGAACCCAGGTCGAAATGCTTTCATCCGCAGCATAGACTCCAAACCGAACTCGCCCGATCTTGCGACCGGCCAAGCCTATCTCTTCTGGCCGGTGATTTCGAATACCAATCGCGGCTTCCCTGTGCCCGATGTTCAGTAGGTCTTCTGACGAGATGAAACGCAGCCGAACTGACATTGATCCCGTAAGTCTTCCGACAGCGCTGATCAAAATCCTTGTCACCCAGGTCCCGGCCGAAATTTTAACCAACGGTGGTGAGGTGGCAAGGCCGCTTTCCGTGACAGGTAGGACACGCGCTTCGATGCGTTCGACTTTTTTCAACAGCGCTTGTCCGTCCTCAGTCAGATCGTACCCACGCGGTTTACGGTGAAACAACTCAGTTCCCAGATTGCGTTCCAACTCGATCATGCGCCGACCCAGTGTGGGTGCGCTCTTGCCGGTCTGTTCAGCTGCTGGCCCAAGCCCGCCCTCTCTGGCAACCGCAAGAAAAAGCCGCAGGTTGTCCCAGTCAAAGTAGCTTTCATACATGAAATGAAACTTACATTTTATATTGTTGATGAAAAGACTGTGATGGCGTTTCTTCTGAAGTATCAGTCAGGAGACTCACACATGAACTTTCTCGAAACCGAAATCTCACCCCTTGGCATGGGGTGCTGGCCGATTGGTGGCAAAATGTATTGTGGCGAGCAGTCGTTGGGTTACACCCGATCGGACGACGGTGTCTCCATTCGTACAATCCACGCCGCATTGGATGGTGGAATCACACTTTTTGACACCGCTGCCGCCTAAGGCGCGGGGCATTCGGAACGTTTGTTAGGCAAAGCGCTCAAGCATCGACCCGACACCCTGATTGTCACAAAGATTGGGGTTGGGATCGATGAAGCGAGCAGGCAGATTTCATTTGACCCCTTCACCCCAGCTCAGGTTGGCCCTGCCCTAGATGGGTGTCTGTCGCGGCTGGAACGGGATCGGATTGATCTCTTGCTGTTGCATGTGAACGATATGCCAATAGACCAGGCCGAGGCCGTGTTTGACGAACTGGACCGTTTAAAAGAGGCGGGGAAGTTGCGCGCCTATGATTGGAGCACTGACTATTCCCAAAACGCCAGGACGGCCTCGTCCAGGGATGGTTTCAAGGCGGTCGAATACGTGATGAACGTCTTTTTCGATGCGCCTCGCATGCAACAGGTTGTCCAAGAGGAAGGACTGTTGTCCCTTATCCGCTCACCACTTGCGATGGGGCTGCTTTCAGGGAAGTACCATCAGAATACCGTTATCGCATCGGATGATGTGCGCGCATCCGGCGAAAGCTGGATGGAGTACTATACGGATGGCAGGGCAAATCCAGACTTCATGCGACAACTCGATGCGGTTCGCGATTTACTGACTACAAATGGCCGAACGCTTGTGCAGGGGGCTCTCGGGTGGATTTGGGGCCAATCTGAAACATACATACCGATTCCAGGCGCTCGGACAGAAGAACAAATTGAGGGTATTTCAGCGGCATTGACCTTCGGTGCCTTGCCGGTTGCAGCAATAAACGAAATAGAAAGCTTGATAACGCGTAACCCCCACGCCCCAGACCGCCCTAGGTAGCTTTCAGAACTGTATCGATACTGTGCGCTTGCCGCCAATGTCGGCAACGCGGGCTGCCAACGCAGCATTTCAATTTTCTGTTCAAGGTCTGCTATGGGCCTAACCCGTCTAAACGCTGCTGGTGACTTTCAACGCCGACATTCGCAAAGCGGACAGCAATCCGATCAAGTGTTTCTTGTTCTTTGCGCTGTACTTGGCCGCTGTTGAAGAGCGCTGGATAAAATCCGCGTACTGATCAACAGTCAGGTCACAGCTTTCAATCGCACTCGAATACGGCTCCAGGACACGCGCGATGATCTCGGTGTTTCGCTTTGCGCCGGCCTCCAGCTCATTCTGACTTGTCGAAGTTACGCCAGCGATGATGTCCTCGGCATTGGGCGAAGACTGCAAGAAATCATAGTGCTCAATGACGGCATATTTGAAGACGATATCAAGTTGTGCTCCAAGTCCGTCAGCTTTTTTAAGACCGGCCTCGATATCCAGAACGACTCTGTCTGCCAGCGACCGGATCGTGGCCCGCAACACCTCGTCTTTGTTCGCGAATGCCTTGTAAAGAGTTTGACGCGAGATACCCGCCTCTTGGGCGATGTCGCTCATACCCGTTCGCTTCACGCCGTAGCGAAGAAAAAGTCGTTTCGCGGCTTCGAGGATATAGTCGTGGCGATCTTCCATGATTTACATATTGACAAATGAGCGCTTAGTGTCAATGTTGACAGTCACTCACAATATGTCAACTTGTCAGGATGCGAGATGTCTAGACAATCTGGAAAAGTCGCAATCGTCACCGGTGCGAACAATGGCATAGGATTTGAAACAACAGTCGGTATGGCCGAAGCAGATTTTCACGTCGTCATGGCGTGCCGCAGCCTCGAAAAAGCCGAAGCCGCCAAAGCAAACGTTCTTGCGCGGATCCCGTCCGCATCACTTGAGATTCTAGTGCTGAACCTCAGCGATTTTACCTCGGTTCGCGCGTTCGCTGAGGTTTTCCGAGCCCGGTACTCCACGCTGGATGTGCTGATAAACAACGCGGGTATCTTGCTGTACTCCGCTCAAACGAATGCAGTTAGCGTAGAGCTGCAGTTTGCAACCAACCACCTAGGACATTTCCTGCTGACTGCGCGTCTGATCGACATGTTCCCTGACAACCCTGCATCGCGGATCGTCTCACTCTCCAGTATCGCCCACAAGAATGCGAACATTCACTTTGACGATCTGACATGCGGCCAGGATGGCGGCGTTGCTTACGGTCAATCCAAGCTTGCCTGTCTGCTCTTCGGTGACGAACTGAACCGCCGCCTCAAGGCTTCGGGAAATTCGCTGAAATCGCTGACTGTACATCCGGGCGGGTCGGACTCCGGTCTGTTCAACGAATTGGACGAAGAATCGCGCGCTAACATGAAGGCACAAGTCGAACAGCTTCTGCACTCCAATGAAGACGCCGCGAAGCCGTCTCTGTTCGCCGCTTTGTCGGATCATGTTAAAGGTGGCGAATACTACGGCCCGACAGGCCCCGAAGAGATGAGTGGCAAGACCGGGGTCGCGACCCGCAATCCGATTTGCGAAGACCCCGATTTGGCCAAACGTCTGTGGCGTCTCTCGGAAGAGATGACCGACCAGACATTCGCGATCTGAGGGACGGGGATGAACCGGTTCATAGAGCGTCTCTCGCAGGGGTTCGAGTATCTGATCGTGCTCGCCTCGGCTATCATGTTGGGCTGGGGACTGCTCGGGTTTCTTGAATACTTCACCGGGCTGGCGCCGCTCATGCCTTTGCAAAACGCGACCTTTCCGCCGGGCATGCAAACTCTCCATTGGATACTGGTCACCGCATCGGGTGCCACGTTTCTGGCAGGATACGTCCTGCGCTGGAGCGTCACTCCGATTGCCATGCTGGTCATGTTCACCGCGCTTGCCACGATGTGTGCTGTGCAAACCTTCGACATGCTGGAAAATCCGGATCGCTACCGGAACTTCGCCCAGGAATGCGTCAATTACATCATCATCTCGACCTACCTTTTTCGATCCAAGCGCATGCGGGATCGTTTTGGGCGGATCACAATTCAGGGCGGGGATCGCGTCTCGCCACAGAACGCTTGAGACCGCAACGGAAGGACAGTCATGGAAACCGGATCATCGGAAAAAGTGAACCTCTCACATCACAAAATCCACACAGACATTTTGATCGATGCGTCGGCGGACTTGGTCTGGTCGGTTCTGACCGACACGGCAAACTACAAGGACTGGGCTGTGTTCCTTGTGGGTATCAAGGGAGAAATCAAGGATGGATCGACAATTACTGTCGACTTTCAGCTTGATTCATCAAAGGAGAAACTGACCACCTTGGATCACACGATTTCAGTCGTGGAGGGGACGGAGTTTTTCTGGGCTGAAAAGGGGCCGGGTGGCATTCGCGATAACCACCACTTTTGTGTTGAGCCGTTGGAGGGTGGCAAAACCCGCTTCGTACAATCCGATGAAATCATGGGGGGCATCACATTCCTGATGGGCGGGCGCTTGGCAAAAATGTATGTCGAAGGTTACCAAGCTTTCAATCGCGGCTTGAAAGCCGAGGCAGAGCGCCGTGCCCAGTCTGCCTGACAAGACATCTCGACCACTTGGACGTGTCCTGCTGACCGGTGCGACGGGGATGGTGGGTTCATCGGTACTTGCGGCATTGCTGAGCGAAGAAACTGTGTGTGAGGTCGTGTCGCTTGGGCGCAGGCCGTCCGGTTTAGATCACCCAATGCTGATCGATGTGAAGTTTGTAGCATTCGACGAAACTCAATCCATTGAGCCCCACCTCGATGGTATCAACACTGTTTTCCATTGCCTTGCCACCTATTCCGCGCGAGTCAGCCGAGTGGAATATGAGGAGATCACAGTCGATTGGTTGCGCGCTTTGCTGGCGGCTTGCGAGAGGTCAGCGCCCAATGCGACGTTCTGCTTGTTTTCCGCTCAAGGCGCTGGGTCTGTTGGCGGCGGCATGTCCTTTGCTTTGAAGATTAAGGGCGAAGCGGAGAGCAAGCTATTTGCATCTGACCTCGAAAGGAAATTCGCCTTTCGTCCAGGCTATATTGCGCCGTCGGGGCCGAGGAACACGTGGAAGAAGGGTGATTATCTTCTCAAACCGCTCCAAAGGCTGATGCCGTCCATCGGTGTAACTTCCGATGAATTGGCTCATGCCATGCTTCAAACTGCGATGCACGATCCTCGTCGTACTGCTGTTCTTGAAAACGGTGAGATGCGTACGTTGCTCGGATGAGGCTGCGGTTGCGCCTCGAGTTGTTTAGTTTTCAACAGAGGTCTTTCAATTCCCGATTCTGGGAAGCCTCAATGCAGCATTCAAATCCCGCACGGACGGCGGCTCTGGGCCGCCTTCAACCCAACCGTTTCTTGAACCTTAAAGTGGCCGCCAACAATCCGAATGCCGCAAATCCAATCATCCAGAGAATTCCCCAGCGCAACTCGTATAGCGACGCGTCACGCAGGACCACGCCGCGGATCATGTCCATAAAATGAGTGGCGGGCAGAACCTGAGCAATCATCTGGACTGGTCGCGGCATGCCGTCGAAGGGGAACATAAAGCCCGACATCAGGATCGATGGCAGCAGAACAAAGATAGTCATCTGCATTGATTGCAATTGGTTCTGCGCAAGCGTGGAAATCACCAGCCCAAGCGACAGGCTGGCGATGATGAACAACAAAGTCACCACAAGCAAAGTGCCCAATCCGCCGTTTATCGGGACATCGAAAAGGACATGCCCGAGGCCGAGGATGATTGCGACCTGTATCAGGCCCAGAAAGATATAGGGGATGATCTTCCCGATCATCAGTTCGATCGATTTGATCGGGGTGTTGATCAGCATCTCCATATTGCCCCGTTCGCGTTCGCGGACGATGGCGGCTGAAGTGAACAGGATCATCGTCATGGTCAGGATCACGCCGACAAGACCTGGCACGATATTGACTGCTGATCGCTGTTCAGGGTTGAAGTAAAGCGTCACCTCGAAGGTAGGCACCTGCCGGTTTGGTGGTTGTTTCAGCAGTTCTGTCAAAGGCATCGTGCGCAGGGATTTGATTGCGCTGGCCACCATCGTGTCCGAGCCATCGACGATCCAATGGGCAACCGGTCGGCTGCTGGTCTTGTCCGTTGCGTTGGGCAGGCCCAGCCCGACAGACGGGCTTCGGGCAAGGCGTTGGCTGACGTCTGATGGGATGATAAGCGCGGCGCGCACGCGGGATTCAGTGATCGCGCGCTCGGCTTCTTGTGGGGTTGTTAGATGTTCGGTGATGGTTACGACCTGCGTGGCCTGAACGATCTGCGCCAATGTTCGGGACAACTCGGTTCCGGACTTGTCCACCAGTGCGACAGGCACATGGCGCAGGTTGGTGTTGATCGCATAGCCAAACAGCAGCAGTTGGATCAGGGGGATCATAATCACCATGGCAAAGGTCATCCGATCCCGCCGAAGTTGTAGCAGCTCTTTCTTCAATACAGCAGCGATGCGGCGTGGCGAGATCACTGTTTTGGCCCCCGTGTGGCGCTGACGAACACGTCTTCCAGATTTGGTCGCTGCGGGGTCAGGGACAGGTCGGGAAACGCAGCAAGTTGGCCGCGCAACATGTCCACCGGCTGAGGTTCGGATTTGTCCACCAGCACACGCAGCCGCGATCCGACTTGCGCGGTCGACAGGATCATGGGCTGGACGTCCAACGCGTGTTTGACCTTGCGCAGGTCCGGGCCTTCAACTTCGACAACATCGGCCTGCAGATCATCCATCAACTCACGCGGAGAGCCGTCCGCCTTCTTCACCCCGTGTTGCAAGATCGCCAACCGGTGGCAGCGTTCGGCCTCGTCCATGAAATGGGTCGAGACGATCATCGTCGCGCCCTGATCGACCAGATCGAACAGCTGTTCCCAGAAAGTGCGTCGGGTTTCTGGGTCAACGGCCGAGGTCGGTTCATCCAGAAACAACAGTTTTGGTCGGTGCATGACGGTCGCTGCAAGGGCGAGTTTTTGTCTTTGCCCGCCGCTCATGCTGCCGCTGAGCTGATCAATGTTGGTTGTCAGGTCATAGGTGTGCAGCAGTTCTTCAATTCGGTCCTTGGCCGACTTCACTGGAATGCCATAAACTTCTGCCGCGAACCGAAGGTTCTCCAGCACTGTCAGGTCGCGGTAATACGAGAAGATCTGGGTCATGTACCCGATCTCATTTTTTAACGGCTCAGCCGCTTCGGGCATTGATCGGCCCAAAACCGAAATTGCCCCGCTGCTGGGGGTCAGTAGGCCGGTCAGCATGCGCATGGTAGTTGTCTTGCCGCAGCCGTTGGGGCCGAGAAACCCGTATATCTGGCCCGTTCGGATTTCGAGGTCCAGATTGTTGACTGCGGTGTTTTCCCCAAACCGACGGGTCAGACCCTGCGTCGAGACGACGATATCACTCATGGCATGGGGACCTGCACTGGCACTCCGGCGGGCAGGTCGGGTGTTGCAGTGGGCAAGTCAATCTCGGCCAAATAGACAAGGCGCGTGCGGTCGTCCTTGTTCAATCCGTAATAGGGGGTGAAGGACGCGTCGTCGCTGATCCAGCGGATCACGCCGTCCAGCGGATCGGCCAGCCCGTCAATGCGAACTTCCAGCGTGTCGCCGGGTTTCAGATTGACGCGATGCGGCTCGGGCACATAGACGCGCGCGTAAGGCGTCTGGCCCGTAACCATCACGGCAACCGGGCTGCCGGATGTTACCCGCTCGCCCAAATTCCACGGCAGGGAATCCAGCACGCCGTCGCGGGTGGCCGTAACCGTCAAGTCGTCTAGAACTGTTTGCTCGGCGGAAACCAACGCTTCGGCGGCCCGTACGTTGGCTTCGGCAACCGCCAGGTCTTCGGGTCTGGTCCCGTTCTGCAACTCTTTAAGCGATTCCTGAGCGCTGGCCAGTTCAGCTCGCGCGGAATCGCGCAGGGCCAGATCATTTGCTACCTGCGCTTCGGTCACGACCGAGTTTTCGACCAGTCTGGCGTTTCGGTCATAGATGGCTTCGGCATCGGCAAGGCGTGCAACAGCGCCCGCGACTTTGGCCTCGGCTATCGCAATCTCCTCCTCTCGCGGCCCCACCTGCAGCTTCAGAAGCGTGGCCTGCGCCTTTTCCAGTTCAGCCTGCGCCAGTGCCAGTTTTGAGCTTTGCAATGTTGGATCAAGCTGAACCAGCGTGTCGCCTGCCTTGACCACGGCACCTTCGGCAATAGGCAAATCGACGACGATTTCACTGGCTGTCGCGGTCAAGGCCACCCGGTCGCGCGCCAATACGCCCAAAGCGACGCTGGTATCAGACCCGGAGCACCGGTCCAGAAAGGCGGGCAGTACAGCCGCCAGAATCAAAGGGATGGGGGTCGTCAGATTCAACAGGGTTTCCCTCCGGTGTTTGGCCTTTGAACGTATTGGGTGATAGTTAAAGCATAAAATCAGGAAATCTGATTTATGTATACGGCTCAGCCGCTACACGTGGCAGCACGGGGTCATGCGGGCAATCGCGCCAACCACTCCTCCAGCTTTTCTCCGATCAGATGGGGGTTATCTTCCTGTAGGAAATGAATGCCTTTGCCGATATCCACCGCTTCGAGGTTCTGGATGGTCTGATGGCACCAGGCGACCTCTTTTGTCCCGATGGTGCCTCCGGGCGTGGCGTGGAACATCAGCATCGGGGTTTGCGTTTCTCCCAACCAACGGCTGTAGGCGCTGACGATCTCATGAACGTCAGAAGGCGTGCCATCGATCGGAATCTCGCAAGGCCACACACGAACCGGCTTGCGACTTCGTGCTGTGGGAAAGGGCGCACGGTACTGCGACATTTCTTGCGGTGCCAGATCACGTACTATGGCGCTTTGCAGGATTTTCTCGACGAACATATTCAGGCCCGAGATCATCATCCATCCCAGACCCGGCGTCCGCATCAAGCGAAACCCGGTGCGGAAATCGGGCGGAAATCCCGCCCAACTCATCGGGCGGACCACGCCCTCCATGAACACGATGCCGCGGATGTTCTCGGGATGTCGGTGCGCATAGTGAAACCCCAATGCCGAGCCCCAGTCATGAATGACGAGCGTTAGGTCCTTTAACCCCAGCGCCTCGATGAATCCGTCAACGTAGGGAACATGGTCGACAAAGCGGTAGGGAATATCCGGCTTATCCGATTTGCCCATACCGATCAGATCCATCGCGATAGCGCGGCCCTGCCCGGCGGCATAGGGAATGATGTTGCGCCACAGATAAGACGAGGTGGGATTGCCGTGCAGAAACAGAACCGGCGAGCCGTCTCCTTCCTCGACATAGTGAATGCGCTGCCCATTCACCTCGACATATTTCGAGTCAAACGGGAAGTCTGGTGAGATCTCTTGTTCGGTACTCAATGAGCCACTCTTTCTGCATTGCAAGTCTCTTCGATCAGGCCCAGCGCCTCACCATACCACGCAGGTCGGGACGACCAGCCAACGATCGCTTTGACGGGTTGGGACGGCGGGCAGGACAAGCTGCCAACGGGGACAATCAGAATCTTGCCGTTTTGAGTCTCGAATGGCAGCGTCGTCCCGCAGTTCCGGCAGAACACCCGGCGTACTTGGGAATTGGGCACGTCGAAGGTGGTCAGCATGTTTTTGCCTTCCAGCCATTCGATCTGATCGGGCGTGGTGAACGCATTCGCAACATGGGCCGAGCCCGAGGCCTTTTGGCAGAAGCTGCAATAGCAGAGTTTGAAGGCGGCCATGTTGTCCCGCACCCGATAGCGCACCGCGCCACAGATACATTGGCCGTCGATCGTGTTTGGGTGACTCATCTGAACACCTCAGCCGCGATAGGCGAAATAGGAGCGGACAGAGGCCGTAAACGTCAGGCCCATGCTGATGATCGCGATGATAAAGCCGATGACCGCCGTTGCCGGGATCGAGACCAGAAAATCAACGGCAATCGCTGCGCGGATACCGACCAGGCTGCGCCTGAGGATGGATGCGATGATGCAGGCCAAAGTCACCATATATCCCAGCATCGTATAGAGCCTCAGGTTGGCGGCTTGGGGGCCTGCCAGTTCTCCGACCTGCAGCCCGTAGAATTTGAACGCGGCGAAGAAGCCAAGGGCCAGCAGGATTTTCAGCGCGTTCAGAATGAAGATGGCGCGCAGTGTTACGGGCTTTGAGGCCCCGGTTGTCGGGTCGATGGCGATCATGTCAGGTCTCCGTTTGACGTGGGGCCACGCGGCATTTGCAGCCGCGCGCCCGCAATGCTATCCAAGTGGATAGGAATTTATTACTATCCATGCGGATAGAAAAAGCAAGGAGAAATCTGTGGCGCGCAAACGCAAGACGGATCACGACAGTGCTGTGGCAGGCGCTTTGGACCTGTTTTGGCGGCGGGGATACCATGGTGCCAGCACGCGGGAACTGGAGCAGGAGACCGGGCTAACTCGGTTCACACTGCAAACCACCTATGGCGGAAAAGAGAAGTTCTTCCTAAAGACACTTGATACTTATCTGGACAATGCCGAGGCTCGGCACTTCCCCGACCCCGACACCTATTCGCTGAATGACCTCAGCGATTGGTTCCAGGGTATCGCCTCGGCAGAACGTATGCCGAAGATCGAGGATGCGGGGTGCCTTGCCTTCAATTCGATCAGTTCGTTTCACCGCACTGACCCCGAGGTGAATGCCCGAATCGAGAGATACCTCACCGCCTTGGAAAGAAGGTTTGCTGCGATCCTCAGCCGCGCCAAAATTGAAGGGACCGTGCACATCGATGTTGACCCGGATGAGGCGGCAAAGCTGCTGATCGGCCTGTTGCTGGGACTTCATACGATCATGAAAGCCCGGACATCCGACCAGTTCCCAAGGAGCTATGCAGACGCGGCGGTTGGGTTGATCAATGGGTGGAGAAATTTGTAAGCGATGAAATATGCAGGCGTGATCGGCTGCCATAATCTGACATCAAAAGACTAACACTCGAACGAACGTGATATCTAAAGCACGCAATGGGAAACAATTAACGTGACCACCTGCAGCGTGAGCATTACGCGTCTGTAGCGAATGTCTGGAAGTGCGCTGCCATTGCAGCATGTCCAGTGGCCGCTTTGGACCGCTAGTTAGCTCCCCGACCATATGCTACTGCGGAAGCCAGGCGCCATGAAAACCGGAGTGCGTGCGTCTATTGGTCGAGACTTTTCACCGTCTGAGACGGCAACTCCGCATAGGATGCGTCATAGAAATAGCTCAGCCAAATCGACCACCCATCGAAGAGTATATCGGAAATCCCACGCGAATGAGACCCGACGCTCAGTGGATCTACGGACCCATCAGTTTCAACGCGCAA
Source organism: Ruegeria sp. E5 (assembly GCF_056534105.1). NCBI lineage: Bacteria > Pseudomonadati > Pseudomonadota > Alphaproteobacteria > Rhodobacterales > Roseobacteraceae > Ruegeria > Ruegeria sp. E5. The sequence goes on along the minus strand of NZ_JBQFPA010000005.1, from coordinate 169,802 downwards.
GAGCCTCGCATTCGGGTATTTCTCGTGGCCTCGGTAACCCCCGACAACAACTGTGCCGTGCACGACTTCAACGGATTCCAAGCTACCAAAGCCGGTTGAAACAGCTACCGCAGTATCTCCGTTGCCTGAATGCGGAACCCAATACAAAGCGCTGTCCCAGGCGTCGTCGCTACCCCAGGACACAGCGTAAATACCTGTCTCTGCGATTGCAAAGCGGGCGAGACCACTGATGCGCAAATCGCCGAGGTGAGGTTGAATTTGTCCGGTTTGGGCTGCGACCGATAGGAATGCGCCGCGCCCAAAATCACTCACAAGAAGGGTGTCGTCGTCGAGGGCTTCGATATCGTAGAGAAAAACACCATCGTCATCGAGAGCCTGACGCCAGTTTACCGTGCCATCCGAAGCGGTAGAAATGACCTCATTGCCATCCACAATGACAATCTGGTTGCCGGAACGCACCATTCCTGTTGGGTTACGAAGACCTTGCCCATCTGAGAGTTTGATTTCTTCGGACACGCCATCAGGAGTGAGCTTGTAGAGCCCGCCGTTAGTGGCGTCTGAGCTGAACTCTTCATCTGGCCCACCCGGTCCAATCGATACGGCATAGACATCATTTCCCATCGGCAAAACGGCTTCGGTAAAGGGCGGCAGCTCCTGTTCGGCGACAACAGGGAAGGCCGTGGTGCAAGTGACCAATAACGAAAGAACTTTCATCTCAAATAATTCTCCGGTGTATCTATGCTTTGATGTTGCCGCCCGTTTTTCCGGCAATGATTGTTCCGGGGCGGCGTCAATGAACCGAGCGGTTTGCATCAAAGGGTTCAATTGGAGGCAAGAAAGTGCGGAGCCAGAGCATTGACGGCGGCATCAATGATCAACGGGTCTTCGTAAAACTGAAGCTGGTTGGCGCCGTCGATCCAATACAGCGTCTTCTTTTCTGACGCGATTTCTTCAAAAATGCGGCGGGGAATGACCTGACCGCTTGCAGCTCTGTCGCCATGGATCATCAATACAGGCAGGTTCAGTTGAGGGGCTGTTTCGTCGATCCGCCAGCCCCAAATGCCAGCTTCGCTCATCGCGGTGATGCGGTTTTCCCAACCCCCTTTGAAAGTCAGCCAAGGGGCCCTGTTATCCCATGGTAGGTACCAGTCTGCGATGGCAGTTGCGGTCAGAAGGGCATCCTCAGAGCCGACGATCGGGATGTAGCTTGCTTCCCCCGTTTTTTCGAATTCGGTGGCTGCTTTGGCCGCGCGATCTATGCGTGCTTCAACCTCGGCATCACTGCCAAGGTACATTCTGGCAGTTTCCTCAGTTAGATAGTGGCCCGCGACAACCCCGAGAGAGGCCACGCGACCGTCTGTCACCGCTGTTTCAATCGCCCAGTTGACGCCCTGACAAATCCCGAGAAGATGAAGCCGGTTTGCGTCGATGCCTTCTTGGTTTGCGAGAAAACCAAGGGCGGCTTGGCAGTCTTCAACCTTGGCTTCACCAGACTCGTAGCGTCGGGGTGTGCCCGAGCTTTCTCCGTGATAGCGTGGATCGAATATCAGAACGGCCAGCCCGCGCGATGCCAGGCGGGTTGCATATTGCACCGGTGACTGTTCCTTGACGAATGCAACAGGGCCGATGATCACAGCTGCCGGGTGAAGTCCTTCCGAAGCAGGTCTCAACAACTTTCCAACAAGGGTTTCCCCAGAGCTGTCAAAGGACACTGTTTCAACATCATAAGAGCCAAATGCCGATTGATCTAGGTCACCGGATGCCTCCGCTGTGCTAGCGCGGGAGGTGAAAGCTCCGCTCATGGATGTTGCAATCGCGATTGAGTTGAACATGCGTCGTGTAATCACAGCTGCTGCCCTTTCGAATACAGTTTGATGGTCTCGACAACCAAACGATCTTGGATCGAGCGCCCCGATCTGGGGGGGCGCCCGGTTAAGCTTCACTTGTCAGTTAACTCGCGACGGGCATAATTGGGATGACGCAAATAGCATGATGAGCATGCAAAAAATGAATGACATTTTAACTTCTCTGGATGTTAGGACTCTACGGTTCCTACAGCTCCTGCTTCGCACAAGCAGCGTGACACGCACGGCAATACATCTGGGGATCAGCCAGCCCGCCGCCAGTCGAATACTCGCCCGGGTACGCGACCTTATTGGAGATCCGGTGCTGATCCGAACGCAGTCCGGATACCAATTAACGGATCATGCTCTGGGCTTGAATGAACCGGTCGATGCTGCCCTGTCAGCGATAGCTGACGTCTTCCAGCCTTCCGCCTTTGATCCAGCACAGTCCAACTATTGCTACCGCATCGCTTCGACAGATTACGGCGTCGCGGCTGTCCTGGGACCCATGATGGAGGTCTTTGCCGTTACCGCACCAGCAATAAGGTTCGATGTCTCGCCACTGGTGCCGCAAAGCTTTACCGATTTGGAAAAAGGAGCAATTGATCTACTGCTATACGCGGATTTGGATGCCAGGAACGATTTACTTGTTCAGAAGCTATTTGATGAAACCTACGAAATCCTGTTCCGACAAGGCCATCCGCTTGAAGAACATGCGTCATCAAAACGGGCACTTACTCCGCAAGACGTTTCGGCTTACCGGTTAATCGAGTTCAGTTTTCCGGGCACTTCGGGTCTGAAACCCGATACGATCATGCGGGAAAAAGGAGATGGTTCGAATGCTGTGTTCCAGCAGCCTTACTTCACCACATTACCTTTTTTGGTAGGACAGACGGATGCAGTTGCAGCTGTCCCCAAGCGGCTGGCAAAGCAAGTCCAGAAATTGACCTCTCTTTGTTCAGCTCCATTTCGGCCGAGTTGTGGCTTCCCTTATTTTCTTGTCCGCCACGAGCGTAGCCGCTTCAATCCAGCGATCAATTGGCTAAGGGAACAAGCATTAGAGATCGCCAAATCCGACTGATCAGATGTTCGAGCTGGGATGATAGTTTGCACGTGAGATCTTCGAAGTACACAAAGGCCATCCAAATCAGCACCCGCCCTTGGGTCCTGACGAAACCACAATCCATAGATGGCAGGTCTGTTGGGTTAAGCTGCAACATCGTCCGTTAAAGTTACATCTCCGCTCAGAGCCGTTCCCCAGACCATCGTCTACTTTCCAGCTTCGCGATTGCAGCGAACGACAGCTTTGACGGTCAGCACCGCGAGAAGGTGACCAGGGTCGAACGGAAGGAATGGGCCGTTTGCAGCGCACGTATTTGATGCTAATTGGCGTGATCCATGAAGTTCACCCTCCAACGTAAACGGTAATAATAGATGTAAAACAATGGGTTGATCTACTTCTTCCTTTCTACTAAAAAATTAGTTTGACAGCAGCGCCGAATATCATCGATGCTGTTTGCCATCCGGTCTGCACCGGATCACATAATCTTTGGGAGGAGACAGATGCGGAGACATCTACTTTCCGCCGTGGCGGCAGCGGCCGTCATTGCGGGGCATGGTCCTGCTTGGGCCGACGAAGCCGCAGCACAACGTTGGATCGACGACGAATTCCAGCCATCGACCTTGTCGAAGGACGAACAGTTGTCCGAAATGAAGTGGTTCATCGATGCTGCACAACCGTACTCGGGAATGGAAATCAATGTCCTGTCCGAGGGTATCCCGACGCATTCCTATGAATCCGAGGTTCTGACCAAGGCGTTCGAGGAAATAACCGGGATCAAGGTCAATCATCAGATTCTCGGCGAAGGCGAAGTGGTTCAGGCCGTACAGACTCAGCTACAAACCGGACGGAATCTGTATGATGGCTATGTCAACGACAGCGACCTGATCGGGACACATTCGCGCCTGCAGTTGGCCTATCCGCTGACCGATATGATGGAAGGTGATTGGGCGACGACAACCTCGCCAACGCTGGATCTGGATGACTTCATGGGCATTCAGTTCACCACCGGCCCTGATGGCAAGCTGTATCAATTGCCTGACCAGCAGTTTGCGAACCTATATTGGTTCCGCAAGGACTGGTTCGATGACGAAGCCAACAAGGCCGCGTTCAAAGAGAAATACGGCTATGATCTAGGCGTTCCGGTCAATTGGTCGGCCTACGAAGACATCGCCGAGTTCTTCACCAATGACGTAAAAGAAGTTGATGGCACCACGATCTATGGCCACATGGATTATGGTAAGCGCGCGCCTGACCTCGGCTGGCGCATGACTGACGCCTGGCTGTCGATGGCCGGCGCCGGTGATGTGGGTGAACCGAACGGCGTTCCCGTCGACGAATGGGGCATCCGCATGGAAGCGGGCACCTGTAACCCTGTTGGCGCGTCCGTTTCGCGTGGTGGTGCAGCGAACGGCCCGGCTGCGGTCTATGCGATCCGCAAGTGGGATGAATGGCTGCGGGCTTATGCGCCTCCGGGTGCGGCGTCTTACGACTTCTACCAGTCGCTGCCGGCGCTCAGCCAAGGCAACGTGGCCCAGCAGATCTTCTGGTACACCGCCTTCACCGCGGACATGGTGAAGCCGAAGTCCGAAGGCAACAACACCGTGGATGACGAAGGCACGCCGCTGTGGCGGATGGCGCCCAGTCCGCACGGCCCCTATTGGGAAGAAGGCCAGAAGGTTGGTTATCAGGACGTGGGGTCGTGGACCTTCCTGAAGTCGACGCCTGCGGATCGTGCTCAGGCGGCTTGGCTCTATGCCCAATTCGTGACGTCCAAGACTGTCGACGTGAAGAAATCCCATGTGGGCCTAACCTTCATCCGCGACAGCTCGGTCAACCACGAGTCGTTCACCGAGCGCGCACCCAAGCTGGGTGGTCTGGTCGAGTTCTATCGCTCACCCGACCGTGTGGCATGGTCACCGACCGGCATCAACGTGCCGGACTATCCGAAGCTGGCCCAGATCTGGTGGCAGCAGATCGGTGACGTGAACTCGGGCGCCTTCACCCCGCAAGAGGCGATGGACCGTCTGGCAGAAGAGATGGACATCACTATGGCCCGAATGCAGGCCGCTGACGAAAGCGCCGGTGTCTACGGTGGCTGTGGTCCGCGTCTGAACGAGCCACAGGATGCCGCCTTCTGGTTGGAAAAGCCGGGCTCGCCCAAGGCCAAGCTTGAGAACGAAAAGCCGCAGGGCCAGACCGTCAACTATGACGAATTGGTTCAGCGCTGGCAGTCTCAGTAAGCAAACGAAACCGGGGGTGCCGTGTGCGGCATCCCCACCCCAAGGCCAGTGCGACGCACTGAAGGACCGGAACCCACGGACATGATCGAACTTAGAGACGCCACCAAACGGGTTGGCAATGTCATCCATATCAAGCCTACGAACCTGACGCTCAAGACTGGCCATTTCAATGTGCTGTTGGGCGCTACGGGGTCGGGCAAAACCTCGCTGATCAAGATGATGGCCGGGCTGGACCCGATCGCCTCGGGCAAAGTTCTGATGGACGGGCAGGACGTCACCAAGCTGAACACGCAAAAGCGGCAGATCAGTTTGGTACACCAGTTCTTCGTGAACTACCCGCATATGACCGTTTTCGACAACATCGCCTCGCCCTTACGCGTGGCGGGGATGGCAAAATCCGAAATCGAAGGCCGTGTCGAAGAGGCCGCCGACTTGCTGCAGTTACGCCCAATGCTGCAGCGCCGTCCGCATGAGTTGTCAGGCGGCCAACAGCAGCGTACAGCACTGGCCCGCGCGATTGCAAAGGAAAGCCGCGCGGTGTTTCTTGACGAACCACTGGCCAACCTCGATTACAAGCTGCGTGAAGAACTGCGTGAACAATTGCCCGACCTGTTCGCTGGGCGCGGGGCAGTGGTCGTCTATGCCACGTCGGAACCGGAAGAGGCGTTGATGCTTGGCGGCTACACCGCCTTGATGGAAGACGGGCGCGTCACCCAATTTGGCCCCACCTCAGATATCTATCGCAACCCCGAGAACATCTCTGCAGCTCGTGTGTTCTCTGACCCGCCCATCAATGTGGCGCGCATCACTGTGTCTGAAGCGCAGGCGCAATTGGTCGGCGGTGGTGGCTGGAAAGTCACCGATATAGCCGATGGTGACTACTTGGTCGCCGTGCGTCCGCACCGGGTGACCCCGTTCCGCTCTTCCGACGCCGACGTGGAGCTGACCGGGCGTGTCATCGTGACCGAGCTTTCGGGCTCGGATTCCAGCGCGCACTTCCAACATGGGGATGAGGCGTGGGTATCCCTGGCCTCGGGTGTCCATCCCTATCAGGTGGGTGAAGACCACAGCTTCTACATGAACCCGGCCCATTGCCGGTATTTCGGCCAAGACGGCAAAAGGATAGCCTGACATGGCACAGATCAAGCTTGCAAACCTGCGACACAGCTATTTCCCCAATCCCAAGGGGCCACAGGATTACGCCCTGAAGGAAATCGACGTCACCTGGCGCGACGGCGGGGCCTATGCGCTGCTGGGACCATCAGGATGCGGCAAGTCAACGCTGCTGAACATCATCTCGGGGTTGCTGACGCCTTCCGAGGGACAAATTCTGTTCGATGGTCAGAACGTTACTGCCTTGCCCCCAGATCAACGCAACATTGCGCAGGTGTTCCAATTCCCGGTGATCTACGACACGATGACTGTGGGCGAAAATCTGGCCTTCCCGTTGAAAAACCGGGGAGTCGACCCTGCAACGATCAAACGTCGCGTCGATGAGATTGCAGAGATGCTGGATGTTACGGATATGTTGAATACCCGGGCCTCAGGTCTGAGCCCGGACAACAAACAGAAAATCTCGATGGGTCGTGGGTTGGTGCGCGACGACGTGAACGCGGTGATGTTCGATGAGCCGCTGACTGTTATCGACCCACATCTGAAATGGAAACTGCGGTCCAAGCTGAAAGAGCTGCACCAGCGCGTCAAAGCCACGATGATCTACGTCACGCACGACCAGACCGAGGCGCTGACCTTCGCGGACGAAGTAGTCGTGATGCAGGAAGGCGAAGTCGTGCAGATCGGCACCCCTGTGGAACTGTTCGAACGCCCTCAGCACACATTTGTCGGCCATTTCATCGGCTCACCCGGCATGAATGTGCTGCCATGCGAAGCGAAGGGCGATCGGGCCCTGTTCGAAGGCCATGAAGTGATGCTGGAAGGCCAGACCCACGGTGACGGAGGCCGCACCGATCTGGGTATCCGGCCTGAATATATAAGCTTTGGCGAAACCGGCATCCCTGCCCATGTCACCAAGGTCGCAGATATCGGACGACACTATGTGGTCAGTGCCATGGTCGGTGATACGCCGGTGAAAGCCGTAGCAGAACACAATGCGCCCAACCCTGGCTCACATGTGTACCTGCAATTCAAACCCGAACAATCTCGCGTCTACCGCGACGGCTGGATCGCAACCGAGGAGCGGACGCAATGAGAACTGAAAACCAAAAAGCATGGTTCTTTGTCCTGCCGGTGCTGGCGCTGGTCGCGTTTAATGCGCTGGTGCCGATGATGACGGTGGTCAACTATTCGGTGCAGGAGACCTTCGGTAACAATCAGTTCTTCTGGGAAGGACTGGGCTGGTTCGAACAGATCCTGCGTTCCGACCGGTTTCAGGCGGCCCTCGGTCGGCAGTTCCTCTTTACCTTCCTGATCCTGCTGATCGAGGTGCCCTTGGGCATCATCGTCGCCCTGTCGATGCCACGCAAAGGGTTCTGGGTGCCGGTCTGTCTGGTCCTGATGGCCCTGCCGATGCTGATCCCGTGGAATGTGGTCGGCTCGATGTGGAATATCTTCACTCTGCCCAAGATCGGCCTGCTGGGCTACTTCCTGAATGACGTCCTGGGCATCAACTATGATATGACACAACAGCCACTGTCGGCCTGGATCACCGTGATCGTCATGGATGTCTGGCACTGGACGTCGCTGGTTGTGCTGCTGTGTTATGCGGGCCTCGTGTCGATCCCGGATGCCTATTATCAGGCCGCTAAGATAGACGGTGCCAGCCCCTGGTCAGTATTTCGCTATATCCAGCTGCCCAAGATGAAGACTGTACTAACCATCGCCGTTCTGCTGCGCTTTATGGACAGTTTCAACATCTATACCGAGCCTTTCGTTCTGACCGGCGGCGGTCCCGGCAACTCAACCACCTTACTGTCGATCGACCTTGTGAAGATCGCGCTGGGACAGTTCGACCTTGGCCCTGCGGCCGCGATGAGCCTGATCTACTTCGCCATCACGCTGCTGGTCAGCTGGGTCTTCTACACTCTGATGACAAAGGATGACGCGCAATGAAGAAGCGGTCCCTTATCCCGATCCTCTATATCGCGTTCCTGATGCTGCCGATCTATTGGCTGGTGGCGATGTCCTTCAAGACCACGAACGAGATCCTGTCGGGCTTTTCCCTGTTCCCCCAGACCTTCACGCTGGAGAACTACATAACCATCTTCACCGATCCGACGTGGTATTGGGGCTATATCAACTCGATAATCTACGTGACGATCAACACGGTGCTGTCGGTCTGTGTAGCGCTGCCAGCGGCCTATGCGTTCTCGCGCTATCGGTTTCTGGGCGACAAGCAGTTATTCTTCTGGCTGCTGACCAACCGGATGGCGCCAGCGGCGGTGTTCGCGCTGCCCTTCTTCCAGCTCTATTCGTCAATCCACCTGTTCGACACCTATCTGGCCGTGGCGCTCGCGCACACGCTGTTCAACGTGCCGCTGGCGGTCTGGATTCTCGAAGGCTTCATGCGCGGCATCCCGAAAGAACTGGATGAGACAGCCTATGTCGACGGTTATTCTTTCCCGCGCTTCTTCGTGACGATCTTCCTGCCCAACATCAAAGCGGGTGTCGGCGTCGCGGCCTTCTTCTGCTTCATGTTTTCATGGGTCGAGATGTTGCTGGCCAAGACCCTCACCGCGGTCGAGGCCAAGCCCATCGCCGCCGTGATGACCCGCACCGCCTCCAGCGCGGGGTATGAGTTGGGTCTGCTGGCAGCAGCCGGAACACTGACCATTATCCCTGGTGCCATTGTCATCTGGTTTGTCCGCAACTACATCGCGCGCGGTTTCGCGATGGGCCGTGTGTGAGGTTCGATATGCGTAGACTTCTTCTCACCCTCTCCTTCCTGCCTTCGCGGGCATTCGCCCAGCAAGCCGGATGGGGCAATGTTGGCCAGCAAGAGGAAAAGGGATTCTCGTGGACCGCCCCTCTTTGGCCTGATTTCTGGATGGCCTGGACCCCGGCGACGTTGGCGGTATTCGTGGGTATCTTCGCGGCCATCGCACTAATTGGACTATTGGAAGGGTTCAAGTTCCGCGACGGCCTTGAACGTCGCGGTGTACTTGGTCTGACAACCACGTTGGGCGATCGGTTGTTCATAACACTGCTCGGCTCGACCTATATCTTCCTGGCCTGGCTTGGGCTGGTAGGCCAACCTGTATGGACGCCTCTTTTCCTGTCCATCGGTTGGGGCGTCTTCGTCTTCTGGAAAGTTTAAGCTTTGAGAAACAGCGAAAGGATGCTTGTCTGTCAGGCATACTAGAAAATGGCGACACCGAGATCGATGCGAAAGAAAAAGACAACAAATCTTCTGACCGACGTGGAACTTGAGTTCATGAACGAACTCTGGGCGCTGGGTCAGGGTTCGGTCCGTGATGTCCTTGATCGCCTGCCTTCTGATCGTAATTTGGCCTATACATCCGGCGCGACTATTCTGCGTATCCTTGATGAAAAAGGGTTCGTCGAAAGCGAGAAGAACGGCAAGTCGCTGATCTACAGACCCCTGCTGGAAAAGGACAGGTACCAGTCGCGGTCGCTGCAGAATCTTTCTCGGACCCTGTTTGACGACACACCCGCGACGCTGGTTGCAAGGCTGGTCGACGATGAGGGGCTGACAGAAGATGATTTGGAGGAAATTCGAGCACTGGTAGAGAGGAGACTGCAAAATGACAGCGGTTAAACCGGTTCTCGATACGTTTCTTGATCTGAATGTCGTGCTTGGATTGTCGGCCTTTATCTGGTTGGCAGTGCGCGCGGCGCTGGATAGGACATCGATGCGATATGGATTTGTGGCTCAGCTTCGCTTGCTCAAGGCACTTTGTATCTGCGTTCTTGTCAGCCCCATTTTGGCTACAGGGGTCTCGAGCCTTGCAGGACTGGTCTGGCCGGGGCAACCTGTTGCACTGGGGGATATTGCCGTGGCCGCTTATCTGCGCGGCGACATTGCCATGCCAGCAGCACAATTTGAAACCCTACTGAACACGCGCGAGCGGTGGCTGGACCACGTACTGGCAGGCGCAAGCATGGCCGCAAACTGCGCATTGATCGCATTCGCTCTTATTGCAGCGGTGCTGACAGTTCGTGTGATGCGCGATGCATGGGCCATCCGCAGCGCGATCACGACCAGTTTTCTTTGGCGGCAATCCGCCAAGGTGGACATTCGCCTGTCAGATCGGATTACCGTACCGTTCGCTGTGCGTGGCCTTCGCCGCCGGCACGTCGTGCTGCCCAGTCATCTGTTGAACACACCAAATGAGTTGCGATTTGCCCTGGCGCACGAGTTTCAGCACATCCGAGCCAATGACGTGGAATGGGAGCTTGGGTTCGAGCTTTTGCGACCTTTGCTGTTCTGGAACCCGGCCTATCTGGTGCTCAAACACCAATTCGACCGGCTACGCGAATTGGCCTGTGACCAATCCGTCGTGTCTCGTAAGGGCATAGATTCAAAGGAGTATACGACCTGTTTGCTGGAATTCTGCGCGCGATCGATTACGTTGAACAATCCACGTGTTCTTAATGTGGCACTGGTTTACGGAACAAAGGCAAAGCACGTACTGCGGCAGCGCGTGTTAGCGTTGACCGAAGCGCCGATGGCAGACACCCGACTACCTGCCGTATTTCTTGGACTGATACTTTCATTTGCATTTGTTCTCGCCATCGGATCAGCATCAGTTCGCCAAACACAGGACTGGAGCCACGATCGACTGATGCTGTCTACAGTCATCAATCTGGAACGGCTGGAGGCTCGCAATCGAGGGAACTGACGGGTTAACAATGTGCCGTCTCGGATCAGGCATGCAGACGTGTCTGACGTCGGCGCCAATGGATTAGTTTAGGTTGATTTGATAAGGGAGATGCGGTCATCGGGCCGGTTCACCATAATTGTGGTAGTGATTTGAAGCTCAAAGGAGAGGACCAAGACTTATTTCGTGGGTCTTGATGTTTCAGTCAAGAGCGCGGCAATTTGCGTGATCGCAGGTAACCCGGTCCTGGTGGCGGCAATCTTCCCGCTCCCGTCAGCGCGTGATGCGATGGCAGAAGAATTTGTTGAATTGGACAAGCAGGTTCGAGATCAGTCTCGCAAAGATAATGTCTGTCGTCGCCTCATGACAACTCCCGGTGTCGGCGCCATAGTTGCAATGACCTTCCGTGTTGCCATTGAGGGACCCAAACGTCTCCGTTCATCTAATTCGGTGGGAGCCTGCTTTTGCCTGACGCCATGGCGAAACCAATCCAGACAAACGGATCGAGTCACATCAAATACCAAGGCCGGCGATGCCAGTGTGGGATAGACGCTTTACGAAGCAGCGCATGTGATGCTTGTGAGAACCACCTGATGGACTCCGTTGAAGGCATGGCCGATGCGTGTTGCCGCCCGATGTGGTGCAAAGCGCGCCAAAATTGCCCTCGCGAGGAAACTGGCAGTCATCATGCATCGGATGTGGATAGACGGCACGGAATTCAGAACCGTCTGAAAGACAACGAGTACCAACTCTTCCGCGAGGAAGGCGCCCCTGAAAGGACGCAGCGCGGGAAATGCCGACAGAAACCCTGATAAAAATATATGCCGCAAGGGGAATAAGCTTTCCCCGTCAGAGCCAACCGCATCATTTGAGTGCACTACGCAGATCACGGACAGAAGCAAGCACTTTCGGGCGCAATATCCTTGCAATACCGGGCCCGATTACAGAAGGGTTTCGGACTCACCATAACCGCCAAGGAGTAGCGAGGAGAAAGAAACCCGGAACCAAGCATAGCCACGGTGAGAAGGTGTAAAGGACACTCGCCGTGTGACCCGATAGCAATTTTCAGCAGAAGAGCAAATCAAGATCGTGCTGGACGGCCTGAAGCGCGAGGACAGCATTGCGGAGCTGCACCGCTGTGAAGGCACCGCCCAGAGCCTAGCCAGGTTTTTCAAGCGCAGCGAAAGTCCGCTGTGTTGCCACCACTATTTTTGAAGCTTGAGAGACGGGTTCAATAGCAAACAGCAGCAAGCCCTCTTTCCCATCACCTTCCTTTGGTGGGCCAGCGGATTTGGACAAGCCAAACGCCATTGGCCGTCAGGGTGAGGGCGCGGCCCTCCCCCTCGGGCAACCCTTTTAGACAGGGTCGTGTCCTCGGCTTTGCCTGCGGGCCGCACCACCCCTGTCGAATAGCGTTGCCTCGCCCCCTTCCGCGTTCGCCACGTGGCAGATTAGCAGGAACAGGCAGCTTCGCAGTCTGACCTGCAATTCAGCCCTGATTTTCGGAAGGGAAGTCAGAACAAACCAAACTGCCTGCGGTAGCAAAAAATGGGGGCGGCGTGTTAGTTTATAACGCAAAGGTCAAATTCAACTGATGTCCAACTTTGGGGGCGCCTTCTGATGTCGAACGTTCACTGCTTTTCTGGACCAACTGCGACGGTTGGGTCAGGTTCGTGTGAAGTTCAACAGAAATGTCGGGCGACACATAGTTTTGCCATTCAGAGAGGCCTAAGCCATTGATTTTGGGTCATTCGATTTTCGATGGGCGCACAGGTTTTACCATTTGCGACTCAAAGGCTTTCCATCACGTTGGAGCAGTCGAGCAAAAGCTAGACTGAATCTTTATCGCCTTCTTCGGCGCAGATCGTAGGTAAATCTATCAAAATCTCGGCAAGTTCTTGTCTGTTAAGCCTCAGCCGTCCTGCCGATATCGCTTCGATACATCCCGCCAATTCGAGTGCAACTGTGAGAATTGTGGGCCGTAGCCAGCGAATTGAACTTCAACGACAACGTTTGGCTTCGTACTGCAAATCCCTCAAGAAAGTAGCCTTCTCGTCGTCCCATTCCTGCGAAGTGCAGTTTTGAAGGTCATTCAACTTGGACCAAAGGTCGGTTTGCCCGAGTATCGCAGCAGAGCCACATAGTTTATGCGCCGCTTGCCTGTGTGTGTCATTTAACTCATTGGAATTATTGAGACTGTCAATAAGACCAACAACTTCGTTGTTCAATTCCCTGCAGGCTTCACGGAATTTGTCCTCTCCAAATCGAATCCTGAAGTCATTGTCTGGCTCCATAACCTCAACCCTTTGCACCTTCACAACTTTAGACAGTTCTGACTGTAAAGCCGCCAATGGAACGGGTTTCACCAGCAACCCCTGAAATTCTGCTGCTCGTATGACTTCGTGATCTTTTGGGGCTGCGTGAGCCGTAACTGCTATCGCTGGCAAATTGCCCCACTCGATATTCAGTTCGCGAACTTTTCCGAGTGTTTCGATACCATCGATACCCGGCATGCTGATATCCAACAAAAGTACATCAAATCGCGCGGACCCAAGACGTTCTAAGGCGGCGTAACCACTTTCAGCCTCAGCAACCGAAAAGCCAAGATCTTCAAGCATATCGGTCAAGATCATTCGATTGATTTCATTGTCGTCTACCACCAGCGCTTTCAAACCCTGATAAAGCTCTGCCTGTGGCGCGTCTGTGGAATCCGGTTCGCTCATGACATCAGATCTTGAGGTTGGCAGAGGCAGTCGCATTGTAAACAGACTGCCTTCTCCAAGCACACTATCCGCCGTGATGTCGCCACCCATCGCCTCGACCAATCTTTTGGTAATAGCCAGCCCTAATCCCGTTCCGCTCGTCTCACGTGCAAAGGCGGTATCGATCGTGACAAATTCGTCGAAGATAACGTCCAGATATTCAGATGATATCCCGACCCCGGTATCTGCAATCCGAAACTCAATCAGATCATCATGATGAAGTCGTTCGACTTCGATCGTGACTGATCCATCCCGCGTAAATTCGATTGCGTTACCTAACAGGTTCACCAAGCATTGCTGCAGCGCAGTCCTGTATCCAAGAACGTCGATAAGCTCTTCAGAGAGAACATCGACCTTCAAGTCGTTGCCACGCGCATCTGCATTCGCCGACAGACTGTCGGCAACTTCGTGGACAACCTCCATAACGTCAAAACTTGATCTGTCACGCAAGGCATTGCCTGAACCCAGTCTGGAAAAATCCAAAACATCAGTCACATGAGACAGCAGCAACTTACCCGACACCTCAATAGAACGAAGATACCGCTTTTGTCTGTCCGTCAGATTGCTCTGATCAATCAATGCCGCAGAGCCGAGTATTCCGTTCAACGGAGTACGCATTTCATGGCTCATCACTGTCAACAGATCGGATTTGGCCTGTTCACTTTCCCGCGCCTTGTCTCTTGCAGTGCGCAAGTCTTCCTCGGCTTTGAGTTCCTCAGTTATATCCCGAAGGAATGAGACAAAGACTTGCTCTCCATCCGTTTCAGCTAGCGATATGGACAGCTCCACGGGAAAAGTTTCCTGCGATTTGCGCAAACCCTCTAACCTGACGCGCCCAGCGCCGATTACCTTTTGCTCGCCGGTCTCGAGAAATCGTGTCATGCCTTTTCGGTGCAGGGCGCGCAGGTGTTCTGGAACGATAAGTTCAGCCATATCAGCACCGATTGCCTCGGCCTGACGGTACCCAAAGACATCTTCGGCGGCACCGTTGAATTCAAGAATTCTTCCAGAAGTATCGACCACCAACACCGCATCCAGTGACGAGGTAATGGCCGCTTCAAATCGGTTGCGAGCCGACTGGCTTTGCCGGGCAAACAACTGCCCTTGCCGGAATAATTTGATGAGAACTGCAAAAGCTAAAAGCAGTGCAACGAAAAGTACAACAAGTAATGAGGCCATTCGGGTTAGTGTGCTGGCCAACTCAGCACGTCGGGTTGCGTTTTCCTGGGCAAATCCCTGAATACCGCCCAGCGCAATCTCGCGCACTTCAGGTCGCAGTGTTTGAATCTGCGCCCGCAGATCAGGAAGTGCTGCGCGCAGCTGGTCATCCGGACCATCGATCAATGGTGTCAGCCGGGATAGAAAATCTTCAGTGGCTTGCAGGGCTGGTTGCGCGGCGGCACCCCCTCGCAGAAATGAAAACAGCTCGCTACTAAACAGCGTATCCGCTCGGCTAAAAAAGATATCGAAACGGTTGCGTACAGCGGACAAGTCACCATTGGAACGTGATGAAGCGTCAATGACCGAGACTTCGAACCTAAGCAGCTCGACTTCGAGCTGAGACATCAGCCAGCTGACGTTGTCTGTTTTTGCGGTCGAGAGTGCGTCGAGATCTGATTTCACCTCGCGCCCAAGGGAAAGCACGATAGCCAGACTCACAACCAGCAATCCTACAAAGGCAAAAATGGGCCATCTCTTCATGCTCATTAAAGGCGCTTTAGTGTCGATGGCCTTCTCCTCGGTACTTACTGTGCTACGACTTCCAATCGATTGAGTTGCCAAATGCTGCGGGCATAAATTTCTTCGGACTGATAGGCCTCGTTAGCATCGTAAGGGTAAATTATCCACAAAGGTCCTTTGTCGCGTACTGACATCGCCTTGCCATCGCGCAAGTAGGCAACGATCGGGCCACCATCTGTTGCATCACTGGTGGGAATGGTGACGGCGTAGTCATTCAAAGCCACCGCTCGTATGATCCCCTGCTCTGCCTGGACATGGTCCAGAAGCACATCAAGGGAAACTCCTTCAAAGCTCTGCGTACCCTCTGTCCAGATCGTTGTTGTATCGATTGACTTACTGGGCAATGCCTCAAGGGCTTTCCTGTCGAACGTCCAAGTGTTCTTGTTTCCATTGAGACCGACATCGCCCGAGACCGTAAGAAGTACTTCATTCGCATATGCCGCACTCGCAAATGAAATGGCGAGTGCGGCGCAAAGTGATTTTAGAGTTTTGAGCATGCGAGATTGTGTCCGTGAGTAGGTGAACCTTTGTCAAAACGCTTTTGACACAGCCCCGCGAAACGTTCTTAGACGCAATAGAATAGCTCGCTATACTTTAGGATAGTTCAGCGCACCAAAGGTCACACCATCAGCCTAATTTGCGAACTTTCGACGTCCCAAACCATGCAATCAAAGTTGTCGCTGAGTGCGATAATGAGGCTTTGGCAGCCAGCGTCAAAGAGTAATAGTTTAGGAAAACAACATGAATTTGCAAAGTTCGTCAAATAGTAACCCTTTTGGTGGTTCAACTATTCCGGGTGCGATAAAATCGGATCAAAGCATTTGTTCAAGGTCACCGATATCGATGCGAATTCTATTGGCTGATGATCACGGTTTGGTCCGTGACACGATCTCATCCTACCTCGAAACCGAGGGGCGCGCGGCAGTTGTTGCCGTACCCGATTACATGGCTGCGATG
Organism: Ruegeria sp. E5; assembly: GCF_056534105.1. Classification (NCBI taxonomy): domain Bacteria; kingdom Pseudomonadati; phylum Pseudomonadota; class Alphaproteobacteria; order Rhodobacterales; family Roseobacteraceae; genus Ruegeria; species Ruegeria sp. E5. The sequence continues at coordinate 153,398 of NZ_JBQFPA010000005.1, read as the reverse complement.
AAATTGCTGTCATCCGAAGATCCATTCGACCTTGTCCTGTTAGACTTTGATATGCCGGGTATGAACGGGATCGAAGGGCTTTCAGACGCAATTCGTCAATTCCCTGAACAGGCTTTTGCGATATTGAGCGGGACCGCACCAAACAAGATCGCACAGGAAGCGGTCGAAATGGGCGCCGTTGGTTTCTTGCCCAAAACCATGGGCGCCAAATCTCTGGTCAACGCGGTGCGATTTATGATCGCCGGCGAAACCTTCGTCCCGGCCAGCGTTCTAAGTATGGATGGCGATGTTAAAGAAAGCGACTTTTCCCGTCAGCTCAGCCAGCGGGAAAAACAGGTTCTACGCGGATTGTGCCGTGGGCAGTCCAACAAGGAAATCGCGCGAGAGCTGGATCTTCAGGAGGTGACGATCAAGCTGCATGTTCGGACCCTTTGCAAGAAACTGAATGCAAAAAACCGGACCCAGGCCGCTCTGATCGCTCGGGATGCAGGGTTCGAGTGACCCGGGTCCGCAGGGGGGGGGACTTCAGAATAGAAAGTGATCGTAGAGTTGGTCGAAATCCGACGCTACGCCTTCAAGGATTAATGTCGTATCCGGTGACAAAGTTACGTAGACATCGGTCCCGCCCACGATTTCCGCGTTGGCATCAAACCAGTCAGACGTATCAGCTCCGCCACTATCGATGTTGAGCGCGCGCAGATCGAGTAAATCGCCATCACTGAGCGAAAAGTCAGTGATCGTATCGGTCGACCCATCCAGATCCTCATCGCGGAAAATGAACCTGTCTGCATCAGCGCCACCGGTGGCTTGATCATCTCCTGCACCAAGGTAAAGCCGATCTTTCCCTGAACCTCCGTCCAGAACGTCGTCACCGCTGGAGCCATTCAGATAATCGTTGCCAGCGCCCCCAATCAACTCGTCATCGTCAGAACCACCCTTCAGCGTGTCGGAGCCCTCACCGCCAGCTAATGTGTCGTTTCCGGATCCGCCATCCAGAGTATCCGCGCCGAGACCGCCTATCGCGGTATCATCACCTGAGCCCCCAGAGAGGCTGTCGTCGCCCGCACCGCCATCTAGGTCATCGTTGCCAGATCCTCCGGACAGCGTGTCTTTTCCGTCGTCCCCGGAAAGAAAATCATCACCGGATCCACCTGACAAATTATCATTGCCATCGCCACCGTTCAGGACATCCGCGCCAGACCCGCCATCGAGTTGGTCATCGCCTGTGCCACCGAACATCTCATCATTGCCCGAGCCACCGTCCATAACGTCTTGGCCGTCTTCACCTCGCAAACTGTCAGCTTCGGATCCACCGCGGAGTGTGTCATCGCCCTGACCACCGATGAGAATGTCAAAGCCTGAACCTCCATCCAAAATGTCGTTGCCGATCCCACCATCTAGCATGTCGTGCCCAGCCGAGCCCATCAGGTGATCGTCGCCCTGCCCGCCGAACAACGAGTCATCGTCTTCTGTAAGAACATTGCCAAACTGGTCGTACCGCACACCGTCTTCGTCATATTGCGAGACAATGCCGCTGGCGGCACCGACGCCCGCTCCACCGTGCAGCAGATCGTTGCCGTCATCCCCTTCGAGCACGTCCCCTGAACTACCACCCGTCAGGGTGTCAGTGCCAATCCCACCGTATAGGGCATCGGTACCTGCATTGCCCGAAAGGTCATCATCGTAGCTCAACGCGCCTTCGGTGGTCGCAACAAGTGTCAGATCCTTAACCAAAACGCTTGCATCCAAATCGACGGGCGCAAACGGACTGGTTGCTGTCGGGTCGGCGGCACCATCATTCGAATACGATTTCGGCGCCTCTTCGATAAGGTGCAAACTAGCCTCGCCGGTCACATCATCCACGATGACCTGGAAAATCGCGCCTGTTGCAGGTGTCGAGTCATCCATGTCGTGGTCGCCTGAGTTGCCACCGACAAACAGGTTTCCGTCTACGTCAATGATTGCAGCTCCAAACGTCATTAGCGGGACCCCATTCAGGACTTCGCCGTTAATCACTGTCGATGTGACTGAAACCGTTCGAAACTCTGGTTCGCCCGAAGAGATATCAACGATCAGCATAACCGTAGCTGCACCTTCGGAACTTGGGCGAGAGACACCGTAGAACGACTGTGAGGCCGCGTCGAACGCAACATCGTAGACTTTGAAATCCACAAGATCGGATGGCAACTTGTATACTGTGGTTACCGGATTTCCATCCGTATCAAACTGATCAACATCGATGACTGCGATACGATCCATACTGGATTGAAACGACCAAAGGTTGCCCTGATCATCAAAATCCCCGGTCCAAGACCGATATGGTGTGCTGCCAACACGGTAACTGTTTCCTTCGGCGTCCAGCATCACCAAATCAGAGCGGCTAACCACCTGCCCCAATGAATCCACTCCGTCACCTACTGCGATGGCATACAGAAGGTCGTCTTCCGAATTGTAACCCATCGAGTTCACATTGACCGTGCCCTCGACGCCCGCCATTTCATAGGCTTGGGTTTCGATATCAAACACATGCAGTGTTCCATTTAGAACCTGATAGAGATTTGATTGCCCATCGGCGAATGCGGAAACCGTCACGGTTTGTCCACCAATCTCGACATCCTTATCATAGTGAAACGCAGGACCGGACGTATCAATTGTTGGACCGTTGCCTGACACATCAATCGATCTGATCGTAATGGTCGAGCTGTCATCGTCAGCTGTGAATTGAACGGAATGAGATCCGAAGGCACCGCTTTGAGAAGAAAACTCTGCGACCACCTCACCATCGACCAGAACTTCGACGGCAGCCCCGGAACGACCTGCAGCAAAATTTGTCGCGAGATCCAGGTTCAGTTCATAGACCCCGCCCGCTTCGGTCGTAATCTGCTGCTCCATCTGTTGGTGGCCGTTTGCAAGATCAATCAATCCCCATTCGCCGTTCTCGGCGTAGTCGGAAAAACTGACAGCACCTTCTGTGCCGTCCAGCAAGTTTGCCTCGGCATAGTCACCGTGCAACACATCATCGCCAGCTTGCCCTTGGATCTCATCGTTTCCGGCAAGCCCTATCAGGGTCTCCTGCTCACTTCCGCCAACAAGTTGATCGGACAAACCCGTTCCTGAAATTACATTTGAAGATACCGCAGGCATCATTTCACCTCTTACTTTCAGCTATTTGGAGTAAAAATTTACCAACCGATGCCGTCGATCCGACGGTTCACCGGGTTCTCGGGAAACAAGCGCACCACATCCACGACCGGCATCTCCGGTTTACTGGAAACGGCGTTCTGATAAGCGGGGTTGCGATGGCAGACGATGACGGCCTCGGCCTGTTCCATTACGTCTTCTATGCTGTCGCATAGCATCGATTTGATGGATTCCGCGAGACTTCGAATGCCAGAGCCCGCGTGATGCATGTAGGCTTGCAACCCACTCAGAGGGGTTTCTTTTGTCACCGCCGGATCATGCAGGACCAACTCCACCCCCTCGGCATGGAGCTCGGCCATGACTTCCAGAATAGGGCTTTCGCGCAGATCGTCGGTGCCGGGTTTGAAAGCCAGCCCCAGTACCCCAACGCGCTTGGCCCCCGTTTTGCGAAGCATCTCGGTCGCTTGATCGATCTGCTCTCGGTTTGAGCGGTCAAGGTTGCCGATCATGGGCAGTTCGACACCCAGTTCTTCGGCTATATGTGTAACCGCCCGCACTTCTTTCGGCAGGCATGAGCCGCCATAGGCAAAGCCCGGCTTCAGATAGTAAGGTGAGAGGTTCAGCTTTGTATCTTGGGTAAAGACATCCATGACCGCGTGGCTGTCCACGCCCAGCGGCTTGCACAAGCGGCCGACTTCGTTGGCAAAGCAAACCTTGGTCGCGTGCCATACATTGTCGACATATTTGATAGTCTCAGCCACTTCGACTGTTGCCAAAATGGGATTTGGATCAACCGGTGCGAAGATGCGCTTCATGACTTCCGCCGTGCGAAAATCGTTGGTGCCAAGCACTGTTTTCGGAGGGTTATGGAAGTCATCTATGGCGACGCCTTCCCGTAGAAACTCAGGATTGAAGCACACCCCAAAGTCCTGGCCCATCTTCTTTTCTGAAAGCCTTTCGAGGATCGGAACCATCACATTCATCGTGGTTCCGGGCGGGATCGAGCACCGCATGGCAAAGATGTGGAAACCATCTTTTTGGCGAAGGCCGACCGCCATCGAGCGCGCAGCCTGTTCGATATAACTATAGTCGCAGCCCCCATCCGGGGCGGTTGGAGTTCCGACCGATACAAAGGTAACGTCGGTTTCGCGTACAGCTGCGCTCAGATCGTCGGTTGCAGAGATCAGCCCTTTTTGAACGCCTTGCTTGAGAGTTGAACCAAGATTTTCTTCGTGGATCGGGCTCACTCCGCGCGCGATCTGGCTCACTTTGTCAGGGTCGATGTCAACACCTACGACCCGATGCCCAAGTGAGGCCAAACAGGCGGTTGAGACAGCGCCGACATAGCCCAGCCCGACAACACTGATCCGGGGTTTTTGCGAAGACGTCGGTATGACAATTTCGGCGTCTTTCTGAGTAATTTTTCTGAGTTCCATAGATTTACCTCCGATTTAAATCCAAGGTAACGCGCTGATAATTTTGAGAAATGTATCGGCAGACTATCTGGAATGCGCAAATGACGCCGGATATATACGAATGGTCATCAAACCCATACGACAGAAAAAACCCGCGTGAAAATCCACGCGGGCCAGTCTTCAGGAGGGTGGTGCAAGTGATTCTAAGCTACAGCGACACGGTCATAGATATCCTCGTATCTCACAATGTCGTCTTCGCCTAAGTAACAACCGGATTGAACTTCGATCAGATGCAAAGGCAGTTTCCCCGGGTTCTCCAACCGATGGACAGCACCCAGCGGGATGTAGGTCGATTCATTCTCGGAAAGCAGGCTGACTCTGTCACCAACCGTCACGGTTGCCGAACCACTGACGACAACCCAGTGTTCGGCTCGGTGCATATGGCTTTGCAGGGACAGCTTGGCACCAGGCAGAACCATGATCCGTTTGACCTGAAACCGAGGACCCAGCGACAGGGTTTCGTAGTAACCCCAGGGACGATGGCACCGACGGAACATCTCGGCCTGGTCGGAGCCTTCGTTGCGCAACGCTTCCACTACCTTGCCGACTTCAGCACTGTGCGACATGTCCGCGACCAGAATTCCATCGTCGGTCGCGACTGCAACGATGTCCTTCAAGCCTAGTCCGACCAACTTGATATCCGGGTTTTCCGACCTCAGCAGGCTGTCGCGGCAATCAATGGCTGTCGAATTTCCAGAAGTGACATTCGCCCCCTCATCTCCCTGACCCTGATCCTTCACCGATTTCCAGCTGCCCAGATCGGACCACCCGCAGTCCAATTCAAACGCCACGACACCGTTTTCGATATGCTCCATTACCGCATGATCAAACGAGAGGCTCGGGCAGCGGGAAAAGGCGTTTTGATCCATTCGGTAGAAACCCAGATCCTTTAGACCAAGAGCCAACGCAGCCTCGACCGGTGCAGACATGTCAGGGGCAAAAGCTTCAAATGCCTTTAGAACGGTATCAACTCGGAACATGAACATCCCGGCATTCCACAGCCAGTCACCGCTGTCCAACATGCCCTTGGCGGTTTCGGCATCGGGCTTTTCCGCAAACGCAGAAATCAGCAGAGATCCTTGGTAACCGCCTGCAACCCGTAGGTACCCGAAACCCGTCGCGGCATGATCGGGTTTGATCCCAAAGGTGACGATCTTACCGCGTTTGGCTGTTTTTTCAGCGCGCACCATAGTCCGGCGAAATGCCGGCACGTCATCGATTGCGTGATCGCTGGGCAGGACAAGCAGGATCGTTTCCGGCTCTTCTTTGTACCGCAAAGCAGCTGCCAGAACTGCAGCGGCGGTATTGCGGCCAACAGGTTCCACGATCAGTTCAGACTTTTCGGCATCAACATCTGCCAATTGTTGTTGAGCAATGAACCTGTAGTCTTCGCCCGTCACGATCAGTGGTGCCGAAAATCCAGGCTCGGCCACACGTTCAACTGTTTTCTGAAACAGGCTGTTGTCGCCATCCAGTTCGACGAACTGCTTTGGGTAACTCTTACGAGAGACGGGCCAGAGACGGGTGCCGGAACCACCAGCAAGGATAATTGGCTGAATCATGTGAAACCTCATCATTACAAGTCTGATTCCAGATTATCGGCCCCCGCTCTTATTGCTGTGTGTCATAGGCTTAAGCTCACTATCGAAAGGATAGGTCTATTAGCCGAACTGCATCTCGATCAGACCGACATAGGTCAGGATGGCGGTTAAAAACGTCAGGATAGCGGTGACCATCTGGAACTTGGCAAATCCGCTTTTTAGTGTCTCGGCAAAGCCCGATCCACCGCCAGAGCTTTGGTTGCCTCTGTTCGACCATTTCTGTTTGGATAGGTGAAAGATCATGTAGATCTTGACCGTCGCGTTGATCACTTGATTGAGATACAGGATGAACGGCCAACTCATATCCGCGCGCCTGCTGTATCCGAACAGGAACAGACACAGCACGATCCGAGAAAACAACACCCAGATGATGCAGTTCCAGAAGTAACCCGGCGCAATCAGGCTGCCGACAACGGCCATGACCGGACTGACCATCATAGTCCACATGGCGATCCGTTGATCAACGACACACCACCAGATGAAAAACGGCATTGCAGTCGGCCCAAGTGCGATTGCGCGACTTCCGTTCCGCAGCATGTTGCCCGACCAACGGCGGAAATTCTGGACCATCCGCATGAGGCCATTTTCCTTGATGACCTCAATTGTGTAGACCGTCGCATCCGGCACATAGGTCATTTTCGCACCCACGCTCAGCAGGCGATACCAGGTTGATTTGTCATCCCCGGACAGAAACCGGAAATTACCCCAAAGCCAGTGATGCAGGTGATCCGCCTCGATCGTGCGAATGAATTTTTCGTCCAGAATATGGCGCGCGCGAAACACGCTCATTCTCCCCGTCAACGTCAACACACGACCCGACAAAGCATGGCTTTGCATCGCAAGGCGACGCTGGGCGAACCGCATGTCCAGCCATTTTGCGATCCAGGCCGGGCCATAGCATATGACCTCTTCATCTGTGGTCAGCGCCTGTAATTCTGGATCGCTTGCAAACATTGGCAGGGTTTTACGTAGAACATCCCCGCCAAACAGGGCGTCGCCGTCCATAAAGATCACCAAATCATCAGGCGAAGCACCGGATCGACAGATCGCCCGCAGGATCAGACCAATCGCCATTCGCTTGCCCGGCTGGTTCTGACGGATGAATACAAGCGTCGCCAGATCATCCGGGATATCCTGCGCATAGGTTTCGACAAAGTCGCGAATGACCTGCTCATCATATGCACTGCCTGTACCGATATAGATCGTCGTCGGAATCCGTTCGCGGCGGATTTGTCCAAGGATGGACCCCACAACACGTTTGGTGATGGAGGGTTCCTCAAAATAGGTCGTCATCTGAATATGAAGGCGTTTGGGGCGCCAGCCCGCATCCCAAATTGCATCCGCCCGGCGCCGCATGCCCGGCCATTTGCCTTTCGCATAAATCTGAGCCCTTAACGCATGGGTAAACCACCAACCAAATCGCCAGAACCCAAATGTTCCAAGGACCATCGTGACGTGCAAAACACTCGGGTTGAAGAACCGGTTCGGTACATTCGCCAACAGCCAGAGCAGCCCCATAAACAAGAGCAAAAACAAGGTGAACTGCGGTAGTGACCACTTGCAAAAATAGTTGGGAACATTTGTTTGCAGCTCCCTTAACCGCCAAGCCAGATCCTTGTCGAACTCATATTCAGTCATCGGATCGGCCCACACGTGGGTCCATGGACTTTATCCAGGTACGGAAGTGTGTCCCCAACTGTCGCTTTGCTTCCAGATTTACCGGGGCTCCCAACCGTAATTGGCTCTTTGTTTGTTTCGAGGACAGGCCAATTGCGCGAACCGTAACAATGATTCCGAATTCTCCGGGTCGTTCAGGATTGTCCCCTGCGCGCACGTCCCAGACCTCACCGGGAATGGTGATCTTCTTTCCCTTCTCATTGAAGCCGATCGTTGCGGGCATGCCGATGTAAATCGTTTCAGCAAACCGTTCCGACACCCATCCGATCGTCATACGAGACTCAGCCGTTTCAAAGACCAACTCGTTTGCCGTACCACCGAACGGCTGCCCCTTCCGAACGATGAAGTCCTGAACAATCCCGTCTGTTGCTGCGCGAACGTGATTGTTTTCAATTTTCTGTTGCTGAGCTTCTTTTGTTGCTTCCAACGCCTTTACCGCGGAGGCGCGATTGCGTTCTTCGGCTTCCAGCAAGTTTGTTACGATCAATACTGGATCGACCGACTGCGCCAGCTCAGGGTTGCGTTCACGAAGGCTAAGCCATTGGCGCCGTAGATCGTCAAACCCGCCGTCCTGCACAAACTCTACATAGAAGCGCATGGCTGCCGCGACGCGTTCGGATAATACCTCCGAGTTTGATAGGGACCGAAGTTCTTTCAAAGCCTCGGAGATTTTGACATCCTCGGTGCGGGCAAGCGCCAGTTCCGCCTCGGTGCGTTTGAGCGCCGCCACAGCTTCCGCATCGTCCATCAAGAATAGAAGATCACCCTCGCGCACCTCCTGCCCAGCCGTGACTTCAATGTGTTCGATATAGCCGTTGGCTGAAGGGAAAGAAGAGATCATTGGGGCCAACACGCGCCCGTGTTGGATGTCAATTCGGTCCAAATTGGTGAAAATGTTGTTTCCAATAACGCCAATCACCGCTGCTGCGATCAGCAGATAGGTCGCCACATTGAGTACAACACGCAAAGATCGTGGAAGAAATCTCGCAGGTTTCCGGGATTGTTCGCCTTCCGTTTCCTCCATCGGCACCAAGTCAACCGGAGTGTCGAGACTGGTTATCACATCTGCGCTGCTTGCCATTCGCCCAGACAACAGAGAGCGATAAAACAGAGCCAACGTCTCGCGTTGCCGACCGCTTAGACCTTCCAGCTGCACTGTGGAATTGGGACCTGGCTTCGACAAACGTACCGGGAAGCGGATATCTACGCCTTGAAACGGAACGCTAAGTGTCGCGGTTTTGGGGCATTCAGGCGCGTCGTCCGGCCATTCCAGCCCCGCAAGCGACCAGCGTTCAATCGCGACCACCGCGCCAGAGGGGGTTTCCACGACCAGCGGTGCTTTGACCTTCCAATCCAGGTCCGACCCCGGTGTTTCGTGCAATATACGCAATGTCGCCTCAGAAACTGTTGACAGGACTGAGGTAGCAACAAATCACAGCTTCTGACGGACACACGGACGCATATTTGTACGCAAATAAGATCGCTTCCGATACGAAAGTATATCAGGAAAATCTTCCTGGACCGCGCCAGAGCCTCTTATTGTGTTCTCGAACTTCTGCATTTGCGCTTTAGTTCAGAGGCGCGAGAATACAGCCTTGAGTTGAAACGCTTCACAGCAACAAACCGCAATCACCCTTGAGGCGGTTTTATGTGAAGCGATCTCTGGTTGAGTAACGGCCGTTCAGTGGAACAAGTACGAAAGGCTGCCTCGCGGACAAAGCTTCCGATAAGTCAGTTTGTTGGGATGTGTGATAACGGCCCTAGCTGCCATTTGGCCCGGCCATCTGATGCGACTGTGCGGACCGTCAGAAGAGACATTCGCCGCGAGCGCTATATCCAATTCAACCCGAACTAGTGGATAGCGGGATTTTTGCCTGTCGTCGTACTGAGAACAGACACGCATTTGGCGACATCTCTAAATAAAGTGATGACCTCAGCTGAACGCATACCTCAATCTCCGGATCGCACACTTGTTGGCGTTGCGCTGATGCTGGGGTTTTGCCTAACCGCTCCTTTGCTGGATGTGTCTGCGAAACTCGCGTCAACCAGTGTGCCGGTTGGGCAGATTACGGCTGCTCGGTTTGTGGTACAATGCGCGTTGATGGCGCCTTTCATCTGGATAATGGGACTGTCGTTGCGCGTGGCGAAAGGTCAGGTGATGGTGCTGGTTTTCCGCTCATTGCTGTTGGTGTTCGCAACATTTTGCTTCATTGCCGCGATCCGGGTGATGCCCCTTGCCGATGCATTAGCAATCGTGTTCGTGGCCCCGTTCATCGTCTTGTTGGTCGGCAAGTTCTATTTTGGTGAAGATGTCGGCCCGCGTCGCGTCTGCGCGGCGCTTGTGGGGTTTGTCGGGGTGTTGTTCGTCATCCAGCCCAGTTTCGCAGCTTTCGGCGCGGTCGCTATTATTCCGGTAGGAACGGCAGTTCCTTCGCCTTCTACATTCTTGTGACCCGGGGATTGTCGCGTCGGGTGCACCCCGTGACCCTGCAATTCCACACCGGTCTGATCGCCAGCCTGTTTTGCATTCCAGCTCTAATTGTTGCGCAAGGTTCCGGCTCTGATTTGTTTGATCCCGTTTGGCCAACAGACACCGCTCTGTTGTGGCTTTTGGGCGCTAGCTTCTTCGCGACGGTGAGCCACATGATGATGACCTATGCGCTGTCTTTTGCGCCTTCCGTCACGCTGGCACCGCTGCAGTATTTTGAGCTGCCGGTCGCGACCTTGTTCGGCTATCTTGTCTTCAATGACTTCCCGAATACGCTTAGCCTGATTGGCATTGCGATCATCATCAGTGCAGGGCTGTACATGATACATCGCGAAAGGGTGGCGGCCAGACAGTTGGTCACCGAACGCGCCGTACCTCCAATCTAAGGCTACATGCCCGGCCTAAAGCCGACCTACACATCCTGGTCAAGTTGCTGCGGCGAGGCCCTTCGAACCGGACATTCATCAACAACGCAGCATCAGACCAATAATCAACGTGCGACTCGCGGACCTTCTAGATTTTTGAATTTCAGAGAGCGCTGTCGCAGCACGTGTTCACATGCGGCAGACATAAAGCGATGTTGATGCTTGCATTGCCAATCTGGTTATTCAGCACTTCGACTTTTCCAGAATCAAAAGTGCACTTTCTTTGCAACCAAGATCAGTCACGTAATTCGGGCCAACTCGCCATTTGAGTGTATTTGTCGCCTTACTTTTAGTCAAAACAATCAGCGCAAATCTGTGTCACGCCTCTCAAGGTCCAGAACGGCATTGAATTCATTCTCCGGGTCCATCCAGGCAACCAGGATCGCTTCGTCGTCGATGGCGTAAGTTTCAATTTCTGCTGGGGTCACACGGATAAAGCGCTCATTCCCTAAGAATGCGCCGCCATGGGTCTCTCCGAACACGACATGGATCATCCGAGACCCTGGGGCAAACATACGCAGATACGGATCCGCAGGCTTGCCCATGTTCAAAACCTCTGCCTTGCTGCGAACCCATCTTTCGCCAGCAATGCGCTGCTCAGGACTTCGCAAAGCGGAGACTGCGCCTTCTGCAACCGAAGCGATGGCTGCTGACAGCATGATCGCACCAATCGCCATCTGGGCCGCACCTGCGTTTGTCCCGCTGTACTTCGTCCAGGCAGCAAGGCGCATCAAGCGCCGCCTCGGGTGATAGAGCACGTCGACCGCGTCGCCGACCTCGACCGCGTTCCAAAGGTCTACCGGAGCGACTTCTTTTAGGGAAAATGCGCGCGGGTCATCCAAAAGTTGGAAGCGCAGAAAGTAACGTTTCGAAGGTTTCGTACGATGCCGTTCGTTGCGACCAACGTGGCCCTTCTTGACCCACTTGTCGGTCACGCGCGCCTGCCCAGGTCGGCCGGCTCGCTTTAGATACGTCGAATTGAGATAGTGCCGATAGCCCCGCGCGGTGATGATCAATCCTACTACGCCAAGCGCAACCATCCCAAGAAATGGAAGCCAATTGAAGAGAATGCCGGCTACTGGATCTCCAGGTTGTTGTATTTCTTGGATCATGCGACTGTCTCCTGAGGTGGCGTGGCCGCTAGAAGGTTGCCGGGTGGGCGTGGTGTGGAATCCAGCTAGAAAATGCCACGTCTGAATTTGTCCGGGGTGTTGACCTCATATCTATAGGTCAGGGCGGGCCGAGATCGCCAAAAAACGGAGAATGAAGCTATAACTGGATGTTCTTTCACCGGTCATGGGCATCGGAATTCTCTCTCTGCCCCGCCCACACGTTTCTGGCACAGATATGGGTCATGGTCCTTCGCAGACCAGCGGAAAGACCCCGACCTCTGGGATCTTAAGCGTGCCAACGGTGATTTGGTCATCGCCTTCATCAGCCGTAATCAGCCGCACGGATGCAACAATGCGATCAAACTCAGGATCGGCGAAATCCAGCAATGTGTGTGTGTTCTCCGAGGCCCCCTGCGCCAAAACAATGGGCAGCGCACCTTCTGTCTCTGTCATGCTCCAGTCCTGTCCATCCGCGTGGATCGTCGCGCTGATAATCGCAAGGCCGGGTACAGATCCAAAGCCAAATGCTACCGCAACGCCTGACTCATCAGGCGCTTCGCAGGAAACAAGAAACGTTGCAAAAGAAGGGTTTGCAATGACGCTTACCACAAGCGCGAGTGCGGTTGTTCGTATTACGATTGGTTCCTCCGTTTACGGCCCATTTCACAGCCTAAGACGTTTCGGCCTCAAAATGAACTGCCAACGCACTGCCGTACTTTTGGTGCCTTTCGGGACATTGGCGATTGGTGGCAATTCAAGTGAATGCCGAAACACTGAAATGTCAGCTCCCTGCTCGCATTGTGAGTCCAATTTCCGATAAGTGCTCAAATGACTGGTTTTGAGGCCGCGTTTCAGCACGAATATTCGTGCACTTCCAGAAGGATTTATGTGGCGGCGCACGCATCTTGAATACTAAATTCACAGCGAGAACTACGAGCAGACCCGCGGCAGCACAGCTTAGGCGACCAGTCCGCCTTCACAGCAGCGGTTGGTGGCGGCCCAGAGCCGCCATCCAGCGATACGATGAATTGCTGCGTTGGCGTTCCGCCTTGCAGGCATTCGCATTCGATCGATGCCTCACGTGCTCGCGTTCACAGACATCCGAGTTGCGTGAGCCTACCTATGCCGGATTAACGCCGGCTCTGGGCCCGAAGAAGATCACAACACACTGCTTGAACGACCGCTCTGCGGACAAAGCTTCCGATAAGTCAGTTTGCCGGGATGTGTGACAACGGCCCTAAGCGGACTCTAAAAATGCAATCCGTATGCAGCAAATGCACTCTAGAAAGCAGACATTAGTACCGTGCAACAGTCTGTAATCAGCCTCATGACAAAGGCCTGTCAAAACCGCCTAGGAATTGCCAAGGTTAATGTCAAATAACTTCTTGGTTTTAGGTCGCGTAGCGAGCTCAGTCACAAACCACCAGTTTTGACCAAACAGTTACGCTAACTTGCGCTATCCTTGATGTGCTCTTCCAACACGCCTGCATTTATCTCGCGCGGGTCGCCAACATTGTAATGCGTCGCGTCTCGCAGGATTTCGTGGCGCATACTGCCGTCCACTATTTTTGAATTTCATCGACAACGAAAATTAGATTCCAACCGTCTTCATCGGTGATCATCTTGGCTTCAAACGAATGGCTATCAAACTTAAGTATTTTGCTTGTGTGCAAATGCGAATCTCCATCAAGTTCCACTAATTTTATTTGTCTTGTACTATCCCGACCACAACCTTCCGATATCACCGCCCTCATCGCAGGGTACGGAATTCTACAACAACATTTAACTACTTCAGGCGATTCAGTGGAAATTCTATTTTAAACGGCTCTCAAGCCGACGGCCGACTTCGAAGTAGGAGAAATCGGTCTCTACAACTTTGGCACAATCGGCACGCTGCTTGGTATTCATGCCGCTCTTGTCAACCCTAGTCATCTTGCGAATTCCGTTGGAAGCTAGTTTGCACGCCTGACTAGGAAATTCAGGAAAAACTGGCCGTCAATACGTCGTGGCTCATACACGAGGCGTCGGTCGGGTTTCAGTCCTTGAGGCAACTTTACATCAATTCGAACCTTGTAGGGCGTCACCGGTGGACCAAAATGCGAACTTAGGGTGAAGCGGAGTTTCAGTTGACCGTTGTCATCCAATGACCCCCGGAAATCCTTGAACCACGGACCACCTCCGGTAAACGCTTGGGCGGACACCAGAGTCACTTTGCTGCCTTTCCGGTTGATCCGCAATGACGCGAGTGGTTCGATTTTTCCGGGGTAATAGGATTCGTCGCCGCGCGTTGCAGTTTGCCAATAGTCATCATCCCATCTACGCCGAATGGAGATGACGTAATCGCCGTCAAAACCTACAGCAACCGCAACTTGCTTGCAGACGCGACCCTGTTCTTTCTTAAGCGCAATGAGGGTCTGTTGTTGGTTCAGACCTTCCGCCGGAAGCCCTAGGTTTTTTCGGGCGTTCCGGTATCTAGTATATGCCGCTCTTGTGCGAGGACCTACGACGCCGTCCGCCGCGCCCGCACTGCATCCGACGCGGTTCAATTCGCTCTGAATGTCACGGACAAGGCTGCGTGTTAGTGCTTTCTCAGTCGGCTTGTCCTGCGGAGCAACAAATGCGACTTCCGTGTCGTTCGTTTTAAGTTTGTTGTCATGAGCAGCTTGTAGCCTTGCCTTCTCACGCAGATCATCCCGAAGTGAAAGGGCAAGCGTTACCGCAAAGTGATCATTCTGTTCCTGATAGCGGTTTAGAAAGGACTCGATTGCATCCAGCGTTCCGAGTGAACGAGCCAACTCAAAGTCAGCGTAGATTTCACGGTTTTCAGGCCCGACTCGCTTGGCTTTCGTCGGAACGGGCGCTGTGACCGGAACTAGGTAGATATCTTGGCTTGGTAAAGAACCGTAGGTAAAAGGTTCCTGAAACCCATCTGTCAATTTAAACACGGTGTCGCGGACCTTTCGGAACATCTTACCTAGTTCCAACCCAGGCTCTTCGATGTGCTTTAGCAGCGCTGTGGCATACGGGCTGTTACGCCCCTCTCCATCAAGAGCCAATGTTCCGCCCTTGGCTGCGTAGCTTACTAGAACTCCGCTAGGGTCAATACGACCCAAGCCGCGACCGATGGAGCGTGTGCCGCCATTTCTTTCCATCGTGCTCAGGAATGGGTTGTTCCGGCACGCATCGATCAAAACGACCTTTAATCCATCGGCACCCGACAAGGAACTGATAACAGAGTCCAGACGTATCGCTTCAAATTCGACATCCTGATCGCTGCGCAGCTCAGAGTTTACAGGAATGAGGTAGTTTGTGTTTTCGATCTCAATCCCGTGACCCGCAAAATAGATGATGGCCATATCCGCATCTTTCGCCGCTCGACCGAAGTCGCGCAACGCAATGCGAAGACCACGGTAGTCTAGATTCTGATTATGCCAAACCGTGAAACCGATGCGTTGCAAGGCTTCGGCAAGATCCGAGGCATCATTGTCTGCATTTGGAAGATTGGCGACATGTTGATACTCAGCATTTCCAATCACCAATGCGACCCGTTTGGTGTCCGCGTGCGCAATATGCGAAACAGAGAACCAAATCGCAAAGCCTATCAGCCATAAGAATGTCCTGAAAAGATATTGAAATGAACTGTAAAACAAAGTGCCCCCGATCGGAACAAGTTGAGACGCCTTAACACTACCACAAAACCTTATTGAATCGAATATTCCGATCCGATTGCCAGCGTATCCTCATAAAAAACATACGGTTTCGCTGAAACCCCTTGGGCAGAGCGCGTTATTTCAGAGAGCCTTCCAAGACCACGGAACGCACATTCCATCCAGAGCCATCGAACCATTTTGTCGGGGTCACATCGTCAAGATCGCGTCTCCCTCGCGCTTCGTACTGAAACTGCGCGAATGATTTACTGCCCTTGCCGTGGGTTTTGTTTGGCTTGGATGGCAACCAGTTGGTATAGGTCACGGGTTCTCCGCTGAACCATCGCCATCCGATGACGGCACCGTCTTCTTTGGGGTCCTTTCTGAACCCGAAATAAGGTCCGGCCTTATAGCTGATTTTCGTTTTGCTGTCGTATCCCATTTCAAAGAAAGCCGGGTCGCTTGAAATCATCCTGACGATGAACGCATTCTCTGCAGCCGATGTGATTGCGGCCAAATCCAATCCACATTTTTGCGCCTCGCTGCGCGCACTCTGCACGCTGCCTGAATAGACCAGCGCAACGTAAAGGTTGCCACGAAACGTGCCATAGACACTTTTACGTAGACCCAAACAACCAAGAATTTGCGTGACTTCTTCAGATTCACCTAACACCTTCAACTCGGAAATATTCTGTCGGACAGCGAAGGGATTGCTAATAAAACTCGCGCCATCCTGCGCCTGCGGCCTGATCCCAAGGCCGGAAAGGACGGCAAGATCGGCGTATCCGGATTGTTCCAACCCCAATTTGGCCTGAAGCGCCTTGATGCCTGATCGTGTCCGCGGCCCGAAAACTCCGTCGGGCACACCAACGTCGAAGCCTGCGCTGTTAAGATTTTGTTGTATTTCCTTTTTCTGAGTAGGGCTCGGCAAGAGCGCGGCTTCTATTTCATCGAACTGCCCACTCTTTCTGGTCCAGGCAGGTGTGATCTGGGCCATCCGCTTCAGTACTTCGGGCTCGGATAACGTTGCTGTGCGATAGGATCTGGCAACCAAATCCCACCCCCTGACAGTGTTCACCTTCATAGCTGCGGCCAGCGCGTTCTTCTCAGTTGCCTGCGGTTGCACGCCTGATGCGTCAGGTTCTTTAGGGCCCAACAATGGCAATGCAGCTTGTTCTACCTTGGGTACCAAAAAAATGTCCTCGCCCGGAAGTGAGCCGTAAACAAAAGGCTCCTGATACCCGTCGGTCAGCGCGAACACGCGATCGCGCACCTTGCGGAACAATTTGCCAAGTTCCAGACCCGGTTGTTCAACATGTTCCAGAAACGCCTGCGCGTAAGGGCTGTTCCGACCGTCGCCATCTTGCGCCAGAGTCCCACCGCGGGCCGCGTATCCGACCACGACGCCTCCTGGTTCAACCGCGGCCAAACCGCGCCCGATCGAACGAGTGTTCGATGCCTTTTTCATCTGGGTTAAAAACGGGTTGTTTCGGCATGCGTCGACAATCACGATATTTAGCGCGGATGAGCCAGCAATGGCATTCACGATAGCGTCCAGACGAATGGCTTCGAATTCGACGTCCCGGTCACTTTTCAGCGCTGCATTTACCGGTATCAGATAGTTTGTGTTCTCGATTTCGATTCCATGACCCGCGAAATACATAAGCGCCACTTTCGCATTGGCTGCGGCTTCGGCAAAGTCGCGCAATGCAATGCGCATATCGGTGTAACTCAGGTTTTGATGTTGTGTAACCTCAAACCCAACGCGCTGTAACGCCTTGGATATGTCCTCGGCATCATTGGCCGGATTGCGCAGGTCCGGGACGTATTGATAGGCAGAGTTACCTATAACAAGAGCTACGCGCTCGCCCTTAGCCTCTGTCGCAAGCGGCAAGGTCAAGAGCAAACAAACCACCAACAAACACCAGGCACCGCTTCGCCATTTGATTTCAGGAATCATAAGTACAGACTCAACTCTGAACCGAACAGTTCCTAATATTAGCATAAAATTGCTTGATAACCGAGCTTAGGATCAGCTGAAGCGAGATAGAGCAGGAACTGGACTCAACGTAATTTCAAGCCTACGCTAAACCTTCAAAAAGCGGATTTATTTGCAATTTTCTTCGCGAGGCGTCTTGTGTCGTGGAATTGGGTATCAATAGCTGTTTTTGTCTTCGTACTGGCTGCAGGCCTGTTTCCCAGCGGTTTTGCACTGGCTTCAGGCGATGAGAAAAACGCGGAAAAGTCCTCAGAAATTGTATTCATTCCTCCCGAAATCGGCACGCCAAAAGATCGAATGGGCGCTGGTACCCGGACTATACCTTCGGATGCCGCTTCTGACCTACTGCTACTGGTTCCAGCAGACGGTGGGTTAACAACTCTGGCCTTTCCGCCGTTGATCTGGCGGCTGACCCGCGGCCATCGAGGAAATGTAATCGTCAAGCTGAACCCAATCGGGACGACTGCAACAGAACTACACATTATGGGTCCTTTCCCGCCCGGCGATTATGGTCTGGACCTCAGTAGGTCAAGTTTTATGCTGGATACCGACCAGGTTTACCTTTGGCAACTTGAGCTGCTCGATCCAAACACCGACGCGGTGGTCGAACGGTCGTCAGGGTTGATTGAGCGTTTGCCGGAAGAATTTAGATCAGCCACTCCGGCCGCAGCTGGTCTGTGGTTCGATGCGCTCTCCGAACTTGTGGATATAGGCCTCAGCGGCCGAGTGCAGGCGACGAACCCAGCCGTACTCGAAAAATTTCTGAATTCAGCTGGCGTAGGTCCGTGAAATTGAAGCGTCCAAGGCATGCATGGCAGAGAACGTCATCGCTCATGCCGATTTGGCAACGCTGGGTTTTGGTCTGTGTCATTTCACTGATTGTGGGCATACCTCTGATCGAACTCCGAAAAAAAGGCATACTCGAACCACTTGAGCTTCTCCAATACGATTGGACGACATCAGCCTTTGCCGAAGATAAACCTATAGCAGACGTTTATCTGGCTACCATCAATGACAAAGATTTGGGCGAATGGGGCTGGCCTGTCCCCGATCTGCAATTGGCGCAGATTGTAAGCAATTTGCTCGCCTCTGGTGCAACTACGGTGGGTGTAGACATTTACAGGGACGTTCCGGTAGGTGAAGGTCGGGACGCCTTGCTTGAGGTGCTGAGCGATCCCAGAGTTTTCGTGATCTCGAAACTACAGGACGGCGAGACTGCTGGCATTTCCGCGCCGCAGGACTCGCACACGGGGTTCGCTGATATTCCAATTGACCCTGATGGCGTTGCCCGACGCGCCTTGTTGTTAGTAAATACGCACGATGGTATTTCCCTGTCACTGCCTATGCATTTGGCCGCGACCCATACCGGGCAACCTGCATTGAAAAGCGCTCCCGACAATCCGCGCTATTTGATGTTTGGCGATACAGTTGTAAAACCTTTGGCCACGGGTGCAAACCTGTTCCGCAACGTGGATACGTCAGGCTATCAAATCGTCATTGATTACAAAAATGCATTGCCGATCACTCGCAGTGTTCCCGCCGCAGAGATTCTGACTCAAACTGGGCTGGATCGCTTTAAAGGAAACGCTGTGATAATCGGCGTTACCAGTCATTCCGTAAAAGATTACTTTTTAACACCACTCAACCGGTCAACCGGGTCAAATTTTACCTTTGGGGCCGAAATCCACGCCACGATCGTTCAACAGTTGATAGACTACTTCAACGGCCAAGCCACTCCGCTGCGCGCCTTGGACGGCCAGATTCCTGCGTTCATCATCCTCGCTTCGGTCTTCTTAGGTGCCTGCGTGTCTGTTTTCGTCAGGGTTACCGGCAATGCGGTGTTGTTGGCTGGGATGGGTGGCCTCTTGCTAACGGTTGCGTTGTCCGTGTTTCAACAGTTCGCTTTGTTAATGCCCGTCGCGCCATCTCTGTTGGGTTGGACTTTTGGATTTCTTTGCGGCTTTGGTATCATCTCAGGCTTTTCGCGCAACCAAAGGCGTGCCATCGCGCAGGTGTTTTCTTCTCATCTGTCCGAAGAGCTGGCAGCTGAGATTTGGAAACAACGCAAATATCTAATGTCGGGTGGAAAGCCCCGATCTCGGCAACTGTTTGTCACGGCGCTGCTCGCGGATATTGAAGGATCGACCCTTGCTGGTAATTCGATGGATGCCGAAGCGTTCATGGCGTGGATCTCACGCATACTGGATCGGCTAAGTGAAATTTCCCGCGCGCATAATGGGTTTGTCGAGAAATACACTGGCGACGGCATATTGGTTGTGTTTGGCGCGCCAATTCCCAGCGAAACGCACAAACAAAGACAATTTGACGCGCAGGCCGCATTGCGCTGCGCCCATGCCATGCGCAAAGCCGTTGCGACACTGAATGGAACACTTGAAAACCAACCTGCATACAAGCTGCGCATTGCACTGAACAGCGGAGACGCAATTGGGGGCACCCTAGGCGTCAGAGGGTCCATGCATTACAACGTCATTGGCGACACGATTAACATCGCCGCACGTCTGGAAAGCTGGATAAAGACTCTACCACCTGATAAGGACGGATGCCGTCCGATCTGCATGACGCTGGAAACTGCGCGGCTGACCGATCCGGACCGCAACTGGCCAGTCATACCGGGGCTTTTTCATGACGATGGCAGAACAGAGATTCAGGTGGTGAAAGCACCGCCAACAACGTGAGATCTGCGAAATTAGTTCTATCGTGGAATTGGTGGTGAATCCTATTTTCGCGTCACAACAACATCGACGTACCAATTCTTGTCAAATCGCCCCTGATTGCTGCGTATTGACGCGTTGGGTGCCAAAGTTGAAGGCAAGTCCAGCGTGACCGAGAAGGGTACTACATAAACGCTGTTGAACAGAAAATTCGTGCGTCCGGAAACTTTCAAACGCCCTTTGTCGGACAAAGATGCCCGATATTTCTTGGACCGGCTATCACCCCCTTTGGAGCGATCGACCGCATTTACTAGCGCGAATCCAGCATCGGTCTTGCGATATTTCAGCCAAAGCACCGTGTCGATCCCGGAACCGGCATCCGTGCCCAGCGGGTCCGGTCGCCGACGAATATTAACGACATACTCGCCGTTGAATCCAATCGCAGCAGAGGTCGCCGACGCCGCTTCCGGAGCAACCAGCGTCTGACCCCGACTTGTCTTTTGAACCGGTTCCTGGCGTTCCGGCTGAGGAATGCTGCTGAGAACTGCAACGCTTTCTGCAGTCAAATAGCCAGTCCTGGCCACGCCGTTCTTACTTTGAAATCTCTCAAGCGCGGCGCGCGATCTGGGGCCGAAAATACCGTCTTCAGGTCCGGCAGCGAAGCCAAGAACATTCAGGCCGCGCTGAATGTTTCGGTAGTCGCCGCGGCTTAGATTCAAATTGGCTTCGGTATTCGATGTTGCACTTGACCGTGCAGCAGTCTTGTCCTCGGGCACGTCCTGCCGCAGCGGTTCTTCCGTTGTTTTTGGGGCAACATGCGTTGCCGGATTTCGGTTCGTGCTGCTGGCGGCATCCAAAACACCTTGCGCATATTGACCGGCGCGCGTGTCCGGGTAGAGCTGCGCAATCAATTTCAGCGCATTCTGTTTCGTGGTTTCGTCTGCCAGTGTCAGGGCTTCGCGCAAAACCCGCTCGGCCGAACTTTGACGCTCGTCCACGGGATCGGTCGCGACCTTCGAGGCTTCCTGCACGACCGACGGGGCACTCACCGCCGCCGGTACCAGATAGATATCACGCCCGGGCAATGAACCGTAGGTAAAAGGCTCCTGATAACCATCGGTAAGTTCAAAGACGGTGTCGCGTACTTTTCGAAACAGTTTGCCAAGTTCCAGCCCCGGCACCTCGATATGTTCAAGCAGGGCTTCGGCATAGGGGCTGTTTCGGCCATCACCGTCCAACGCCAGAGTTCCGCCGCGCGCGGAATAACCGACCAGAACACCTCCGGGATCAATACTGCCCAATCCCTGCCCGATGGACCGCGTTGCGGTTGTGCGCTCCATATCTGAAAGGAACGGATTGTTTCGGCAGGCGTCAATAAGAACAAGCTTGAGACCTTTCGCCGTAGATACCGCATTTAGCACCGAGTCCAGCCGTATAGCCTCGAATTCCACATCCTTATCGCTTTTGAGTTCCGCGTTGGTGGGAATCAGGTAATTGGTGTTGTCTATTTCGATGCCATGACCCGCGAAATAGACCAACACCACGTCAGCTTTCGCAGCCTTATCGGAAAAATCCCGAAGGGCCAGCCGCATTTGACGGTAGTCGAGATCGTATAGTTCGGTCACATTAAAACTTATCCGACCAAGCGCGGCCGCTATATCCCGCGCATCATTTGCCGAGTTTGGAATATTTGTAACGTACTCATACTTCGAATTTCCTATGACAAGCGCCATACGCCTGGCATCAGATATGTCCGCCAGTACAATTGCAGGTCCGAACATGACAATAGCAATGAAGCCAGACCTAAGTCGCGAAAAAACCAGATAAACAAGGTGTACCAGCATTACAACTTCGTCCACAAAAGCCGTAGTTACTTTAACATAATCCACATCAAACCGCGATAAGGCTAAAATAATTTGCTGAGTGCGTCGCCGATTTCACCCCATTAACTGCGCTAAAACTTCCCGTTTCATAATTTAGTGTGAGTTCCAACTTGCTTTGACTACCCGATCCGCGTCAAACCATCGTCAATCGGCACAAATTCTCCAAAACCGTCGGCCAGCTGGCTTAGTCTCAACTTCTCTGCGATCCAATGCCGGACCCAAATGGACCGCTGCTACGCCTGCGGGCCGCACCACTATTGTCGAATAGCATTGCCTCGCCCCCATCCGCGTTCGCCACGTGGCAGATCAGCAGGAACAGGCGCCTTCAGCGTCTGATCTGCAAATCAGCCCTGATTTTCCCAAAAGGGAAGTCAGGATCATTGAAATCGGTCTAGGTGCTGGATGGAAGGATGTGAGGCGAAAATGGAAAGGTTCTGTCGCTGGTGGCAGAACTATGTGTCGCCTGACAAGAGTTGTCGTGCGACACATAGTTTTGCCATTGAACAATGGCTAAGCCTTTGATTTTGAGTCATTCAAAATTTCATAACCGCAAAGGTTTTGCCATTTGCGACTCAAAGTTCTTCCTCTCAGCTATCGCTTCCGCAGCTACAGTCCTATTCTGTCTGAAAGTAATCTAGTCTGGAACCCAGCGACTGGCAGTGCGGCGTGCAAAGCAGTCAATTTATGCAAGACCGAGAA
Organism: Ruegeria sp. E5; assembly: GCF_056534105.1. Classification (NCBI taxonomy): domain Bacteria; kingdom Pseudomonadati; phylum Pseudomonadota; class Alphaproteobacteria; order Rhodobacterales; family Roseobacteraceae; genus Ruegeria; species Ruegeria sp. E5. The sequence continues at coordinate 130,579 of NZ_JBQFPA010000005.1, read as the reverse complement.
AACATGGCGCTTGAAGAACCTTTCACAGACCTCAAAATAAGGACTCAGCGGACTGGCTTTTACAAAGGGTATAGCCTGCCGATTGCTCTAGTCAGCAAACTCTCGGTTTCTCTGCTTGTTCTCTGGGCGCTGGTTTGGCCACTATCAGCGAACGATACACTGCGATCTTGGAAGTCAGGAATGCTGTCCGAGTTCAATACCTTCTACAACCTTTCCGTTGGATTATTTGTACTCTTCCTCTTCCTTGTCGCGCTTATTCCATCAACTGGCCGAATAAGGTTGGGCTTAGATGATGAGAAACCGGAATTTTCGAACTTCTCATGGTTTTCGATGATGTTTGGGGCGGGTCTGGGCGTGGGCCTAATGGTCTATGCAACCGCTGAACCACTTGGCCTTTGGGAAACCAATCCATTGACTATTTCCGGGGAAATCACACCCAAAAGCGAGGACGCAATTCAAGGAGCCTACCGCTATACATTTTTGCACACCGGATTTCACGCCTGGGCAATATACGTCGTCACCGGCCTTAGCCTTGCCTATTACGCGTTTACAAGAGGCATGCCGCTAACAATCCGCACCGCACTGACCCCATTGCTCGGAGAATACTCAAACGGTGTTGCAGGGCATGTGATCGATGTGCTCGGCGTCGTTGCGACAATACTCGGCGTGGCGGTAACGATCGGATATGGCGTTTCTCAATTAGTGGACGGTGCGTTTCTAATTACTGGTGCGAATTGGCTTGTGGAGAAAGACGTAACCAAAATGATTCCGTCGACCGCCGGCCTAATTACGGCGTTGATCGTTGTTATGATTATGTCCACACTCTCAGCCGTCTCTGGCGTGGGGCGTGGTGTCAAGTACTTGTCAAACATTAATCTTCTCTTTTCAATGGTATTGCTGGCGGTATTCATTGTTTATGGCTCATTCGCATTTGCGGCGACGACCTATGCTACAGCGCTGGTTGACTATATCAAAAACTTTGTCCCTCTGAGTTTCCAGGCTTTTCGACCGATTTCCGAAGTCGAGTTTGCCTCCGTATTGCCAGCAGAGGCGGCGCCCTTTGTCGGCGAACTCTTCGCAGGTGCAACTGATCCATGGGGAACAAACGCAACCTATCTTGAGGGTTTGAGCAACGATTCAGCCGGTCTTTCTGATGCAACCAAGACTGCAGTTTATGACGCGGGCACACGAGGCAGGTTGTTCGGATGGCAGGCCGGATGGACTACATTCTACTGGGCATGGTGGATCGCGTTTTCGCCTTTTGTCGGCCTTTTCTTAGCGCGTATCTCCAGGGGACGAACCGTACGCGAATTCATACTTGGGGCCGTCATTGCCCCTTCCCTCGTGTGCTTCGCGTGGATGGCCATACTTGGCGGGGCCGCCATCGATTTGGAGCTTAACGGGGATGCAAATGGATCTATCCTGGCCGCTTCAACGACGGCAACACTGTTTGTCACCTTGGGGGAAATGCTATCGGGCAACTTGCTCACGGTAGTGAGTGTCATGTGCGTGATGTTAACCATGACATTCCTTGTTACTTCCGCCGACTCTGGCATCCTTGTGATGAACACGATCATGTCCGGTGGGTCTGAAGACACCAGCCCGCTTCATCGTATCCTGTGGGGCGTTCTTCTGGCCCTTGTCATTGGAACTCTGCTTGTCGCTGGCGGCGGCGGATTAGAGGCTTTGACCAATTCCATGATAATCGGCGCGCTGCCGTTCAGTGTCGTCTTGCTGCTCATGTGCGTCTCTCTGGCCAAAGCAATGATAAACGACCTGCGCCGATTGAACCGCGAAACCCGAACTGGTTTGTGATTAACCCTAGTACACTCTCAATCATTTTGTCGCGGTCACATGTGAAACGACTGTGTCACAAAGTGCTTCGGAAACATTGACTGCAATACATACAGGCAGATCTTCAAAGCCTCCTCGGGATTGAAGATTTCTGAGTGCAAATGGTAGTCGGTCCAGAGTCCTTCCAGCAAAGCAATCAAAGCGTCTGTTGCAAGTTTGGCGTCGATGTCTTCGTACTCACCTTCACTCTCAATTTGCTTCAACAGGTCTTGGATCACCGCTCGGAAACCTTTGTCCCGCGAGTCGATGAAAGGAAAAATGTGTGGATTCGAGAGCGCTTCGGCCCGAAACGAAAACCAGATCGCAACGTCCCGCGCATTAAGGACCAACGGGTTGAAATCAGCTTTTATGATAGAGATCAGCTTGTCCGCAGGGCCAAACTCGGGGTTATCTGCGATTGCCTTCCATTGCCTTGCGTACCGCGCTGATAGCTCCTCTGCCACGGCGAGCAGCAGCTTCTCCTTTGAGCCAAAGTGCAGGTTCACCATTCCCCGCGATAACCCTGACAGCTCCTGAATTCTTGCCGAGGTCGTTCCGCGAATTCCGTACTTATGGATTGCGTCTGCTGCCGCGTGGATCAACTGCTTTCGGTTCTGCAGCTTGCTCAAATCTCGTGCATTAGTTGGGATATCAGTCTTGGCAGAAATGTCTTTTTCCTTTGTTGAGGAACGCGCCTGTTACTTGTCGCATCTAGAGGAGCAGAAGTTCAAGGATTGACACTGAATGAATGTTTGTTCATTTTGTGATAAGTGTTTCATACAGGTTCCAAATGACACTCTTGAACTCCGATTTTCAGTCTGTACGTGACTGGGACAACAAACACTTCCTGCACCCGTGGGAGGGGATGTCGTACCTAGGCCAAAATGAACGAACTTTTGCCGAAAGCGGTCTTGGTATCCACGTCGTGACGGAGGACGGAAAGCGCCTGATAGACGGGCCTGCCGGGATGTGGTGTGTTCAACTGGGATATGGAAACACCGAGATTGCCGATGCGATGGCGCAGCAGGCGAAAGCGATGGCGTATTTTTCGCCCTTCAATAATGCCAACTCGGCTCCAGCCCGGTTGGCACATGAGATTGCCAAGAGAACCCCGGGTGACCTAAACCACGTGTTCTTCACAACGGGTGGATCAACGGCCGTTGATAGCGCCATACGTTTTGTACAATTCCGCAACAACCTGCTGGGCAAACCTGAAAAGAAGATCGTAATCTCACGGCAGAAGGCCTATCACGGATCGACGTACCTGGCGGCCTCGGTTTCCGGAAAAGAGCGCGACAAAGGTTGGTTGGATCAGGCCTCGGACCTTACGCGTTTCCTACCGAATGTGAACCCGTATACGCGTCGCCCCGATCAGACGATCAATGATTTCCTGGACGAAAAAATTGCTGATCTGGAGAACACGATCCTGCAGACTGGAGCAGGCAAGGTCGCTGCTTTCATCGCTGAACCGATCTTGTGCTCTGGTGGCGTCATTGTGCCTCCACGGGGGTATCATCAGCGCTGCCTGGAAATCTGCCGGAAATACGATGTCCTGTATATTTCAGACGAGGTCGTAACCGGTTTTGGGCGGCTTGGACATTGGTTTGCTTCGGAAGACGTCTTTGGAATTCAACCTGATATCATCACCTGCGCCAAAGGCATGACGTCAGGGTATGTACCCATGGGGGCCTGTATTATCTCTGACCGGCTGATTGCAGATGTGAGCGGAGACAACGGGCAGGATGCCACCTTTTCAAATGGTTTCACATATTCGGGCCACCCAGTGAGCGCAGCGGCAGGTTTGAAAACCATTGAAATCATGGTGCGCGACGGCGTTCTGGAACATGTCCGCGCGATCACGCCCTTGTTCGAAGAGCGTCTTCAGGCTCTGGCCGACTTGCCGCTGGTCGGCGATGCCCGCGGTATGGGACTGGTTGGTTGCGTTGAGTGCGTTGCGGACGCCGAGGCTAACAATCAATTGGATCTTGATAAGTCCGTTGGTGCGATGATTGATCAATATTGCCAGGAAAACGGCCTGATCTTGCGGCCCATCATCAACATGTGTGTGTTCTCCCCTCCGCTGATCATCACGGAGGGCGAGTTGAACGAGATGTTTGACATCCTTGAAAAAGGAATCCGGCTAACAACCGAAGACCTGACGCGCCAAGGCGTATTCAAAACTTAGGCACAACCGCGCCCGCCCTACGCTCAGCGGCGCTTACCCAGCGCGCATTGCCTCGGGGGGCAATTTGATCGGGAACCTGGACCGAACCTCTTCGTCCACCTTGCTGCCAAAGTAGTTCGGATAGTGATTGGACAGAATGTCATCCACAACGGATCGGCTCCGTTCGAACATGTCCTGACGACCAGCTTTTTCCCAAGTATCGGTCAGCTCTCGGTCCATGAGGGTCGGGTAGACATACTCGGTTTCCATGTATTGCAAAGTCTGCGCGTTGCCGAGGAAGTGACCGGGATCAATTGCGCATTCATGAATGACGTCGACCGACAGCGTGTCGTCGCTCACCTCGATCCCACGAAGTGTTCTTGAGATCATACCAGCGGCCTCGTTGTCGATGACCATGGACTCGAAACTACAGCCCATCAGGCTGCCAACCATCCCGCCAAATTCACAGAGCCGGTTGGCCCCAGCATGGGCTGCCAACGCGAAGGTCAACGCCTTCTCCAAACCATATTGCGCATCAGGTATCTTGGAATCCGTCATGCCGCACCCGACGCTGGTCGGCAGGTTGTAGAAGTTGCCCATCTGAATTGCCGCCGCGGAGATCAACGCTTGCTCTCCGCTTCCACCAGTGAAGGAACCGGTGCGCAGATCGGTAATAAACGGCCATGCCGCAAAGACGACCGGGGTGCCCGGATTGATCAAGTTTGCAATGGCGACGCATGACAAGGTCTCAGCTACGGCTTGGGCCAGTGTTCCGGCCAACGGCGCAGGTGAAGTCGCCCCAGCTTGTGGCGGAACAGCCAAATCGCAGACAAGTCCCATCTTCGCTGTATCAATCAGGATTTCCAGGTTTTCCCGCCCGAACCTAAGCGGTGAAACAATGGGGCAACCGCCAAAAATGACCGAGGGCTTTTCAAGGAACTTGCCCTCCCCGCCCGAAGCCAGATCGAATAAATGGATCGCGTCCTGAATATGCTCGCGCGTACGGAACGTCAGACAGGATGGCTTTTCGGAACCCGCCAAGATCGCGTAGAGCATGCTCATGTCATGCTCGTAGTCCTGCGGCACATCCGTTGCCAGAACCGTGTCGCCAGTCATGTGAATGTTGTCGAGCCGGTCTACCAGACGGGTGAAATCGTAGATGTCCTTGAGAGTTGATGGCCGGTAACTGCGCGTTTCTGCGTCGAACGTTGTCACAGCGGTGCCGGAGTTTGCGTAGTACACCTTGTCCTTGGTGCAGTGCATATCGTCCTTACCGGCCCGAGATCCGCGCGCATGGACATAAAATTCGCTGGCCGCCTTAGCTAAAAGATCTTCCATCAACGCGCGAGGAAAGCACAGCCTACCATACTCGTTCACCGTTGCCCCTTTGGGCAGCACTAGATCAAGAACTTCCTGCGTTGGATCACCGACACCCGTACGCTCCAGAATGCCAAGGGCGGCTTCATGAATACACGACATGTCCGCGTCTGAAAGAGGCCTGTATCGTCCACCCGAAATGCCCGGCCAGATTGCTTGGGAAGCGACATTGCTGGTCCGCACTGCTGCACGTGCTTCACGCCCACCACCGCGCCGTCGTGATCTGCGCTGCGTTAACTCTGTCATGTTTAGTCTCCGAATTCTGAGCGTGTCAGATCATGCTGAAATAGTTGCGATAGAAACCGGGAATGCTCCATTCCATCTCGGACAACGGCCCTGGGACGAAATGGTGCGAGTTCACGCCTTCCTGATTGTGCCGTATGATCCGCTCGTCATCGAGCGATGTGACATGCCAGAGCCATGTCAGCGCATCCTTGTCATAGTCGCGGCCCTGTTCTGCGTCGCTGCGCACGTACCAGACGATCTGAATATCTGTTTCTTGCAGGGCACGCGGGACGAACCGATACCCAACCACGTGATCTGCATAGACGAGGAAGTAGTTCAGTGTGCCGATGCCCAGATCAGTTGCTCCTCCATCGAGAGATTTCAGTTCGCCCAAAGGCGGCGCCAGAGGCGCTCCATCCTTGCTGCCGGTCACATAACCGGGGAACAAGGGGTAGCGCCGCCAATATACATCTGCGCCCGGCGCGTCCGCATTTTCTCCCGTCAGATCAAGCACCTCAGTGGGAATTCCGGCTTCGTTCATCCGCTCATGAAGCGCACCGCTGAACTCCAGAACCTGAGCAGGGTCTTTCAGAGAATGGCTACGCGAATAATCCTGATGGGATGGCGCGCAGTGATAGCATTCCAAGTAGTTTTCCAAAGCCAGTTTCCAGTTTGCCGGAACCGGGTATGACGCCTCATGCGCGACCTTCAGGTTTTCAAAATCGAACGGCTTTGAAAGCGGGGCCAGCCTTTCAAGGGCAGCATCCAGCGGCGGAGCATCTTCTGCGGCGCAGACAAAGATCAGACCCTGAAAAGTCTTCACCTGAACAGGGAACAACCCATACTGGCTTAGGTCAAAGTCCTGTCCCATCGATCGCCCGTTTCGCAGCTTGCCGTTCAGGTCAAATGTCCATGCATGATACGGACATATGAAGTTCCGGGCTTTGCCTTTCTGTTCGATGCAAACCCGCGATCCACGGTGGCGACACACGTTCAGATGCGCGCGCACCTCGCCTTCGCGATCCCGAACGATGATGATGGATTCCGGGCCGTAATCGAACAGGAAGTAGTTGCCCGGTTCGGCGACCTGGCTGACATGGCCGACCCAGATCCAGTTGCGGTTCCAGAACGTGCTGATGTCGTTGTCGTATACTGCCTGAGAGGTATAGAAATGGCGCGGCATGGCGAAACCTTCCCGCTGCGCATCCATCAAGTCGCGCATTACTTGCAAGTCATCTTTTGGCATAGCGCACCTCATGCAGATTCAAGGGAAATGACTTCCCGGCGGAAGAATTCACGGTCGATGTCGTCCGCGTTACGTTCGAAATTCCGGGCAGCCATGTGACCCGAATATACAGCATCCGCGATCAAGCCGGGGTTTGCGGCATCTCCGATTAATTCCAACGTTTCCAGCGGACTTGCTGTCAAACCGCAAAGCTCGTCGTAAAGAGTGGTTTCTCGCATTCGCTGCGTCACCAGTACCACGGAGCTGCATTCAATGAAGTTCTCTCGCCCCGTGTAGACGCACTGCAATGTCGCTTGGCCGGGCGCGACACCGGCCAAGGTCTGGGACAGGTTCAGACGAACGCCTTTTTCCAACAGACTGCGTTGCACTTTGGTCTGCTCCAACGTCAATTCGGTAAACGGCGAAACTATTGAGGCCGGCGTTACAAAGACAACCTCTCGCCCAACCTGAGCCAAATGATCAGCCAAGACTCCACCGAGATAGGCTTGATCATCATCGTAGACCACAATCGGGCCGTCCTGCGGCATGACTCCGGCCACAATGTCATCCGGAGTGAAAATCTGAGAACCTAAACCGATTGGTGCACCGTGAAATGCAGATTTCCCGCGCCCGTCTCGCCGCCATTTTGCGCCGGTTGCAACAAAGACGTTCGGTATACCCAACTCGATGACCTCACTGGCTGACAAACGGCTGTCGGTGAACAGTTGAACGTTCCCGCGTTGTTGCAGGTCGTAGATTCTGTGATCTGTCACGCGCTTCCAAGCGGATAGCCCGGTCAGGGCAGCTTCCTGCATCACACGGCCGCCGAACTCTTGCTTTGCTTCCGCCAGAGTTACCTCGTAGCCCCGCCGCGCCAATTGCATGGCGCATTCAAGTCCGGCTGGTCCGCTGCCGACAACAAGCGCAGCTTCCTCGTTTACCCGACGCTCAATGATCTCAGGATGCCATTTCCTCCGCCACTCTTCACCCATAGTCGGGTTTTGAGTACAGCGTATTGGGACGCCGAGAGAGTCGGATGAAACACAGATATTGCAACCGATACACTCACGTATTTCTTCGATGCGATCTTCCCTAATTTTGTTGGGCAGAAACGGATCGGCGATGGATGGTCGCGCCGCGCCGATAAAATCAAGGATGCCCTTCCTGACCAGTGACGCCATCAAGTCCGGCGACGTAAGACGCCCGACGCCCACAACAGGCTTAGAAGTCACCTGTTTCACGAACTCGATGTATGAGGTCTGAAAGCCGTCGCGGGGCTCGAACCGGGTCGTCGCAGAGTCGTTGCTCCAATCCGCCACATTAACATCCCAAAGGTCTGGAAGCTCGGCCAGCAATTCGACTACTGCACGGCCTTCTTCCTGCGCTTGCATCCCCTCTGACCCGAGCATTTCATCAACCGCAAACCGAAGGGCAATGGCGCAATCATCTCCGACCTCTTCCTTGGTTTCTTCCAGAAGCTCGCGGGTCAGTCGCACCCGGTTCTCCAACGAACCTCCATATTCATCCGTCCGATCATTGAACTGCGGCAGCAGAAAATGATGAGGCAATGTCATGTGATGCCCCGCATAGACATACACAATGTCGAACCCGGCTTCGCGCGAGCGACGAGCCGCCGCGCGATGCCACTTGCGAAATTCTCGAATGTCAGCCTTGTCCATTGCCCTTGCCTGTTTCGGGTATGGAGTCTGCAAGACAAGTTCTGATGGGGCCAGCAGAGGCGCGCGGGTCAGGTGGTTTTGGGCATGGTGCCCGTTATGCGCCAATTGGATTGCCGCGAGCGAGCCCTTCTCATGAATTGAGTTGGTTATCAGACGCAGTGCGGGAATATCCTGATCGTCCCAAATTCGGTTTTCAGAATAAGGAGACAAATCTGAAGTCGGATGAATCTCGGCCTCCTGAGTGGACACCACCGCCCAACCGCCCTCGGCTTTCATCGCCCGCATGGCAGCTTCGGCGTGAGGTCGCAAATGACCCAAACCATTGCAGTGGGGCACCTGGTAGAACCGGTTTCGAGCCGTTACTGGCCCGATCTTGACCGGTTCGAAGAGAACAGAATATTCGTCAGCGCCTGACATTGCCGCGCTTCCTCCAAGGAAATTGGAAATTGGTTCGTGGGAATGGAAGGATTTCTACGTCCCCACCATTCCCGGCTGTGTTGTAAGAGTGCCCTTAGAAGCCAGCTTTGATGCGCTCGAATTCCTTCAACATCTTGGCCTCCAGCTCGGGGTTAACAGCGTCAAAGAACAGGCTGCCTTCAAAGAAGCTGTCCACATCCGAAAACCCGTAGGTTTCGATCAGCTCCGGGTCTGCCTGTGCAAAAGCGTCTTCATTGGCGTGGGCATAACCCCAGCTTTCAATGATGTATTTACCGCTTGCCGCAGAGCTGAGCGCGTTCAGCATGTCATAGACTTGCTCATCCGACTGCTTGGCAGATTTCAGATGCACATAACCGCAGACCCAAGTTGCGATACCTTTGTCTACATCACGCATCATGACCGCTGGCGTTTCGTTCCAGATCAGGTTCAGTTCCGATTGGTTCCATCCCCAACCCAGCGTGACCTCACCGCTGGCAATTGCCTGATCCAGTTGGCCGGCGTCAGACCAATAAAAGCGCACGTTCGGATGAATCGCGCGCAGGTAGTCCGCCGCTTTTTGGAATTCCTCGTCACTCATATCGGTATAGCTGGAGGCGCCGGTTGCCAATGCCGCCATTGCAAAGGCACTGGAAGCGGCGTCCGGAATGGCGACTTTGCCCTGATATGCAGGATCGGCAAGCAATTGCAGCGAAACGTCATCTGCAGAAATCATATCTGTTCGATAGATAAGACCAGTATTGCCCCATTCGAACGGCACCATGTAGGTCTGCCCATCAATGGTGATGCCATCGACCTCTTTGATCTTGGGCATCAGCTTGTCCCAGTTTTCCAGCTTGCTGGTGTCAATCGGCTTGATCATGTCTGCCGCTACCCACTTTCTCAGGGCATCCGTGCAGGGATGGGCCAAATCAGCTTCAAAACCGGACTGAAGCTTTGTGAACGCTTCTTCAACGCTGCCAAAATAGGTGTAGCTAGGCGCGCCGCCGTATTTTTCGACATAGTCGCCGTAGAAACCCTGATCCTCATATCCGGACCAGTCAAAAACGGTCAGATCAGCGGCGTTCGCCAGAGCTTGGCTGGCGGCAAAGGTGGCAACTACTGCTGCCATAAGTGGTGCTGTTTTACTCATTTGTCTCCTCCCACAGATTCATGATTCACGTTTGCCCAAATCGATCACCGAGGCGCTTTGAACACCAAGCCAGACGGTATCGCCCCGGCTGTGATCGACTGTGTGAAAGTAGTTGGGCACTGCGACGGCGATGCTTTCGGGCAATCCGTCGATGCGCACATAATAATGGACGCTCTCACCATAGAAGGCGACGTCCGATACCACGCCTTGAACATAAGCGTCGTAGCCTTCCGGTTTTTCTGCGCTGATCTCCAATTGTTCGGGCCGAACGCCGACCAGCAGTTCTTTGTCATGCATATGAACGTTTGGATTCACCCCAATCGTCATCTGCCCAAACCCCTGAACAGTTACTTCCAGCGTTTCAGAATTTTCAGCCGTTACCTCAGCATCCAGAAAGTTCATTCCACCGATAAAAGAAGCCACTTCCCGATTGCACGGTTGAGAATACAGAACTTCGGGCTTGTCGACCTGCTTGAGCTGCCCAGCAAACATGACACCGATGCGATCGGACATGGTCATCGCCTCGTATTGGTCATGCGTGACCATGACGAAGGTAACTCCAAGCTTTTGCTGCAGACGGCGCATTTCCAGCTGCATGGCTTCGCGCAGGTTTTTGTCCAGCGCGGAAAGAGGCTCATCCAACAGCAGCACTTTCGGCCGCATAACCAACGCACGAGCAAGCGCCACGCGTTGACGCTGACCGCCCGACAATTCATTGGCCTTGCGGTCCTGCAAGCCGCCAAGTTCAACCATCTCAAGCGCTTCAGCAACGCGCTCCTTGATTTCCTTGCGCGAGAGCTTTGTCTTGCGCAAACCGAACCCGACATTGTCGCCCACATTCAAGTGCGGAAAGATTGCATAACTTTGAAACACCATATTGGTGGGACGTTTGTTGGCAGGCACCTCGCCCATTACGCGCCCATCAATCCGGATCTCGCCCTCTTCGTGATCCTGAAACCCGGCGATGATGCGGAGGGCCGTGGTCTTGCCGCAGCCCGAAGGCCCAAGCAGCGAAAAAAACTCACCCTCTTTCAAGGTCAGGTTCAGATCGGACACAGCCACAAAGGAGCCAAAGCGTTTTTCAACGCCCTGAATTTCGATGATGTTCTGTTCGCTCATCTTGTTCATTTCCTTTGGCTTCAATCCGAGGACTGGGTGGAACGGCGGCGGAAATACTCGGCAATCAACAGCAGCAGGACCGAAGACAGCAAAAGCAACGACCCAAGCGCCAGCGTGTTGGGCAATTTTGCCGGGAAGCGGATCTGGCTCCAGATATAGACCGGCAATGTCGGGCTGTTCCCGGATAGGAAAAAGGCCAGGACAAATTCATCAAACGACACGGTGAATGTCACCAGCAGGCTGGCGATGATGCCGGGCGCAACAATAGGCAGAGTGACACGCCGAAAGGTTCCCACAACGCTTTCGCCGAGGTCGAAGGCAGCCTCTTCCAACGACTGGTCGAAATCGTCAAAGGCCGATTTCATGATCGATACGGAAAAGGGCAAAGCCACGAATACATGCCCAAGAATCACGGTTGTCAGTGAAGGTTTCAACCCGACGCTGATGAACAGTACCAGCATCGAACTGGCGACAATGATACCGGGCACGACCAGCGGGAGCATGACCAGACCTTCGGAGAATTCCCGTCCTTTGAAACGGTACCGGACATAGGCGCGCGCGGCGAACAGGCCCAGAGACGTCGCCATCAAGGCAGTCACACTGCCGACGATCAGCGAATTGACCATCGCCTGCAGCAACGTGTCTTGCTGACCCAACTGCGCGTACCACTTCAACGTGAACCCCTTTAGCGGGAAAGCCACGATGGTTCCGTCATTAAATGAAAACAGCGGCAAGAGCAGAACTGGCAGGTACAGAAACACCAGATAGGCGATCGCGTAAACAAGCAACCATGGGATACGAATAGCCTTGGTCATCTGATCCTCCGCCCCAGTGCGGTGACGACCACCACAAACAGGATTGCGACGCAACCGACCGAAAGCATGGCAAGCAGAGACAGGGTTGCACCCAATGGCCAATTATTGGCCGCGCCAAACTGAACCTGGATCAAATTGGCCACCATTTTTCCCTGCGAACCGCCGACCAGGGCTGGCGTGACATAGTCGCCAACCGTGGGGATGAAAATGATCAAGCAAGCGGCGATGATCCCTGGCACCGTCAGGGGCAAAGTTACGCGCACAAACCGTTCCAACTTGCTGCACCCTAAATCGGTTGCGGCCTCCAAGAGGCTGCGGTCGATCTTTTGCAGCGACACATAAATCGGCAGGATCGCAAACGGCGCCCAGGCATGTGCAAGTGTAAGGACAACGGCGAATTCATTGTAGAGCAGGAATGTAAGCGGTTCCTGTATCAGCCCCAGCGAAATCAATGCTGAGTTCATCACCCCATTGAAGCCAAGGATCAATTTCCAGCTGAACACCCGCAGCAGGTAGCTGCTCCAAAACGGGATGGTAATCAGCAATAGCCAGAGGGTTTTTTTCTGCGTCCGAAACGCGATGAAGTAGGCAATCGGATAGGCCAGACCGACCGTCGCCAATGTCACTGCCCCCGCAATCGCGACCGACCGGATCATCAGATGTCGAACCAGCGGGTCGGTAAACGCCTCTTGGTAATTCGCCCAGGTCAGTGTGCGGTCAATCTCGACATAGGTCTGGGTCCAAAAGCTGTAGGCGACAAGAATGCAAAGCGGAACAGCCACGAGCAGGCCGACATAGAGCGTCGCAGGCGCGCTCAGTGCCAGGCCCTTGCCCGTTTCACTTCGTAGTACTCCGGCCATGCTTCCCTGCTGAGCTTCGTTTTCGGTGGCACGACAATGTCGATCACAAAATGGACAATCGTCCATTTAAATCTGGAATTTTTGGACTAGCTGTGTCAACTGATAATTTCGCAACTGGGGATGGCCAAATTCACACCGGCCATTAGAAGACACCGCAAGAGACTGAAAACAAACAGAGCCGCCTGATCCAATGACTGGAAGACGACAAGAAATACGCGAGCGAAACCGCCTTTCCCTGATCGAGGCAGTACTCGACTCGGTTGCAGAAAAAGGGATTTCCGAGACTTCCGTCAGCGAAATCATTCAACGCGCCGAACTGTCCCGCGGCATGATTCACCTTCATTTTGGCGGCAAAGACAATTTGGTTGACGAAGCCGCCCGCTACTCATCCGAACAATACTACAATGGCATTTACGACCTGTTGGAAACGACCGGGCAAACCGGACAGGAACATATTGAGATGATTGTTCGGGGCGACTTGAGTGAAGCCATTCTCAATAAGAAAAACGTTTCCATTTGGTACGCGTTTCGAGGCGAGGCCCGAAACAGAGCGGCAATCGCTGCGTTTTCAGATACCCGCGATGCTAAGCTTCGTAATCTGGTTTTCAACGCATTCGCTCGAATTGCGAAAGAAGCTGGAAGCGAACACCCTAATCAAGTTGCTAGGGATGCTACGCACGGCACACTCGCAATGCTGGAAGGCATGTGGACAGATTACCTACTCCACCCGGATTCATTTGATCGTGACGAAGCAATGAGAATTGTTTTTCGATTTCTGCGCGCAATGTTCCCGAAGCATTTTGACCTAAGCGGCGCTTTGTTGCTTAAGTAGAGCTTGCGTCAGGTTTCCTATCTGGCTGCTGTAGAAGTGGACAAGACGCTGCCTTCCCCCTCGGGCAACCCTATTAGACAACACCGTGTCCTCGGCTGTGCCTGCGGGCCGCACCACTATTGTCGAATAGCATTGCCTCGCCCCCATCCGCGTTCGCCACGTGGCAGATCAGCAGGAACAGGCACCTTCGGCGTCTGATCTGCAAATCAGCCATGAATTTCCCAAAAGGAAGTCAGGACCAATGAAATCAGTCTGGGTGCTGGATGAAGGAAGTGAAGCGAAAATGGCAAGGTTCTGTCGCTGGTGGCAGAACTATGTGTCGCCCTACAAGGACATGTGGAACGTCACTGATATTTGACTCAATCGACTTCAAAACCTCCACAAATCGGCCGATCACGTCATCCATTTCTGACCCAAACGTCAAGCAATTCTGACCCAGAGCGAGCAGCACCCCCTCATCCGCACTGCTAACGATAGTCGCCGAACCAGCTTGCCAAATAGCCCATTCCCGGGCTTTAAACACAAACGCTTTAGTAAGGCGCCTTGGACAGCGTCATCAAAAACGCAACTAAATCTGCAATCTCTTGCTCAGACAAATTCAATTGCGAGAGAATGGCTTCACCGTCGGCGTGCAGCCTTTCGGTATTGATTTTACTGTAATGTCGGACCACAGCGTTCAGATCCTTTAGGCTGCCGTCATGCATGTACGGTGCGGTTTCAGCCACTCCGCGCAGGCTGGGCGTGCGGAAGGTTCCAAAATCAGCGTGGCTTCGGCGTAGATTACGAACCGCCCAAGCACCTTGCCTATCTGGATCGTCATTCCAGTCGCCGTCCAGTGTATAGGGGCTTGAGAGCAAAAAGTTCAATCCACTAAACCGACCTTCGTCGACCTCGGTTTCATTCAAAAAATATGGCACACCAGCATCGTGGAACTCATTGTTGGAAAACCTCGGGCCGTTGTGGCAAAATACGCAATTCCCGCGCCCTAAAAACAGCTGAAGACCTCGCTGGGCTGCCTCGGGGTAGTAGGCAGCCGCTGGAAAATCTCGACGCTCTAAGGCATCGCGAAAATCGTCAAACTGCGTCCGGTCTGTAACCAAAGTCCCCAAGTAAGCCGAAAGAGCTTTCGCGGCATTCACCAAAACAAGCTCTGGGCCCTGATTTTGGATGACGCCAAAAATAGCTTCAAAGTCATCAATGTAGGCACTTTCAGACATTGCTGTTTTTAGGCTTTCGGGGCTGTGCGCCATCTCTTGTTCTTCGATGATCGGATGCAGGCTAGCTGCCCAAAGGTTATCGCTTTTGCCACCCCACCCATACCAGCGGAGTCCGGCTAGGTTCCGCAGTGATGGAGTGTTTCGATCTAACAGTACACGGCCGAGCGCCCGCGCCTCTGGAGTTGTAAATGCCTGTTCCGGATCATGACAACTTGCGCAAGAAAATGCACCGTCGACGGATAACACCGGATCGGTGAATAAGGACTCTCCAAGCGCGATCGCTCTGGCATTGTTCGAAACTCTATTGCTTGGGTCCGAATGGAAGGATGGTGGCCAAGGCCCAAAGGAAAGCGTTTGTTCAATTTCGTCTGCAGATAACAAGACCTCTGCACGCACTGCACCTGTCAGGGCTATTAGCGCAGCTGTAAACCACAGCTTCATTTCAGCGTAATTTCTGACGTATAGAAAATTGATTGGCCATTGACGTCGACATCAACCTGCAGCTCCCACAAACCCGGCATGTGAAACAGCATATCATCAACAAGGAACGCTCCGCCGCCCAATGCGCTAACTTTGGGGGTATAGTTCATACCGTGTCGATGAGCGGGCATGACTGCATCCACACGCATTTGGCCCACGGCAGTTTCACTACAAATAGAAACCAGTACGGAAAACGGTTGAGCCAACGGAATTTCATCGACGGACAGATAAATCTCGGGTGCGTTTTGAACTTCCGAATTCATACGTTGCCCAATTACGTCACAAGCAAAAGCCGTGCTGGACCAAATCATAAAACAGACGGCGCAACGGATCATTTTGATGTCAGCAAACGTTCTGCGTTAGCAAAGGCGATGTTGTCCGCAATCTGGTCCGGCAGTAAATCCAGCCATTCACGCGAAAAATCGGCATGAGGTCCTACGTAATACCAACGTTCCGGGGCAAATGTATCCGTACCAACCATGAAACGATCCGGATGGGCTTCGAAAGCCTCCTTCCAATCGGGGTCAATTCTGCCTCGTGAAGCCATGTCTGAACGAAACGCCAGGTCGGCCCAAAGCCTGGGATACGTGTCCAGCGCGTCAACAACGCTCGCTGGATCATCAAAGCCAGAGTGCGCCCACAATACCCGAGCTTCAGGCCAGGTTTCGAAGATCAGGTCCACTGCCTCTCGATCGCCGTGGTGGTGTAGAATGAGGTTCCGCTCTTTCGCCAGTGCAATCATGCGCTGGATGACCGGCGTTTTGATGTCGTCGCCGTAAGCGTGAAACTCGCCGATGGCTTCATAGTCGTTCTTGGCCAGGTTTTCTTCCAAATAGTCAATTACAGTTTCATCGTGCATCCATGTGTTGATTTCACCGCGACGACGGTACGGGCGCAGTGCTGGAACGACGATGTCCGGTGCCGCGGCTAACAAAAGCTGAGTGCCATTGTCATCCGAGCTGGAAACCAGTGCTTTCCGCACACCCGCATCCCGAAGGATTTTAGCCACCTGTTCTGGTGGCACCAGTTTGACGGCGTCGTGGCTGTAATGAATATGCGCGTCAAAGATCGGGCGCTCTTGTGCGATGGCACTGCTGCAAAACAGCGCGGCACTCAAAATGCAGATGTGTTTAAGCACCACATGCCTCCTCAATATTATTCAGAATCTGGCAAGCGTCACGTCGAATTTCACGTGCAAGAATGGTTCGGTGATCGTACCAGAAAGTTCCATGCCGTCCGGAAATTCTGAAGCCGGCCGTTCGACATAGGTCATCACCAGATCGTCCCGAACTCCAAACACCGTGTCCTGATCCAAATAAGGATCGTCGTCGGGGAAAATCTCGGTCACCAAAGAACGGTAGCCAGGAGCCTTGACGATGTAGTGTAGGTGCGAAGGCCGCCAAGGATGGCGCCCACACGCCCGTAGGATGTCTCCGACGGGTCCATCCGACGGAACTGTGTATTCCACCGGTTTGACCGTGGTGAACGCATATTTTCCATCCTCCCCAACCGTCATCAGAGCGTGGAATGAATAGGTGTCCTGTTCTTCGTCTTGGCTTGCATACATTCCATTCGGCGCGGTTTGCCAGATATCCAGTTCTGCACCGGAAATCGGATTACCATCGGTGTCCCGGATCACGCCTTCAGAAAGCAGCACAGGTCCACCGTAGTGGCGCTTCATATCCCCGCCGAATGGCAGAGGCGGCGCGCCAGAGACATGGAAAGGGCCAAGTACGGATGAACTTGTTGCATCAGAACTTGAATGCAACATGTCCACCAATGACGAAAGGCCTAGCACATCCGAGGCGAGCACGAACTCATGCCTGTCCTCTGATTCCACGGCAGCGC
The DNA here is from genome assembly GCF_056534105.1 of Ruegeria sp. E5. NCBI lineage: Bacteria > Pseudomonadati > Pseudomonadota > Alphaproteobacteria > Rhodobacterales > Roseobacteraceae > Ruegeria > Ruegeria sp. E5. The sequence goes on along the minus strand of NZ_JBQFPA010000005.1, from coordinate 113,338 downwards.
ATCCCTCCAGAAACGCAATCCCGGCGCGCCATTCGTCATGTGTCAAGTTGGTTTCCCGAGCGAAGTCATGGAGGTGTTTGACCAGAGACCCCATGATTTCTCTCATCCGCGGATCGGTGTCCTTGGACAGGTATCCCATGAACACGTCGGTGATATTGTCTTTGGTAACAGAGCGCATCTGCGCCTCCTTAAATCAGGGCAAGGCTGAGGATCGGGAACTCGATCAGAATAAACAGAACGATCAGCATCACGAACGCAAAGGGAAGTGCGCCCATGAATACATCCTTGAGCGATATTCGGTCATCGTTGATCGTCGATTTGATGACGAAGCAAGATATGCCCAAAGGCGGGGTCAAAAGCCCGATTTCGGCGCCGACCACAGTGATAATGCCAAACCAGATCAACGACATGTCCAGGGCTTCGGCCATGGGCAGGAACAGCGGGACGACGATCAGAATGATGGACGCAGTATCGAGCAAAGTTCCCAGAAAAAGCATCAAGAGAACGTAGAGCAGCATGATCGACCAAAAGGACGCGGAATTTCCCGCGAGCAAATCCTGCAACTGATTTGGCAGCCCGGCCAGCCCCAGCATGCGACTATAGATCGAAGCCGCCGTAATCAGGAACAAGATCGCCGCTGTAATGTGACCGGTTTCCAGCAACGCGTCCCAGAACGCTCTTGGTGTCATGGACTTGCGTACGACTGCAATCACGAGCGCAACCAGTGCCCCGGCGGCACCCGCCTCGACAGCGGTTAGCCATCCTGTGTAAATGCCACCGAGCACTACCGTGATAATGAACAATGTGGGCAGGGTCTTGGATGCGATCTCGCGCCCGGACATCCATTCGGTGTCTTCGACGACCCGGCCGCCCACAAATGCAGGTGTAAAACGGCCCATCAACCAGATCGCGCCCACATAAGCTATTGCCAGCATGATACCGGGTATTACTCCCGCCAGAAACATGTCCCCTACGGACTGTTCGGCGACAAAGGAATAGATGATCAGCATCGCCGAGGGTGGAATAATCATCCCCAAAACCGACGACCCGGCCACAACCCCAACCGCAAAACGTGGATTATATGCCTGCGCCATCATCTGCGGGACCGAGACCTTGGTGAACACTGATGCGGACGCAATGGACGACCCGGTAACGGCCGCAAACACAGCATTTGCTCCGACGGTCGCCATTCCGATACCGCCTTTGACCTTGCGAAATCGCATGGTCATGACCTCGTAAATATCCCTGCCTAGTCCCGCTTTTGAAACGATGAGGCCCATAAAGGTAAACAGCGGGATTGTCGCGAAACTGTATTCCATCGCGCTGTCGCCGACCGCAACCTTCAGCAGGTTGAGCGCAAGCGTGAAGTTGTCCCGCATCAGCCAGATCGACACGAAGGAGACCACGCCCAAAGCAATCGGAATGTAGACGCCCGCGTAAATCAGAAAGACTATGGCAATGACCGAGATCAGGCCAATCTCAATCGGCGTCATTCTGCGGCCTCGTCATGCTCTGGCGTGCGAATAAGTTGCGGGCGGTCCTGCGCCGTGACGACCTTGAGCAGGAAGATCACGCAGGCAAGCGCAGTACCGCACGCGATGACCAGTTTGACCGGCCACCAAGGCAATGTGAAAAGACCGGGCACTCCGAAGTAGTCCTGTGTTTCCCACATGTGAAGAAATTCTGGTAAGGTTACATAGGCGATCAAGGCCATGAAGATTGCCGAAATGGCGTTGATGATGCGCCTCAGGTTAGCTGTCAGACCGGGGCGACGATGGTGTAGCAGGTTCAGAAACCCATCTGAGCGCGTCAATCGATCCACTCTGACAACGTCGGCCAGCTGCAGGAACACGATCATCACGACCGAGAATTGCACCATCTCATAGGTACCTCGCAGTGGGGCCGAAAACAGGCCCCGCGCAATGACGTCAACATTCAGAATGACCACCAGCGCTAGGACGACAAGCGTACCCAATGCGTTGGCGGCGACAGCAAGCGATTTGGCGACCCGCGACAAGCCAGCAACTGCGGTCTTCAGCATGAAAGGACCCTTTCGTGGATCGCCAGCCAGTTATTCGGCCGTCCAGTCACGTACTCCGGTGAAACCGGCGTCCTGCAGCTTTCCAAGATAGGCGGCCAGCATCTCTGTGCCCTGCTCGCCGTTATCGTTCAGCGTCGCGGCCCATTCCTGCGCGACATTCGGCATGGCGTTTGCCCAAGCGGCACGGTCTTCGTCCGAAACCTCAACGATTGTTCCACCCGCTTCAACATACGCGTCCCGCGAAGCAGCTGCGCGGTCCATCGCGATGCCAGCGACATGGTCACGGTAGTCGATGGCGACAGCCTTCAACACGTCTTTAACTTCGTCCGGGAGGCTAGCCCAGTAGTCGGCATTGACGGTGATGGTCTTCGAATTCACTGCTCCCAGATCAGCCTTGAGCATGTAAGGTGCTACTTCCGCGATCTTAAACGTCTTTGCGGCTTCGGGCCAAAGCATGCCGCAATCGACAAGTCCGGTTTGAAGCATGTTGTAGAAATCGGTTAGTCCCCCGCGTACACCGGCGGCATCCTTGATCCCTTCGAGATAGCGCAGGTTCAAACCTGCACCGGCGATTTTTCGGCCCTCAAGATCAGCAACCGATGAAACAGGTTCCGTGCAGAAAATCTGATAGGTGTCGAGCACAACGCCTGTAGCGAGATAAACTTGGTTCTGTGCGGCAAACTCGTTTTGCATCGCCGGGTATTCACGAGCGATTTCGTCAACAGCCTTGGCCACGGCGCGGGAATCCGATGCCACGAAAGGTGTCGAGCCCGATATCCCTTGGCTGGGAAGCTTCGAAGAATGGAAGATGGTGGTAACGATGCCAATGTCCCCTAAGCCCAACTGAATACCTTCCAGGACGCCCTTGGGTTTGACGATCGAACCTCCATAGTTCTCTTGCCAGCTCATCTTGTAGTCGCCAGACTTTGCCAGCCGCTTGTCCACTTCTGGAATGAAGAAGTTGGTGAATTCTTTCACCCACAACGCGCGGTCGGGATAGCCATCAATCACGACGGCAGAGATGGTCTCTTCTGCCGCGACGGGCATCGCCATGGCGCCCGCCAGAGCAGCGCCCACTAGGCTGCGTTTGGTCCAGTTTTTCATTTCTCTCCTCCCAGAAAGTTGGGTCTTTTGTCTTTATTTGCTTGTTTTGACCCAGTTGACGGTCAGGTCAGTGCCTGCCGCTTCGAACAGTTTTGCAATGGCGCAATACTTGGCTGTCTCCTCGCCCACGCGCGTCAGTTCCTCCTGACTGGCGGGCGTCTCACAATTCACGGTGAGTTCAATTTCCGGAAACGGAACATCGATCTCCTCCTCCATCAGCACACCACGCCGGTCCAACCTGCATTTCGCGTCGATTGTCACAGTGCCGAGGTCAACTCCCAACCGATGTGCGTTCTTGTGCCCGATGACATTCGTACAGGCGATCAGGGCTGCCATTGCGGTTTCTGTCGGAGACGGACCAAGATTTGTCCCGCCGCGTTCGACGGGTTCATCTACAACAACATCTAGATCGCGAATTGGTATTTCAGTCCGCGCATGAGTCGGGCACTGAGCTGTCGTGCGGTAAGTCACGACGGGTTTCACTTTCATAGCCACAGCGTCACCTCCTCATGCATAAGAGCAAACTTTTTCGAATGGAAAACGTGGAAGCTTCTGGAACAATCCGGTCTCGTCCGCGTAGCCCAGATTGCAAAGAAAATTGGACTTGAGCGTCGTGCCCGCGAAGAACTCCTCATCGACGATTTTGTTCGAAAAACCTGACATGGCGCCGACGTCCAACCCGACCGCCCGGGCCGCAATCATGAAGTAAGCGCCCTGAAGCGTGCCATTTCGAAAGGCCGTGTCTGCCACGTAGTCGGGCTTGTTTTCGAACAATGGCCGACGGTCTTCGTGCGGGAAAAGAAAGGGCAGTTCCTTCCAGAAGTCCATGTCATAGGCAATGATCGCCGTGACCGGAGCATCCATCATCTTTGGCACATTCTTCGGCTTTAAAGACTTTGCAAGCCGCTCTTTCCCTTCGGGACTTTTCACGAAAACGAAACGCGCGGGCAAAGTATTCATGCTGGTCGCGCCGTTGATCGTGATGTCGTAGATCTCTTCAAGTATGTCGTCAGAAACAGGCTTGTTGGTCCACGCGTAGTGCGATCTGGATTCGCGCAAGATCAAGGCGATCGCGTCATCCGACAAGCGTGGAATGCGCTCGCGCAGATCGCGGTGATCTTGCTGCGCCTTGGCGCGAAGTGCCTCCAGCTCTGCCCCGGTTGGTGCGCTCATGCTGCAGCCACCTTGGATTTGGCGTCCTTTTCGTCAATGATTGGGCTGGCGCAGATTCCGATGCCTTCAATCTCGACCTCAACGGTTTCGCCGGGCTTCAGCCAACGGGGATTGGGCTTTTTGGCGTGTCCGACACCGGGCGGCGTACCCAGCGCAATCAAATCCCCCGGCTCCAGAGTAGTATATTCCGAAATCGTCGCGATGACCTGACGAACCCCCCAAATCATGTTGGCGGTATTCGAGCTTTGAAGGATTTCATCACCCACACGGCTTTCGATCTTCAGACCTGATGCCCCTTCGGGCAACTCATCCGGAGTCACGGTGAGAGGGCCGACCGCGCCCGTGTCATCAAAGTTTTTGCCGGGCGTCCACTGAACGGTTTTGCGCTGATAGTCCCGCAGCGAACCATCGTTAAATACAGTGTAGCCAAAGACATAATCCAGTGCGTCCTGCTCCGAGATATGGCGTCCGCGCTTTCCAACGATCAGCATAAGTTCGGCTTCGTAGTCGAGCTTCTCGGAACAGGCAGGCCGCACCATGGGTTGCCCCGCCGCCATGATCGAGTTCTTCCCGCGCATGAACAGCGTCGGATACTCCGGAATATCATACCCGCCTTCCTTGATGTGGTCCGTGTAATTCAACCCCATGCAAATGATCGTTCCTGGAGCGGTAACGGGCAATGCCGGAGTGATGGAAGACACGGGCACACTGTCTGCCGCGTCAATTTTGCTGGCAAGTGAGTCGGCCAGTTCAGGCTTGGCTATCAAACCCATCAAATCCGAACCGACAGCAGGGTCCAAAGCCGTTAGATTCACTGCGTTTTCACCGTCTACAGCAAAAACCGCTGTGCCTTCCGAAGTCTCTCCCACCAGGTATTTCATTTTCACCATCCATGTCAGTTCGCTTGATTTTTGACGACTATTTTGCCATATGTCAAATAATATCGATATTTTTGGAGGCGGCAAATGGTTGCTTGGGCAGACTACAAATCAGAAGCAAAAAGCCGCGGTGCGCTTGCTTTGGAGCTTTACGTCGCGCTGAGCACGCCAGCCAAAGCGCCCGAAGATGTAAAGGCGTCACTGCCAGATCACTTGGCGTATCAGGCGCAGTTGGAACGTTCGGGGCAGCTGGCTTTTGCAGGCCCCATGTCGGATGAAACCGGCGAGCATATGCAAGGAATGGGCCTGATCATCTATCGCGCCGACAATCTTGGATCCGCCCGGAAGCTGGCCGAAGACGATCCTATGCACAAAAGCGGGGCACGTAGCTTTGTACTTCGACGCTGGTTGATCAACGAAGGCTCGCTGAACCTTTCAGTTGGTCTATCGACTGGAACGAGTGCCTTCAGTTAAGTGCACTCAAGAGTATTAGCCGCGAAATAGGAACAGTCGGATATGGACGCCATGCTTGACACTGAGGGCAAAGAGACATCAGCCACTCACGGAGCGTATCGAAGGCTGCGCGAAATGATCCTGACAGGAGAATTACCTCCGGGTCAAAAACTCAAGATCGAACAGCTTCGCGGACTTTTGGACACTGGCGCCAGTCCGGTTCGTGAAGCGCTTAGCCTTTTGACTTCGGACATGTTGGTCGAGCGGATTGATCAGCGCGGATTTCGGGCAGCGCCAGTCAGCAAGTGTAATTTTGAGGAAATACTTCTGTTGCGCTGCAACCTTGAGGAAACCGCGTTGCGCGCTTCCATCACCAATGCGGATGCGCCCTGGGAAGATCGGCTTGTGTTACGTCACCATCATATGAAAAAGGCCAGCCAGAACGGGGCGCGGGACTTTGAGGACGCTCACAAGGCGTTTCATATGGCCTTGTTGGACAATTCGAAATTGCCGTTGCTGCTGCGGTATTGCTCGCAGCTGTATGACCTGAACATTCGCTACCGCTATCTGGCGGCTGGCGGGTCGAGCTACAAAAAGCGAGACATCGCCGCCGAACATCAGCAAATCCTGGACGCCGCATTAAGTCACGACGCAGATAGTGCAACTCGGCACCTAATCGATCACTACCGCCGAACAGGTGAGTACCTTAGCAGCCAGATGGAGCCCTGAAATGCAGCGGAATTGGTTTCTGGGTGATCTACTAAACCAATTGCTGGACCGTCCCGACAAAAGGCGTGGCAAGGATGACAAACGGTCCATTGCCGAACTATGTGAGGCGCTTTTGTCCGCGGAAGGTGAAGTTTCAGGATTCACTCTCGCGTCTACGATCCTTGAGCGCTACCACACCCTGAATGATGCGGAGAAACTAGACTTTTTTGTCTTTTTGAATGACAAGCTTGAGTTGGACGCAAATCAGCTTTCTGAAGCAGCCCGCCTCTACGCCAGTGACCAAAGTGTCAACCTTTATGAAAGACTTAGCCAAGTTTCAGAGCCACGGCGGCAAGAGTTATTGCGACGGCTGAACCAGCCGTCTGGTGCGACGCAGGAACTTGTAGCCATGCGCGTTGATCTGCTGCGCTTTCTCAAATCCAAACCGGAACTCAAGCGAACAGATATCGATTTCGTCCATTTATTGCGCAGCTGGTTCAACCGGGGCTTTCTTGTCCTCAAGCAAATCAGCTGGGACACCCCTGCCCGCGTTCTGGATAAGATCGTCGCCTATGAAGCGGTGCACCAAATCAACGATCTTGACGATTTGCGGCGAAGGCTCTACCCGCCAGACCGTCGTTGTTTTGCGTTCTTCCATCCTTCGATGCCAGATGAGCCACTGATTTTTGTTGAGGTCGCTCTGACCGCCGAAATCCCGGATGCAATAGATACGCTTCTATCCGAGGCACCAGAACCGATCGAAGCCGAGCAGGCAAAGGTCGCGGCGTTCTATTCCATTTCAAACTGCCAAAAGGGTTTGGCGGGCGTCAGCTTTGGGAATCTATTGATAAAGCAGGTTGTGACCGAGCTTTCGCGGGAGCTTCGCGGGCTTGATACCTTTGTGACATTGTCGCCGATACCGGGGCTAAATCGGTGGCTGGCTGGTGAAACAGACAACCCGGAACACGGGCATGCCGCCGAGGCCGTGCTTGCAGAAACAGCAACACCGCAGGACGTGCGCGCGATGGCCGCCCGGTACTTGATGTTCGCCAAGCGCGAAGATGGCATGCCGCTTGACCCTGTGGCGCGCTTTCACTTGGGAAATGGTGCCGAGCTTCATGACCTGCATGCCCAGGCAGATCAGTCGCCAAACGGACGCGCCCAGTCCGGAGGTGCGATGGTCAATTACCTTTACGATTTGAACAAAACAGAACGTTACCACGAAGAATTCGCGACACGTGCCACGATCCAAGCCTCGCGTTCAATTCGCGCGGCTTCAACTGCGACGCTTGCGGTAAAGCCAAGGGAAAATACAGCGTGACTAATACACTTTACGACAGTTTGTTTGCCCGCCACGAGGGCAACACGGCTCCATTCCTGCAACTCGATAATGGCCAGGTGGTCACTTATGATGAGTTTCTGCAGCGCACCGCGCAAATCGCGCATGTCTTGCAGAACAGCGGAGTTTCCCCTGGCAGTCGTATCGTTGTGCAAGCGCCCAAGCAGGCCGACACGATTGCGCTCTATGCCGCTTCGGTTCAGGCAGGTGCTGTCTACCTGCCCCTAAACACTGCCTATACCATGGCGGAGTTGGACTATTTCATCTCTGATGCGCAACCTGCGTTAATCGTTTGCGACAGCCACGACAAAGTTGAATTCGAACAATTGGCGACCCGGTCTGGTGCAAAGCTGCTGACCTTGGGCGGCGAAAATCCAAGCTTGAGCCGCGAAGCGGACGCACAGCCTTGTGTATTCGAAACTGTGGATCGCGCGCCGGACGACCTCGCGGCGCTTCTTTACACATCAGGTACCACGGGCCGGTCCAAGGGCGCGATGCTCAGCCACCGAAACCTGCTGTCCAATGCCCAAGCCCTTGTGGATTTGTGGGGTATCACCGACGCTGATCGCTTGATTCATGCGTTGCCCATCTTTCACACGCACGGGCTTTTCGTGGCGATGAACACATCACTACTCGCCGGTTCCAAAGTGCGGCTGATGAAAAAATTCGACACTGGTGTGATCTTGGAGGAATTGCCCCACTCGACCCTTCTAATGGGAGTCCCCACTTTTTATACCCGATTGCTGGCCGATGAAGGTTTCACCGATGAGATCACAGAGAACATGCGTCTGTTTGTTTCCGGCTCAGCCCCGTTGCTGGCAGAGACCCATGTGGCGTTCGAAACGCGCACGGGCCACCGTATCCTTGAGCGCTACGGTATGACCGAAACGAACATGAACACCTCTAACCCTTATGGCGGTGAGCGTCGCGCGGGAACTGTTGGTATGGCCATACCCGGCACTGAGGTGATCGTAACCAACCCTGAAACTGGAGAACCGCTGCCCCAGGGCGAGATCGGAATGATCGAAGTACGTGGCCCCAATGTTTTTCAGGGCTATTGGCAAATGCCCGAAAAAACGGCTGAAGAGCTTCGAGAAAATGGATTTTTCATCACCGGAGATCTGGGCCAATACAGCGAGGATGGCTACCTGTCGATTGTAGGTCGGTCAAAAGACCTGATCATCGCTGGTGGTTACAACGTCTACCCTAAAGAAATTGAAGACGTTTTGAACGATGTCGATGGCGTTCAGGAATCGGCGGTTTTCGGCGTCCCCGACAAAGACTTCGGTGAAGCAATCATTGCCGCTCTGGTTGCCGAGCCTGGAGCACAGCTTCAGGTGGAACAGATCGAGGCAATCATCAGAAACAAGCTGTCGCGATTCAAACATCCTCGCCGCTACGAACTCGTCCAGGAGTTGCCGCGAAACACTATGGGAAAAGTTCAAAAGAACGCGCTGCGCGAACTGTACGCGAACAAGGAACGGTCACCGGCGTTATCTTAGGAAGCCCAGCCAGACGCTCAATCAAATCAAGACCTTCAGATCGGATACTACCCACCCTTCAGACTGCCAAACTCATCAGGAGATCCACAATGACTCGCATGACGGCAAAAGACTTCGACCAGGAACTTCTGGACCTGTATGACTTTTACGCGCACGGCAAGATCACCAAGCGCCAATTCCTGGACCGCGCAGGCAAGTTCGCGGTCGGCGGCGTGACAGCGGTCGCGCTGCTGAACATGCTCAGCCCGAACTACGCGATGGCTCAGCAAGTGTCGTTCAACGATCCCGATATCCACGCGGACTACATCACCTATCCTTCACCGAATGGAACCGGTGATGTTCGCGGATACCTTGTCCGACCTGCCGGCGTTGAAGAGCCCCTGCCCGGGGTGCTGGTGATCCACGAAAACCGCGGCCTGAATCCTTACATCGAGGATGTGGCGCGCAGGTTGGCAAAAGCCGGGTTTATGGCACTGGCCCCCGACGGTCTGACGTCAGTGGGAGGATACCCAGGCAACGACGCGGATGGGCGCGAGCTGCAAAAGACAGTGGACCGGGTCGAATTGATGAACGATTTCTTCAATGGATTTGAATACCTATTGAACCGAGATGATTGTACTGGAAAGGTCGGTGCTGTGGGTTTCTGCTACGGCGGCGGTGTGGTCAGCGCAATTGCCGTGGCCTACCCCGAATTGGCCGCGGGCGTGCCATTCTATGGTCGCCAGCCAGCAGTTGAGGATGTAGCCAAAATTCAGGCACCGTTGCTGATTCAGATGGGAGAGCTTGATGAGCGCATCAACGCAGGTTGGCCGGATTTTGAAGCCGCTCTGCAATCCAACGGAAAGGTATACGAAGCCTACATCTACGAAAATGCCAACCACGGTTTCCATAACGACAGTACGCCTCGTTATGACGAGGAAATGGCAAACCTAGCCTGGGACCGCACTATTGATTGGTTCAACACCTACCTAAAGTAACTACAGTGTACGGCGAAGCGAGCATTGTGTTTTCGTCGCTTCGTCGCAACTCACAGTTCACCGGGGCCAAGCCATTTGAAGCCCCGGTATTCTATTTCTCATGATCCGATAGATCGACAGGAACGCTTGGCTAAAAGGCTTGGGTGCAAAGAACATTTGATCTGAGCCCCAAGGCAGCAGTCTCAAATTCAATGAACCACTTTGACCGCTTTAAACAGATGGCAATCCAAATCAGATTAGAATTGCGAGCGATTTTGCAATTCCGTTAGCATCGCGGAGAAAACGCAAAGTGTCTGGGTCAATCCAGGATAGGTCAAAACTGCATCTCCGAAATCGGGGCTAGAGATCACCTTTTGTCGAATGACCTGTCAGGTGCTCCGACCAAGCAGTTGAGCACCCACGGGTAGCTTGTCGTGACATAGTATCCGTATTGGCCATCCACAGTCATGCCATTGCACTTATCTAGATCGCCAGCCTCTGTGAACTCGTAGTCGTCGATATATGTCCCGTCCGGCGTACCACCCGGCCCTGTAGGTGGAGCAGGTCGTGGTGTAGTTTTGAGTTCATAGCCAGAGATCGCAGGTCTAATTTTGCCGTCGCTGTCTTTGAAAATCGTCCCGTAGATCGGAAAGCCGTCAGCTGCGAAGCCAATAACAGGTGACGGTTTATCAAGGTCGTGATCCAAAAACAGAGCATTTGGATTGGAATGGTAGTGATATCTCCCATCGGGCTGGGCGTGAGCATTGTGAAGATCTACGCCAAAATACTGATCGTAGGACGGCGGATCGAGCAGCCAAGGATCAGTGTCTCGACACCCTGCCAACACATTGCCGTTCTTATCTGCTCGCGGGCCGCTCGGGCGATAACACCCAGCCGAAAGCAAATCGACCGGCACGCCATTCAACAAAATGGCGTCGTAACTCCGTTGCGACAGCGCGGTTTGGTTCCGGGCCTTTTCCGGATTTCTGGGAATCCGAAAAGTGCCAGGCAATTCGCGTACATTGTTAGCGAAGTTGGCTGTAGGCCCGTTGAAATCATGATTGGGGATACCGTTGGTCTTGAGGGTGCAGTGCCGGCTATTTGCCGATATTTCGATTTCAGAGATAAACTGTTTTTGGCGCGTTACGTCCTCCACAGAAGCGGTATACACCCCCGCATAATCCGCACAGTCTCCGGACCGGTTGCTGAACAATAGATTGGTGATTTCTTGTGGCGCGTTTTGCGCATGAGCCTGCACGGTCGCAATTCCTGTCAGAAGCGCACTGAATATCAGAACTTTCAATCGCATGGCTCAATCTCCTTGGGCTTTCGGAAATTCCAAAAATGTAAATCGACTAGAGTTGATTTTGGTCATCCTACCTTCAGAAGGCGACGCGGTCTCCTCCCTTTAAGTCTAGGATTTCCCTTGCTTCATCAGGGGTCGCGACCTCACTGCCCAGATCTTCTACAATACGTCGAATCTTAGCGACTTGCTGAGCATTGCTTTCGGCCAATTTTCCGCGAGAGATGAACAAACTGTCCTCCAATCCAACGCGAACGTTGCCGCCCATCTGACTGGCCGTCGTAGCCAGCGACATCTGTGCTCCACCTGCTCCCAGAACCGACCACCGGTAATCGTCACCAAACAGCCTGTCGGCCGTCCGTTTCATGAAGATCAGGTTGTCGACTTCGGACCCGATGCCGCCGAGGATGCCAAAGATGAACTGAATGAAAATGGGCGCCTTGAACAGCCCAATGTCCATGCAGAATTTCAAGTTGTACAAGTGACCGACGTCATAGCATTCATGTTCGAATTTGATGTCATGTGGCGCGAGTGTTTCAGCCGCCTCGCGAATGTCCCGGAACGTATTGCGAAAAATGTTCTGATCGGAGTTCGCGACATAGTCCTTCTCCCAATCAAATTTCCAATCGTCATCGCCATACCGGTTGGCCAGCGGGTGAAACGAAAAGTTCATCGATCCCATATTCATTGAGCACATTTCGGGGCTGAAAGTCTTGGCCGGATTGATCCGCTCCTGAATCGACAAAGTCAGCGATCCTCCGGTGGACAGGTTCACTACGGCGTCTGTCGCCTGTTTTATGCGGGGCAGGAAAGGCGCAAAGTCATTCGGATCAACGGATGGCGATCCGTTGTCAGGGTTGCGGGCATGCAGGTGCAGGATCGACGCACCAGCCTCGGCAGCTTCGATCGCCTGCCGCGCGATATCATCATAGCTGTACGGCAGCGCATCCGACATGGTGGGCGTATGTATTGCACCGGTTACGGCACATGTGATGATCGTTTTTTTCTGACGGGCCATAGGTTCAGTTTTCCTTGGATTGTCCGATGTGCTTTACGCGATAGCCCAACGGGAAAAGTTGCAGATCAAAACGGCTTCGGATCACTCCCCAGATGCCTTTTGGCGCTCTGAGCATGACGACAATCGCAACGACGCCGAGAACAATAAGGTAAGTTGTTCCGAGGTCGGCCAGCGTTTCGCGCAGCGCAAAGAAGACGAGTGTGCCGATGATTGGCCCTTCGATGGTGCCGATACCGCCGATTACGACGATGAAGATGACGAAGGCGGTCCAGTCATTGACGCTGAACGCAGCATCCGGCGATATGCGTAGCTTTTGCAAAAAGATCAGAGCGCCGATCATTGCCGTAAACGCCGACGTGACAACGTACACGATGAACTTCGTGCGCCAGATATCGATGCCGAGGCTACCGGCTGCCAACTCGTTGTCGCGAATTGCCGTCAACGCCAAACCTTGGCGAGACCGCAAGAAGAGATACACGGCAGTCACCACCAGCACGGCAGCTCCGAGCGCCAGCCAATAACTAAGCGCCTCTCGCATCGCGCGCCCGGACGCCAGAGATTTGACGATGGCAACGGGCAGCGAAGACCCTGATCCCCCACCAAGCGCTGAGATTTGCGCGAAGCTCAGCCGAAAGACTTCAGCGATGACCCAGGTACCTATGGCAAAATAAGCGCCTCGAAGCCTGAAGATCAGAACAGCCACCGGGATCGAGATCAAAGCCCCCATCACGCCTGCGGCCGCAATAGCAACCAATGGGTTCAGCCCACCCAGCATCGTCAGTGCAAAGAGCATATAGCCGCCAAAGCCCACATAGGCTTGCTGACCAACAGAGACGAGACCAGCATAACCCGCCATGAGGTTCCAGAGAGTGGCCAAGGACAGGTAAAGAAACAGCTCTCCCATCAGGCGCATGTCGGCGCGGCCTGCCCACCAGGGCGCTGCAATCAGAACAAGCAAACCGATTGCGGCAAGGATCGCGGCAACTCGTGCTGCTTTAGACGATCGAGAAACAGAGTAGTCCTGCAGGTTCATCCGGAAACCCTCGGGAAGAGGCCGTTCGGACGAACGGCAAGAATGACAAGGAAAGCGATATGTCCGGCAAGCACTTGCCAGCCCGGATCAATCTTGGCTCCGATGGTTTGCGCGACGCCAAGAATAACGCCGCCAATTAATGTACCCCAAAGGTTGCCAAGCCCACCGATGATAACGGCCTCAAAGCCAAAGATCAGGCGACCTCCACCGATGGAAGGGTCAAAGCTTGTCCGAATGCCAAGCAGGATACCAGCGACAGCTGTCACTCCGAGAGCCAGCGCCATGGCCAGCCCGAAGATGTGCCGGCGATTGAGGCCCATAAGCTGGGCGATGTCTTGATTGTCGGAAACAGCCCGAAATGCTCGACCAAGTGCGGTGTGATAAAAGGTCCATTGCAGCCCCCAGATCACAGCGATGGCGATCCCGAAGGTCAGCAGCGGTAAGATCCCAAGGGTCACACCGCCTACTGCAACGCTGGCTGTTTCCAGCGCACCGGCATTCAGTGTTTGCGGGTCGGCCGTGTAGACCTCCAGCAATCCGTTCTGGATAATTACACTCAGCCCGAAGGTCACAAGCAGCGGTGGAAGAATATCATCGCCCAGAGTTTGGTTAAGCAGGCCGCGTTGAAGGGCATACCCGATCAACGCCATGACGGGCACAACGATCACCAAGGCGGCCATCGGATGCATCCCGGTCGCGGTCGTCACGGTCAGCCCGAGATATGCCGCCAGCACGATGAGATCACCATGGGCAATATTGACGAGCCGCATGACCCCAAAGATCAACGAAAGACCTGCGGCAAACAGCGCGTATAGCCCGCCCAGCAGAGTTCCCTGCACGATAGCGTTCAGCCATTCCATATTATTCGATCCCGAAATACGCGCGCGAAATGTCTTCGCGCGAAACGGTGTCAGACGCACTTTCCAGCGAAACGCGCCCCTCCTGCAGGCAGTAGACCCGGCTTGAGACCGACAGTGCCTTGGTGATGTCCTGCTCGACGATGATCGCGCTCATGCCTTCACCGATGATGCCGGGCAGCGCCTCGTAGATGTCTTTGATGATGATCGGTGCCAGCCCGAGGCTGATTTCATCGAAAAGGATGAGGTCTGGATTGGACATCAGGGCACGCCCTATGGCGACCATCTGCTGTTGACCGCCCGACAGCGATGTAGAGGCCTGATCTTTTCGCTCCTCAAGGATCGGAAACAGATCATAGACAGCTTTCAGATCCCAACGGCCTGAGCGACCAACTTGAGCCCCGATCATCAGGTTTTCTTTGACTGACAACGATGGGAATAACTGGCGACCTTCTGGAACCATGGCGAGGCCAAGTTCTGCAACCTCGTCTGCGCGAAGCCGGCTGATATCCTGACCTCGGTAGTGAATCTGATCCACTCCGTTCGTCAGCAACCCGGTGATTGACCGCATCAGGGTCGTCTTGCCTGCGCCGTTTGCACCAATGATTGCGAGAACTTCTCCCTCGCCGACGTCCAATTCGACATCATAGAGCGCTTGGAAATCGCCGTAGTAAGAGTTCAAACCGCGTGTCTGAAGAATTGAGTCAGGCATCGGCTTCGATCCCCAGATAGATTTGTTTGACTTCAGCGCTTTCCATGATTGCCTGCGGCTCGCCCTCGGCGATCTTCTTTCCGAAGTCGATAACGATCAGGCGGTCAACAACGGCCAGCAGCGCGTGAACAACATGCTCGATCCAGATGATGGTGACTCCAGACGCGTGGATGTCCTTGATGGTTTGGACCAGTGACTTGCACTCGGCTTCGGTCAAACCACCGGCAATCTCATCCAGCAACAGCAGTTTGGGCTTGGCGCAAAGCGCACGTGTTAGTTCCAGGCGTTTGCGCTCCAGCAAAGTCAGGCTACCGGCAAGAACGTTTGCCTTGAGCAGCAGTTCTGTTTGGTCCAAGACCTCCAGACAAAAGCGCTCGGCCTGATGTCCGTGCATGCCAGCTGATTGCGTGGCGGCGATCATCGCGTTTTCGAAAACAGTCATGCCCGAAAACGGCTGTGGGACCTGAAAAGAACGCGCGATGCCTGCATGGCTGCGCTTTGCAGCGCTCCATTTGGTGACGTTCTGCCCACTGAATTCTATCACCCCGGAATTGGATTTGAGCGTCCCAGTGATCAGGTTGAACATCGAGGTTTTGCCAGCGCCGTTGGGGCCTATTACCCCGAGTGCCTCGCCTTGCTGGACCTCATAGCTCAGTGCATCGGCGACAGTGACCGCGCCAAATGCCTTGCTCAGGTCTTGGAGTTTCAGGATCGTTGTCATGTGTCTCTCGGATAGAGGGTTCGGCGCCATGATCAGCGCCGAACGTCTAGTCAGCCCAGCAGTTTCATATCTGCCGTCACCGGAACTTCGGGCGCGGTGCTGTTTGCAACGATCTGCAGCTCGTATGTGTCGCCCGACTTTTGCCACTGGCCACCGACCAGCGGAGTTTTGGTGACGTTGTTCATCGGTCCATCACCCCAGTTCACCGGCCCGACAATTGTGTTCAGGTTGGTGGACGTGATTGCCGAAATGATCGAAGACGGGTCTTCCAAATCATCCGCCCGTTTGATGACATCCGCAACGACCTCGAACAGCGCGTGCTTAAAGCCGAGCGGTTGCGTCCAGGGTCGACCCGACTCTGCTGTATAACCTTCGGCAAGGTCTTTCGAAGAAATGCCGGTGAGTGAGGACGAGAAAGGATGATGCGGGGACCACCAGACCTCGGTGGACAACCCATCACCTCGGTCGCCCAGCGATTCAATGACGGACGGGAACAGCAGTGCCTTGCCGATTGTCACAACCTTCGGGTTGAACCCTTGTTGGGCGGCCTGGCTCCAGAATGTCGCAAAGTCCGGTGGGATCATATTGCCTGTTACGATTTCGCAACCGGCAGCCTTGAACGCTGCGATTTGATTTGAGAAATCGTCGGATAGTGGCTGATAGCGACCGGGATCTGTCAGCGTATATCCAGCGGCGGCTAGCGGTTTTGGTAGACCAAGTTCCGCATCGCCCCAAGCATTGCCGTCAGCGTCGTTGGGGAAAAGACCGCCGACGGTTTTTGTGACACCCGTTTTATCCCACATATCGAGGAATGCTGCGATCACATCCTCCAACCCCCAGAAGAAGTGATAGGTCGTTTCAAAACCCTCACCCGGAACACCATTACGGCCAAAGAAATAAGGCTGCCAAGGACAGTCGGTCGTGATGCAGGGAACTTCGTTGATCTCTGCCTGATCAGCGACAGGGTTTACCGTGTCCGGTGTTGAAGCCGCAACGATGATATCGACCTCATCGCCCAAGATCAGGTCAGCGGCGACTTCGGCTGCGCGATTGGGGTTGGATTGGCTGTCTTTTGAGATAATTTCGACATTCCAGGTCTTTCCATTGTTGTCCAACCCGGCCGAAAAGGCTTGCTGTATGGCTTGAAGCACATATTCATCAGCCTCGGCGAAACCCGCCAGCGGTCCGGTGCGCGGGCTGACGTTGCCAATCCGCAGTGTCGGATTTGCGGCATAGGCGCGGGTTGCCCGGAGGATAGCCGGAGCTGCGATTGCTGCCGTGGCTCCGGCCAGGAAACTGCGCCTTGTGGCCGTTTTAAAAGTCCTTGTCATTGCGTCCTCCCTTCACCGGCCTCCCGCCAGTGTTTGATTGATCTTACAAAGTCTTCTCGAGATTTTTCAGATGTGTCGCGACACGCAGGCGAACTTGGTCTGCCTCGCCCTCAGCCCATTTCCTGAACCCTTCACCGGATTTCATGCCCAGCTTGCCCGCTTCGACAAGCGACTTCAGGTAGGATGAAGGACCCTTTTGCGCCTCAAGATCGTGCAGCACGTTTTCGTGGATATCGAGGGTCAGGTCGGTACCCACCAAATCCGCGTTTTCCAATGGACCGAGAACCGCCAATCGCCGCCCAAAGCTGGACTTGATCACAGTATCAACAGCTTCCGCGTCGCAAATACCGTTTTCCACCAGACTGACCGCTTCGCGCCACAACGCATGTTGAAGACGATTGCCAATAAAGCCGGGCACGTCCTTCTCGACCATCACCGGAGTTTTTCCAGCATCCTTCGACAGATCGAACATCGTCTGTGCAATCTCAGGGTCTGTCCATTCCGTCTTGATGACTTCGACCAACGGGATCATGTGCGGGGGGTTCCACCAATGTGTTCCGAGGGCCCGGTTTTTCAGCCGCAGCCCAGACATGATCTGAGTGATCGGCATGACCGATGTATTTGATGCGAGAATGCAGGTCTCTGGTGCGTGCGCTTCAATCTCAGCAAAAATCGTTTGCTTAAGTTCCAGTTTTTCGGGCGCGGCTTCGAATACAGCATCGGCATTTTGAACCGCACCTTCAGTCGTCGCGAAGATCTCAATCATCTTGAGAGTCTTTGTGATTGTAACCTCGTCGTCCCCCATCGCGGCCATGCTGGCGCGGATGCGGTCAGACACGCTGGCTCGTGCCTCCTCAAAGGGATCTGTGATAGCCACATACTGGCCTGCTTTCGCCAAAGTCAGGGCAATACCATGCCCCATCAGGCCTGCACCAATTACCGCTATTTGCTGCTTCTTGCGCACCATTCTTTATCCCGCCGTATATCCGCCGTCGGCATGAAGGATATGCCCGGTGTAAAAATCAGAGGCGCGTGAGGCGAGAAACAGGAGCGGACCGGCAAGGTCTTCAGGCTCACCCAGTCGTCCTTTGGGAACACGGGTTAGGAAGCCATCGCGCACTGCCTTCGCATCGTCGGTTTCTTCGAACATCCAAGCCGTCAAAGGTGAACGGAATACCGTCGGCGCGATCGCGTTGACGGTAATCCCTGTTGGACCCAGCTCACATCCCAAGGCTTTGGTTATCCCGTTCACGGCAGCCTTTGACGCGCAATACGCCGTGTAGCCAGCAGGGTGTCCAAGGATGCTGCGCGCAGAACTGACGAAAATGATCTTGCCATATTCGCTTTGCTTCATGTGTGCCGCCGCCGCGCGCGCCAAAAGCCAACTCTGGTTCACATTGGCGTCCATCACTGCGTCAAAGGTTTCCGGCGCCATGTCGTTGATCGGTGCAACTTTGTTCATGCCGGACGCGACAACAAGAATGTCAAGCTTACCAAAGTTGTTAACGGCTTCGTCGACCAATGCGCCACAGGACGCTTCATCAGTCGGGCGCATATTTATTGCAACTACGGTCGCACCAAGCGCCTCGCACTCTTTAGCAATCTCGTCGAGCGCTTCTTGATTGCCCGCAGCCAAAACCAGATTGCACCCGGCACCAGCAAGAACGCGCGCAGCAACCATGCCAAACGCGCCGGATGCTCCGGTGATCAGTGTGACGTTGTCTTTTACGTCAAACATCTTGAGTGGATCAGACATTCTTTTTGTCCTTAGTTTTCTGGTGGATACGGAATGACCACCAGCATTTTGCAGATGTGGTTGGCGCGGTTCTCAATTTTGCGCACTTCGTCCGCTGCGATCGTGCAGCTGTCCATGGGTCCAAGAGTGGATTCGGTACCATCAACGATGACGGTCATTTCGCCTTCCAGAACGACGTAGACTTTCTCAAAAGGCGTAGAGTCCGGCCCTGCGCCACCGCCTGGTAGGAACTGGCTGAAGCCGATCCACTGATTTGCCGGCCCGCCTTTCTCAAACCCCTGCAGACGAAGCCCATGACACCCAAAATGGTTCGGTGCTTCGTAGGGTTGGGCGTCTTGAAAGCGCTTCAGATGCATGTCCGTCTCCGCTCAAGGTTGTTGGCGGCCACCGGCGAACCGGCGACCGGTCCGTGAGTGTTCAGAAATTTTCGCCAGCTTCGATGCGGTAGGACTGGTTCTTGTCGATCATCGCAACCAAGCGGATGATGCAACCGTCGCCACGGTCCCAATTCCAGGGGAAGAACGCGAAGGTGCACCGCTTGCCGGTCACTGCATCCAGATCGCCACCGACATTTTCGATACCGAGAATACCCTTGGAGAAAAGCATGTTGTGCACTGGCTCCCACTCGGGGAAATCAACTTCCCACGGCGTACCCCCTGACCACTCAAGATACTCTTTCTCAAGATGCGGCATGATCGGACCGTTACGCTGCGGACCAATGGCAGTTGCCAGCGGGTGATCGTTCGCCTGGGTATCGTGGCCGACGACTTTCACACCTTTCTCGATCATCCACTCAGCAGCGGAAGGAACGAGACCCGGACAATAAGCAAAGTAGTCGCCATCTTCATACTGCTTGTGCCAGCCGGTGTTGATGATCAGCACATCGCCTTTGCGGATTGCATGACCACAGGCCTTTTCCAGATCATCTCCGGTGATTTGCTCCCATTTTTTCTTGGGTACGGAAACCACCAAACCCGAGCCAAAGAAATGGGGGAGCGGTACCTCGTCAATGAACGGCGTTCCCTGAACAACATGCGCTGGCGCATCAATATGCGTGGTCACGTGCATCGTCGTGGTAATCGTCTGAGACAACACGCCGGACTTGGCCATATAGTGCTTTCGGTCGATCTGGACGTCCTTGAAATAGGGCCAGTTAGGGCACTGAAACCCGTATCTGTGGCTCAGGTTGTAGAACTCAAGCCCCATCTCGTTGTCGGTGTTTGCCTGAAACTCAATGCCACGGATTTCAACCATTGGGCATATCTCCTCTGTACGCCGGCGACGCGGCGGTGTTCGCTTCTCAATTGTCTGGGTGGCCTCCCCACCTGTCCCGTATGATGATGCATACGCACCGCATTATGGTCAACTAAAAACTCACTATACGGTTGACTTGCACCGCATTGTGATACAACACTAAAAAATCGCCAGGCATCCCGAGCTACGATGCCAAGACAGAATGGGGTAGGTTAAATGTCTGAAAAAGCGGATAAAGGTGGCATTCAGGTCATTTCCAGAGCGGCCTCGATTTTGCGTGTTCTAAAAGAAAACCAATCCGGAATGAGCTTGGGGAAAATCGCCGAGCGCGTTGATCTGCCCCGCTCTACGGTACAGAGAATCACAAGCGCTCTTGCCGAAGAGAAACTTGTCATAACCGACGCAAATGGGGGTGGTTTGAGGCTCGGACCCGAACTGAGCGCTCTTGCAGGCGCCGCGCAGTACAGCATCGTCGAACACTGCCGACTGCTTTTGACGGAATTAACCCAAAAAACCGGGGAAACCACAGACCTCGCTGTGATGCGTGGGATTGGTATGGTTTTTCTGGATCAAGTTCCGGGCGTTTACCGTTTGACTACGGTCTCGCAAGTAGGCGAGGTTTTTCCACTGACCACCACTGCAAACGGGAAAGCTTGTCTCGCTCAGCTCGATGAAGGAGATGCAACAAAACTCATTAAGAACGAATGGGAACGGAATGGTATCCAAAGGAATTTGGATGAGTTTCTTTCCGAACTGAATACGGTCCGCGATCGGGGTCTTGCCTATGATTTGGACGAGCATTCTGCCGGTGTATCAGCTATCGGATTTTCTTTCATCGACTGGGTCGGAGACCTGCACGCGATCTCAATTCCAGTGCCAACGACGCGATTTGCACGGCAAAGAGCAACCATCGAACAAGCGCTAATTGAGACGTCCACGAATATACATCAAACCTTCCAATAAGCTTTTGAAGCTGACTTGAGGCAGATTGGGTCTCACGACCGACCTTGTCTGGCAGCCCGCGCTTCCAACGGAAAAAATCCATACATTGCACCCAACGGATTGCGGCTAGTTCCGCGTGGTCGCGAAAGTTGACATTCGTGTTGAATCGCAAGTTTTGCAATCATTGGATGTTTGTCGACAGCGTAACGAACCGCGAACGTCGCAGTAGCGGTTTCACTGAGGGTCGGCGTATGCAGCATATACGAAAACAAATACAATGCTCCGTCAGGCAGTATCCCGAACGGCCACCGGAAGCGTTGGACGGCATAGACAGAGAAATCGAAGCCGCCATCGGGGAAGATCGCCAAATTCGCTTGAACCATGTGTTTCCCCACGCTGGTGCTCATCCCAGACGAGTGGAGATAAGTTATTCGCGTTCCGTTTTGAACCCGGGTGCAAACGACATTGAAACCGTTGGCGAGGACGAAACTGCAAATGTCGAATTTGACGACGTCGACTACATCAATGAGTATAGACTGGTTGTTGTCCACCGCCTGTCGCTGAGGGGCGCACCTCTTGGGCAGATCGGGGCGTTGCTCGGAATATCCGCCAAGCAAGCCCAGCGCCTCTTTGACAAGCTGACGGATCGCCTTTCGTCCGAAGCAAAGCACGCAGACATCGCGACATTGGTAGGTGAGGCACTCGCCTTTTATCACATGGTCAGAACCGATTGCATGGAGATTGCAGCAACCAGCATCGACGCATCAGTTCGCCTGAAAGCTATGGAGACAGCACTCGCGGCGGAAGCGGACAAACACCGCTTTCTGCAAGCCTGTGGTTTTTACGATTATGCAAGATATGTCCCACAAAACTCAACTGAAGCCGAATGCTGAAGTGGGTCCAACCCAATCTCTTAGACAAGTAGAAGGATTTATCTGTGTCAGGCTGTCAGGGATCGAGGTTGAGTTTTGGTGAGTGAGAAAGGAAACGCCGGGCCAAACGTGACCAATATAAACTCAGAAGTCCCTCCGCGATCTGCCCTGTCATGTACTGGCGAACGGCAAAGTCTAAGAAAATTTTGTTTGTATTTCTCTGGTTGAACGCACGCGTGCTGTAGTGCAGAAAAAGGTAATAGAACTGAGCAGTGAATTGCGATCACGGGAACGAATTTTTGAAATATAGAAATTTGAGAAATTGGACAAACTTGGACGAAACGCGAGGACTGTTGTACTTTGTGCAGCGGTGCGAAGAGCTAACTTTCCCTTACACATTAGATAGTTACAAGTCTCCGACCACTTCACTGCAAGGGCTAGCATTCGAAGCAAGCTCATTGCTGCGCGACGCGGCTGATGCGCCGGAACCACGACAGCTTTCAGCTAAAAAGGCTGTAGGCCAAATACTCAAAGAGTTTGAGCTTCGTCTGAATAGCAACTGGGTCGCCAAGCAATGCCTCAGCGTGACGCTTGATGAGCTTTCGAAACTCGACCCTAAGACGTCGACGATAGATCAATTCAGACGTTATCTGGAGGTCGTGGGCGCAGAACTTGATGGGTTACAATACATATCAGAAGTTGTCGACCAATTAATATCTTTGTCCGTCCATAGTAGCCAAAAATCCAAAATTGATATTTTGGCAAAAGAATTTGTGGCGACGCTACAAGGGCTGGGTGTATCACGAGATCATATCAATACCAGTTTGATTGAATTTTTTTATCAAAGTGAGGAGATATCCAGCAGTCAGTGCTTAAAAGAGTTTTGCAAAATTGTTTATCCGCATAGGCACGACTATAGCGTTGCTATTGGTGTATCCGCCGAAATAAGAGAAATTCCTTCCGAGAACCTCAGCGCTTTGGGAGTGCTTCGGTTAGACGAGGGAGCCGAAAATAACGGTATCAACGAAGAGGCGCGTCTCCGTCTTCAAGACGAGTTAAACTCTGAGCAAGTGGTGCTGGTAGAGGTAGGCGCAACCGACTACAACTCAGCAGTTTCACGTGCAAAATCTATTTTGGGCGATGTCGGAAACTTCTTCAAAGTTTTTAGTCATAGATCGGAATTTCTCGTAAGTGACAATGCAGTTGCAATACAGGCGTGCTGTGAGGGCATTTCCAAGACAGTTGAAGTTTCAGCTAATCACATGCACTACATTCGCGACATGAGGCACTTAGAGGCGTCGAGAAACTTCCGAAAATTCCACGACGAAATCACTCTGGATGTTGGTCCTGATAAAAACAAATTCCGAAATGTTGTTAATATTCATGGCATGAGCCTATCTTCAGAAAGTCCCGATATTCAGTTGGTCAATATTTGGACTTGTTTGGAGACAATATCTCCGTCTAGAGGAGCACAATCTAATATTGATGCGGTGGTAACAGCCCTAATGCCCGCACTAATGCTAGGGTATACTAATAGGCTGGTAACCAGCTTGCTTTTTGACATACTGAGGTGGGACCGACGATCATTTTCAACGGCTCTGGCGAAAGCTGACACCTCACATCTTTCTGATTTACGCAGTAAATTCGTTTTTTTGCTGACCAATCTGGATAGCGAACCGGCCCTAGAAGACCTGTTAAACAGATGTCGGGATTTCGAATTGTTGCGCTTCCGGATATACAACATCGCAATGATGCTTCGCAGCGCGGACAAAACCAAAGAAAGATTGAATCGACATTACAATCTTGTTCGCTGGCAATTGCATCGAATATATCGTTCCCGTAATCGAATTATTCACTCTGGCGTATCACCGGAGTTCACGGGGTACCTCGTTGAAAATGCACATGACTTTTTCGATATTTGTTTGCTTTTTTGCATGGACCTGTCGGCATCCAAAAATGGTTACAATACATTCGAGTCCTGTTTTGACTATGCACAACATGCCTACGACCAGTATCTAAATGGACTAGAGAACGGTGAACCACTAGGATTTATTTGGTCATTGCCAAAAAGAAAAGGGCGAAGCTTCATCTTTGATTATGAACGCGAATAGCTTTTGGATCGACATCAACAACGGCAAAACTCACCCTTTCTGTGTCTTCTCTTTTTCATTGCCGCCGCCTGAACTTCTCGCGAACTATAGCGCAGACTACTGCTGATTTTTCTTCCGCCTCAGATCAGGCGGCAGTAACAAATCCAATTCATCATCGGTAAAGAAAAGTTCCTCGTTATTCTTTAGCGCCTTTTGCGCCTGAGAGTATGCCCTACTGTTAGTCCCGGGCGCGTTAGCATAGATCGCCTGTAGCTCGGTAAGTAACTGATCTCTCGTGTTGATAACTCCTTCAGGCGTTTTCATCCCCGTTGCAAGGTCTGCAATCAGGGAAAGATAGCGCTCCCTAATCAGCCAAATCTTTGATGCAGCTTCTCGATGTGTCTGTGCCAGTTTTCCCCAATCATTATCCTTTAGATAAGTGTTCAGGATAAGCAGCAACGTTGACGCAACCGCCGAAACCAACAAGCCAGTCTGGTTCTCACCAAGAAGCGTTTGCAGGATGCCACCAGTGGTGACGGCAGATAGAACGATCTGAGAGTTCTTAACCCAAGCTAGCTGCGTCTGCAGAATATCGGCACACTTCTCGTGGATTTTGTGAGAATAGGCCACACGCCCATAGCTCTCTCTCAATTGCCCTTCAAGTGCTATGCATCCGGTCTCATGATGGGAATTTGGTTCCAAAAATCTCTTTCCACTTCTGCTTGGCTGACCATTCCATTTTGGGGTTGCGTGTCTCGTAGTCTATTGCTGCCAGCGTCAGATTGTGACTTTGCTTGGCTCTGTATTGAAACGCACCTTTCTTGTAGACCCGCTGACCACTTCCGGGTGCAAGCCAATAGCTTTTTTGTGTATCTAGCTTGGCAAGATAATCAAAAAAGTCTCGACACATATAGTCATAGTACAAGAACGACTTATCCCGGTAGTCCCACGAGGCGATGAATTGATAGGCTAAAGTGTCAATCAACATCCCGCTAATCGGAACGTTCTGGGCAGCCTTCCAGTGCCTCATCATCCGGCAAAGAGGTATAAGATTTTTGTTGACCACCAGATTGCGGTTACGCATCGCTTCCAGTTCTGGCAAAGGGTTTGTCGTCTTCCAACTGCCACCATTGTTAGCGTTCGCGAAAGTGAAACGCCCGTCGGAATGCTTGAAGGCCGGAACAAGCTCGAACTCAATTCCATCAGTAAATGGTATGGATATCACCTGACCGTCGGCCTTGATTCGCGTAACGGAGTAAGTCTTTTCCACAGAATTTTTTACTGCTTGAAGCAACGATGACTGACCGTTGTAAGCGTAGGCATTGAACTTGCTATAGACGCTCCATGGGAGCCGAAATAGAAAGTCCACGTCGCTAATTAGATTTGTAGCGGTGTTTCGGCCATAGGAACCAACATACCAACTGTTTTGGGTTTCAGATGTGTTGTTCCAAAAATCTGTATTGAGGCGCTTTGTAAGCGCCCGATAGCGCTGAGAAATCGCATACTTCTTATCTACGGTTATGTTGCTGCAAAAATCACTGAACCAATTTGCTACGCTCATTCAATGGCCTGTTCTTACTTTTCAATCCTCGTTGCGGCGCACAGTATTGTTTGGATAAACGGCTGCAAGCGGGAAATCCCAAATTGAGACGCTCGCTCTACAGATAACGCTAAAGCGACAAGTCCAGCGGTGATCCAACAACCGAGCTACTAGGGATCAACAGAGAGCGACCTGAACCTGACAGATAGGAAGTAGGTTCCTTAGAAGATTGGCGGGTATGTTGGCGGGTAGCTGGTAAAAACCGCCATATTTTCCAATGAAATCAAAGTGTCGGGCGACACATAGTTTTGCCATTCGGCGACATCTAAGTAATTGATTTTATGAAAACTTGGTTTTCTGAAGCCCGCAAACTTTGCCATTTGCGACTCAAAGGCTTTCCATCAAATCAGAATGGTCAAAAAGCTGCCACTAGTCTTCAGTGCTACTTCTATAACTGAGCCTCCTATGTTTGATTGACACCAACCAAATCAGAATAAGAACGCTCACCGCGAGTGATTTGACGTTTGAGGGTGTTCGTTGCTGCTTTTACTTTACCCTCGTCCAATAGCGATGTGATCGCTTGATGTTCCTTGAAAGATTTCTTCGTTCGATTGGAACGTTTGGACAGGTGTGTCCGCATAGTTTGGACGATATCACTGACTTTTTGATATCCATCCCGCAGGTAACTGTTTCCGCAGGACCTGAAAAACGCGTCGTGAAACTCGGCGTCAAGTTCCAAGTACTGTTCGAATTCATCCGCTTCCTGCGCTTCCGACATCTTCGAAACAATTGTAGACAGCTCATTGATCAGAACCGAAGGGTTCTTTTCAAGCGCCTGCTCCAAAGCTGCAGATTCCAGGATTAGCCGATACTGGCAAAGCTGCACCACGTCCTCTTGAGAAAGAGAGAATACAAAGGCTCCTCGATGAGGAAAGATCTGAACGAGGCCCTGAAGATTCAAAGCTGATAGAGCTTCGCGAATCGGAGTTTTGCTGATGCCCATGGCATTTGACAACTTCACTTCCGGCAACGATTCACCCAATTGAAACGTGCCATTGATTATGCCTTTTCGGATATGCTCTTCAGCAGTTTTACTCAACGAATCCGGGCGCTTAATCGGCAAAATCTCGGTCATTTTCACTTCGTCCTATTTCGTCTCTCTAACACAATAGCACATGTAAGCTTGATTTCTATATTATATCTGATATCTCAGATAATAGATCGAAAAAACTAAATCCGTGGGAGGATACCTTGTTCAAGAAATCAACATTGGCGCTTGGCGTCGTCATGTCAGCCGGGCTTGCTTTTGCAGCATCCGCTGAAACAGTCATTAAGGTTGGGCATGGCGCAGCAGAAGCGTTTCATATGCATCGCGCGCTACTGAAATTTGAAGAACTGGTCGAAGCTGGCTCGAATGGTGAGATCGACGTACAGATATTCCCTTCGTCGCAGATGGGCCCTGATCGCGAAATGATCGAAGGTGTTCAAACCGGCGTTCTGGAAATGGCCATTCCTCCTTCCTCTTTCTTCGCGGGCTGGGATCCGGCTTTTGCAGTAATTGAACTGCCCTACATGTATTCCTCCAAGGACATCGCCTTTGATGTTCTTGATGGTGATGCTGGTGATGGCATGCTTGCACGGGTCGAAAACCAGGGATTGGTAGGTCTTGGCTGGCTTGAATTGGGTGTACGCAATGTGACCAACAATGTCCGCCCGGTTGCAACCCCCGCAGATCTCGAGGGTGTCAAGCTACGTACCATGAAGGTTCCGGCGCATGTGGCGACATTCGAAACGCTCGGGGCCAACCCGACGCCAATGAACTTTGGTGAGGTCTATTCTGCTCTCCAGCAAGGCGTCATCGACGGCCAGGAAAACCCACTGGCGATCATTACCTCACAGCGTTTCTACGAGGTTCAGAAATACCTTTCGACCACCGGCCATGTCTTTGCGGTCTATATGCCCGTCATCTCCAAACCGTTCTTTGACTCGCTGTCCGCAGAGCATCAGCAACTGGTCCGGGACTCGATGGCCGCCGCACGTGAATATCAGGCTGAACTGGTCGCGAGCGAAGATGCGGAACAACTGGAACAGATTCGTGCTGCTGGTGTCGAGGTTCTGGAACTGACTGCAGAGCAGCGACAGGCCTTTGCCGACAAAACCGAAAGCGTCCGTCTGCAGTATCGCGACGAGGTTGGCGCTGAAGCCTATGACGACTGGGTAGCAGCGGTTTCCGCAGCGAGCGGAAGCTGACCCTCGGACTACTCAGCCAATACGGGCACCCGCGCCATGAAAGTTCGGGTGCCCCTTTCGTTCAAGGGGAGGTGAACGGTGTCGGTTATCAAATGGATCGATATGAATGCCGAAAAGGTCTTAGCCAGTGCACTTTTGGCCGCGATTGTCTTGTTGATCTTTGGAAATGTGTTCATGCGCTACATTCTGAATGCCTCTCTTTCATGGGGCGAAGAGCTAACGCTTTGGCTGTTTGTATGGTTTGTCTGGCTAGGCGTCAGCTATGCGTTCCACACAGGCGATCATGTGCGTATCACGGTCCTGCGTGATGTCCTGAGCGAGCGCGCAAGGCTTTACGCGGATGTTGTGATCGCGCTTCTTGTCCTTGGATTTCTGATCGTTCTGACAATTGAATGCATCAAGCTTATCCGACAGCCTTTTGTCGCCAGCCAGACTTCGGTCGTTTTGGGGCTACCGATTCCGATCCTTTATGCTTCGGCGCCGATTGGCGCGGGCCTGTCCGCGATCCGCGTCACTCAACATCTGAACCGAACCCTGCGTCTGATCGCAGGAACCAAAGCGTGAGGAACCCGGCATGCTTGCAACAACGCTTTTCTTGACGCTCTTTGCCCTGTTGCTCTTCAGCGTGCCTATTGGCATCTGTCTGGGATTGGCCACTATGATCGTGATGGTCTTTGTAGATGGCACGCCACCCATGGTTCTTCTGGCACGGTCGGTGGTAACAGGCGCGGACTCCTTTCCTCTAATTGCCGTCCCTCTGTTCATATTGGCAGGCGACCTTATGCAGCACGGTGGAATGTCTCGTCGACTGGTTGGGTTCGCCAATGCACTGATCGGTCATATCCGGGGTGGGCTGGCTTATGTGAACGTGCTCGCCTGTGTGTTTTTTGCCGCCATATCCGGCTCATCTCCTGCGACCGTAGCCGCCATCGGGTCGAACATGATCCCAGAGATGGAAAAGGTCGGCTATACGCGCAAATTCAGCGGCGCATTGACAGCATCCTCAGGAATGATCGGTGTAATGATCCCGCCAAGTATTCCCTTCATCATCTATGGTGTTACTGCCGAGGTTTCGATCGGCAAACTGTTTCTTGCAGGCGTTGTTCCTGGCATCCTTTTTGCCCTCATGTTCATGTTGGTCGCTCGTGTTCTGCTGCGAAAGGACGAGGTTGTTCAGCAATCGACGACTACGTTCTCAGGCCCGGGCGTCTGGCAGAGCTTCCGGTCTTCCATCTGGGCGCTATTGGTGCCGGTAATTATCCTTGGGGGCATCTACAGCGGTATCTTCACCCCAACCGAAGCCGGTGCCGTGGCCGTAGTCTATGCCGCTTTCATCGGCATATTCGTCTATGGCGACATCACCCTCAAAGACCTGCCAGAGGTTTTGGCGGGCAGTGCAAAGACCAGCGGGACCATTCTGATATTGGTGATCATGGCGACCGCCTTTGGCAGGTTGATCACGCTCGCAAGAATCCCGACAGAGCTCGCAACAACGATCACCAGCCTGTCCGACAACCCAATCATCATCCTGTTGCTGATCAATCTGCTGTTGTTGGTGATCGGCATGTTCATGGAGACGATTTCGTCGATCATCATCATGACGCCGATCCTGCTGCCGGTTGCAACCGCGCTGGGTGTCGATCCGATTGTTTTTGGTGTCATCTTGACGGTCAACCTGGCCATTGGGTTCTGCACACCGCCATTGGGTGTGAACCTGTTCGTGGCCAGTAGCATTTCCAAGGTTTCCATCGAAAGCCTCAGCCGGGCGATCCTGCCATTCTTTGTCGGCATGCTGATCTTGTTGATGTTCATCACCTATGTGCCCGCAATTTCCTTGGCCCTGCCATCCCTTTGGTGACCGACTGAGGAGCTTCAAACGTTAGACAACGAACAGAGGACCCGGATGGATCTGGACCTTTCCCACCCGTCGATAGAAGACCTTCGGAAAACCGCACAAAAGCGCATTCCGAAGTTTGCTTTCGAATACCTCGACAGCGCGACCGGCCGGGAGCTGGGATTGAAGGTCAACCGTGACGCACTGGATGCCATCGGATTCATGCCGCGTGTGCTATGTGGCCGAACAAAGGCCGACCTACAGACTACATTGATGGGTCAAAAATACGATCTGCCTTTCGGGATAGCACCGGTAGGCATGTCCGGCCTGATGTGGGCAGGAGCAGAGCGGATGCTTGCCAAGGCAGCGGTTGCTCACAACATTCCGTTCTCGTTGTCCAGCGTGGCGGTTGCTTCACCGGAAGATGTGGCACCTTACATTGGCAATAACGGATGGTTTCAGCATTACCCGGTGAACTCCGGCGATCTGCGCCGCGCGATGCTGCCGAGGATTAAGGCAGCGGGATTTCATACGCTGATTATCACGGTGGACGTTCCAGAAGAGAGCCGGCGCGAACGACAGCGCCGCGCCAATCTGACGGTGCCTCCAAAAGCTGACCTGCGCACGCTGAAAGAAATGGCGTCACGACCCTCCTGGTGCCTTGCGCATCTGCGCGAGGGCATCATGCCACGTATGCGGTTCTTTGACGATTACGTCCCGACACGCGGGCGAGAAAGCTTTACCCATGCAGGCGCTCTGATCCGTGGGATTCCAGATTGGGACTACCTGCGCGAACTGCGACAGGAATGGGAGGGTCACCTGATCGTCAAGGGTGTCCTGCGGCCGGAGGACGCGCAAGAAATGGTGGCCGAGGGCGTGGATTGCATCTGGGTCTCAAACCACTCCGGGCGTCAATTCGAAGCCGGACCCGCGGTCATTGACCAACTCCCAAACATCCGCGAGGCGGTCGGAACAGATGTGCCACTGATCTATGACTCTGGCGTTGCCTGGGGATTGGACATCATGCGTGCCTTGGCGAAAGGTGCAGATTTCGTCATGGTCGGACGCGCCTTTCAATATGCCGTTGCAGCGTTCGGAGCACGAGGGATCGACCATCTCGTTCACATCCTGAAAGCTGACATAGAGGCCAACATGAGCCAGCTTGGCAGCGAAAACCTCGGCAGTCTGGCAGAGCACCTTCTGAGAACCAGCTGATCGGCAATTCCGACGTGCGGCGTATCAGACAGGCGTGTTGTCATCCCCGTCAATCAGTCCCTCCACGATCAGATCCGCAGTTGAGCGTGAACATGCCATTGGCAGATCATATACCGTGGCGAGACGGGTCAGAGCCTTAACGTCGACGTCGTGTGGCATGGGCGACAGAGGGTCGACAAAGAAAATCAATGCATCCAGTTTCTCTTCGCAGATCATGGCGCCGATCTGTTGGTCGCCTCCGAGTGGTCCGCTTTTCAAGCAGGTAACATCCAGTTCTGGATAGGCTTGCTTAATGCGACTACCGGTAGTCCCAGTCGAAAAGATTTGTACTCTGGACAGGCGGGCCAATTGCAGACCCACCCATTCAACGATTTCGTCCTTTCGCGCATCATGCGCTACAAGCGCGAAACGCGGCGCATCACCGGATGAATTGTTCAACGTAATCTTCTCCAAGACCAACTTCCCCGAAGTGTTTTCGGCACAGATCAATCTTGGTAAAGACATCTTCGTAGCCAGTGACCTTGCCCCACGGATCAACATAGCACATCACGCCATTGACCTGGAAATAGGTGACCATCTCTTCAACATCGTCGGGAACGACCAAAGTATGAGTCTCACCCGGCGGCTCAAAGACATATCCCCCCTCTTCCGCAACCCAATCATGTTCCAGATAATGCCAGCGCCCTTTCAGAACGAAGCCGTGGACTGGCTGTGGATGGCGGTGCCGCGAAAGAACACCAGCTTTGCGTACTTTGAGAAGGTTCATCCAATAACCTTGCGAGCGGTTCAGGCAGAGCGGTCGGAACCAGACGTTCTCTGCCTGCGGAACCCATAGTCTGTCGTCCTCACTCATGGCATTCGGGATCACGATCTCGTCTTGCGCATCCTTGGGGAATGGCAATTGATATGGCATTCGGGCGGTGTCATCGTCATTCATAGATTTTCCTCACATAGCGAGATAACCGCCATCGACCGGATAGATCGATCCGGTCACAAAACTGGCGTTTTCACTCAAAAGCCATTGCACAAGCGCACCGACTTCTTCGGGTTTCCCCCAGCGCTTCATAGGCGTACGCGCCATGATCCCCGCTGTTCGTTCAGGGTCTTCCCGAAGGCCCTGGGTCATCTCTGTCTCAATCCAACCCGGCGCGATGGCATTGACCCGGATACCGTCTTCGGCCCAGCGACCTGCGAGCGCCTTGGTCAACTGTGCCACGCCGCCCTTGGAAGCGGAATACGCCGGAACCAAAGGCCCACCAAAGGTACTGAGCATAGAGGCGGTGTTGACGATGGCCCCACTCGCTTCAGCCAACAATGGATGCGCGGCAAGACAGCAGCGCATGGTGCCTGTCAGATTCACATCGAGCACCTTGGCGAAGACGTCGATGTCATATTCTTCGCCACGCAAAAGAATACCTGCGCAGTTCACCAAGGCATCGAGACCCGTGAGTTCGCCGAATACATCATTGATGGACGTCTGGTCGGTGACATCCAAGAGCTGCACCTTTAACCCGTCCCGAGGCTCGAATGCATCCAATTCGGATTGGGAGGCGGATGCGGCAATGACGGACCAACCTGCGTCTGCCAACGACCGTGCAACACCCGCACCAATCCCTCGCGTACCGCCCGTTACAAGCGCCTGTTTCATCCAAGTTCCTCCAATACACTGGTGAAGGCGCGCGCGCGCCTGCCGATATCATCCAATGTATAGCTCGGTTTGAACAGTGCGGATCCCAGCCCATACCCATCTACACCCGCAGCATGATATGACGCCATCGTATCCGGCGTTATGCCCCCTACCGCAGCGACGACTGCGTCTGCAGGCAATACGGCGCGCATGGCAGCAATGGCAGCTGGCGGCACCATTTCCGCCGGAAAGAATTTGAGGACCGATGCTCCGATATCCAACGCCGTAAAGGCCTCGGAGGGCGTCATGACTCCTGGACACCAATAAAGATCCCGAGCGACAGCCGCGCGCCCGACGTCCGGGTTCATATTGGGCGACACGATGATACGCCCGCCTGCATCAGCAACCGCTGCGACCTGATCCACAGTCAACACTGTGCCAGCGCCGACGATGGTCTGAGCGCCATGTTTCACGGCGATCTGCCCTATCGATTCCAGCGGGTCCGGTGAGTTGAGCGGCACTTCGATTATCCGAAACCCGGCATCGAAGAGTACATCAGACACCGGGCGCGCATTTTCTGGTGCTAGCCCCCGCAAAATCGCAATCAGCGGGTTCTCGGCAAGAGCTGCGGTGAGGTCAATCATCCAACCAACCCCGCAGCGCGAGCAATCAGAAAATGCCCTTTCGCAACGATATCATCTGGCGCGCGACGGCTGTCGAAACCAGCAGTTCGAAGCGCTATTTCGTATCGGTCGGACAAGTCGCTGCGTCCAACAACAGTGATCGTGCCGACGTCTTTTACTTCGCCGGTCGCGGCAGCAACCTCGGTCCCGATCAACAAGCCCGACAAGTAGTCGGCCGTGGCAACCTTTGGGATTTTGCCCATGAGAGGAAGCGTCCGAACATGAAACAGGCTGTGCAGCAGGTTCGACTCACCACTGAGGCCCGCCTTTACGCCCATCACGAATGCGTCTTCGCTGAAGGCGTCCTCCTTCATCAATGTGCCAAGGATCGTGTGTTCTTTCAGCGCCGAAAAGATCTCACCTGTCATGTAAGTCGAGAAATCCACGATCTTCCCGTCCGCAACCTGAACCCATTTGCTGTGCGTTCCCGGCATCACGAACATACCTTCGCTCAAGCCTAGCGAAGATGCCCCAATGATCTGGGTCTCCTCGCCGCGCATTACGTCCGGTCCTCCAGCATGTTCTGTCGAAGCACCGGTCACAAAATGAATACGCGCTCCGTTGGCCGCTTCGTGCGGGACCAACGCTCGCGCAAGACCGCCAGCACCCAGCGGCATTTCAGCATATTGCGTTTCTACCCAACCATTGCGGCTGGTGATCATGCCAGATGCCAGGATCGGCAGGTTAGCCTTGGCGACCCAAGGGCCGATGAGACGGTCAAGGACCGCCTCAAAGGTTTGTCCCGCAACCTGCATGATACCTTCAGGCGACGAGACCCCATCGATCACCTCGCCCTCCGCACCAATGAGAAATGCACGGAACGATGAAGTGCCCCAATCTACGCCGATCAGCGCCGGCTCAGATGCGACCGAATTCATTCAGCAGATCCTCGACAGTTTTGCCTTGGGCCACCCATTTACGGGTTTCCTCCTCACGGTCAGCTTGCTCTTGAGCAAGGCGCACGGTTTCTTCGGCGATTTCTTGTGGAATAACGACGACGCCCATTAGATCAGCTACAATGAAATCGCCGGGGTTTACGACGACGCCACCACAGGCAATTGGCACATTGATCGAAAGTTCTTCTTTACGTTCCGAGAACATCGTGTGCGTTCCACGCGGTGTGATCGCGCGCGTCCAAATTGGCCAATTGATGTCTTCCAGCTCATCTGTGTCGCGCCCTGTGCCATCAACGATCATACCGCGTATGCCACGATTCTTGGCCAGACCGCCCATTAAACCGCCGCAGACTGACGTTTGACGATCACCACCCGCGTCCACGACGATCACGTCCCCGGGTTGTCCCATTTCAAGCGCTCTCAAAGGATCGACCAGATCACCTTTTGAAAGCTGAACCGTCACGGCCTGGCCTGTAACCTTGGCACGGAAAGCGGGCTTGATGGCGCTGTCCATCACGCCTGTTCGGTACTGCACATCCGCAAAAATGGCAGCAGCAGAGTACGCCTCCAACACCTTGTCGAATTTTTTGAGAAGTTCCGGGTTTCTTTCAAAATCATTGAAAACCCTGAGGTCCGTGCTGACGTCTGGCATTCTTGTCTCCTGTTATGCGGTAGATACGGCCAACGCGTCGGCATTGACTGTGTAGTCGGGGTTTTGTCCTGTCAGGACCTTGGCCACCTGAGTGGCCGCAGTGACCCGCGCTGCGTGTATGGATTCCTCGGAATAGTAGGCCGCATGTGGCGTTACGAGGACGTTGGGCAGTTTGAACAACGGGTTGTCATCAGGCGTCCAGTTGGCGCGCTTGGCCGGTTCTTCTTCGGGGTCGTCGAGCCCTGCGGCTGCCAGATGGCCTTCGGTCAGCGCCCGGAACAGGGCTTTGTTGTCGACCGTTGGTCCGCGTCCAGTGTTCACGAGTATCGCACCGGGTTTCATGACCGAAAATTCGGCATCCGACAAAAAGTGATGCGTGTTCGGCGTCATCGGCGCCTGCATCAGGATATAGTCGGACCTTGCCAGCAATTCAGGCTTGCTCACCAGCTCGACCCCAATCTTTGCCGCGACTTCTCTTGGCAAATACGGATCGTAGGCGATGACCGTAACTCCGAAAGATTGCGCTCGCGCTACGATGGCTTGCCCTATTTTTCCCAGCGAGACGACACCCATCGTCCGCCCGCGCAACCGGTAGACCGGCTGCCCGCTTTGCCACTTCCAGACCCCTGCATGAGTGGCCCGATCATAGTCGGGCAACTTGCGCGCCAGGGTCAGCCAAAGGGCAATCGCGTGATCGGCGACTTCCTCGGTGCAATAGTTTTGCACGTTGGTAACGAGGATGCCTTTTTCCGTTGCCGTGCCGACATCCACGATATCTACGCCTACGCCATAACGCGCGATGACCTCGCAGTTCCGCATCCGCGTAATCGTTTCCTTCCCGATCCGGGCATATTGATTCATCATCGCTGCGCAATGCGGCGCGACATCAAACAGGTCTTCCTGGCGCTTGGCCTGAAGCGCAATCACCTCGGCTCCTGCGGCTTCCAGGATTTCCGTCTCAACGGCAACATCACCAAAGTCGTAATCGGTTATCACGACCTTGGGTTTGTCCGTTCTGGGGGAAAAGTCGGCGCGATCAGTCATAAGCACCCGCCGAATAGGTCAATTCGTACGAGTGGCTGTAGAGCTCGAAGATGTTGCCAAACGGGTCTTCCATATAGACCATGCGATAAGGCTTTTCACCTGGGTAATACTTGCGCACTTGGCTCATGCGCTGGCGCCCGCCCAGGTCTTCGATAACCTTGATGCGGCCTTCCAGATCCTCGTCCTGTACGCAGAAGTGAAACAAGCCACGCCGCCAATATTCAAACGGGCGTTCTTCTTCGACGGTCTTCGGGAACTCAAACAATTCAATGCCAACACCGTCGCCCATTGACAAGTGCGCGATGCGGAAGCTTCCCCAACCTTCCCCAAACACATCGTCGCACATCTGACCGATGGCGCTTTCGTCATGCAGGATTTCAGTTGGTTCCATCAGCACGTACAGGCCGAACGCCTTGGAATAGAACTCCACGGCTTTTTCTAGGTCGGGAACTGTGATGCCGATGTGAGAGAAAGTGAGAGCGGCCATGTAGGGCTCCTCCAGTTAGCAGTTAAAGAATATTGCGAACGATGCCGCCTTCGATCCGATGCGCAGAACCATTGGAGGCTGTGCTTGCAGAGATCGTGACGATCATGCGGGCGACTTCGTCTGGTTGGACAAAGCGTTGTATGAGCGATGTGGGCTCATCTGATTTGAAGTAATTGTCGACGATCGTGTCGAGCGGCTCACCCTTTTGATCGGCGAGGCCGTCAAAATAGGCTTCGACACCTTCGGTCCAGGTTGGACCAGGCAGGATCGAGTTAACCCGGACTTTTGTCCCCTTTGTCAACTCTGCCATGCCACGTGTCAGACCTAACATGGCAGTTTTAGTGACAGAATAATGCACCATCTGAGGTAGTGGTTTCACTGCCGCTTCGCTGGCCATGTTGATGATAGATCCCTTATCCCGGCCAAGCATTTCAGGCAGGAAAATCCGGCTCATCCGAACGGCGGACAGGACATTGATGTTGAAGTAATGCATCCAGTCGTCATCCGTGAGATCCTCGAACGGTTTGACCGAAAAGATGCCAACATTATTCACAAGAACGTCCACCGCACCGCGCTCGCGGGCAAACTCTGCCAGAGTTTCCGCATCAGTGGTTTTGGTTAAGTCGGCCGCAATGCCTTCGACCTTGCCCAGTGATGACAGGTCGTCGACGCAGTCGAACACTTCCGCCTCGGTCAGGCCATGCACGATGACCCGCGCGCCTTCTTCCAGGTAGACCCGCGCAGTGGCTTTGCCTATGCCGGAACCTGAACCAGTCACCAGGACCAGTTTATTTTTGAGCCCCAGATCCATCTCAGGCCTCCTTCTTGACGTTAGATGACTGCTGCGATGAAGTGCGGCCGAACATTCGACCCATCAAGCCCGAAATCTCCGCGCGCCACATGTCTATGCCGACGGCCAACAGAATGATCAGGCCCAACACGATGTTTTGAACCGAAGATGGCGCAGCGTTTAGGTTCAAACCATTCTGGACGATAACGATTGTCATCGCCCCCATCAGCGTGGCGAGGATGTTGCCGCGGCCGCCTGCAAGGCTGGCTCCGCCGACAACAGCAGCGGCAATGGCCTGCAGTTCCAGCGTCTGGCCATAGTTGGGCGAACCAGAGTTGAGGCGCGCTGACATCAGGATCGCACCAACCGCAGTCATGAAACCTGCGATGACAAATGTTGTCGTCTGAACTTTACGTACGTTGATACCCGTCAGAACGGCAGCAGCTGGGTTACCACCCACGGCATAGATCTCACGGCCGAGTTTCGTGAAGTTCATAGTGAACGCGGCAAGGACGTAGAAGAACACGAGGTAGAAGAAAGGCATCGGAACGCCGAACAGCTTGCCGTAAAAGATTGGCTCTAGCGCGGGATCCAGCGAGAAGATCGGAGACCCATTGTTGAAGGTCAGCGCAAGGCCCCTGAAGGCAATCAACGCCGCCAATGTTGTGATGAAAGACGGGATACGCCCGTAGGCTGTTATCAGCCCAATGAACAGACCAAGCAATCCGCCCATGAAGAGAATGAGTGGCAACGCCAGAACCAGTGGAATGCCGACAAATTTCAACATCTGCGCAAGGATCATGGTCAGCAAAGCCACCATAGACCCGGAACTCAGATCGATGCCCGCAGCGAAGATCACGATAGTAGACCCGATTGCGATCAAGGCCACGATGCTTACCTGTAGCGACAAGTTAGAAAGGTTGCCCGGGTTCAGGAAGCGTTCCGTCGTAAGTGCCACGATCAGTGCGACGATCACCATTGCTGCAAATGGTCCGATCAACTGGGTGTCAAAGATCCGCTTCATGCGAAAGCCTCCTTAGGCTTGGATTGAGGAGTGTCGGCGGACGCGCGCACAAGGTCGTCATGAGTAAGGTTGGATGCATCGACTGTGCGCACTATCGTTCCGTGCTGCACGACGGCAATCCGATCGCTCATCGCAAGCAACTCATCATGGTCTGAACTGATCAGAATGATCGATTTTCCCGCCCGCGTGAGCCTGTTAATCAGCTTGTAAACAGCGATCTTGGCGCCGATATCGATCCCCTGCGTCGGTTCATCAAGGATCAGGATGTCAGAGGCTGAGAACAGCCAGCGTGCAATCACAATCTTCTGCTGGTTACCACCAGACAAGAAGTTGACCGTCTTTTCCTCAGCCTGGGTCGAGATTTCCAGATCGCGGATCAGGTCATGGGTAGCTTGCTCTTCCGCCTTAAGATTCAGCACGCCGAACCGGCTAAGCCCGCCGAGGGAGGCTGCGGTTACGTTCCCGCTTGCGCGGAAATTGAAGAACAACCCGTCAAACTTACGGTTCTCTGGAACAAGGGCCAATCCAGCACGGATAGCATCGATTTCCCGGCGGAAGCGAACCGGCTTGCCGTTAAGTGTTATCTGTCCGCCCGTCAGCTCGTCTGTCCCGAACAGGGCGCGAGCGATTTCTGTGCGGCCACTGCCCAATACGCCACCCAAGCCCAGAACTTCACCCCGGTGCAACGAAAACGATACATCTTTCACGCCCGAATTGGTGGCCAGACCCGCCGCCTCCAGCACAATATCCTTGGTGGCGTTTTGCTCCTTGGGATAATGCTCACCAATGTCCTCACCGACCATTGCGCTGACAATCTCAGAGACGTTGATGTTGGTCTCGCCACTTGCGCGCACAACACAGCCGTTGCGCAAGATCGTCACCTCATCAACGATCCGTTCAACCTCATCCAGCCTGTGCGAAACATAGAGAATGGCTGTGCCGCGTTCGCGCATATTGCGCAGTAACTGGTGCAGGCGCTCAATTTCATCTTCACCCAATGCCGCCGTCGGTTCATCCAGGATGATCATGCGGGCGTCCATCGCGACTGCCTTCGCGATCTCGACCAGTTGTTGCTCGCCCACCGATAGCGAGCCGGTTATGGTCTCGGGTGAAACATCGACATTCATTTCCGCCAAAACACGAGCGGCTTCGTTGTGGACCTTGGCCCAGTCGATCACGCCAAAGCGGGACCGAGGCATATTGCCAAGGAAGATGTTTTCGCCAACCGACAAGGTGGGTACGATCGAGAATTCCTGAAAAACTGTTGCGACACCCAGTTCACGTGCCGCCTGCGGGTCGCTAATCGTGACCGGCTTGCCATTGTGCAGGATTTGACCGCTATCGGGTTGCTGTACGCCGGACAGAGTCTTGATCATGGTCGACTTGCCACAGCCATTTTCACCCAGCAGCCCATGAATGGAACCGGGCATAAGCCGGATGCAAACCTTGTCATTCGCCAAAACCCCGGGATAGGCCTTGGTGATATCGACAAACTCCCAAAGTGGCGTTGCGGGTGTCATTACGATTGCCTCGTTAAAAGCGAAACTCGGTTGAGTTGCGACCCGGCAGCACGCGCACGCGCCACCGGGAAGCGGGGAGAAAGCTCAGTACTCTTTGGACGGCTGCGGGAAGAGCTTTTCTGGCTCTTGCAGCACGCTGATTGCACCGTCTTTGTCTTCAATTGATGTGGGCGTTTCGATCCAGCCGCCGGGATAGGACCCGTTGAGCGCATCAATGGTTGCGTGCATAGCCGCTTTACCCATCAAAAACGGTGAGGTGTTGACGGTTGCCGTGATGTTGCCAGCCGCAATTTCTTCAAGGCCGGACGTGTCGCCATCATTGCCCAAAAGGACGATGTCACTGCGGCCAAGCGCTTTCGCCGCAAAAGATGCCCCGATGATCATGTAGTCGTTCGCCGCAAAGATCATGTCGAGATCGGGGTTCGACTGCAGGATGTCCATACCAGCAGTGTTGCCGCCCTCAACGTTCCATTTACCGTCGATAGACACCACAACGTCGAAGTTTTCGTTGCCCTCGATACCGTCGAGGAAGCCGCCAACACGTTCGGTCGAGTGATAGCCAGGCTGCCCTTCGATAATGCCGACCTTCAGCGGTTGATCACCATAAGTCTCAATGGCCCAATCAGCGATAGCATGTGTGCCGTTGCGCTGGGAGTACCCGACAACGCCATGAATTGGTGTCGGGAAGTTCGGGATGTCCGAATTGATCATCAGAACCGCCATGCCCTTGTCTACTGCCTGCTTTAGCAGCGGTGCGGCAGCAAATTCATCGTGTGTCCCAAAGATGATCGCATCCACATCCTGCGTCAGCACATCCTGGATCATACCCATTTGGCCATTGATGTCCGCGCCGGACTGGGGCGCAAGCATGAAGACTTCGACCCCGGCCTCAGCAGCAACCGCTTTAATGCCTTCACCGATGGCGATGTAGTAGTTGAACTCAGTCGCCGGCGGCATATACGCGATCCGGAACGTTTCGTTCTTGGGTTCTATCGCGTCGATTGGCGCTTGTGCCCCGTCCTCAAGTGGAACCGGTGCCGGATAATTTTCCGCCAGAGCGACCGTTGCCAGCGTGGCGAACCCCGCAGCAAGCGTAGTGGTCATAAGCGTTTTCAACATAGTTTTCTCCTCCAGAATTTCGTTGGTTATCCTTTGAATGGCGCGTCGATCACGCCACGAACGCCAGGTGTCACAGCAAAGAGGCCGCCGGATTCCGGTTCTTTTGCTAAAGCTGCTTCGTCACTCATCAGCCTTGAGGTCGTGATGAACAGCGTGTCGAGATCAGGGCCACCGAAAGCGCAACAGGTGGGCTTCCAGACCGGCACCTCGATCACGCGATCTATCGTGCCGTCAGGTGCGACGCGAACAACGCGATGGCCTTCCCATTCGGCGTTCCAGACGCCCCCTTCGACATCGACACAGGACCCATCAGGCAAGCCAGGCTCATCATTGAAAGAAGCATGCCGCCGACGGTTCGAAACGGTTCCACTGCGGGCGTCGTAATCAAATGCGACGATTTCCCGATCCGGGGTATCCGCGAAGTACATCGTCTCACCGTCGGACGTAAAGCAAGTAGAATTGGCGCAAGACACCCCTTCGATAATCGTCCGTACACTCAAATCCTTATCGACGCAGATGACTGACGAATCGGCTTTACCAGAAACTTCGTTCATGCCTCCAACAATCAATCGCCCCTGGCGATCAGTTCGCCCATCGTTCAGCCGGGTCTCCGGATTGCTCGACTCGAACCGTGCCACGAGGGTTTCCTCGCCATTGGGCGAATCGAACAAGACAACTCGATCCGCATAAGCAACAATCAGACCGCCAGACGCGCGCGGCGCGAAGCAACACACACGCTCCGGCATTTCATGAGAGGCGGTTTCTGACGTTGCAGGATCAAATGACCAAAGCGCGCAGCCCTCAATGTCGGTCCACCAGATAAGGCCATCGGCGGGATTCCAGAAAATCCCTTCCCCGTGCAGGTTCTTACAATCGACGACCAACTCTGCGCGCACTTTTTGATCTCCTAAGTACATTCTGATATCTGATATACCAGCTTGCCTAATCTGGTGTATCAGATATCTTGCATCTGGCAACACCTTTTTTTGGAGATATCCTCAGATGGCGCTTGAGAGACCCAAGTCTTTGCGTGAACTCGCACTGGAACACTTGCGGAATAGTATTATCGATGGCTCCCTGAAAATGGGTCAGGTTTTGTCGGAGCGAAAAATCTCCGAAGAGCTGGGCGTATCGAAATCGCCGGTCCGCGAAGCACTCGCTCAACTACGTGACGAAGGGTTGGTCAGTATCGAGCCTCAAAAAGGCGCACGTGTTTTTTCACTGTCTGAGCCGGAAGTGACTCAGATCTGCGATTTCAGACAGGCCATCGAAACTGCCGCCTTTGAACTTGCGTTGTTGCGGAACCCGGAAGGTCTTGCCGGCGACATGCAGCGTGTCGTGAAGGACATGGAGAAAGAACGCAGGCGAGGTAATGAAAAGGGCTACCTTTCACTGGATACCACATTTCATCAATTGATTTTTGAACATGCAGGTAACGACTACCTGACGGCCAGCTATACACGCTACATCGGTAAGATTGCCGCATTGCGAACCC
The DNA here is from genome assembly GCF_056534105.1 of Ruegeria sp. E5. NCBI lineage: Bacteria > Pseudomonadati > Pseudomonadota > Alphaproteobacteria > Rhodobacterales > Roseobacteraceae > Ruegeria > Ruegeria sp. E5. Next base: position 71,119 of record NZ_JBQFPA010000005.1, on the reverse strand, counting down.
ATTTGGCGAAGCTGCCACAGCATACTGAGCTCTCCTTCGATGAGCATTCGAAAATCGCTATTGCCGTTCGCGAAGGCGACATGGCCAAAATCAAATCTCTTCTCACTGCGCATATTGACCGCACCAGACAGGCCTACAAAAGCGCCGCCATCGTCCTCGAAGGAGCGACCGCATCCTAGCAAAAACGTAGCTTCGTTGTGACGGGGGCGGGCCAAAACGGCGCCGCCCCTTTCTCTTGGGCACCTCCCGGTCTTTTCTTTTTCAGTTGACATCTGAGATATCAGATGCCAATCAAAAGGCGGGAGGAAGCTTGTATGACGCCAGTAATGAAGCCTGATTCACCGGGGCTACAGCCACTGATCCAGCTGGATCGGGTTGGCAAAAGCTTCGGCACGAACATTGTTTTGGATGGCGTCGACTTTGAATTGAGACCCGGCGAAGTTCACGCGCTTTGTGGGGAAAACGGCGCCGGAAAATCCACCTGTCTCGGCCTGTTTTATGGGCTTCACCAACCCTCTGCTGGGCGTATCCTGTGCGACGGCAGGGAACAGCGAGTCGAAAGCCCATCGCACGCGCAATCCCTGGGCATCGGCTGTGTTTTCCAAGAGCTCAGCCTCGCTGGCGCGCTCTCTGTCGCGGAAAACATCTACGCGGGCCGCGTACCCACCCGGTTCGGCGTAGTTGACTGGCCCGAACTGCGCCGCCGAGCGGAGGCGTTGCTGGCGGAATTCGGTCTGGATATCGACGTCTCAACACCCGTGGAAAACTTGCCGATCAGCTCCCGCCAGATTGTTGAAATCGCCAAGGCTCTGTCGTTGAATTCCCGCGTCCTTTTGCTGGATGAACCGACATCGGCATTGGCACCCGACGAAGTAGACGTACTATTTGAAGTCCTAAAGTCCCTGACAAAAAAAGGGATTGGCATCGTCTATGTCAGCCACCATATGGCCGAGATTTTCCAGATCTCGGATCGCATTACCGTTTTGCGAGATGGGCGCCACATCAGCACTTTACCGGTTTCGGAAACTTCTCAGGAACAAGTCGTCGCCGAGATGATCGGCGGCGCTCACCCCGGTGATGTCACGCGGTCAGGTAAGGTTAACGGCGAAGAGGTTTTGCATGTCCAACACCTAACCCATCCAGGTGAATTCGAAGACATTTCCTTCTCCATTAAAGCCGGAGAGATTGTAGGCATGGCGGGGTTGATGGGCGCTCGCCGCAGCGAGATTGTTCGATCGATTGTCGGGCTGATGCATGGCGCGACCGGGGAGATCAGACTTCACGGCAAGCCTGTTAACTTTGCGTCCTTGCGGCAGGCGATGCGTGCTGGGGTCGGGTTTGTTCCCGAAGAACGCAAGACTGAAGGCCTCTTTCTGGAACAATCACTCAGCGACAACCTGATCGCGGCGAGTCTTTCCGATCATGCGTCCGCTGGGTTCATGCGTTCGGGCTCGATCAAAGCAGCCAGCCAAACAGCCATTGACGCCTTCAGTGTCAAAACCAGCGGGATTAACGAACTTGTTGGTGATCTCTCAGGGGGCAATCAGCAAAAGATTATGTTGGCCAAGTGGCTCAAACGCGCGCCAGCTCTTCTGATCATTGAGGAGCCCACAAAAGGGGTCGATGTCGGAGCCAAATTCCAAATCCACACGGAACTTTTGCGTCGAGCAGCCGAGGGAATGGCCATCCTCGTCGTGTCATCCGATTTTCCCGAACTTGTCTCTCTCTCGACCCGCATCCTTGTCGTCCACGACGGTCGCCTCATGGGAGACATCGCAGCCGCTGAGGCAACCGAAACCACGCTTCTTCAAATGGCCGCCGGAAATTCCGCCCCAATTGTTGATGCGCCCCAATCCAATCAATCAGGAGTCGCGACGTGACCATGACCGCTCAAGCCAACTTGCCCATGAAGCGTCCGCTGCTGCGCCGTGTTTTGCAAGCTTTTGTCGATATTCGTGAACTGACGCTGATCGTTCTGATCGCCGCCATCATCATCGTGATGTCCAACGTTAATCCCTATTTCCTCAGCTTCTCGAACTTTCGAGCCGTAGCCGTGGGCATGGCCCCCACCGCGATCATCGTGATCGGTATGGCGATCCTACTTGCATCCGGCGGGTTCGATCTTTCCGTTGGATCGGTTATGGCTTTGTCTTCTACCGTCGTAGCCATGCTGCTTTTGACCGGCATGCCAATTCCGCTCGCTGTTGTATGCGGATTGGTGCTGGGTGGAATTGTCGGCGTAGTGAACGGTTTGCTGGTGACCGGCCTCGGGATCAATCCGCTTATCGCAACCCTCGGCACGATGTCGATTGCGCGAGGCATCGCTCTTGTCCTGACGGAAGGTTTCTCTGTCTCAAGCCTGCCGGCATCATTTGCCTGGATCGGTAAAGCTGACATAGGCGGCTTTCCGGTAATCGTCTTGTTCACCATTCTGCTCGTCGTCCTGTTTGACCTGGCCGTCCGCCATACACGCTTTTTCCGCCAGGTCTATTTCATCGGCGCCAATGAAAAGGCCGCGATGTTGTCAGGCATCCATGTCACACGCGTGCGTATCATTCTGTACGCACTGACCGGTATTCTGGCTGCTTTGGCGGGTGTATTGCTGGCCTCCCGCCTGATGAGCGGTACGCCCACGGCAGGCAACGGTATCGAACTTCAGGTTCTGGCGGCTGCGGTCATCGGTGGCGCATCCCTACGCGGCGGCGAAGGTACTATTCTCGGTGCTTTCCTCGGCGTCGTTTTTGTCGCGTTGATCAACAACACTATGACGATGCTGGCCGTATCGATCTACTGGCAGATGATCGTCATCGGCGGTGTGCTCGTTACAGCGGTGGCCTTGGACATGCTGATCCGAAGCAAACGGGGCTAATCCATAAGCTTTCCAAAACCCAACAACTACCAAAGATCCAAAACAGGGAGACTACGATGACTGAATTGAATGTGAATCGGCGCAGGCTGCTGACAGCGGGTACCACCGCTGGATTGGCCGCAGCGTTCGGACTGCCCATGCTGTCCAAAGAAGCCATGGCACAAGCGGCCGGCAAAGAGTATGTGTTCCTGTCCATCGTAACGCAGGTGCCGTTCTGGGTGGACTATCGCAATGCGATGGAAGACCTTGAAGAGTTAATGGGCATCAAGGCCACATTCACCGGCCCGTTGGATTTCGACACGGCCGCACAAGCACGCCAATTGGATGAACTGATCGCAAGACGTCCCGCAGGCATCCTTATCTTCCCCGGTGATCCGGCCACTCTGGCTCCCGGCGTCGAACGTGCGGTCGAGGCGGGCATTCCGGTCACATGTTGTATTGGCGATATTCCCGACAGTCCCCGGTCCACATTCCTTGGTATCAACGGCGTTCAGGCAGGACGTGTCGGAGGTGAAATGCTCGCGCAAGCGATTGGCGGGAAAGGCAAGGTTATCCTCGGCACTTTCCCTGCCCCCTCCACATTGGAGCGGGTCGAGGGGTACAAACAAATCTTTGCTGAGAAATACCCAGATATCGAGGTCGTCGACGTCGTCAACGATAAGGCCGACCCGTCCTATGCGCCGACAGCCTACCTTCAGGCAATTCAGGCGAACCCGGATATTGTTGGCATTGGCGGCACGGACGGCGACAGCGGCAAAGGCGCGGCAATTGCCGTCAATGAGGCGGGACGCAAGGACATCAAAATCGTCGCGATGGACCGAAATGATGATATGCTTCCCTATATCGAAGACGGCACAATTCACGGCGCTGTGGCTCAGAAATCCTATCTGGAGATCTTTCTCGCCTTCCACATGATGCATTGGCAGAACACTGATGCGCTGAAGGTCTTGCCCGATTGGAAGGCGGCTGGCATCAATCCTCTACCCGAGCGCGTTGAAACCGGGGTTATGCCGATTACTGCCGAGAACGTCGTCCAGTTCAAGCACACCTAAGGGATTGTCCCGGCGCATTCGATCGCGCCGGGAAACCGATAGGAGGGGGTACATGTCGGACAGATGGAGCGTTCTTCACCTTCAGCAAAACTATCTGCAGCTGACACTCCTGCCCGGCATCGGGGGCCGCCTATGGGATATAAACTTCCAAGGTCGCTCCCTCCTATTTCAGAACGCAGATCTCATCGGGTTGGAGGTCGATGACACACGGCTTACTGATCTGCCCACACGCTCTCCACAATTTGGTTTTCCGCTCTGGGGCGGAGAGAAGACATGGATCGCCCCAGATGCATCCTGGGTAAACGGCGCTCCGTTTCCCGTGTTGGACAGCGGCGCTTACCAGATCACGTCAAGAAGCAGCACTCATATCGACATGACCAGCGCAATATGCCCGACTTCGCACTTGTCGGTGTCGCGCCGCATCACACTGACATCCGCGGAGAGCTGGCATATAGAACACATCGTGGTCAACCATGGGACCTCGTCGCGACTGACCGGCATTTGGTCAGTCATGATGCTGAACACCCCTACCAAGATCGGCGTCGAAATGGATCATCCAGCGTTTTACCCTGTTTTTGGCTCGGCCGAAGGAATTGTGACCACACACGAGGCAAGCGTTGTTGCTGATTGTATAAGACAGCAGGAATTCAAGGTCGGGCTGCCGAACCCTAACGGACGTACACTGGTGCGGTGCGGCTCTGATGCGCCCTTGCTGATGTGCTCGGTACCAGAACCGCAACTGAGCGATCAATTTGCACACGACAATCCGTTTGAGGTCTTTAATTCGGGCGATTACGCCTATTGCGAAGCGGAGTGGCACTCCCCGGCACGCAATCTCGCACCAAATGAAACGCTGAGTTTTCGGCAGACGTTCCGCGTCTTGGCGGAGGAAGATGCATCCCAAATGCCATTGGGGCTCACAAACAACAAGGAGTTCCTGTCATGCATGTCCTGATTACAGGCGCTGGTGGGCATCTCGGCCGCAAACTTTTTGACGCGCTAGAAAGCGACCCCGACTACACCGTTTCTGGCATCGACATTCGCCCCGTTGATCATCCCGACATTCACACCGCAGACCTGTCCGACGACAGCAGTTGGGTCAGTTTGCTAAAGGGAGTGGACGTTATCGTGCATCTTGCCGGAGACCGAGAGCCCTCCGCCACTTGGGCCTCCGCGATCAAACACAATATGGATGCAACGCTTTCTCTCTATCACCATGCGGCAGCCATGGGCGTCAGCCGCGTGGTTCTTGCCAGCTCCAACTGGGTTCACGGCGACAAAAGGTTCACGCATGAGGTGCTCAACAGCACGACACCACCAGGGCCAGTAAACGCCTATGGCATGTCAAAACTATTCTGTGAACGGACAGGGGCCTATTTCGCCGAGCATCACGGACTGTCGGTCATCTGCTTGCGCATCGGCTGGACGCAATGGACTCACGGCAACCAACCCGGCACACACATGGCGATGGGCCGGTGGGGTCAGGAAATGTGGTTGAGTGATCGGGACTTTCTAAGCGGAATGCGCGCCGCAATAGATGCCAAGGATATTTCCTTCGCAGCCCTGAACCTAATGTCAGATAACCCAGGTATGCGCTGGGATATCACCGAAACACGGCAAGCGATTGGCTACGCTCCAGAGGATGGAAGCCCCGCAAAAATAACAGTGGGCATTTCCTTGAGATCCATGCTGCAGCGGCTGTTTACAATCCGACTCCCCAGCTTTTTCGCGACACGTTTCCCGGATTGGTAGAGTACAAGATCCGAGTATTGTTGTTGCGTTGCGCAACCAGTTTACGAAACCTCGCATCGAAGTAAGCGCTGAAAAGGTCAGCTTTGTCTGCTTCGCGGTAGACGGAGAGCGACATAACGAGCGCCAGATTCCGCAACCATTGGATGTTTGATGATTCGATGACGACTTGCGCACATCGCTGAAGCGGTTTTATGTGAAGCGATCTCTGGTTGAGTGATGACCGCTCAGTGGAACAAGTACCAAAGGCTGCCTTTTCATGCAGGATGCTCGTTAACTAACTACGTACTTCTTCATAACCGTCAACCTAGGGCACATGTCTTTTGTTGAGCTTTTCATAATTTTGTGCGTCGCGCACTCAACTAGTTTCAAGCAAGCTTCGAAGCGTTTCGCGACCTGAGATTGAATGCAGGGGTATCGTGCTCTACACGTTCTTTGAGTTCTAATGAGGCAACGATGCTTAACAAATCTTTAAAGACCGGCAAGGTCTTGGTAACGCTAGCAGCCGTTTCAGTTGATCCAACCGGTCTCGCTGCAGTCGGAGCCGGACTAGATACTTTGATACATGTGTTTGATGTTTTTTCATCCGAAAACTCTGATCTCAAGAAACTAGCGAAAGAGATTGACCGGAAATGCGCCCAAGAACTTGCAAAACCATATTTTGACAAACCGACTGACGCACGCCTACTGCTTCCCCAGATGCTGGAAAAATCTATTCTAAATGCAGATGACCTCGCTGAAGTGGGACTAGATGCAGCTGCGATTTACAAACGTATTGAAGCATCGATTCCAAGAAATCCAGACTTTCGCTCAGAGCACTTCACAGCTTTCAAGAAACTATACCAACCAATATTGGTGGATCTTTGTAACGATCCGCGATTGGAGGCGGCTATTCGAGTCCCTCTAACCAAAGCGACGCTACGAAAACTGAATGAAATAGCATCATCGAGCAAAAAGTGGTCCGAAGAACAAGAAGCTATCAGAAGTACTTTGGAAGATCTCGCTAGCCGAATGGGAGGCTTGGAAACCGCTGTTTCCAAGCCCGCGGCCTTGACACTTTCGGAGCTCCGAGCACTTGCCAGTAAATTTGGAGGTAAGGACTTGGGCGAAAAGGACGATTTAGTAAACTATATTACGTTGAAGTCTGATGAACTAGCTCGGCTGAAAGTTGAGATCGCAGCTTTGAAGGGCTTAAACCCCCGCGTTGACAATGTTCACTCAGCAGCTTCAGAAGCTCTAAGAAATTTGGATTTGGAAGAGGCAGAGGCTTTAATCTCTAGTGCAAAGGAAATTCATCAAGAAAGTATCCTAAAACCTGCACTAGATGAGAATACAAAACTGCTTACCACCGAGGCCAACATCTCTCTCTTGCGTGGCGACGTAGAGAAAGCTTACAGGACACTTTCAACTGCGGCAAACAGCTATCTGGTGATCAGTGATAAGATGGCCGTTTACATGCATAGCACACTTGAACCGATGTTGACCAATTATGGACAGCGTTATGGACATCAAGGATACGATTTTGCATTGAAGCTAATGCGAGATGCGTTGGCGTTGGTTAATCCTGATAGCCAAATTATTGAGTATCAAGCGGTACAGAACGATATCGGAAATATTTATCTACACTTATCAGATAGCCTCACCGGTAAAGAGGCAATCCAAAACCTTGAGCTCGCTGAGAAGGCATTCAGCGAAGCAAAAAGGGTCATTGATCCAGACAAGATGCCTTTCGATTTGGCGATGACCAGCAACAACATAGCAAATACAGTGAAACTTCGGGCGCGCTTTGAAAAAACTGTAGAGAAAAAGAAAGCGAAGCTACTGAAGGCCAAGAAGTTATACCTCCTATCATTAGAGAGATTTACGCCAGACAGTTACCCGTCTGAGAACGCGATGGTTAACCGTAATCTGGTCGCATGCTACGGCCAACTCGCCGGGCTAAATAAGAAAAACGAAGCTGCTAACCACAAGCTCTACTTGGATGCATTGTTCGCTGGGATGTCTGCATTTGAGTATTATCGAAAAACCAACAACCATGCTGAGCTTTTCAACACATGCATTGATTTAGCGATAGTCTCGATGCGAATTTACCAGCTAGGTATTGATGGTTCGCGCGGAATGGAAATTTCTGCAAAAGAATATCTAGATTTGGCGGAATCAATTTCTGATCAACAGAAAAGCCCCATTTATTGGGCGTTGGTCCAGCTAAACCGCGTATTTGCTAACTATACAGTAAATCTTCAGGAAAAAAGCGGCGATCCAATAGACATTTTGAAGACGTCGATTGCCGAAATTGACGGAATTTTAGCTACATTGAATGCGTCTCCAGATACCAATGTAGCGTCAGAGGCCGAAGCGTTTCGGCTAGTTTTGACTGAGCAATTGGATGCACTGTCGAAAAACAAACCCGACCCTCATGTTACCGAAAGATGAGCTTTTTGGAGTTTGAAGGTCTCGCACAAGAAAACCTTGTGCGAAGAGAAATCCTGCAGAAATCTGTGAACACCTCTGAGGGGTGTCACGTGGGCCACCTTCTGGTTGTATCGTCACCCATCTGGGTCCTCATCACTGCAGTGCCCAAATTCGTAAATACCCTGTTTTTTTATGCGGCGTATGAATGCTAGGTAGTTAACTACCCGGTCGATTTCATCCATTTCTCCAGTGGCATAAGCGACCGCAATCATCTTGAATTGAGCCTCAGGATCTTCCGCAATTTTTTCGTCTCGTCGAGCGGAGCTCTTTCCGGTCCCCAATGAAGCAGTAGTTGTTTCGCCTTCGCTCCACATCTCATCGAGATAAGCCCGTAGATTAAGCTCGGGAATATTCTCACCCAGCCTGCCTACAGCCTCCCATATTGGTTGAAGCCGTTCAGTAAGATTTCTTCGACTGCTAGTCATTTTTCTTCACCTCGCAGTTCAGCAATTCAACGTAGTTGGCCCAATCGAGGGACCGCCACTAAAACTGATGAGCATGAGCGGCGGAGCATCAACTTAGCTCCGCTACCAGCTTTTGTTGACTCAACCAGTCAGTTTAGATTGACGTTTTGCCCCCCCAATCATCAGTTCCCGAACCACATCTCGTGTCTCGTTCGGGTAGGCACGAACAAACCCAGCCTCGCAGGGGATTGTCTCAACTTCTTTACGATCCAGTGCCGGACCCAAATGGATCGCGGCGATCTCAAACTGCTCTGCCATTTGGCCCAGCGTTACATAGTGTTTTTCAAAAGCCTTAATACTCTCTTCAGTGATGTAGCAACGGTAGTGCTGTGTGTCTGGGTTTCGCAGTCTTATCTGATTCAGGTATCCATCATCTCGCAATAGCCGGATTGACCCGACGCTAATTCTCAAGCGTGCCGCTGCATCCAGAAGCGACAGATCACCAGAAAACACGCGCTCCGATTTTTCCAAGATCTCAGCGCAGTCTATAAGAATTCCAGCCAACCCCTCTACGTCGGGATCTCTCCAAACGCCGGTCAGTCGGCCTGCTGCCCAATCGGCGACAACGCGAGCCAGGGCCACCCTGCTCTGTCGGCTGTACTCCGAGAGGGGCAACCTATGACGTGCCCGAGAGGCAATGCGCAGGCCTTCAAGCCTAGTCAGCAAGGTCTGTACCGAGGACGATGGAACATAGCGCAGAGACGTTCCAAAGCGATAGGCTTCCAGAACAATATGCCGGATCAGTGCCTTAACATGGACCGGATGGATATTCAGCTGGACCGCGGTGGATTTGGTATTCTGCAACCCAGACCAGAAGTCGAGCACGGCAGCCAGATCCTCATGGCTGACATCTTTCATGTATGACAGGTCGCTCGCATTTATACCGCGAAGATGGGCGAGAATACCTCGCACCCGAACCTCGCCGACCCCATGTAGCTCCCGCGCGCGTTCAAGCGTGATGAGTTTGGGCGCTGAGATTTCCGTACCCAGAACTTTTGCGCCGGTCTGCAGCGGATAGTTTTCACGCACAAAATCCTGCACACAAGCCCTGAGGACTGCTGGCGCCGGGTCCTCTTCAGTTTCCTTAAGCCAGGTGTAGAATTCGCCCATATCTGTCGTGAAATAAGACCGTTTAGAGGAAGTCTGGCGCCTGGCACGCTCCAATTCAGATTTCAGGGCTTCCGGCCCACTCTTCAAAACCTCGAAACCAGCCGACATGCAAGCACGCTCTTGTTCGAAGTCCAAGTCCGAACGGTAGACGCCCCGGTCCATAGCAATCGCCATACCTAATGTCAGAGCGGCCTGATGAAGATGCGTCAGCTCCAGCGAGTCCAACCAGTCATCAGCGACCCCAAAGTCAATTCGGCGGCTCAGGTAGGTTTCAAACGAAGATCGCCCAAGATTTGTTGCGTCTTGAGCGGCCTCAAAGATCAGATCCTGGTGACGCGCCACTTGCTCAACCACGTCGTAGGTGAGATGCGCATGCGACGCGTTGGGAAGCTGGAGCAACGGTACGCCATGTTTGGCACAGGTCTTGATCGGCAGCACCAACCATTCAAGAAGTTGGAACGCGTTCTCAGGACCAGAAGCCTCCTTGGCCTCCACAATACATCTCGGACAAATCCGGGTGGTAGCCCGGCGGAACGAACCGGAGGTGGCAAAGGAATGCCCGACGCGGTACCGACAGGGGCCAACCAATCTGGCCGCCGCCAACTCCAACGCTTCAAATGACACTCCAGCCAGTTGTGACAGCCGCTCAAGCTGATCCGGATGGGCCGAGCAGATATGGGGCCATCTCAGACCCAGATCTGAACAGAACTCCCTCGTAACACTAAGATTGCGACGTGACAGTCGGGCGACATAGGAAGCAGGCGTCTCCATGTGATGATGAGGCAGAGTGAGAGCGAGTTGTCGTTTCATTGAAACCCTCCGTCCAACGAGGGGTCGCCGTGATCCAACCAGCCCATGATGGTCCTAACATCTATGCTAATGTAGTCTTGGGCAAGGAATGGGTTGAAAGCAGGTATACAACCCGACTTGCGCCGGAATGCTTCTGCAAAATGTCCAAGTCGGAGCTGGGTTTCTCCGTCGTAGAGCGCCTCTTCTATCCCACTCAGACACATTTCGATGATCATTCCAAACTCATTGCCGCCTGCGTGAACCAGCCGCTTGAGAAACTCTCCCTGTTGAAGTTCGTTGGAATGTGTCAGACCAGACTTCTCAACGAACTCAGTAAAGATCTCTGTGACCTCGGGTTCGTGGGATATCCAGCTCACTGCACCCAGGTACACAACATCTATGCGCCTTTTAAGCTGAACATCAGAATTGATCATCTCGATCAGATCGGGCGTGCCAGACAGAACAAGACCAACCGGCCAGTCCTTATCGTTCATAAGCGATTTTAGGGTGTTCACCACATCATTGCGGGTTTTGACGCCTTTGCTGATGTAAAGGTCCTGAGCCTCGTCCAGATGCACAAACAGGGTCCTTCGCATTTGGAGAAACTGACGCACCTGCGTCCATATGATCCCAACCGATTTGTCCCGAGCGAGCGGATACCCCAGACTGGACAGGATCGTCGTGCCAACGTTCTTTAGCGTCGCTGGTGACGGCACCAATAGCCGGATCACTTCCGCCACGTCCAAGCCCTCCGTTGGCAGGATCAGGTCCGTATGATTGTCAAACAAGCGGTCTGCGAGAGTGGATTTCCCACTGCCGGACGCCCCGATCAGAGCAAGACCACGCGCCTCGCTTCGGCTACCCAATCGGATAGCCGCCCTTCTTCGGCGGAGATGGCGATCAAAAACAAGTTTGAAATCGTGGAATACCTGGTGTGAAACGAACATATCTCGAAGACGCGCAATCTGGGCGTCAATCTCATCAGACGGGTCGCCGCGGAGATCAGTCATCTTCAATCCTCCATTTCGAAATTCTGGGACGATCCCCAGTGGGGTTTTGCCCCTGGCCAGCTGCGTCCTCGGTGGTGTCTTCTCCTTCGTCCATTGACGGGATGAAATGGCCGAATAGATCTGGCTCCGGCGGAAGGTCAAAGCTTTCAGGATCATCCGTTTCGATGCTCAAACCCAGGAACAGATCTTCTCTGGCCCGTCTAAGCCCTGCCGGTGTCTGACGCTTCAGGACAGCCCCGAACCTGCGCTCTTCATCGGAGGTCTTTTGGATGATGGCATGCAATGCGTCAGAGACAGTCTTCTCCTGAAGCACGGCCTCGGCCTTGTGTTTCAGCCGCAGCTGACGCGCAGTCGCTTCCCACTGTTCATAAGACACGGCGTCAAAGCACTTCTGCAGAGCGCGCGCCGCATACCACTTTTTCCCGATCTGAATCATGATCCAACCGAGATCGTTCAGGTCAACTTTTAAATGAACGTGACGGCGGCGGTCGTGCACATAAAACTCACGTAGTGCCTGGCAGGTATAGTCGATGCCAAACAGCCTCACTCCTTTGCCAAAAACACGCCTGCGATATCTCACACCAAAGGCTTTGCGTCGGGTGGTTTCTGCGAGCTGGGGGACAATACCCATTTTATCGGCGAGGCGTTTCCAGCAATTATTGGGGGTTTCGCCGTTCAGCCCGCGGTGCGGCATGTTGTGATACACGTCCACAACGAACCTGATGAGGATTTCCATCAGTACGTCATCTGAAAGAGAAGCCATCTCTTCCGAAGGGTAATCTCCTCGCTCTTTAGGATCGGAAAATGTGCGACCCGCGAGGAGCGGCATCAGGGCCGTCCCAAAGGTTCGAAATATACGCTCCACGCGCCCGCGCAAACGCGGTAGCCCGCCACGAGGCGTCTCAACAACCCCATGCGCATCAAAGACCGCACTTCGAAACTCATCGTCAACAAAAGCAACGCCAAGATCGGTCACCAGGGAACTCACCCCGCCGTAGTGATGCCAGGTCGATTTGCAGCCAGCCGCTATCGCAAGGTCCGTTTTATCGCGTGTGATGTCAGACAAAAGAGCCATGGCGTCTTGGCAATTCGGCTTTTCCGCCAGTCTCATACCCACCACACATCGCGTGGCACAGTCGATCGCGAGGTAAAGCCAACGACGCCCACGATCTAGCTTGGCGAGCTCTTCGGGACTCAAGTGATCCAGCGCACCCCTTTCAGCAAGTATCGTAATTAGATCAACGCACCATTCATCTATCTCAACACGCTCCATTGGGTAGCTTGCTGCGACACCTTCTTCATAGAGCGCGTACTTGCGATTGGCGTAGTCGACGCCATGCCGTTGGACGCATGTGAAATACGGATCAAGCTCAGAAAGTGCGCGCTCAACTTTGCGCCGCGAAGGAATTGTGAGCTCCGGCTTACCCTCCACCGCTCGTTGCTCGTTCACACTTTTAAACCGGTCCCGGCACACATCCGCGACGTTCTTCTTGGTGAGTCTTTTCCGGGTCAAATAGGCTTCGAGGCATTCGCCCAGCAATCTCGAAGCCTCCAGGCAGAACCGCGCAGTCCGGTTGCCAGACCTATGTGTACCTGGGATCAACCCGAGCGGAGAGCCGCCTGCTTTCTCGTATCGTTTCACCCATTCCCTTAAGGTTCTTGGACTGGGTGGGTCCCGATAAACGTTCTTCTTTCCGGCCCTCGGATTCCGCCAATTGCTTTGGGCAGCCCGCGCCTGTTTGTTTACATGGGCCTCAATGGAAGGAATGACGCTCTGAAGCGAGAAATCGGTCCGCTTCGCTTCATCGACTCGCTCAAATTGATAGAACCCGTCGACCCAGGAGAAACGCCATACCACCTCGGATCTCACTTCATCTGGCAGGCTTGCTATTGCTTCAACACCAGCACTCATTCGCACATCTTGGCGTTCAGGCAGAAAATACCCAGGATCAAAGGTCACATCGGGCCTTTGAAGGAGTTCGGCAAATTCGTCGAATGTGAGAGACAAGTTTCGACCAGTCTCATCAGAATCTTCGAAGTGGTAACCAAAGTCTGTTTTCCGGTCTAATTTGTACTTCCGGCCATCGATCGTCAGACGGCCAAAGACACTCACTCTGAAAGGCAGGTTCATTCGGCACCTCCCTTCGAAAGCAGAGTGTCGAGATCAATCAGGTGCTTTCTGTCGGCCGTTAGAACGTTTTCAAAGACCGCAATCACGATGCTCCTGAACCCTGCGCCACCGAGACCCAACAACTGGCACAGCTCGTTGACCGTTACTGGAAAACGAACGTCACAGATGATGGATTTGAGATGAGCCTGATGCTCCGAATTTCGCGTCTTTGAGAACTCAACAAAACGTTGTGCGTTTAGGGCCTCTGCGCGGGTGAAATCGCGCTCCGTCACTAACACGATGTCATCGGCAAAATCCTTGCGCATAGCTGCGCGGATCTGCTGCAGCTCGCGGCAGAAATTCTTCTCCAACACCACCTTCCACGGCTTCACCGCTACGGCCAATCGACGACCGTTTTTTAGCTCCACCAAAAAATCAATGAAGTGAGTTTTCCGATTGCCTGATTGATCGCGGTAGCTGATGAATTGTGGCTGTTCCCAAACATTGGTCACTGCAGGGTTAGCCAGCAGCAAAAACAGTACGCGCTGTTCCAGTTTACTTTCAAATTGAACGACCCTCGGGCGGTTTTGCCCAGGCAATTGCATAACAACTCCGCCTCGGGAGCTATGTGTTGATCTCCGGGGAATACCCCGTGTCGCACGGCTGGTTTCGGGCGACATCTCGCCCGTTAATGTGAAATCTTCATCTTTCATGTCTGTGATTTGGAGCGCCGACCAGCTTGGGCCGATCGTGCCTCTCCACCTTCTTTTGATGTTCCTTGGGCAAAGCCAAGCCACCTCATCGCCAAAAGCGACGACGAAACAGTTGACTTTGCGATCATGGCGGGGGAAGAAGGTGTATCGGTAAGCTATCGATACAGAATAGAAGGGTCTCGCGGTGTAGTGGCTTGCGAGGCCTTTTTCTTTCCTTCCTATGAGGTTGTTGCTAGCTCATATTTGGGCACCTCCGTTATCCATAACGTTCCGGCCACAGAGCTTCGGGAGTGGTCCCAAGCTTCTCTGCTATGGCTTTCTGAACATAGTCGGAGCGCCTGTATCCTTGTGACACAGTAGACACTGAGCTAATGGAACGACCGATGTCACGGCTCAGCTTGGCCAATGAACTGCCTTTAAGCCGAAGGTCACACTTGATCTGCTCATGCTTGGCGAGATCGACAATCAAATTCCCTGTCATGTGAAATGTTCCGACTGATTCCAGTTAACGAAACCTAACAAATGACTTTACAGGTGTCATTTTTATTGTTTAATTTCTGATATTTACACATTTGCGCCTCAAAAATTCAATGCAATGTCAGGCCGTCATCAGTTAAGCTGCTGTAACGCCGAGGGCTTTGCGCCAACGGATGCAAACAAAGATCTATGACCTTGAAGAAACTGGATAAGGCTTGAACACAGTAGTCGAAATAAAATGCGGCAGAGTTTCGACTATTTTCCTGCGAGAGACGCCAAATGCGTGGCAGCCATACCTGCGCCGCAAACTCCTCGCTCTACTCAAACTTAGCAAAACCCATAGGGAATTTGCTGAGCGGCTCGGAATTAGCCCTATGGTTGTGCGTCGGCTCCTGGACTTGCTTGGCGTCGACTATGTTCAACGCCTCTATAGGCAGTATGAAAGGGGAAAGACCTGTTCAGATATCGCCAACGCAAACGGGATGAAGCCTGCAACGCTGTCCAAACTCTTTAGGGAACGCGGCTTTGAGGTGCAGCGCGGTGTTCGTAGGCCCAAAGTGCCAAAACAAAAGCTGCGCCGCATCTGGTTTGAGACACAGGTAATCAACAGGGTGGCGCGAGCGTTCGATATTCGGTGGGAAACGGCGTTATATCTACTTAAGGACGAAAAGCTGATCGTGGGTTATGAAGGTCGACCGAGAAAACTCTCAAAATCATCACGGCCGCCGTAGGTTTTTCGTATGCGCCTCAGGGGCATTCTAGCAGACCTATTCTAGCTTCGGCACAGCCCAAAGTGGTCGTTCGACACGGTGCGGCCATTCTGCAGCCGCAGTCCGCATTTTTGCCTTTCGCTGCACAAGAGAAGTCGGGGGCGAATCGAAATCATAGCCCACAGGGCTTTTCAACCAATAGCTGGGCAAACTTCTTATATCCGCATTGGTGTACCACTACACTTTAACCTTACAAAAAGAGGACTTAGTGCTACCTCAAGCGCTGAAGAAAGTTACATCTCCTCGCCCCCCAATAACCACCAGTTCCTTATCCGACAGAAAATGCACACCTGTCACCATGGATGAGTAGCCTGAGCCGACATCTAGTTCTTGAAACACTTGTCGATCTCGAGTGTCGATGAGGATAACGCTACTCTCATCCGTAGAGATCGCAAGAATTGGGAGGTTCGGCGCAATAGCGCACGCAGGGTAGTTTGGGAAGCCGATAACCTCATCTAACTCATCACGAACGTTCGGCTCAAGTTTTGTCTGATCAAAAATAAATCTGTAAATACTATCGTCGTCAGCGAAAGGGACCAGTCGGTTGCGAATGCCGGCTGCCGTCTTTAACCTTCGATCCGGTAGCAGTTGCGCCACCTCTTGTCTATGCTGGTCAATCTCAACAGCCAACCCGTGCTGGCCCACGATGAAAATGTTTTCTCCCGTCGATGTCACCGCCATCGCGTTCAAAGGATAAGAGAATTGTGCAATATCGCGAACTTTGGAGGTTGGATTGATTGGATCGAGCTCGCAGATCTTACCATTTGCGCCAGCCGCCCACACCGAGCCATCGGGCATGCACACACAAAAATAAACTTCGAACCCTAGATCGTACTGGGCGGTCGAATTGATAGTGCCTGATATGACTTCGAAACAGTAGACCGTGTCTGCCCCGTAGTAGACAAAATTCGTTCCTGCTGCGTTTGCGCTCAGGCCATTAACGGACTGTAAGTTCAGATCAAGTATAGGCTTAGAGCCGGCCCCAGCTTGGTACAGCGCGCCTTCCAAACCTGAGAGCAGTAGATGTTTGTCGATTGCCACCGCACCAGTTAGGTCATCATTACCTGTACTGAATACCATCTCTAATCCTGTTATTCTCACGCGCCATGCGCTTTGATTGTCAAGGCCGACAATCACGCCGCGATCCTCAACGTCGATCGTTGACCAAGCATAGACGCCCTCGGAGTTTGGGTTTGGCACGGCGTGGCGTTGAATTGCCGAAAAGCGCGGCAAATCCGAAAAAGAGAGGGTCTCAGCCAGACTTGAGTAGGTCCATGCCTGCTGTCGGCGTTCATGACGGAGGACATCTTGGGACACGCGCCGGAAGCATTCATCAACAGTCAAGTTGTGGTTTAGAAGATGTTCGCACATAGAGTTGGCGAAGGTGCTCCCGGAGCCCGGCGTACCGTCTCCAGCTTCGCGTGTTGCGCTCGTGGAGTAAGCGAGTAGAAGATTCTGCCAATCGCGCTCAGAGGAAATTAGTTCATCAAGGTCGTTTGAGGACCGCCGCGCTTCTTCTGGATCTTGCGGCCAGTTTCTACAGGCATCGAGAACAACGATGCGGGACGCAGCACCTTCAGTAGCCTCGACGAATGCATTCAAGCTCAAACCCGTGTATGGAACACTAGCTGGTTGCAAAGGAAACTCGAAATCCGCCGGTAAGAAATAGCCACTGCCATGGCGTTCGACTGCGTGACCCGCGAGAAAGATTACCGCCTGCTCTGCCTTTTGGGCCATCAGTTTGAATTTTTCGAGAGCAGCATCAATTTGTTCTTTCGTTGCGTCTTTAACTACGGTTGTTACGAAGCTGCGCTTTTCCAACGCACCTGCGACGCGAGTTGCGTCACCTACTGCATTGTTCAATTCTTGGCCAAGGTACTTATTTACACCTATGACAAGTGCTTGACGTTGGCGATCTTGGTCGGAACCGTTCTGTTTCGACGATTTAGTTACCACGCACTGCTCCGCGAGTATTCATAGATTCTAAGCGATCCTGTATGGTACGAAAGCGCAACATTGCGCGCTTGCGAATGGCTTGCTTAGGCAAGCTTCTCCGAGGGTCTCAGCGCCTGCTATAAGATCGCAACCGAATGCACGCAAGAAACTTGCTGCACATCGGTTGGAGGCTCTGTACTGACGTTGGAGTGAGCGTAGCATCTTATAGGCGGGTATTTCCCGCTCAGTATAGGGCGATCCAAACCGAACCTTCCCAGCACGGTCAAACGCCGTGGCGCAGTCCACCTAAGCGACCGTTCGCTGCGACCGCTAGATCAGCGCGTTGCCCAAAGTCGTTCGTGCGCGACGAAGCTGCTTTCCTAGAAGAATTTGACCGAAAGAATGCTTGCGACAGGTGACTTGTGGGTTGAAAGCACATAACAAAAAACACATCTAAAGTTGAATTTATTTGAGGTGGTAGTGAAATGAGTAATACAGCTTCGGGCATTGGATACGGATACAACGTTGCAGTAGAAAAGTTGGCCGAAGAGCTTGCAGTTCCTCAAGATCGTTTCGAACAGGTCGAAAAGCGATACAAGGATTTAGGCGACTTTTTGCACCGCGATGGCTCTAAGGTCCGCGATTTTGATCCTGATGTTTATATCCAGGGTTCTTTTGCCCTAGGAACACCGATCAAGCCAGCATCAGCAGAAGAAGACTATGATCTCGACATCGTTGTATCCTTCAAGAATCTCTCAAAAGAGAAAATTAGCCAGGCTGAGCTTCGTCATCTGTTAAAGGATGAGTTGAAGGCTTATCGCAAGGTTCGTGGCATTCAGAACAAAGTCGATGAGTCTAGAAGATGCTGTACCCTCGTTTATGCCGATGGGGCACAATTCCACATGGATGTTTTGCCTGCGGTTCCTAACGAGGGCAAGATGCGCCTTATCCTCTCATCTTACCGAGCAAATGAGGCACTTGCAGAAGGTGCCATCGCAATTACAGATAGAGAGAAAACCGAAACATATTATGTTATCACGGACGACTGGCCGGGAAGTAATCCTCGTGGCTTTGCCGCTTGGTTTAAGTCTAGACAGCTTGAACAGTTAAACCAACGCCGTCGAGCTTTCCTAGATGAGCAGGGCAAAGTAACAGCCAGTGTCGAAGATGTACCTGTGTTCCGGGTTCGTACCCCTCTGCAATCGGCCATTATGATTTTGAAGCGGCATCGTGACGAGTGGTTCGCTAAGCAAGATGATCAAGATCTAAAGGTGATCAGTATCATTCTGACAACACTATCAACACATGCGTATGCCGGCGAAGATCGCGTGTCCGAGGCAATCGAAAAAATCCTAAGGGATATGCCTCAACATATTGATGATCGGAGTGGAGTTTATTGGATCGCTAATCCGACAGACCCTTCTGAGAATTTTGCTGATCGCTGGGAAACTTACCCAGAACGGGCGGAAGCTTTTTTCGAGTGGCTGGAGGCTGCCCGAGAGCATTTCGGAGCAGTTCGAGGGTTTAGTGACGCGAATTTTGTACTGAATGAACTTTCGCGGAGCCTTGGTGATCCAATCGTTGACGCCGCTCGGTTGCGTGTTGCTACTAGTGCTGGATCTCGTGCTGCAACTGTTGCCCCCGTTGCTGCAGCTGGGGCTTCATCGCCCGGCCTAGTATTTGGTGATGAACAGCGTAGACCCACGGAGCCAAAGGGGTTCGGCTGATGCCTGACGCGCCCATAATTGGGCGACTGATACAAGAGTGTGAAGAGTTGTCCGAGTTGGCGTCGAGCTTTGATTGGATCCAGGGAGCTGTTTTCAGTCAAAACAGCAGTGGTCTGTTATCGTGGTCATTTACGTTGGTGATAGAGGATAGACAAATACCACTACGCCTAGTTTTTCCCGCCCTTTTTCCAGACTTACCACCCTTCGTGCTTCCCGCAGATGAAACAGTGAGGCTTTCTCAGCACCAGTATGGTGAAGGTGGTGAGCTTTGCCTCCAATATCGACCCGACAATTGGCATCCAGATTGCAAAAGCATAGATGTGGTTCGGAGTGCGAAAGCGCTTCTTGAGGCCACTCCAGCGAACGACTTTGTTTCTGTAGTCGAAAGTGATCATCCTTCCGATCTACCGTCATTGCTTGCGGGTTATGAAAGACGCTTCATGTTGCCGTCCGAAACGAGGAGACTGCTCAGAAATCGGCTGGCTGGACGCGCCACCGATCTTCGCCTGACGCTTGAGCATCGGATTGCGTCAACCGGCACTCAAGCAGCTCTTGTCGCTCGAGTTGCGTCGATTGGCTACGAATCCAACTTTAGTGTTCCAAATGATGGCCCAGGCTTTGGTGGTAAAGTCGTTCATGGAGTGTTGTATCGGCTACCTGGAATTCACAAGTTACCGGATCTTACCCAGGAAAATGCTACCAAGCAGTTGTACTTGCTTCTACCGCGTTGGTTGCGAGAGTGGATTTCAAGATCTGAAGAAATGCCGGTTGTCTTGTCGAACGGTAGGGATGAGGTATTGTTCCTGGTTCGACATAGCGGAGCAAACAGACAAATAGATCTTTTCTATACGTTCGAGCCACCTCGGGTTAAGGAGCGCAGGTCACACGGCCAAATATTTCGAAAATCCAGCGTCTGCATTATTGGTGCTGGCTCGCTTGGTTCCAAGATTGCCGCTGGTCTGGCTCGCGAGGGTGTTGGGCACTTCATGTTGCTAGACAACGATGTCCTTTGGTCCGACAACTTGGTACGCAACGAACTGGATGAAATGGACGTAGGCCATCACAAGGCGATTTCACTCGAACAAAGGCTACGCCGAATAAATCCAAAGGTGCGGGTATCCGCTTTAGGAATGAGTCTGACGTCACAGTCGACAATTCAGAACATTGCAAAACTGGGCGAGATCATTAGTTCCTGTGATCTTGTCATCGAAACAACGGCCGATAGCGCTGTGTTTCGCATAGCTGCGGCTATTTGTACGAAACAAAGAAAGCCGCTTGTTTGGGCGCGGGTTTACGCCGGTGGGATTGGAGGGCTGGTAGCTCGGAGCGTTCCGACTGAAGATCCACCCCCTATCCTTGCAGCTGACCAATTGAGTGCATGGTGTGAAGCAAAAGACAAATCACCTCCAGAAGGACTTCAGCATAACTATGGGGTGCAGGGTGGCGACCAAGATCAACCATTATTCGCTTCAGATGGTGATGTCGGCGTAATTGCCAACCGAACATCTCGACATGCCTTGGATGCACTTTCTACTCCAGAAATGAGAGTCCATCCGGAGCCAGCATATTATATCGGTCTTCGGAGAGGATGGATTTTTGAACATCCGTTTGACACTCATCCCGTTATCTACAGTTCTCTTGGCGGATGGGGCAGCGAGGATGCTGAGGATAGCGGACTCGCGTTGGCTAAAGTTATGGAACATCTAGGGATTGTGTATGACACTTAGTCTCCGGTTTCCCGCAACTCACTGGAATGCCATGCGGGCGTGCTTGCAGAAAGGTGGTAGACGAGAGATAGGCGGATGGTTGGCTGCGGAACAACTTGGGCCTGGGGAATTTGAGCTGGTAGGTTTCACAGTTGACCTTGAGGTTGGGACACATAATCGCTTCGCCAGTCTTCCTGTTACGCATGGTGAGCAACTCGACAAGATACTACTTGAGCACGCAGATCGAACAGGACGAGTGGACTATTTGGGCGAGTGGCATTCTCATCCTACATTCCCGCCGATCCCAAGCGATATCGACGTAGCTGCAATGACCAAGATGGTCGAACACAACGGGCCGTCTTTTGCCACGTTGCTAATTGTCCGGATGCTGAGTGCAGAATTGCTCCAAGCGACCATAACAACTTTTCAACGTGGTTTACCGCCTGAGCAAGGTCAATTGATTACCGAGCGCAACCAGCGGACCAGGAGATTTCCTGAGATAGAAACTACGAACCCGAAAATGGGCAAGAGTTGATATCGAACAATGGATAGCAACTGCATAAAGTCACAAATCTTCAAATCTGGAGCCGCGCGCTGGCCAGCGCCGTTTCAAGAAATTGCAAGAACGTCTCTTAGCCCAAACTGCCAAATGACCCAATGTCCTTGACAACGGGCAACGCGAAAGAACCGATCTAAAATGCTGAAACGACACTTCGACAACTTTCTTACGAAACTCATTGATTGGTGGTTTCGAGTTGCTGCGATCGAACGTTATTTGATCGGAGCTGGCCTCGGACTATTGATCGCTGTTTATGGCGGCGTTCCCTTGATCATTGAGTTGTTGCGTCTTGCGCTGAGCGCGGTGCCAGAAAGTATAGAGAAATTAAGTGCCGCGATCGAGACCGTCGATGTCGCCATTTTAGGCATTGCACTACTCCTTATAATCGCGGGTCTTACACTTGCAGTCGCAAGATTCGTCAGCGATGCCCGAGTGCGATCAAAGAAGCGCAACGTTGTGATCGAAGCGCGTGGCCTGCGGGACGATGATGGCAATGCATTGGCAGACACGATTGCGAAGTGTCACGACGGGGCTGTGACACCGGTTTTGCTGGATTTGCGCAACAGGCTCGATGGTAAAGTGATGGAGCCAGAAAGGGCCTTGGACGACATCATGGCTATGCACCGGTCCTTTCAACAATACCGCATGGACGGTGACCGGGCGGATGTGAGGACATTCTATGGTGGATTGACGCCGGTCCCGTACACATTTCTGACGGGAGTTCTGCTCGATGACGAGGGCTCCATCGTAGTCTATGACTGGGATCGCTTTCAGGAAACCTGGCGCAACATCGAAGGTGAAGACGATGGTGCCCGCTTCGTCGTAGATGGGCTAGACGCGATTTCGGATGCCTCGGAAGTCATTTTGGCAATCACCTTTTCTTATCCAGTAAATGATGAGGACTTGGCAACGACTTTTGCGCTACCGACGATCAGATTGACGCTTGATGGTATGTCGTCAGACTCGCATTGGTCGCAAAAAAAACAGAACCGGCTTGCGCAGAACTTTCTCGAAGTTGCAAAGCAACTGAGCGATAAAGGAGTGCGACGTATCAATCTAGTGTTTGCAGCCCCCAACAGCGTCGTTTTCACATTCGGCAGACGCTATGACAAACGAAACCTCCCTGAAATCGTAGTCTACCAATATCAGCGCGGCGAGAGTCCCGCCTACCCTTGGGGTGTTCTGATGCCAGTTGCTGGAGTGGAGCGTGCTAAAATTCGGTACACGTCGGTTGAGGCTAACCCATCGCATAAAACTTGACGCTCTGCGGATCGAAAGTCTGGTTACATAGACTTCGGTATTCCATTATGCTTGGCAGCGAACGACCGCTTTCCGTCCAATTCTATAAAAAACAACGTGTTGCTGGCAAAGAGATTGATGGCGCGACCTGCACCGCCGCACTTGTTTTCGGGGCCGCGGGATTTGGACAAGCCAAACGCCCCTGGCCATCAGGGGTAAGACGTTGCCTTCCCCCTCGGGCAACCCCATTAGACAACACCGTGTCCTCGGCTGAGCCTGCGGGCCGCACCACTATTGTCGAATAGTATTGCCTCGCCCCCATCCGCGTTCGCCACGTGGCAGATCAGCAGGAACAGGCGCCTTCGGCGTCTGATCTGCAAATCAGTCCTGATTTTCCCAAAAGGAAGTCAGGATCAATAAAATCGGCTTAGGTGCTGGATGAAGGAAGTGAGGCGAAATGGCAAGGTTCTGTCGCTGGTGGCAGAACTATGTGTCGCCTTACACAAAGGAAAGTGGCGGACCGAGGAGGATTCGAACCCCCGACCCCTTGATTCGTAGTCAAGTACTCTATCCAGCTGAGCTATCGGTCCGCGTTGGTGAGGCGGTATGTAGACCCGAGGCCAAGGGCGCGCAAGTCGATTCTTCAAAAAAACTTCAAAAAGTCATATCGCCGCGTGGAAGCCTTATTTCAAAGGTGGTTCCATCAGGCCCTGTGTCTTTCAGAAACAGGTCTCCGCCGTGACCCCGCACCAATTCTTGCGAAATCGCGAGCCCAAGTCCCGAGCCGCCTTTGCGAACACCACCCTGAAATGGTGTAAACAGATTCTCTCGGGCCTTAGGAGGCAGGCCTGGACCCGTATCGCTGATTTCGATGCACCAGTCGGCTTCAAGCTCAGATGCAGACACTGTTACGCGCCCCGCCTTACCAGAGACCAAAAGCGCCTGACGGGCATTGCGCACAAGATTCATGACAACCCTGAAAATCTGTTCCGGGTCGGCACGGATAACAAGATCTTCGGGTACGTCGTTCACGATCTCAACGCAGGCATCGGCAATGGCGAGTTGTTCGCTGGCGACAACATCTGCGGTAACGTCCCGCAAGCGCACCATGGTCAGGGTTGGGGCTGGTTCTTCGGCGCGTCCGAACGCCAAGGTGCTTTCGCACAAGGAAACCGCCCGCGTGATCGAATTGACAAGTTTGGGTGCCATTCGCGCCACCAGGGGGTCATTGCTGGCCTCAATTCGATCGGTAAACAGCTGAGCAGAGGTCAGAATGTTGCGCAGATCGTGGCTGACCTTAGCCACCGCCCCGCCCAACTGGGCCAGACGTTCACGTTGTTTCAGGGCCTGGGTCAGATCGGTTTGAAGCATCTGCAGGGCCTCTTCGGCCTCGCGCAGTTCGGTCACCTTGGAATTGGGGGAGATGATGCCGCGCGCATCCTCAGGTGCGCTGGCATAGCGCTGCATGTAGCCAACAACGCTTTTGATCGGACGCACCAGTACCACGCGCACAGCCAGAAACAGGAACGAGGCCGTTATGATTGAGATCACAAAGGACAGCCCAAGGATGCGGAGCCCATAATCCGTCATGGCCATGCGCAAGGGCTCACTGTCCATTGTCACCTCGATCAACAGTCCTGCGTCTTTGACCGGCGCGCCGATCACACGAATGACCTCGTTTTCGGGGGTAAACAGCCTCGAGACAGCATCACGGATCAGCACCCAAGCGCTGGCATTACGCAAATCAAAGGTCTTGGTGATCTGGGTCGGGATCGGTGAAGACAGCATTAGCTGACGCACCTCGTCGCGGCGCAATACGACGTTATAGACCCCCGCATTTGACAGCAATTCCGCTTCAAGCTCATCAGCCAGCATATCGTCGGCCAACAAAGCAAGCGAGGCGATCTGGGCGCGTTCCAGCCGGTTCAGCAGAAAATCTTCACGGAAACGCGCGATCGAGGGCACAAAGATCAGCACTTCGGCCAACATGACGAAGACCGTCGTCAGGATCAGAAATCGGCCCGACAGCGAGTTCACTTTGCGCTCCTCCTTGGGTCAGGGAATCCAGCCCTGGACGAACCTGACCACTCGTTTAACCATTTGATTCTCAAACAGCCTTGGAGAGAAATAGGCTCCTGCCACACGTTTGTTAAGCTCTCCGACCGTTGGGTAAGGCGAAACCATCGCTGCGATCTGACCCATCTTGAGATTATTGGCCAGCGCAAGCGACCACAAGTTGATCAATTCTCCGGCCTGATATCCGACGATTGTCACGCCCACAGGTCGGCCCTTTACGACCATCACCTTGATGAACCCCTTGGTCTTGCGCTCGGAAACTGCGCGGTCATTGTGGTGATAGTCGAACCGGGCAACCTCCACCGCGTCGCCATGCTGTTCACGGGCTTGTGCCTCGGTCAGGCCGACCTGTGCCAGTTCGGGATCTGTATAGGTGGCCCATGGGATATGAGCGGTCTTCGCTTTCGACGGAAGCCCAAATAAGGCAGAGCGGATGATGATCCCCGCATGATATCCGGCGACATGGGTGAATTGCAGCCCACCTGCAACATCACCAATGGCATAGACCTTGCGATTGCTCGTGCGTAAAGAGTCGTCCACCTTGATGCCTGCCCGCGTGCTGTCGATCCCGGCAGTGTCGAGGTTCAGACGGTCGATATTGGCCTTGCGTCCGACGGCCAGCAACAGATGAGAGCCCGCGTAGACCTCATCATTCTCAGTGACCACCTCAATGGTGCCTGCATTTTCTCGGATCTGGGACACCATGGCGTTTTCATGGATTTCGACACCTTCAGTCCGAAGGCTGTCCAGCACGACGGCTGCAGCTTCAGGGTCGTCTTTGCCCAGCGCACTAAGGCCCTCGATCACGGCCACTTTGCAGCCCAGCCGGTTATGCGCCTGCGCCATTTCCATGCCGATGGGACCTCCGCCAATGATCAGCAGGTGCTCGGGCTTATCGCGCAGGTCGAATATGGTCTCGTTGGTGTAATACGGCACTTGATCCAGCCCGGGCAGCGGCGGCACCAAGGGCGATGAACCTGTGGCCACCACGACGCGACGGGCGGTGATCAGATGATCTCCGGCCTGTACCTGCGTGGGTGAGATGAAGCGACCGTACTCCCGGATTACCTTGACGCCAAAGCCTTCAAAACGCTCCTGACTATCCATGGGTTCGATCTGGGCGATAACACTCTGCACATGATCCTTGGCTGCTGCATAATCCACTTGTGGCATCGCATCCGCGACGCCAAAAGCCGACGCGTGGGCTTGAGCATATGCAGCCTTGCCGCTGGCGATCAGAGCTTTGGATGGGACACAGCCGAAGTTCAGGCAATCCCCACCCATCTTGTGGCCTTCCAGCAGGATGACATCCGCACCCATCTGTCTGGCCCCGGCGGCTACAGACAACCCGCCTGACCCGGCCCCGATCACCAGGATATCGGTTTTCAACTCTTGCATGGATCAGGAGCCCTTTCGACCACGGAGGGATTTGATGACAATCGGCAGCGCTGCCAGCGCGCACAAGCCAATAATTGGCCCGATCACGAAGGGTTCCCATAACAGCGAGACATCCGGGGTTTCGCCGCGATCAAAGACACCACCCAGCCCAACACCGATCCAGGTATAGACAATCCCACCAGGGATGATGCCCAGCGCCGTCGTAATCAGGAAGTTTCGGAACTTTACCCCAACCAATGCCGGCACCAGATTGGCAACGAAGAAGGGCACCACAGGTACAAGACGCAGCAGGAACAAAACCGAGATTTCATTCTCACGCAGCCCGTCCTTCAGTTTCTTGACCGTCCCTTCCGAGGCTTCAAGCTTGGCGGTCAGAGATTCACCCAAACCCCAGCGTGCGGCCAGAAAGATCGTCGAAGCGCCTATGGTGGCGGCAAAAACATTGAAAGCCGTTCCTGCAAGCAACCCGAACAGGAACCCACCGGTCATCGAGGCGACCGCAGCGCCAGGCAGCGAGAAAGCAACAATAATGATGTAAATCCCTACGAAAGCCGCCGCCATCGCCCAGTAGTTTGAATCGCGCCAGGCCAGCAGAGCCTCGCGATTGTCACGCAGGGTTTCAAAGGTCAGATAGTCGCCCAGCGCAAAGAACCCCACGGCGGCAACGGCGAGAATCACCGCCAATGGGATATGACGTGCCAGCCCGTTGCGCGGGATCTTGGTGGTTTCGTTCATCTGGGTAGCAGGTTCTTGTTCATTCATCTTGCCCACAACATGCGCCGCCCGCGCGCGCTGCAACAGAGGCCTCACGGGGCCTTGATGTTTATGGCACTTAATGTGAGGGATACGCGCTCTGAACCCGGTTTTTGAAATCTTTTGCCCGGGCAGATTACAGATTTGTTGCAAAACGCACCAAAACCCCCACCTAGGGGTTTGACTTACCCCCCGCTACCCAGTAGAGGACGGGCTTCGAACACTAGGGCTAGGC
This sequence comes from Ruegeria sp. E5, assembly GCF_056534105.1. Lineage (NCBI taxonomy): Bacteria > Pseudomonadati > Pseudomonadota > Alphaproteobacteria > Rhodobacterales > Roseobacteraceae > Ruegeria > Ruegeria sp. E5. The sequence goes on along the minus strand of NZ_JBQFPA010000005.1, from coordinate 43,906 downwards.
GAATCCGCGCCGCACCCACCGCTATAGATTGGAGACGGAGCGATGAAACGCACCTATCAGCCTTCGAACCTGGTTCGCAAACGCCGCCACGGTTTCCGCGCGCGCATGGCTACCAAAGCCGGCCGCAAAATCCTGAACGCACGTCGCGCACGCGGCCGCAAGTCGCTGAGCGCATAAGCCGCTCGACCTTTCAGGTTATGAACATGACGCCGCCGGAGGCCCCTGAGGATGGTAACAACCAGCCGAGGGTGATGCCCCCGGCGGCGTCCGTTTGCGCATCTGAATCATTGACCGTACTGCAGAATCGCTCGGACTTTCTGAAAGCCGCGCGGGCCAAACGGCAAGGCACTGCATCGATGATGGTGCAGGCGCGTAAACGTGGCGCTGATGAGGCTGCGGGCATTCGCATCGGGTTCACCTGCTCAAAGAAGGTCGGCAATGCCGTCGCCCGCAACCGCGCCAAACGCCGCCTGCGTGAAGCCGCGCGAGCCGTATTACCTATTCATGGGCATGCGGGCTGGGACTACGTGTTGATCGGCCGCGCCGAGGTTACCGCTGCACGGCCGTTTGATGCGCTTAAAGACGATTTGCGCTATGCGCTGCGCAAAATACACGGGGGTGGCAAATGACCCTCTTTGCCCATCTCCTCGCCCTGCCCGTCCGGGCCTACCGGTTGATCTTCAGCCCCTGGGTTGGATTTAACTGCCGCTATCAGCCGACTTGTTCCGCCTATGCACTGGAAGCGCTTGATAAACACGGCGCCATCAAGGGCGCATGGCTGGCGGCGCGCCGGATCGGGCGCTGCCATCCGTGGGGTGGCGATGGCTATGACCCTGTGCCCGACGACGAACGACCCTGACCCTTGCCCGGTTCACCCAACTGCGATAGGCCCCGCCCATGTTTGATGAAGCCGACGATATCCATCCGCTTTTTGCCGGTGCGCCTTCAACCACCGAGTTCAAGAAGCTGCGCAAGCGCATCGTGCGCCAGACGCGCGAGGCCATTGAGCAGTACGGCATGGTGGACCGCACCGCCGAAGGTAAAACACCCCGCTGGTTGGTCTGCCTGTCGGGCGGCAAGGACAGCTATACCCTTCTGGCGGTGCTCTACGAACTGAAATGGCGCGGTCTGCTGCCCGTGGATCTTCTGGCCTGCAATCTGGATCAGGGGCAACCGGGGTTCCCGGCAACAGTCCTGCCAGAATTCCTAGACCGTATGGGGGTGCCACATCGGATTGAGTATCAGGACACCTATTCCGTTGTGATGGACAAAGTTCCGCAGGGCCGCACCTATTGTGCGCTGTGTTCACGCCTGCGTCGGGGCAACCTCTATCGTATCGCGCGCGAGGAAGGTTGTTCCGCGGTCGTGCTTGGCCATCACCGCGATGACATTCTTGAGACCTTTTTCATGAACCTGTTCCATGGCGGTCGTCTTGCAACCATGCCCCCCAAACTGGTGAATGAAGAAGGTGATCTGTTCGTCTATCGCCCGCTGGCCCATGTGGCCGAGGCAGATTGCGAGAAATTCGCCAAGGCGATGAACTATCCCATCATACCCTGCGACTTATGTGGCAGTCAGGACGGGCTGCAGCGCCAGCAGGTCAAGCAAATCCTCGATCAATGGGAAAAGAACAGCCCCGGTCGGCGGCAAGTGATGTTTCGGGCATTGACCAATGCCCGGCCTTCGCATCTTCTGGACCCGAAACTGTTTGATTTTGCAAACCTTTCGATCGATCCGATTCAAAAAGACGAAAATTCAGACGAAATTCCCCAGTTACGTTAACGCCTGACTCAGATTGATTTCCTACGGTTGGCTTGCGCGATCCTAGCCCAAGCTGAAGGCCGTAAAATCTATGCGGAAATTCCTCTTTGTCGACCGTTGTTCCGAAACACTGCGGATACTTCTCACCGGACCGCAGGTTCTGGCCTTTATTCCTGCGGCGTGTTTAGCCGCCTTCTGGTTGGGCGGTGAACGGGCGCTTGTTACCACAGCGTTGGGGTTGCCCCCTGCTTTTGCCGTCATCGGAAATTGGGGAAGCCGTTCTTATACAGCCCACAATTCAGGTATGCGCCCCAGCGGCCTGGTTCCATATGACGTATTCCAATCAGAGTTGGAGGCGTTGAGTGAATCGGTCAGCAAATCAGGTGAGAATGCCGCCTGTATCGCAATTGCTTTGGACGGCTATGCCGACCTTCAGGATCTGCACGGTCAGGCTGCCGCCACTCATGTAAAGCAGCAATTCAGTGATCGCATCCTGTCGATCATCCGAAATCAGGACATCTTTTCGCAGATCGATCAGAACCGGTTTCTCATTGGCCTGCATCCCTCCCCACATCTTGATCTGGAAGCCTGCATTCAAATGTCTGGCCGCATCCAAAGCGCAGTCGAAGAGCCACTTTTGTTGAATGGCACAGGAGTTTACCAATCCTGCTCGATCGGGTTCTGCCTGCATTCAGACCTGCGACAGGTCGAGGCTGATGAGTGGATTGGCGCCGCCACCGCTGCACTGTCCGAGGCGCAAAGAAGCGGTCCCTCGACCATACGCGCCTATTCAACCGCGACCCGTCGGCGATCCCTGGTCCGAGCCAATTTGAGAAAAGAGTTCGAGGCGGCATTGGACAATGGAGAGATTCGGCCCTGGTTTCAGCCTCAGGTTTCAACGGATAATGGGAACATCACAGGGTTCGAGGCTTTGGCAAGGTGGGAGCATCCAATAAAAGGTGTTCTCAGCCCGCAGGTATTCCTGCCCTTCGCCGAGCAAGCCGAACTGATGGAGCGGCTAGGCCAAATCATGCGTCACCATGCTTTTGAAGCGATGCAAGCTTGGGATCGTGCAGCATGCGTTGTGCCCCGGATCGGTATCAATTTCTCATCCGATGAGTTGCGCAATCCCGGCTTGATCGACCGCCTGAAATGGGAGTTGGATCAGTTTGATTTGACACCGGATCGGCTGGCGGTTGAGATTCTGGAAACCGTGTTCTCGCGCAGGCCGGATGACGTGATCACGCGGAATGTAACCGGCATGGCTGCGCTTGGATGCTGTATCGACCTGGATGACTTTGGAACCGGCCATGCCTCGATCGCCTCGATCAAGCGGTTTGACGTCTCGAGGATCAAGATTGATCGGACATTTGTCACCAAATCGGATCAAGATCCCAGCCAGCAGCAACTGGTCAGCGCCATTCTGACCATGGCTGAACGTCTGAACCTCGAGACGCTCGCCGAAGGCGTGGAAACGCCCGGCGAGCACGCGCTGATGGCGCAATTGGGCAGTAACCACGTTCAGGGGTTCGGAATTGCAGAGCCAATGCCATTTGAGCAGACCCTGGATTGGATCGCGGCGCATCGTGCCAAGATCAGGGGTGCATCCAAGATCGGTCGCAAAATGGGATGAAATCTGCAATTACGGTGCGCCAAATCCAGCGCCGGAGCGATTTGATGGGCGATTCCGCTTGACCTTTGGGGCTGCACTCTGTTGAACCCACCGGGTGTGTTTCACTGCTCAAGGTGGCTGTCCCCGATGGACGATCAGAACAAAAATCTCATCCTTGCAACCGCGCTCAGCTTTCTGGTGATCCTTGTCTGGTTCGTGCTGTTCCCACCGCCGGAATCAACCACGACGCAGGACGCTGCAGAAATTGCTGCTCTGGAAGGCGACGAGGTGCAAACACCCAGCGCGACCAGCACCGTGGGTGAAGCCACAGCGACCGCCGAGGAAACACTGCCAGAGGAACAAGCCCCTCGCGTCAACATCGACACCCCCCGTCTGAAAGGCAGCCTGTCCCTGTCCGGCGGGCGGATCGATGAGCTGTTTCTGAAAGATTATAAAGTCTCGATCGAAGAAGGCGCGCCTATTGTTGAGCTGCTGTCTCCGGTTGGTTCGGAATCGGCTTATTATGCCCTTTACGGCTGGGCACCGGGTACAGGAGTTGCAGGTGCGGATGTCCCGGGCCCCAACACGCTCTGGACATTGGAAGAGGGTGAGACGCTTGGCGTAGACAACCCCATCACGCTGGCCTGGGACAATGGCAATGGCCTGACTTTCCGCCGCACCATCGCGGTCGACCAGGACTACATGTTCACAGTTACCCAATCGGTTGAAAACGCGACCCAATCCGAGGTGGGCATGGCCCCCTATGGCATTCTTGCACGCCACGGTATTGGTGAAGATGGCGACCTTCCGGGCCTGAAAAACTTCTTCATCCTGCATGAGGGTGTGATCGGCATGGCGGACGGCACGCTGTCAGAAGTTGACTATGGTGATGTCCGCGATTTTGACATCGACCCGAACGAACGGGCGCAGGCCGAGGTCTATCAGGTCAAGGAAGATGGCTGGATCGGCTTCACGGATCACTACTGGATGACCACGCTGATCCCAGAGCCGGGCTCGACCTTCAAAGCAGCCGCAAAATATGACTCGCGCCGCAAAATCTATCAAACCGAAACGGTGCTGCCGACGCTGACCGTAGCGCCGGGTGAGACTGCTAAAGTGACCACACGCCTGTTCGCTGGTGCCAAGGAATGGGAAGCCATTCGGGAATACCAGGCCGAAGGTGTGCAGAAGTTCATCGACAGCATCGACTGGGGCTGGTTCTTCTTCCTGACCAAGCCGATCTTCTGGCTGCTGCACAACATCAACCTGCTGATCGGCAACATGGGCTGGTCCATCATCGGCCTGACCCTGATCATCAAGGCGATCCTGTTCCCGCTGGCGTTCAAATCCTACGTTTCGATGGCCAAGATGAAGGAATTGCAGCCCCAGATGGAGGCCTTGAAAGAGGCCGCAGGGGATGACCGCCAGAAGATGCAGCAAGGCATGATGGAGCTGTACAAGAAGGAAAAGGTTAACCCGGCCGCAGGCTGTTTGCCGATCCTGATGCAGATCCCCATCTTCTTCTCGCTGTACAAGGTGATTTTTGTCACCATCGAACTGCGTCAAGCCCCATGGTTTGGCCCGTTCCAGGACCTCAGCGCTCCGGATCCGACCTCAATCTTCAACTTCTTTGGTTGGCTGCCTTGGGCGGCACCGCAGCCTGAAAGCTTCATGGCGCTGATCTTTATCGGTATCCTGCCACTGCTGCTGGGTATCTCGATGTGGCTGCAGCAGAAACTGAACCCGGCACCGACCGATGCAACACAGGCGATGATCTTTGCCTGGATGCCATGGGTTTTCATGTTCATGCTGGGCGGATTTGCCAGCGGTTTGGTGGTCTACTGGATCGCGAACAACACGATCACATTTACCCAGCAATACCTGATCATGCGGAGCCAGGGCTATACGCCCGATGTATTCGGCAACATCAAATCAGGCTTCAAACGAACGCCAAAGACGGACGACAAATGAGCGGTTCGGTCACCAGCATTTGGCGGCACCCGATCAAAAGTCACGGGCGTGAACGCCTTGATCACGTTACCATGATCCCCGGGCATACCATGCCCGGGGATCGTGTTTGGGCGGTTGCACATGAGGCGTCGAAAGCGGATGGATCGGAATGGGCACCCTGCGCCAATTTCAGCCGAGGCGCGAAGGCCCCTCAGTTGATGGCAATCTCGGCGCAGCTGCAAGGCGACTCGGTCACGCTGAGCCATCCCAATCGCCCCGATCTAAGCTTTGAGCCCGACGCGCATCAGGACACCTTTCTGGACTGGGTCAAACCACTGATGCCTGCAGATCGCGCTGCGTCTGCCCGCATTGTCCGCGCCGCTAATCGCGGCATGACGGACAGCGATTTTCCTTCGATCAGTTTGTGCAACATGTCGTCGCATCGGGCGGTCGAGCAGAAGCTAGGCAGGGATCTTTCTATCGCTCGCTGGCGTGGAAATATCTGGTTCGATGGCCTGCCGCTGTGGAATGAGCTCGACTGGATTGGCCGCGACATCCGGATCGGCAAGGCCGTTTTTCATGTGCGCGAACGCATCACGCGGTGTTTGGCGACAACCGCCAACCCTGAAACGGGTGAGCGGGATGCCGACACACTGGGTGCGCTGAGCAGCTGGGATCATCAGGATTTTGGCGTTTATGCCGAAGTTCTGGAAGGCGGCACCATTCACACCGGTGACGAGGTTCAGGTTCTATGACCACACTTCCCTTTCCACTAGCTGAAACTCCAGATGAATTCGCAACGGAAACCGGTCGAAAGCTGTTTGCCGGGCCATCCGAATTCGTCAAAGGCGTCGTTGCGATGGATGGCCTGCCTGCCCCCGATCGGTTGGAGGTATGTTTCGCCGGGCGTTCGAATGTCGGTAAATCCAGCTTGATCAACGCGCTAACGGGCACCAAGGGGTTAGCACGTGCCTCGAACACGCCGGGGCGCACTCAAGAAATCAACTTTTTCACGCAAGGGCCTGAACTCTATTTGGTCGACCTGCCTGGGTACGGGTATGCGAACGCGCCGGTGAAGGTCGTGGAAAAATGGCAACGTCTGCTGAAACAGTATCTGAGTGGACGTCAGACCCTGCGCCGTGCCTTCGTCCTGATCGACTCGCGCCACGGGGTGAAACCTGTGGACGCCGAGATCATGAAGCTGCTGGATACCAGCGCAGTGACCTTTCAGTGCGTTCTGACAAAGGCCGACAAGGTCAAAGCAAAAGACCGGGAAAAAGTGCTGGACCAGGTACGCGCCGCGCTTTCGAAACATCCTGCGGCCTTCCCCGAGATCGTGTTGACCTCATCCGAGAAGGGCGACGGCATTCCGACCCTGCGTTCGATCATTGCGCATCTGGAGTGACTCTGTTCAGCAATATACAAGTCATGAGCTAAGGAAGCCGGGTCGCGCCCATCGGGTACGGCCCGTTCAGATTGGCTGTTTCCGCGATCCGGTCTTGGCACCATCCTCCAAACGCCCTAACACAGGGTCCCAGAGGGACAATCAGCCATGAAGACACGAGATATGAACCGGGATTGGATCGCCACCGCCGCCACATTGAACAGCGCCCTGCCCTATCTGCAGCGATACGACGGTGCGATTGTCGTCATCAAGCTAGGTGGCCACGCCATGGGCAGCGACGAAGCCATGGAAAGCTTTGCGCGCGATGTGGTGCTTATGCGTCAGGTTGGCGTAAACCCGGTCGTCGTGCACGGCGGTGGCCCAATGATCAATGCGATGCTCGACAAACTGGACATCCAGTCCGAGTTTGTGGGTGGTAAACGCGTGACGGACAAAGCCACAGTCGAAGTGGTCGAAATGGTCCTGTCGGGCCTTGTGAACAAGCGGATCGTGCAGGCGATCAATGCGCAGGGTGGCATGGCTGTGGGTCTGTCGGGCAAGGATGCCCATTTGATGATGTGCGAACAGACCGACGCCTCGCTCGGGTTTGTCGGCACACCGTCCGAGATGAACCCCAAAGTCCTGCATGACCTGTTTGCGCATGATGTTATCCCTGTGATCGCGCCGCTGGGCGCAGGTCGGAATAGCGAAACCTTCAATGTGAATGGCGACACTGCAGCCGGGGCGATCGCCTCAGCTCTTAAGGCAGACCGCCTGCTGCTGCTGACCGATGTAGCGGGCGTCAAGAACGCAGCAGGCGATGTCGTGACCGAGCTCAAGGCTGGCCAAATTCGTGAGATGACGCGTGAAGGCACTATTGCGGGTGGGATGATTCCAAAAACCGAAACTGCGCTGGACGCGCTGCATAATGGCGTTCGGGCGGTCGTTATTCTGGACGGGCGCGCGCCCAATGCGGTACTGCTCGAACTGTTTACGGAACACGGTGCCGGATCCTTGATCCGTCCTGATTAACGCCATAGTGATCTTCAACATCTTGCACCGGGCATTAACATGCCCGATTGTGAATGTATGGAGAACGAGCCCCTATTTCGCCTAAGCGTGTTTTTGATCCTGTTTGTTTTGTTTGCGGCGGCAGAGACAATTGCGCCAAAACGCTTACGAACCTGTTCGCGAAAAAATCGGTGGCTAACCAATCTATCAATCACTGTTTTGAACACACTGATGCTCAGGACTATGGCGATTGGGTTGCCCTTATTGGCAGTTGGCGCTGCCATTGATGCCGGGAAAAATGGATTGGGCGTTTTTAATTGGCTCGCCTGGCCAGGGTGGGTTGAGCTTATTCTGTGTGTGCTGATTCTGGACTTTGCAATCTGGCTACAGCATCTGATTACCCACAAGGTGCCAATCCTTTGGCGGCTACATCGTGTGCATCACGCCGACCGAGACATGGACGTCACTACTGCAGTCCGCTTTCACCCTGTTGAAATCGCGTTGTCCATGATCCTGAAAATCGGGCTAATCTATCTGCTCGGCGCCAGCGCCCTGGCTGTGTTCCTGTTCGAGATCCTTCTTAATGGCACAGCGTTGTTCAATCATTCAAACTTGAAGCTCCCCCTTGCCGTTGACGCTGTGGTACGTAGGATTCTTGTGACACCCGATATGCATCGCGTACATCATTCGGTATTCCGAACAGAGCATGACAGCAATTATGGCTTTGCACTGTCTATCTGGGACCGAATGCTGGGGACTTACATCGCACAACCTCGGGACGGGCACGAACAAATGAGCGTGGGATTGGAATGGCAGGACGATCGACCAACAAAACTGGGCTGGAGCCTGGCTCTGCCCTTCCGCCGTTGATGACCTACGCCAATGTCGAACGAGCAGCCACTCAGGTTGGGCTGATAGTTATGGGTGCACTTCATCCAAGGCCCAGTGAAGCAAAGCAACTTGATGACGGAACCCTAATCCTTCTGGGGGCTGCGGGGGCATTCTGGCCCGCTCTGAAGGCCTCGGCTGAGTGGCAGGATGGCCAACCCGACCCGGTTGATCGCTGGTCCAGACGGGTGATCGGCCAGCTTGCGCGGGACATGAGGGGCACCGCCTACTATCCGTTCGGCGGCCCACCATACGCACCCTTCATTGACTGGGCACTTAAGTCCGGTCGCACCTTCAGCAGCCCGGTCGGGGCCCTGGTGCACGATACGGTAGGGATGATGATGTCATTCCGTGGTGCGTTGCATTTTGCGGATGAGTTCTCAATTCCATCCGTTTCTCAATCGTCACCCTGCACAGAATGCCCCGCGCCTTGTGCAACAACCTGTCCGGTTGGGGCATTGAACACCCACAGCTTCTATGACGTGGCAGCCTGTCATGATCATCTCGATACCAAAGCGGGACACAGCTGCATGAATAAAGGCTGCCTTGCCCGGCTCGCCTGCCCTCTCAGCGCCGGCGCAGAGCGCCAGCCAGAGCAATCTGCGCATCACATGAAAGCATTTCACCGATCATGACCCGCACACTGATCCTAATGCGCCATGCCAAGTCCAGTTGGGGCGATCCCTTTGCCGAAGATCACGACCGCCCGTTGAACAATCGAGGACGCAAATCGGCCCCCGCGATTGGGGCGTGGCTGCAAAGCAATGGCTGGCTGCCGGATGACGTTATCTGCTCAAGCGCCAAGCGCACCCGGGAAACGTGGGACAGGCTGGGGCTGAGCACCCCGGAAATCCGCTTTACCCCCGCCTTGTATCTGACAGGCCCCGATGAGATGTTCGCCGAATTGGCCACAGCCACCGGCAATACCGTACTAATGCTGGGGCATAATCCCGGCATCGCTGCATTTGCAAATCGGCTGGTACGCAACCAGCCCGATCATTCGAGATTCTACGACTATCCGACTTGTGCAACGAATGTAATCCGGTTCGATATCCCCGACTGGAATGCGCTCGAATGGCATCAGGGTGAGGTTCTGGGCTTCACGATCCCACGCGAGCTGCTGGAATAGAAAAAGGCGAGGTCGACACCCCGCCTTCTTGGTTTTCTGATCCGAATTTAGTGTCCCAGTATCTGGCTGAGGAACAACTTGGTCCGTTCGCTCTGCGGGTTGTTGAAGAACTCTTCCGGTTCGTTCTGTTCCACGATCTGACCGGCATCCATAAAGATCACACGGTTGGCGACCTGACGGGCAAAGCCCATCTCGTGCGTGACGCACAACATGGTCATGCCTTCCTCGGCCAGTTCGATCATGGTGTCGAGCACCTCTTTGATCATCTCGGGGTCCAGCGCCGATGTCGGTTCATCGAACAACATGATCCGCGGCATCATGCACAGCGAACGGGCAATCGCCACACGCTGCTGCTGACCACCCGAAAGCTGGCCGGGATACTTGTCGGCCTGTTCCGGAATTTTCACCTTTTCCAGGAAATGCATCGCGCGTTCTTCGGCCTCTTTCTTTGGCGTCTTGCGCACCCAGATCGGGGCCAGCGTGCAGTTTTCCAGAATGGTCAGGTGCGGGAACAGGTTGAAGTGCTGGAACACCATGCCAACCTCGGACCGGATCTTGTCGATGTTTTTCAGGTCATTCGACAGTTCGGTCCCGTCCACGATGATCGTGCCTTGCTGGTGTTCCTCCAGCGCGTTCAGGCAGCGGATCAGGGTAGACTTGCCCGACCCCGACGGCCCCGCGATCACAATCCGCTCGCCCTGATTGACGGTCAGATTGATATCGCGCAGCACGTGGAAGGCACCGTACCACTTGTTCATATTGGTGATTTCGATGGCGATTTCGTCGCTCACCTGCATTTTGGAGCGGTCGATTTCGCGTTCAATTGCAAGTTCAGACATGTGTTGAACTCCTTAACGGTGGCCAGTCTGAAGCTTGCGCTCCAGGTACATGGAATAACGGGACATGGAGAAGCAAACCACGAAGAACAGAACGCCGATAAAGGCAAACAGTTCCCAGTAGACGCCGTTCCAGGCGGTATCGGCGCGGATGCCGTTGGTCAGGCCAATCACGTCGAACAGACCGATGATCGAGACCAAAGTCGTATCCTTGAAAATACCGATGAACGTGCTCACGATGCCCGGGATCGAGATTTTCAGCGCCTGTGGCATGATGATCAGCCGCTGCGCCTGCCAGTAGTTCAGGCCCAGACTGTCTGCGCCTTCGTACTGACCACGCGGCAGGGCAGCCAGACCACCCCGGATCACCTCGGCCATATAGGCGGCCGAGAACAGGGTCATCATGATCATCACCCGCAGGATGATGTCAAAATTAGTGCCCGGCGGCAGGAACAGGTTCAGCAAAAGCGATGCCACAAACAGCAGGGTAATCAGCGGCACGCCCCGAATGAACTCGATAAAGCCCACGCACAGGTATTTGACGATCATCAGATCGGACTGACGACCCAGCGCCAGCACGATACCGATAGGCAGCGAAACACCAATGGCCACGACACCCAACAGGATCGCTAGCATAAAGCCACCAAAGTCGCGGCTTTCCACCGGCGCGATACCGATCGGAATGATTGCATTGATTGCGTCAGCCACGGAACCGGCAGCAAACAGCCACCATAGTATGGGCAGCGCAATCGCAAGGATAATCGCGGCAAGAGACCCGGCAACCGGAAGCGCAAACTTGTACGCGAAATACCCGATGGCAAATCCGGCGGCGACCATGAGCGGCCCCCAGATCGACCCACCCCACATCAGCCAAGGCAGCAGGAACGGATAAGCCGCCGTTACAATCAACAGCTTACGCGGCACCTTAGTGAACAACACTGGCGCAATAGCAACCAACAACAGGATGAAGGTCAGGTTCGGACGGAAATAGGCCGGCCATGCCCCTGTTTCAGGCGGGTTCGACCATGTGGCATCCGGATGCGCCGGATACGGCGGATAGAACCCATATAGCAGCTGTAGCCAACGATCCTTGATCACACCCCAGCAGGCATGACCATGCGTATCGCCCCAGGTGGCCATCATGATCTCACGACATTCCGACAGGGAATTGGCGTTCCAAACGGATTCGAACGTCCAGGACAGGATGTTGGAGAGCACATAGTAGATGAAGACCAGCGATACGATCGTCAGGATGGCGTTCAGCCAGCTTGAAAACAGGTTATGCTTGATCCAGCCCAGTACACCGACCTCGGAGGCGGGTGGTGCCTGTTCCGGCAACATTTCCGTGCGGACAAATGAAACATCACTCATATTACCGCTCCACCAGTTTGACACGGTTGTTGTACCAGTTCATCACCGCCGAAATGCTCAGCGAGATGGACAGGTAGACCAGCATCAGCAGCAGAACGCATTCCAGCTCGCGACCGGTTTGGTTCATGGTGATGCCACCCAGCGTACCCGTGATGTCCATATATCCGACCGCGATCGCCAGCGACGAGTTCTTGGTCAGGTTCAGATAGTTCGAGATCATTGGCGGGATGATCACCCGCAACGCCTGCGGCAAGATCACCAGACGCATGGTCCGGCCCGGGCGCAGGCCCAGTGCGGATGCGGCCTCGGTCTGACCCTTGGAAATGGCCAGAATACCGGCGCGCACGATCTCGGCGATGAATGCCGCAGTGTACAGCGACAGGGCCAGCCACAAGGCAATCAGCGAGTTACGAAGGTGGGTACCGCCGCTGAAGTTGAAGCCTTTCAGCTCAGGGTAGCCCAGGTGAAAACCCAGAACGCCCAGCAGGATGGCTGATGGCACGAACAAAAGGCCCAGTTGGATGTGCCAGATGGTCGGGCGATCGCCAGTCTTTTCTTGCGTTGAATTGGCCCAGGCCGAAACCTTGCGCATCGCAAAGATGCTGCCGCCAAACACGATCAGGAAGGCGATCAGGTCAAGCGAAACATCAAAGCGCAGGCTTGATGTACCGAAAAGGTGGATATCGCCCAATCCGCGCGAGAACAGAAACTCGGGGATATAGACACCGCGATTTGTGACCGCGACCGTGCCAAAAAGATCCATCGTGGCTTCTGGGTTTTCACCTCGGAAGGCGCGCGGTGCTGGCAGGCTTTCAATCAGGATCGCCATGGCGAACACGATCCAAAGCAGCACTGGAACGTTACGGAACATCTCGACATAGACTGTCATGATCCGCGCGATCAGCCAGTTATTCGACAGGCGCAAAACACCGACCATGACACCGATGATCGTTGCTGTGATACAGCCCAGAACTGCAACAACCAGAGTGTTTAGCAGGCCTATAAACGCCGCGCGCAGATGTGTATCGCGCGAGTCGTATTCCAGCAGGCGTTGGTTGATGTCATAGCTGGCCGGTTCGGCAAAAAAGTCGAACCCGACTGTTCTGCCCAGCGTTTCAAGGTTCTGAATGGTGTTGTTGATAATCCAGGCTGCCAGAAGCATGAAACCGATCATCGCTATGACCTGAATGGTCGCAGATCGGTACCGCGTATCATAAAGGAGCATGGACAGCCGGAAGTGCTCCTTCGGCGGGTCAGTGAGTGTCGTCATGACCTATGTATATCCCCGTGCATCCCGGATGTTGGCAGAGTTTGCCTCTGCTCAGATCGTTCCGGGCGTGTTTCTTATGGAAGGAAAAAGGGCGCGGGTTCCCCCGCGCCCTTTTCCGTGGATCTTAGCGGAAAGGCGGTGCGTACAGCAGGCCACCATCGGTCCACTGTGCGTTCAGGCCGCGTGCCAGACCGATCGGGGTTTCCTCGCCGATGTTCTTGGCAAACACTTCGCCGTAGTTACCGCCGACTTTGATCGCGCGCTGTGCCCAGTTCGCGTCCAGACCCAGCATCTCACCCAGCGTACCTTCGGTACCCAACAGGCGGTTTACCTCTGGGTTGTCGGTGGCACCGCTGGACATCTCGTCGATGTTCGCCGAGGTTACACCCAGCTCTTCCGCTGCGATCAGTGCGTTCAGGGTCCAGCGGACCACATCGCCCCACTCGTGATCGCCATGACGGACAAGCGGGCCCAGCGGCTCTTTCGAGATGATTTCGGGCAGGATCACGTGGTCGCCTGCGTTTTCAAAGGTGGCGCGCGTAGCAGCCAGACCCGATGCGTCGGTGGTGTAAACGTCACAGGCACCAGCCAGATACTGCTGCTGCGCTTCGGCGTTGGTTTCGATCGGAACCGGCTCGTAGCTCATGTTGTTGATGCGGAAGAAATCCGCCAGGTTAAGCTCAGTTGTGGTGCCGGTCTGGATGCAAACGGTTGCACCGTCCAGTTCCTTGGCCGAGCTGACGCCCAGTGCCTTGGGAACCATGAAGCCCTGACCATCGTAGTAGTTGATGCCGACGAATTCGAACTTCAGGTCGACGTCGCGGCTGAAGGTCCACGTGGTGTTACGGGCCAGCATGTCAATCTCGCCCGAAGCCAGCGCGGTGAAACGTGTTTTACCGGTGGTCGGGATGAACTCAACGGCGCTTGGGTCGTCCAGAACGGCAGCGGCTACCGCGCGGCATACGGCCACGTCAAAACCCTGCCACTCACCATTGGCATCGGGGCTGGCAAAGCCGGGTACGCCGGTTGCAACGCCGCAGTTCAGCTTGCCGCGGGCTTTCACGTCGTCAACGGTACCCGCTGCAGCCGCGCCAGCAGCCAGGCCGGCAATGGTTGCCACGCCCAAAATTACGGATTTTTTCATTTTTACCTCTTCCTGATTTTCCATCCCTGAATAGAACGGTTCGATCCGGCGCATAGGCGCCAGAAAGGTTACCCAAAAGGTGTCTCCCCTTTAGTGGCCCGAGTTTGGGCGTATTCATCAACAAACGTCAAGGGCTGGATCAGGGAAAACGATAGGTCTTTTCGGGCAGAATCGGACACAAATTCACGATTTGACGAGAATCCGTCTCAGAACGAGAGGTCAAAGAACTGCTTTGCGTGCAGAAAGGCGGCCCGTTTCACTTCGGCGGCGGCATGTGCCTCATCGTCGTGGCCCCATTGTTCGATCTGCCAAAGCTCGTCCAGTCGAGAAATGCGCCATATCTCGTCCGGTTTGCGCCAATTCTGGGCTGCCGCGAAACCAAGAATCAATGATCCCGACAGGCTGACGAGGTCATGAAACGCCGCCAGCTGGAACGCATTCAGTCCATGCACCCGGTCACGCAGGCCGTGCAGCACCTCGGCAGCTTGCGGTTGATGCACCACCCCTGCACGCGGGATCAACCGCGCGCCCAGCACGTCCGCAGCCCAATCCAATGCAGGATCCCAGGCCTCGGACTGCCGCTGCTGCAACGTTTCGGGATGGGTCGCCCGATAACACAACAGATCCGAGTCGCCGTAATCGGCCAGCATATCGGCAACCTCACCATGCTGGTGCCGCACCTTGTCGATCGCCGCATTGGCCGAACGGGTGAATGGCATCGTGGTCGGATCAATTTCCTTTTCCTGTGCATCCCATTCCCGGGCAACGGCCTCGGCCATAGGGCGCGTGGGCAGGTCCAGCGCAGCCTTGGCGGGCGTTTTGACCCGCCGACCATCCAGTTCAACCGTATAGCCCCCGTCGGTCTCAACGACCGTGCTTGTCGTCCAGAAGCGTTTGGGTTTCCAGTCGCTCATCTCTTTAGCCCCAGATCTTGGCCAGTGCGCCTGGCAATTCTTCGAATGTTTCGATCACATGTGTTGCGGTCGTCAGTGCCCGACGATCGTGATAACCCCAGCTGACACCGATCCCGGCAACTTGCGCGGCTGCGGCCATATCCATGTCAAAGCTGGTGTCGCCCACCATGACGGCTTGCGCAGCCGGCACGCCCGTTTCAGCCAAAGCTGTTTCTATCATCGACGGGTGCGGCTTGGACGGGTGGTGATCTGCAACCTGACGAGTAATGAAATGCTGCTGCAACCCATGCCCTTCAAGCAGCGCATCAAGCCCGCGCTGAGATTTGCCTGTGGCCACTCCCAAAAGAACCTCGGGCTGAGCGTGAAGAGCCTCAATCACTTGGCGCGCACCGGGATAAAGCGGCGAGCTTGCGGCGCCCTGCTCCAACCTTTGCGCGTGATAGGCCTGCTTATATCCGTCAACCAATGCGCTTTGTATCCGCTCGGACTGATCTGCTGCCAGACGCGCCATTGCATGGGGCAGAGATAAACCGACGATGGACAGGATGGCGTCACGATCCGGGACCGGCAGTGACTGCGCCTGAAAACAGGCAGTCATTGCCGAAACAATGGCACCCTGACTATCGACCAGAGTGCCATCCACATCAAACAGGACCAGCCGCAATGGAGCGTTCATCGCAACTCCTCAAACGGATCATCTGCAGCGAGGTCTTCGGTCCAGCCCAGCGTATCCCAGCTGTGTTTCATATGATCCGGTAAAGGCGCCGTAAGCGAGATGGGTTTGCGGGTCATCGGGTGTTCAAAGGACAGGCTGCGGGCGTGGAGATGCAGCTTTTTGCTGATGATACCTCCCAACTGCGCGCCCCAGCCATCGCCGAGATTTTCCTGCCCCGAGCCGCCATATTTCCCATCGCCAATGATCGGGTGGCCGATCGCCGCCATATGTGCGCGCAGCTGATGGGTCCGCCCCGTCACCGGCTCCATCGCGACCCAGGCTGCCCGCCCTGCAACGCGATACAGCGTTGCATAGAGCGTATGCGCACGTTTCGCGCCGGGCGTATCGTTCACCTCGCTCGGATGAACAGCGATCATCTTCTCGCCTTCACCCTGTTTGCCATGTCCCGGAGCCTTGACCAGCCCGGTCTTGATTTCGCCCAGGTACGGAGTTGGTACACCAGCTACCAGCGCCCAATAGATCTTTTGGGTGTTTCGGTGCCGGAAGGCTGCTGTCAGCCCTTTGGCGGCCTCGCGCGTACGGGCCATCAGCAGAACGCCAGATGTGTCCTTATCCAAACGATGCACAAGGCGCGGGTTCTCTTCATACCCAAAGCGCAACGCTTCGGACAGGCTGTCCACATGGCGGGTTTGACCGCTGCCACCCTGAACTGGCAAGCCATGCGGCTTGTTCAGCGCCAGCACGTGATCGTCTTCATAAATCACGCAAGACTGGATCATCTTTGCGTCAGCGTCCGAAACACGATGCTTTACGACAGCGGGCTTATGGTCGGCGTCTGGCAGCGGCGGCACGCGCACGGACTGCCCGACCTCTAGCCGCGTCGAAGCTTTGACCCGACTGCCATCTACGCGCAATTCACCCTTGCGGCACATCTTCTCGATCCGGCCCTGGCTGACATGAGGAAACAGGCGGCGCAGCCAACGATCCAGCCTCTGGTCGCCATCGCCCTCTGCTACGGTGATCACCTGTACGCCGCTCATGCCATTGCCCCTTGTTCCGCACGGCTGATCCGCCCGGATTGTGCTTGTTTCAGTGCCTTAGAAATCATGCGCGTCTGTCGCGCGCATCGGGTGCAGAGTCAAGTCTAGCCCTGATTGCGTTGCGTTCTCAGCTTGGCGAAGTATTCCAGCCGTTTTTTCAGCTCGCGCTCAAAACCACGCTCTACCGGCTGATAGAGAACCGGGCGCTTCATATCATCCGGGAAATAGTTCTGACCCGAGAACCCATCTTCGGCATCGTGGTCATAGGCATACCCTGCACCATATCCCTGATCCTTCATCAGCGATGTCGGAGCGTTCAGGATATGTTTGGGTGGCGGTTCACTGCCCGATTGCTTGGCCAGCCGCATCGCCGCCTTATACCCCACATAGGCCCCGTTCGATTTCGGAGCGAGAGCCAGATACACCAACGCCTGCGCCAGTGCCAACTCGCCCTCGGGCGAGCCGAGCCGTTCATAGGTTTCCCAACTGTGCAGGCAGATCGATTGCGCCTGAGGATCGGCCAAACCGATATCTTCAACCGCCATCCGCGTGATCCTCCGCGCCAGATAGCGCGGGTCTTCGCCGCCGGTCAGCATCCGCGCAAACCAATACAGCGCCGCGTCAGGGTCCGATCCACGCACCGATTTGTGCAGGGCTGAGATCAGATTATAATGCTCATCCCCCGATTTGTCGTATTTTGCGGCCCGCCGCATCAGGCGCGTCGACAATGCATCCGGGTCCAGATCGGCGTCCACTTTCCAAGCAGCAACCTGTTCAATCAGGTTCAGTAGTGCGCGACCGTCGCCATCCGCCATCTCCTGCAGCGCCTCGCGGGCGGCAGACGTTAGCGGCAAGGCGCGGTCAAGCTCTTTCTCGGCGCGTTGTGTCAAACGCTCAAGATCAGCAAGGCTAAGGCGTTCCAGAACCAGCACCTGAGACCGGCTGAGTACCGCCGCGTTCAACTCGAAGGAAGGGTTTTCGGTCGTCGCGCCAACCAATAGGATCGTGCCGTCCTCCATATGCGGCAGAAACCCGTCCTGTTGCGCTTTATTGAAACGATGGATTTCGTCAACAAATAACAAGGTGCCCTGCCCGTTTTGACGACGGATTTTAGCAGCCTCAAATACCTTCTTCAGATCCGGCACACCGGTAAAAATCGCGCTGATCTGCACGAAATGCAGATCGGTCTCCTGCGCCAGCAACCGGGCGATGGTTGTCTTTCCCACACCCGGCGGGCCCCAGAAGATCAGGCTGGACAGACTACCTGACGCGAGCATCACCCCCAATGGCGCATCTGGTCCCAAAACCTGCTCTTGCCCGATCACCTCAGACAGGGATTGTGGGCGCAAGCGATCCGCAAGCGGCCTGTGCGGCGAAGCGGTTGGTTCCGCAGAACCGGTATCGAACAAATCACTCACGGATCACAACCGAAACCGCAATGAGATTAACCGGCTTCCCCGCTCAACCTCCATCTGTACCCGGCGACCTGGATCGGTCAGGGCCTGAACGATATCCTCCGGTGTCTCGGTTCTGGTTCCGTTGATACCTTTAACGACATCGCCCACACGCAATCCTGCGCGGCCGCCATAGCGGCTCGGATCAACCACCACGACGCCGGTCTGAGACAGCGACAAGCCAAGCTTTATGATCACCGCCGGATTTACGCCCGAAACGATCAGACCTGGCATGACCGTATCCTCGTCCAGCGTAGTCTCATCCGCCGCAGGCGTTTCAGGCGGTTTGATCAGCGCCACTTCAATATCCGAGCGGTCTTCGCCCCGCAGCCGAGTCAGGACCGACTTTCCACCTACCCCGGCAACAGCCATGCGAAATTTCATCTCGGCCGGAGAATTCACCTCGTCTCCGTCGACATGAGTGACAACGTCACCGACCCGCAGACCCGCTTCTGCCAGCGGACTCAGTTCATGCAAGTCAGAAATCACCACACCTAGAGGGATGGCCATACCCAGAGACTCGGCTATGTCCGCGCTCATGTGTTGACCGGCCATTCCTGCCCAAGGACTTACGAAGCTTTCGTTGCCAGACTGCGCCTGCCGAAGGAATTCGGCTACCAAATTGGCCGGAATGGCAAAGCCGATACCGTTCGACCCGCCCGAGCGGGTCAGGATTGAAGTATTGATACCAATCAGATCACCATTCACATCGATCAGCGCGCCACCGGAATTGCCCGGGTTGATCGCCGCATCGGTTTGAATGAAGTACCCTCGTGCGTTTCCGGTTGCGGTTCCTGTGCGCGCCAGCCCTGAAATAATACCTGACGAAACAGTTTGGCCAACGCCGAAGGGGTTGCCAATCGCCAGCGTCAGCTCTCCTACTTCAACCTGATCGGAATCGCGCATCTGCAGGAACGGCAGATCGTTTGCCTCTTCCAACCGCAAGATTGCAATGTCGCTTTCTTTGTCACCCAGAACGACTTCGGCAGTGAATTCACGACGGTCGGTAGTCACGACCTGAATTTCCGATGCCATCCCCACAACGTGGTAGTTTGACACCACATACCCATCACCAGTGAGGATCACGCCGGAGCCGAGCGAATTCTGCACACGGGGGCGTGGCGTCCCAAATCCACGGCCAAAGAAGTCCTGAAAGAACGGGTCAGAAAATAGCGGATTTGCCCGCCCTTCGCGAACAATCTTGGCGTAGATGTTCACAACCGCCGGGGCAGCCTGCTTTACGACAGGGGCGAACCCGAGGCTGATTTCGGTCTGGCTTTTTGGTACCTGCGTCTCTGCGGCTGCCGGTATTGCGCCCATCAGCAATACTAGGGAACACAATAGTCTTAGCATCATCGGCCCTCCGGCAATATCGCCAACCGGATATGCGGGGCCGATGCAAAGATTGCAAGCGACATAACCCGCTGCCTTCGACAATGCAGAGGACCTACCGCTTTCTTTTGAGCTATTCGCACAAATATCCTGCTTGAGCATTATGGCTTCGCAAAGCGTTGCAAAAGTTTCACAGGGAGTTGTGCTATGTGTTGGACTTGGCGCTGAATCCAATCAGAGGGAACGACCATGCACAAAGACCGGGAATTGACCTTTGCAACGGCCCTTGCCTCTCATCATCGAAATAAGAGCTTTGTGCGGGAAGAGCACGCCCACGAGTATTACCAGGCCTCACTACTGAGTGCCGTCATGCAGGGAGTCTATGACGGGACTGTTTCCATCGGTCAGCTGCTGGAACACGGAGATTTCGGTCTCGGTACCTTCAACGCCCTGGACGGAGAAATGGTGGTGCTGGATGGTGTCGCTTATCGCCTGGATGGGGAAGGCAAAGCGACAATTGCGGATAACGGCGCGCTGACACCATACGCAGCCGTCATTGACTTTGAACCGACGATTTCGCTTGCGTTGGATTCTCCTGTTAACAAATCCGGTTTCGAGGAGGGTTTGGATGACATGGCCGATGCAAAGAACTTGTTTTATGCGGTTCGTTTCACCGGATTGATCAAACACATTAGGTATCGAAACGTTTTGAAACAGGAACGGCCATACAAACCTTTGCTGGAAGTGGTCAAAACGCAGGCCGAGTTTGAATTGGAAAACGTGGAGGGAACTATTCTCGGGTTCCGCTGCCCTGACTACGCAGTCGGGATTGGCGTACCGGGTTACCACTTGCATTTCATCTCTGACGACCGGACCACCGGTGGGCACGTACTTGATTATACATTGACCCGGGGAAAGATCGAAATCGATCACACGTCGTCTCTTCATCTGGAACTGCCAGAGACAGAGGATTTCTCTGACGCCAATTTGTCCGCGGGAGCGTCGACGGATGGTATTCTGAAAGCCGAAAGCAATTAAATTTAAACCGCCTTGGATTTTCACACAGAGCAAAAGAAAACCCCCGCGTCTGCGACGCGGGGGCTGAAACTCAGATATAGCCAAGGCTTATTCTTCGTCTGCGGCCTCTTCGGCGGCAACACGAGCTTTGTCAGCTGCGCCTTTGGCGTCGATGTCGCGGTCAACGAATTCGATGATCGCCATCGGTGCCATGTCACCATAGCGGAAGCCTGCTTTTAGGATACGGACATAACCGCCCTGACGCTCGGCGTAACGAGGGCCCAGAACTTCGAACAGCTTGGCGACGTCTTTGTCTTCTTTCAGCTGTGCTGCGGCCTGACGGCGGGCGTGCAGGTCGCCGCGCTTGCCCAGAGTGATCAGTTTTTCAACGATCGGGCGCAGTTCTTTTGCCTTGGGCAGAGTTGTTTTGATTTGCTCATGCTCGATGAGCGAGCCAGCCATGTTTGCAAACAGAGCTTTGCGGTGCTCATGAGTACGGTTCAGGCGGCGATAACCACGTGCGTGACGCATTTTCTAGTTCCTTCTTTCGCGTTTTGCTTTGTCTGGCCGGCGATGCGTGTCACCGGCTCTCCTTGGGGCGGAAGTGCCCATATGGTCCCCGGCAGCCCGGGCATTTGTGAAGACGCGCTTAGAACGCGTCTTCGAATTTTTTGGCCAGATCTTCGATGTTGTCGGGCGGCCAGTCCTCGACATCCATGCCGAGGTGCAGACCCATACCGGACAGCACTTCCTTGATCTCGTTCAGCGACTTGCGGCCGAAGTTCGGAGTGCGCAGCATCTCGGCTTCGGTCTTCTGGATCAGATCGCCGATGTAAACGATGTTGTCGTTCTTCAGGCAGTTTGCCGAACGGACCGACAGTTCCAGCTCGTCCACTTTCTTCAGCAGCAGCGGGTTGAACTCCAGACCATCGTCTTCGTCCTGGCGGCCAGCCGATTCCGGCTCATCGAAGTTGACGAAGATTGACAGCTGATCCTGCAGGATGCGTGCGGCAAATGCCAGCGCATCCTCGGGCGTGATCGAACCGTCGGTGTCGATTTTCAGGGTCAGCTTGTCATAGTCCAGAACCTGACCTTCACGGGTCGGCTGAACGTCATAGGCAACCTTTTTGACCGGCGAGTAGATCGCGTCGATCGGGATCAGGCCGATGGGTGCGTCTTCGGGCTTGTTCTTCTCAGCCGAGACATAGCCCTTGCCGGTGTTGACGGTCAGCTCCATGAACAGGTCTGCGCCATCGTCCAGGTGGCAGATGACGTGATCGCGGTTCAGAACCTCGATGCCAGCGCTTTCGCTGATGTCGCCAGCGGTGACAACTGCGGGGCCTTTGGCATTGATCGACAGGCGCTTGGGCCCTTCGACTTCCATGCGCAGCGACACGCCTTTGAGGTTCAGGATGATGTCGGTGACGTCTTCACGTACGCCCGCAACCGAGGAGAACTCGTGCAGGACGTTGTCGATTTGAACGCTGGTGATGGCCGCACCTTGCAGCGAGCTCATCAGAACGCGGCGCAGCGCGTTGCCCAGGGTCAGACCAAAGCCACGCTCAAGCGGCTCGGCAACCAGGGTTGCCTGACGTGCAGGGTCGTTGCCCGGCTTGCCGTCCAGTTGGGTCGGCTTGATCAATTCTGCCCAATTCTTGTGGATCATGTAATCCCTCCATTCCTGTCCGCGCCCCATGACCAACAAGGTGCAGACGCCCGAGGTTCAAAATGACGTGCTGGGGCCGTGCAAAAACACAGCCCCAGCCTAATTCAAAATCGCTTAGACGCGACGACGCTTCGGCGGACGGCAGCCGTTGTGAGCAATCGGTGTCACATCGCGGATCGACGTGATGTTGAAGCCCACTGCAGCCAGCGCACGCAGAGCCGATTCACGACCCGAACCGGGGCCCTGAACTTCGACTTCCAGCGTCTTGACGCCATGTTCCTGCGCCTTTTTGCCTGCATCTTCTGCAGCCATCTGAGCGGCGTAGGGGGTCGATTTCCGCGATCCCTTGAAGCCCATGGTACCGGCAGACGACCACGAGATGGCGTTGCCCTGTACGTCCGAGATCAGGATCTTGGTGTTGTTGAAGGTCGAGTTCACATGGGCAACGCCCGATGCGATGTTCTTACGCTCTTTGCGCTTAACGCGAGTCTTGTCACGTGCCATCAGTCAGACCCTCCCTTATTTCTTCTTACCGGCAATGGCCTTTGCGGGGCCTTTGCGGGTACGAGCATTGGTGTGGGTACGCTGACCGCGAACCGGCAGGTTGCGGCGGTGACGCAGACCGCGATAGCAGCCCAGGTCCATCAGGCGCTTGACGTTCATCTGAACTTCACGACGCAGGTCACCTTCGACGGTGAAGTTTGCATCGATGTGCTCGCGGATGGCCAGAACTTCGGCGTCGGACAGTTCGTTGACGCGACGGTGCGCTTCGATGCCTACGGCTTCGCAGATTGCTTTGGCCGAGGTGTTTCCGATACCGGTGATATATGTGAGGGCGATTGGTACCCGCTTTGTAGTCGGGATGTTTACGCCGGCAATACGTGCCACGTGTCACTTTCCTTTTTGTTGCGGTTCCGTAACTCCGGAACCTTTTTTCACAACACTTGACCGTGGCAGTGACGCCAGAGGGTCCAGTATTATTCGAGGTGGTCGGGGCAATTGGGACGAATCCCGCATGCGGTTTTGATTCCCTTTAGGGATGGGGGTCGATATGGGCTTTTGGCGGTGCCGTCAAGCCCATATTGATATCAGCCAAGAACCGCCTCAATCGACGCGGTGACTTCCTTGATATCCGCCAGCCCGTTCACCGGACGCAGATCGCCTTTGGCGTAGTAGTAACCAATCAGCGGAGAGGTCTTCTTGTAGTATTCCATCAAGCGCGTACGCAGGCTGTCTTCGTTGTCGTCGGCACGACGGACGAAGTCATTTTCCTTACCGCAATTGGTGCATTTGCGATCCGCAGGAATCGGTTTGGTGTTGTCGTTATAGACCTCCCCACATCCGCCGCAGGTTGACCGCGCCGTAATCCGGTCCACCAGCGCGTCATCATCCACACGCATCTCGATCACCGTATGCAGCGACTGGCCCAGCTTGGTCAGCAGAGCCGACAGCGCGTCGGCCTGTGCCAACGTCCGGGGGAAGCCGTCAAAGATGAAACCGGCGCCTTTTTCGGTGGTCAGTTTCTCTTCGATTAGGCCGATCACGATCTCATCGGTGACCAGCTTACCCGCGTCCATTATCGCAGCAACCTTCTGGCCCATCACCGTGCCCGAGGTTTTGGCCTCGCGCAGCATGTCTCCGGTGCTGAGTTGCACCATACCGCGGGTTTCAACCAGGTGACGCGCCTGCGTTCCTTTGCCTGCCCCCGGGGGGCCGAGAAGAATGATGTTCATCGACGAGCAGCTCCCTTTCTGCCGCGTTTCTTGCCTTTGCCGCGCAGCTGGGACTTTTCAATCAGCCCTTCGTATTGATGCGCCAGCAGGTGGCTCTGGACTTGTTGGATCGTGTCCATGGTCACAGAGACGATAATCAGAACCGAGGTGCCGCCGAAATAGAACGGGATAGCAAACTGGCCCCGCAGGATTTCAGGCAGCAGACAAACGGCCGCCAGATAGGCCGAACCCAGAACCAGCACGCGGTTGACGACGTATTCCAGATACTCGGCGGTCTTCTTGCCGGGACGGATACCCGGCACAAAACCGTTCTGCTTTTTCAGGTTGTCCGCCACATCGTCCGGCTTGAACGAAACGTTGAACGTGTAGAAATAGGCGAAGAACACGATCATCGAAGCGAAGAACAGCAGATAAAGCGGCTGTCCGGGGCCGAAGTTGGCCAGCAGCCACGACATCACCGGGCCATTTGTGGCGCCCGACGAGAAGGTCGAGATCGTTACCGGCAGCAACAGCAGCGAGCTTGCAAAGATCGCAGGGATCACACCCGCCGGGTTCACTTTGACCGGCAGGTGGCTGGAGCCGCCTTCGTAGACTTTCATACCAGCCTGACGGCGCGGGTATTGGATATGGATCTTGCGCAGGGCCCGCTCCATGAACACCACAAAGGTGATCACGGCGATGACCATGATGATCACACCCACGATCACGGCGGGGCTGATCGCACCGCTGCGGCCCGAAGCGAAGAACTGCGCCAGAGCGGCGGGAACCTCGGCAATAATGCCAACGAAGATGATCAGAGAGATACCGTTACCGATGCCGCGTGCGGTGATCTGCTCGCCCAGCCACATCAGAAACATGGTGCCGCCGACCAAAGTGATCATGGTCGACATACGGAAGAACATGCCCGGATCGGTCGCAAGATCGCCCGATTCCAACGAAACCGCCAGACCATAAGCCTGAACGGTGGCCAGAGCCACGGTACCGAAACGGGTGTATTGGTTGATCTTCTTGCGCCCTTGCTCGCCCTCTTTCTTGAGCTGTTCGAGCGCGGGAACCATCGATGTCAGCAGCTGCACGATGATCGAGGCCGAGATATAGGGCATGATGCCGAGGGCAAAGATACCCATCCGCCCCAGCGCCCCGCCGGTGAACATCGAAACCATGCCGCCGATGCCCTGCCCCGCTTGCTCCATGAACTCACGCAGGGCTTGCCCGTCGATACCTGGGACCGGAATGAAGGTGCCCAGACGATAGACGATCAACAAACCCAGCGTGAACAGGATGCGGTTGCGCAGATCGGTGGCTTTGCCCAAAGCAGCCCAGCTTGTGTTGGCTGCCATTTGTTCTGCTGCTGATACCATAAATCGGTCTCTCTTATGAAAACACCGCCCGGAACCGTTTTCCGGCTCGGGCGGCGTCTTGGAAAACTCTGAGGTCTATGTAAGCGGGTCTTGGCCCGCTCACAAGCGCTTACTCTGCCGCAGCAGCTTTTGTGACCGTCAGTGAACCGCCCGCTTTCTCAACTGCCTCAACAGCAGATTTCGAAGCACCTGTGACTTCCAGGTTCACTTTGGCGGTGATTTCACCTTTGGCCAGAACGCGGACACCGTCCAGCTTGCGACGAACCAGACCGGAGGCAACCAGTGCATCTTCGGTGATCGCAGCTTTGGCGTCCAGCTTGCCGGCGTCGACGAATTTCTGGATCAGGCCCAGGTTGATAACAGCGAATTCCTTGCGGTTCGGCTTGTTGAAGCCACGCTTGGGCAGACGCTGATAGAGCGGCATCTGGCCGCCTTCGTAGCCATTGATGGCCACACCCGAACGGGATTTCTGGCCTTTGATACCACGGCCACCCATTTTACCTTTGCCGGAACCGGGACCACGGCCAACGCGAGTGCGTTTCGGTGCGGCGCCAGGGTTGTCGCGCAATTCGTTCAGTTTCATATCGCTTCTCCTAAGCCGGATGTGACCCCCGAAGCGTGATGGGCCAACCACGGCGTTTCTTGGTTTTGATTCTCGTGGCGCGATGCCACCGGAGCGCTCTACAGCGTCGCGCCTTCGGTTGCAAGGTTTGTTGTATCACAACTGCCAAAACCAAAAGAGGCGCCGGTCCGGCGCCCCTTTCTTCGTGAGTGGTAGGTGTCTTACGAGCAGTACGCGTGCTCACGCGCGATATCAGCGATGTCGCACCGACGAATACCGATATCGTCCAGCTCGCGATTGCTGAGGCGCTGAAGCTCGGAATAGGTGCGGTTGTATTCGATCGCGCGCGCGCGGGTTTCTTTCATGCCTTCAACGAAGGCCGCGATACGGCCTCGCAGATTGAAGCCGCCATGTATCAGAGTAGCTGTATGTGCCATATTTCTAATCCTTTCTGTACCGAGGCGTATTCCCCGGGCGTTTCCATGTGTTCCTTTGTGGACAACGCTCAGATAGGAGTGTTGGGTACCGCTAACAACGCGTGTTTTGGTCTAGCCGGTATGCGTTTTAGGAATGTTAAAACACCCAGATAAGCTCAGCGCCAAACTCCTGCAGACTTATTCAAACAACACAACTCTATGTAGGTCTTGCAGAATTCACGTTTTAGAATGCGATGACAAAAAACCGTAGCAATTCTTCTCCAATCAGTTCCGAACATTGGTATAATCGTTTGAAATCAGGGTGCATGTATTATGATACGCAGGGAATTCTTGATATTTGGCGGTGCAACCTGTCTGACCGTGCCTTACAGCGCTGCATCTCCACAAACGTGGAGCGAACGGTATAGACGCTCTCGGCCCGTCGAGGTAGCGAAGGTCGATCTGACCGGGCTGACTCCTGGCCAACAATTACTGATCAAGTTTCGGGACGGTCCAGTCACTGTCAGATACAGAACGCAAGAAGAGGTTGAGGCGGCGCGCTCGACGCCTCTAGTCGAATTACCGGATAAATTTGCACGAAACGCAAATCTGCGCGCAGATGCACCTGCAACGGATGCCAACCGATCATTCGGTGATAATGGCCAATGGTTAGTATACCGCCCCATCTGCACACATCTCGGGCTTGTCACCATGCCTACAATGCAGCCCTTGAGGGGCGATCCCTACTGGATCAATTGCCCATCACATGGTGGGCGATACGATTCAGCAGGTCGTGTTCGGGCAGGTCCGGCACCAGAAAACCTACCGGTACCGCCTGTGCGCTTTCTTTCGGATAATATTCTGGAAGTCCGTTCTCACGACAATTTCAGCAACGAAAAAGCGGTTCGTGAATTGCACCCAGCTGATTGGTAAACTAAAAAAACGCCCCCGAAAATCGGAGGCGTTTCAAATCTTGCAAAGAAGTTACGCTTAGCCGCGCTCTTCGATGATCTCAACCAAATGCGGGATCTTGTTGACCATGCCGCGGACCGAAGGAGTGTCTTCCAGCTCACGGGTTTTGTTCATCTTGTTCAGGCCCAGGCCGATCAGGGTTGCGCGCTGTTCGGCGGGGCGGCGGATCGGGGAGCCGATCTGCTTGACGACGATGGTTTTTGCCATGGGTCGCTCTCCTTATGCTTCTGCTTCAGCAGCAGCCGGTGCTTCGTCCCGCTTGGGCAGGATGTCAGCAACCTTTTTGCCACGACGTGCGGCAACCGAACGCGGGCTCTGCTCTTTCTGCAGGCCGTTGATGGTGGCGCGGATCATGTTGTACGGGTTCTGCGAGCCCAGCGACTTGGACACAACGTCCTTGACGCCCAGCATTTCGAACACAGCACGCATCGGACCACCGGCGATGATACCAGTACCTTCAGGTGCGGTGCGCATAACCACTTTACCAGCGCCGTGACGGCCCTCGATGTCGTGGTGCAGGGTCCGACCTTCGCGCAGTTGCACGCGGATCATCTGACGCTTGGCTTGTTCGGTTGCCTTGCGGATGGCCTCAGGTACTTCTTTCGCTTTACCTTTGCCAAAGCCGACGCGGCCTTTCTGATCGCCGACAACCACCAGAGCGG
This sequence comes from Ruegeria sp. E5, assembly GCF_056534105.1. Classification (NCBI taxonomy): domain Bacteria; kingdom Pseudomonadati; phylum Pseudomonadota; class Alphaproteobacteria; order Rhodobacterales; family Roseobacteraceae; genus Ruegeria; species Ruegeria sp. E5. The sequence continues at coordinate 15,745 of NZ_JBQFPA010000005.1, read as the reverse complement.
CGAAGCCAAAGCGCTTACCACCTTTTACGGTTTTCGACACACGGTTGATTGCGACCAGACGATCTGCAAATTCCGGTGCTTCTTCACGGTCGCGGCCACGGCCCCGACGGTTTTCACGTTCTGCCATTTGGCATCCCTTTTCTCATGTGGCGCATGCGGCGCCGTTTAGTTCAATCCAAGTGAGCCCCGACTGTCGCCGAGGCCCCCGGATCATCGGGGCAGCCGCAAAGCTGCCCGCAAGTCTTAGATCTTCAGACCACCTTCACGCGCAGCGTCGGCCAGAGCCTTCACCTTGCCGTGGAACAGGAAACCGCCACGATCGAAATAGGCCTCTTCGACGCCCGCCTTTTTGGCACGCTCGGCGATGGCCGCGCCCACTTTGGTGGCCGCTTCGACGTTGTTCTTGCCCACAACGCCCAGATCCTTTTCCAGGGTCGAGGCTGCGGCCAGGGTCACGCCACGTACGTCGTCGATCAGCTGAACAGAGATGTTCTTGTTCGAACGGTGTACGGACAGACGCGGACGACCCGCGTTGACCTTGCGAAGTTTGTTCCGAACGCGCAGGCGGCGCTTCAGAAACAGGGTTCTTTTGCTGTTTGCCATTGTTTGCGTCCTTACTTCTTCTTGCCTTCTTTGCGGAAGATGAACTCGCCCTTATAGCGGATGCCCTTGCCTTTGTACGGCTCGGGACGGCGCCATTCGCGGATTTTGGCCGCGACTTCGCCCACCTGCTGCTGGTCGATACCTTCCACAACGATCTCGGTCTGCTTCGGCGCGGTGATGGTGACACCTTCCGGAGCAGTGAAATCAACATCGTGGCTGTAACCCAGGTTCAGCTTCAGGGTGTTGCCCTGCATCTGAGCCCGGTAGCCAACACCCTGGATCTCCAGCTCTTTTTTGAAGCCGTTTGTTACGCCTTCAACCAGATTGGCGACCATGGTGCGGCTCATGCCCCACTGCTGACGCGCACGCTTGGACATGCCACGGGGATCGATCTTGACCACGTTGTCTTCAACCGACAACGTAACGTCGTCGGTGGCGGTGAAGCTACGGGTGCCTTTCGGACCTTTCACTTCGATGGTCTGACCCGACACAGAGGCGGTAACGCCGCTGGGCAGCTCGACCGGTTTTTTACCAATACGAGACATTGCAGACCTCCTTAGAAGACGGTGCAGAGCACTTCGCCGCCAACATTGTTGGAGCGAGCGTTTGCATCCGACATCACACCTTTCGGAGTGCTGACAATCGACACACCCAGACCCTGACGGACCTGCGGGATGTCATTGACGCCCATGTAGACGCGACGGCCAGGCTTGGAAACCCGCTTGAGTTCGCGAATAACAGGGGTGCCTTCGTAGTATTTCAGGCTGATTTCGATGGCCGGATGACCGTTTTCACCGGTCGTCGCTTCGTAGCCACGGATGTAACCTTCGTCCGCCAGCACGTCCAGAACCCAGCCGCGCAGCTTGGAAGCCGGGGTGGAAACGGTGGACTTGCCGCGCATTTGCGCGTTGCGGATACGGGTGAGCATATCGCCGATAGGATCATTCATATCTATGTCTCCCTTACCAGCTCGATTTCACCATGCCGGGGATCTGACCAGCAGAACCCAGCTCGCGCAGCGCGATACGGCTGACCTTCAGCTTACGGTAGTAAGCGTGGGGACGACCGGTCAGCTGACAACGGTTGTGCAGACGGGTAGCCGAGCTGTTACGCGGCAGTTTCGCCAGTTTCAGACGCGCTTTGAAACGCTCTTCCATCGGCTTGCTCTCGTCATTCGCGATTTCTTTCAGCTCGGCACGCTTTGCGGCATATTTGGCCACCAGGCGTTCGCGCTTCTTCTCGCGTTCGATCATTGCTTTTTTAGCCATGTCTCAATCCTCCCGGCGCTTACGCGTTGAACGGCATGTTGAATGCTTTCAACAATGCCTTTGCTTCAGCGTCGGTTTTCGCTGTGGTGGCAATTACGATATCCAGGCCCCAGACCTCGTCGACCTTGTCGAAGTCGATTTCCGGGAACACGATGTGCTCTTTCATGCCCATGGCAAAGTTGCCACGACCATCGAAAGACGGCTTCACACCGCGGAAGTCACGAACGCGAGGCATCGCGATGGTGATCAGACGATCCAGGAATTCGTACATCCGGTCGCCGCGCAGGGTCACTTTCGCACCCAGCGGCATGTCTTCACGGACGCGGAAACCCGCGATCGACTTCTTCGCCTTGGTTGCAACGGCCTTCTGGCCAGCAATCGCAGTCAGATCTTCGACAGCAGCTTTCGCTTTTTTCGAGTCTTTGACGGCCTCAGCACCACAACCGATGTTCAGAACGATTTTTTCCAGCTTGGGCAGCTGCATGTCGTTCTTATAGCCGAACTCTTCTTTCAGAGCGGCACGGATGGTTTCGGCGTACTGAGCTTTCAGACGCGGGGTGTAGGTTGCGGTATCAAGCATCGATCAAGTCCCCTGTGGTCTTGGCGAAGCGCACTTTCTTGTCGCCTTCCATGCGGAAGCCAACGCGGGTTGCTTTGCCGTTTTTGTCCAGCAGTGCCAGGTTCGACAGCTCGATCGGGTTTGCCTGAGGCAGGCGACCACCTTGCGAGGTTTGCGACTGACGGGTGTGGCGGATGGCGATGTTGATGCCATCGACAACAGCTTTACCGGCTTTAGGGTCAACCGAGGTGATAGTCCCCTCTTTGCCCTTGTCCTTGCCGGCCAGCACGACGACCTTGTCGCCTTTGCGGAGTTTAGCAGCCATGATTACAGCACCTCCGGAGCCAGCGAGATGATTTTCATGAAGTTCTTGCCGCGCAGTTCGCGAACAACGGGGCCAAAGATACGGGTACCTACGGGCTCGTTGTTGTTGTTCAGGATGACGGCGGCGTTGCGATCGAAACGGATCGCGGTGCCGTCTTCGCGACGGACTTCCTTGGCGGTGCGTACGACGACGGCCTTACGGACGTCACCTTTCTTTACGCGGCCGCGCGGGATGGCTTCCTTCACCGAGACGACAATGATGTCGCCGACGGAGGCGTATTTACGCTTGGAACCACCCAGGACCTTGATGCACTGAACTCGGCGTGCGCCGGAGTTGTCAGCGACATCCAGATTGGTCTGCATCTGGATCATGTGGTTTCTCCCGACCTGTGGGGGCTGGTCTCGTTAAATCCCCCAGGGTTTCGACAAATGGAAAAATCCCGGAAGCTTACGCTTCCAGAACTTCCCAACGTTTCGTCTTCGATTTCGGCGCGCATTCGATGATGCGTACGGTGTCGCCGACCTTGAAGGCGTTCTTTTCATCGTGAGCCCTGTATTTCTTGGACTTACGGATGGTTTTCTTCAGAACCGGATGCGTAAAGCGGCGCTCGACGGATACGGTTACGGTCTGTTCGTTGGCGTCGCTGGTCACGGTGCCTTGCAGGATACGCTTGGGCATCTGATTACTCCTCGGATGCCGCAGCAGCGGCCTTTTCGTTCAGAATGGTTTTGACACGGGCAGCATTGCGGCGGGCCGCTTTGATACCGGCTGTGTTTTCCAGCTGACCGGTTGCCTGTTGAAAGCGCAGGTTAAAGCTTTCTTTCTTCAGGTTGGCCAGTTCCTCGCGGAGCTGGTCCGGGGTTTTGTCACGCAGTTCTTGGGCGTTCATCGCCTTTTCCTTTGCTCAAAACACCAGAAGGCCCCCTTACAGGGTCACCTTTGACCTGGTGGATGAATGATAGACATACGAATCGCCCGACAACGCCGGGAGATCGCAGGATGCCGCCGTATAAGGGTTTGGGGGGTGGGTGGCAAGGGAAAGTTTCAAACCGTGTTCGGGCAGATGAAACTACCTGTTTCCAAATTACCGCCGCCCTCTGAAACCGGGCAGCAGATCACTACTGCGACCTTTCTGGATCCCGACAAACGCGGCCAAGTGCTCAGGCACCCTTCTCCTGCATTTTCCGAACCATTTTCAGGCGCGCGCGTCGCGGCAGCAACGGCATGACCCAACCCAGCACAAACGCGAGCGACTTATCGTTGATCACCGTGAGCTTCCCATCGATCATGGCGTCATAGCCGACTTTGGCCACGGCCTCAGCAGTCGCCCCTTTTTGGGCAACAAGCTTCGTGCCCTCAAGATTTGCAGCAGCAGCAAATTCGGTCACGACATAGCCCGGCTCCAGCGCCGTCACAGTGACGCCATTGCCTTTCAGCTCCTCCGCGAGCGCCTGACTGAAACTCGAAACATAGGCCTTGGTGGCAAAATAGGTCGCCTGCAATGGACCCGGCATATGCGCCGCAGTCGAACTGACATTCAGTATCTTTCCGCCACCGCCACTGATCATATCCGTGCCGAACAGATGGCACAAAGATACAAGGGCTTCGACGTTCAGCCGGATCATATCCAGATCGTCCGAAAGGCGGCGATCCAAAAAAGCCCCATGCCCTCCGAATCCAGCATTGTTGATCAGGTAGTCGACCGTCAGGTCTCTGCACTTGACGGCCTCATAAAGTTTTTCCGCGCCTCCAACAGCACCCAGATCAAGCGGAATCGCAGTGACAGTAACATCGTGGGCGGCCTCAAGCTCTGATCTGAGGGCATCCAACGCATCTCCGCGCCGCGCACTGATGATCAGATTGCCGCCTTGTGACGCATGATAACGTGCCAATTCCCGACCAATTCCGGATGATGCGCCTGTGACGAGAGCTGTTTTGGTCATAGTATCCTCCGACGAAGTAACTGGAGCGCTTTCACCTTGACGCTTTAAGACGCTTCACTCCCATTTATAGTTGAAGCTAACAGAAATCCGCTCGTCCTCGGCCATGTTCATCGGCACTTCGTGGCGCAGCCAGCTTTCCCACAGCAGGACGTCACCTACCTGCGGCTTCATATAGATGAAAGGCTGCAATTCCCGGCGCCCGCCCTTCAGCCGCGTCGGTGCGGCCATCATGCGGCCCGACCGCGGGTCTTCCAGTTTCAACGCACTGGCCCCTTCGGGCATGGACACATAAGTCGTGCCTGAGATGACGCTGTGCGGATGCAGGTGGCTGGCATGCATCCCGCCTTCAGGAAGGATATTGATCCACAGATCCTCAAGCTTCAACGCGCGGTCGTCCAGATCAAACTCCAAATCCTTGGCGAAAGCCGCGACGTGCTGATCCAGCACTTTGACAAGATCGGCAAATATCGGAAATCGCCAAGGCAAATCGGTCAGCGAAGCATAACTGGTGTAGCCGGGATACGCGTTCGCTTCACACCAGTCCTGCCCGGCCTCATCATCTTCAGCAATAACAAGGCATGAACTTTCCAATTCCTCCGCGTCGATCCTGGGATCGAATTCGGACAAGTTTGCGCGATAGAGACGGGTGACGAAGAGTGATTCAATCTGTGCCATGGGCTGGGCATACCCCAGCCCTCTCGGCAAGACCAGCCGCTTAGGTCTTGATGGGCCCTTTGCCACAGCGTGGTATCGGGCGACCTCCGTCGGCATAGGCGAGGCACAGCACGATCTCATCCGGTTTCGGCGCATCTGGGATGTTCAGCGTCATCGTGTCGAAATGATCGAACGACCACGGATTGTCCTTGTGCCCCAGCGGAGGATCAATCGCGCAACCCGGCGCGCCCAGCTTGGCGTTGGACGGTATCACCGCCTCACCTCCGCCCACCGCAGCGCGCATGGGCGCACCGAGTTTGGGGTGGATCACCGCCCCGCCCTGCTCAAGATCGCCGTTCATGCCGACAATCGCGGCTTTGCCGTACGAAACCGGCGGCCCATCAAGCTGAGAAACTGCCTCAGCGGCGAGTTCCAAACCCAGAATGGCGCCGATCTCGAACAACTCTGAAAGATCGTCCGATAAGTGCCCGGCAAGAGGGTTCTGCATCACCGCCAGCGCTGCAACCCGACTGATCGGATCACAAGGCTGGCCAAACTGGTCGGTGGTTATGACTTCCTTAATGATCATCTTTTTGCGCAGCTGAACCATAGGGCCCTCCCATTCCTGCAAGTTAGCCTAGAGGCGGGGTGGCTGGAGGTCGACGTTTTTCAGGACCCACGAAATCACGGGCTGCCGAGCCAAAAGAAAACCCCCGCCGGTTTCCCGACGAGGGTCAATCTTGTAACGAGTGGGGTCAAAGCCCCAATCGCTTACCAGTCTTCGCGGACCACAACGCGCGTCTTGATCGGCAGCTTCATCGCGGCCAGGCGCAGGGCCTCGCGGGCGATGTCGTCATTGACGCCGTCAATTTCAAACATCACACGACCGGGCTTTACTTTCGCTGCCCAGAAGTCAACGGAGCCCTTACCTTTACCCATACGGACTTCGGTCGGCTTCGAGGTCACGGGAGTATCCGGGAAGATCCGGATCCAGACGCGGCCTTGACGTTTCATGTGACGGGTCATGGCACGACGTGCAGCTTCGATCTGACGCGCGGTGACGCGCTCGGGCTGCAGTGCTTTCAGACCGTAGGTGCCAAAGTTCAGATCGGAACCGCCTTTGGCGAGCCCCTTGATCCGGCCCTTGTGCATCTTGCGGAATTTAGTACGCTTTGGTTGAAGCATATCTTTCCCTCCTTAGCGACGACCGCCACCAGCACCACGAGGTGCAGGGCCGTCCTGGAGTTCCTGTGCTTTACGGTCACGTGCCTGCGGATCGTGCTCCATGATCTCACCTTTGAAGATCCAGACCTTGATCCCGATGATCCCGTAAGGAGTCATCGCTTCGGCATGTGCGTAATCGATGTCGGCACGCAGGGTGTGCAGAGGCACGCGGCCTTCGCGGTACCACTCGGTCCGTGCGATTTCGGCGCCGCCCAGACGACCAGCGACGTTCACCCGGATACCCAGGGCGCCCATGCGCATGGCGTTCTGAACCGAGCGCTTCATGGCGCGACGGAACGAAACACGACGTTCCAGCTGCTGAGCGATGGACTCGGCAACCAGCTGCGCGTCAAGCTCGGGCTTGCGCACTTCGACGATGTTCAGGTGCAGTTCGCTGTCGGTCATACGAGCAAGCTTTTTGCGCAGAACTTCAATGTCTGCACCTTTCTTGCCGATGATGACACCGGGACGTGCAGTGTGGATCGTAACGCGGCACTTCTTGTGCGGACGTTCGATGATCACACGGGCAACACCGGCCTGCTTGCACTCTTTGTTGATGAACTCACGGATTTTGAGGTCTTCCAGCAGAAGATCACCGTAGTCTTTGGTGTCGGCGTACCAGCGGCTGTCCCAGGTGCGGTTGACCTGAAGGCGCATGCCGATCGGATTGACTTTATGTCCCATTAGGCTTGCTCCTCAACTTGACGCACCTTGATGGTGATCTCCGAGAACGGCTTCATGATCTTGCCGAAACGGCCACGGGCACGCGGACGACCGCGCTTCATGACCAGGTTCTTGCCAACCCAGGCTTCGGCGACGATCAGTTCGTCGACATCCAGGTTGTGGTTGTTCTCGGCGTTGGCGATTGCAGACTGCAGGCACTTCTTGACGTCCTGCGCGACACGCTTGTTCGAGAAAGTCAGGTCGGTCAGAGCCTTCTCAACTTTCTTGCCGCGGATCATCTGCGCAACCAGGTTCAGTTTCTGCGGGCTAGTACGGAGCATGCGCGTTTTCGCCATTGCTTCGTTTTCAGCCACGCGGCGGGGGTTCTTTTCCTTGCCCATGACTTACTTCCGCTTCGCTTTTTTGTCAGCGGCGTGACCGTAATAGGTACGAGTCGGCGAGTATTCACCGAACTTCTGACCGATCATGTCTTCCGAGACGTTGACGGGGATATGCTTATGGCCGTTGTACACACCAAAGGTCAGACCCACGAACTGGGGCAGAATGGTGGAACGACGCGACCAAATCTTGATGACTTCGTTGCGGCCCGACTCGCGCGCTGCTTCGGCTTTTTTCAGCACGTAAGCATCGACGAAAGGACCCTTCCAAACAGAGCGAGACATAGATTAACGTCCCTTCTTCTTGGCGTGCCGCGAGCGGATGATCAGCTTCTGGGACGCTTTGTTCTTGTTGCGGGTACGCTTACCCTTGGTGTCCTTACCCCACGGAGTAACCGGCGTACGGCCACCCGAGGTACGACCTTCACCACCACCGTGCGGGTGGTCGATCGGGTTCATTGCAACACCACGAACCGACGGACGAACGCCCTTGTGGCGCATACGACCGGCTTTACCGAGGTTTTGGTTGCTGTTGTCGGGGTTGGACACGGCACCAACGGTGGCCATGCATTCCTGACGGACCATGCGCAGCTCGCCCGAGCTCAGACGGATCTGAGCGTAGCCGCCATCGCGACCAACGAATTGCGCATAAGTACCGGCCGCACGTGCGATCTGACCGCCTTTACCAGGCTTCATCTCGATGTTGTGGACTATGGTACCAATGGGCATGCCCGAGAAGGGCATTGCGTTGCCCGGCTTGATGTCGGCCTTGGCGGATGCCACGACTTTGTCACCAACAGCCAGACGCTGCGGAGCCAGGATATATGCCTGCTCGCCGTCTTCATATTTTACCAGTGCGATGAATGCGGTCCGGTTCGGGTCATATTCGATCCGCTCGACGGTTGCCGCGACATCAAATTTGTTCCGTTTGAAGTCAACGATCCGGTAGAGACGCTTTGCGCCACCGCCGCGGCGGCGTGAAGTGATCCGTCCGGTGTTGTTCCGGCCGCCCGATTTGGTCAAACCCTCTGTGAGAGACTTGACCGGACGTCCTTTCCAAAGCTCCGAACGGTCGATCAGCACCAGCCCGCGCTGGCCCGGCGTCGTCGGCTTGTACGACTTGAGTGCCATGCTTTCTGTCTTCCGTTTAGCAAGTGCAGGGATGTTCCCCGCTATGTGATAGGCCCCCGTAGGTGCCAAGGGTATAGGGCCCCGAAGGTCCCCGGTTACAAATATCAGAGGCCCCGGAACGAATCCGAGGCCGCAAGATTGGGAGCGTTTAGCAGTGTTGGGGGTGGGTGTCTATAGGGGATTGAAGCAGAAACTTCGTTGTTCCCTTTTGCCCCTCAAGCCCTCAAGAACCTTTAGGCTTCTTCGCCTTTGCCATCACCTTCGACAAAGTTCATTTTTAGGGTGCCAAGTCGCACCTCTATATCATTGTCCAAGTACGCTCTCACCTTAATCCTCCCCTTTTCATTCACCGGAAGTGGTGACCAGTGGAGAGGAAACGTCATAGAGAGGACTTTGTCCTCTGGGCGTTCATTTTCAGTCCCAGCAAATGCACTCTTTCGCTGTTCGTCCGTAATCTCAATTTCAGTACTAAAAATCTCATCCCGAGAACTCGCAAGTTCAAGGTAGACACAGAGTTTAATAGTATTGATCTCGACATTTATCGGTACCCTCAAATTAACAAGCGCACCAAAGTTGGGCAGCAAACCTGGAGCCGGTCCAGAGAAGTTCATCTCGCCGGTGTAGCACCCGATCAATGTCAGCTTGCCATTAGTTTCGTACCTAATGTCATCGCAGAAGACTGTCGTGCCATATGCTTCTGAATTCACGACGCCGCACTTTCAATTCTAAACGTCAATCCGGAGACGAGGTTTCCAGTTGGTGAGTTTTGTGCTTCTTGCCGCAAATCGATCACATTTGAAGTCGCCTCAGTAGAGTTTGTCTTTTCCCGACGATCTTTCTCGACGAACTCAAGGTCGATTTCTTTGTCAAACGCGTAAGCAAACTCTGCAATCGATCTAGCAGTCAAGTTCGCACTACCTTTTAAGCGTCGATTTACCACCGACCGATCGACTCCCAACACTTCAGCGACTTCTTGCTGTGTCATTCCTGATGCAACTAACTCAGCTTGCAATTTCTTCTGGAGCTGAGAAATAAATTTGGCTGCTTTGCGTGATTTAGGGTCAATCTTTAGTTGATATGACATCACCATACTCCTTGCTCTGGCAGCACTTCGGCTCGTCCAAATCGATTTCATGTCGAACGTAAGATGTTTGAGCTACGTACCTACTGTAAAGATAAAGCAATTTGATTTGATCCGCGCTGTCACCGTAACAACAGACAAAGGCGTCTTTTTGCGGCACCCAACCAAAGATTCGTACGTCATCCGTTTTTATCTCCCAAACATACTGTTCAGGATTGAAGTTTAGTTTTTTGAAGCGGCGATCCGTAGAGAACTCGTCGCCGGAAACAAATTCGTGGAAAACTGCGAACACCTGTTCGATTGGCAACAAACTTGAATAAAGTTCATTGTGGTCCATGACCGGAAGGACAGCGTCAAGCCATTCAACAAATTCAGGCGTTGCATATAGCGTTCTCCAAGGTTGCTCATCATCTTCTAGCGGATCAATTTTTATCAGTAGACCCGACTCACATAACTCTAACAGTGTTGCCATATATATCAACAAGTGGTTTCTACAAGTTAAATTTGCTAGACGACTATCGTGCAACGGGTGGCCAAACAAGCCAATACAATCAAACTTGCTATCCTCTTGAGTTAGGTACCAACAAAAAAACCCCCGCTTGCGCGGGGGCCTTTATCTCTCTCCAAAGACGGGTTCGATCAGAGACCGGTGCTCACGTCGATGGTGTTACCCTCTTCCAGGGTCACATATGCTTTTTTGACGTCTTTCCGCTTGCCCAACTGGCCGCGGAACCGCTTGACCTTGCCTTTGGTCACGGTGGTGTTCACCGCTTTGACCTTCACACCAAACAGCGCCTCAACGGCCTCTTTGATCTGCGGCTTGTTGCTGTCGATCGCCACTTCAAAGACAACCGCGCCGTTCTCAGAGGCCATGGTCGACTTTTCGGTGATGATCGGCTTGCGGATCACGTCGTAGTGTTCTGCCTTCGCGCTCATTTCAGACGAGCCTCCAGTGCTTCGACAGCCGCTTTGGTGAGCACCAGGGTGTCACGCTTGAGGATGTCATAGACGTTTGCGCCCATCGACGGCAGGATATCCAGACCTTCGATGTTCTTCGACGCTTTCAGGAACCCTTCGTTCACGGTCGCGCCGTCGATGACCAGAGCGCGTTTCCAGCCCAGGTTTGCAACCTGTTTGGCCAGAGCGGCGGTCTTGCCTTCGGCTTCGGCGTTCTCGATCACAACCAGCTCACCTGCTTTGGCTTTGGCCGACAGAGCGTGGCGCAGGCCAAGCTTGCGGAACTTCTTCGGCAGGTCGTGGCCATGCGAACGCACCACGGGGCCTTTATAGATACCACCACCACGGAAGATCGGCGCGTTGCGGTCACCATGGCGTGCGCCACCGGTGCCCTTCTGGCGATAGATCTTCTTGGTCGAGTAGCTGGTTTCCGAGCGGGTCTTGACCTTGTGAGTGCCAGCCTGCGCGTTGTTGCGCTGCCAACGGACCACACGGTGCAGGATGTCCGCGCGCGGCTCAAGGCCGAACAGGTCCGCATCCAGCTCGATGTTGCCGGCTTTGCCGCCGTCCAGTTTGATTACATCAAGTTTCATGCTTCACCACCTTCCGCGGGAGCTTCTTCCGCAGGAGCTTCAGTTGCAGCACCTTTTACGGCTGCCGGGAAAGGCAGGCCTTCCGGTGCTTTCTTCTTGACGGCGTCCTTGACGGTGACCCAGCCCGATTTCGGTCCGGGAACGGCGCCTTTGATGAAGACCAGGTTCCGGTCGGCGTCGGTTTTGACAACTTCCAGGTTCTGGGTGGTAACACGGGCAGCACCCATGTGACCGGCCATCTTCTTGCCTTTGAACACCTTGCCCGGGTCCTGACACTGACCTGTCGAACCGTGCGAACGGTGGCTGATCGAAACACCGTGCGAGGCGCGCAGACCACCAAAGTTCCAACGCTTCATTGCACCGGCAAAGCCTTTACCGATCGAGGTGCCTGAAACGTCAACTTTCTGACCTTCCAGGAAGTGTTCTGCCGAAATCTCGGCGCCCACATCGATCAGGCCATCTTCGGAGACGCGGAACTCGGCCAGCTTACGCTTGGGCTCGACCTTGGCAGCGGCATAGTGACCGCGCATGGCCTTCGAGGTGCGTTTTGCTTTGGCAGCACCGGCGCCCAGCTGAACGGCAGTGTAGCCGTCTTTGTCAGCGGTGCGCTGTGCAACAACCTGCAGGTTGTCCAGGTGAAGAACGGTCACAGGGATCTGCTTGCCGTCTTCCATGAACAGGCGGGTCATGCCAACTTTTTTTGCGATAATACCAGAGCGCATAATCTATACCCTCCGATCTTACGACTGCAGCTTGATCTCGACATCCACACCAGCAGCGAGGTCGAGCTTCATCAGCGCGTCAACGGTCTGGGGGGTCGGATCAACGATGTCCAAGAGACGCTTGTGCGTGCGGATCTCGAACTGGTCGCGGGATTTCTTGTCAACGTGAGGGCCACGGAGAACCGTGAACTTCTCGATCTTGTTCGGCAGCGGGATCGGGCCGCGCACGTTCGCGCCGGTCCGCTTGGCAGTGTTGACGATCTCTTGCGTGCTGGCATCCAGAACGCGATAGTCAAATGCCTTCAGCCGAATACGGATGTTTTGGCTTTGCATAGATACAGCCTTTTATCAGGCGTTGAGGTTGAGAGGAGGACAGACGCGCATCGCCAACCCTCATCGAACCCAAAAGGCGGGAATCACCCCGCCTTGATGTTCTTGATGAGAACTCGCGCGTATTAGTGGGGTTGTTGGGGTTTGGCAAGGGGGAAATCAGATATCGTCAGTCTGACAGAATAGAGTTCAACGAGACGGATCAACGAAGTCTCGATTTGCTAGCTGAGCGAAAGAGACTCACCCACATACGCTCTGCCTATGCGTCGCCCTCGTCATCAAGGTTAGAGCAATGATAGTATTTTGCTTGTTCAACAATTGCATCCATGAACTCAACTACGTTGTTGCGTTCAAAATAAGTCATCCGAAATTCAGGCGGAAGTAATGTCAATGAACCCTTCGCACTATGCTTAGTCCATCGATTCAAGAGCTTAACCTGAGGCAGTATGTTCCATAATTTGGCTTCAATTTTTGCAGCTGATTGAATTTCAATTCCTGTGTCAGTGTATGGCCAATTCGAGTTTGGATAATTGCGTATTACCCAACTTCTGAAGTTAAGTATTTGAGTTTCGTGCTGATAATAGTTTTTGTTAAGAGGCACCACGGCGATGTGCAGATATCCGTTGTCAGTTTCCCTAACGCTAATTTCATACGCATCACTGAAATCAAGTGTGCGAAGGTTAACGTATCGATCATACTTGATTAGGTAGTCGTTGCTTTTGGTTGGCACAATCATTCTCGAAAACGAAACACTACATCCTTCAATGAGAATGTTTGAGTAACCCATGCTTTTTAAGGCGCTATATACCTGCGCATCACTGGATGGCGCGGACACCAAAACGTTCGGGGCTAAAGTTCCAATCCAAAATACTAAACTTGAAAAAATTGACATCGCAAAGCGCGGCTTTTTGGACATGTCCAAATCATCTTCTCTCAAAGGATTGGTCGGTTAAAAAAGAGACTGCCAGATTGTGGTTTCAATAGTGACTGTGTTCAATCTCTAAAAGTAATAAAGGCCGCCCCTTTTGGAGCGGCCTACTTAGGCTCACCGATGTGCCGGGCTGAACCCCGACCTACCGTGATTACTCGATGACTTTCGACACAACACCGGCGCCGACAGTGCGACCGCCTTCGCGGATCGCGAAGCGCAGACCGTCTTCCATCGCGATCGGCGCGATCAGCTCAACGGTGAAGCCAAAGCTGTCGCCGGATAAAACCAATTCGGTGACGTCTCAGTTCCCAAAACCCACAGGCTAGTTCCTAACAAGCCACGGGGCTTCAACCTTCATGCCTTGATAGACCGCGTGCATGAAAAGGTGTGCAATCACAGGGTCATTTGAAAATGGCGAGAATTGCAGATTTCCCTCTCTGACATCGCCTTCCGCTTCATAGACCACCTCGTCGCCTTTAATCGTTACACGCACTTCAAGCTCCGCCAGTGTTTCCGGATCGACGACAGTAGGATCGTCCGACAAAATCACAAAGTCCGCGACTTTTCCAACTTCGATAGACCCCTTCTCGTCTTCTTCAAAATGCTGCCAGGCGGGCCAGATTGTCATGGCTTTCAAGGCGGTCATAACGTCGACTCTTTGATGGGGACCCAAAATGTCACCAGACCGTGTGCGGCGGGTTACCGTCGCGGCGAGAACACGCATGCTGTTCGGAAAGGCGACCGGCGCATCGTGATGCGTGCCGAACTTCATGCCACGCTCGTGCAGCCATCCTGTAGGCGAAATATTTTCTGCGTTTATCGGCCCGACCGTATGATCCCGGTGCCAATCGCCCCAATAGAACGTATGCATCGGAAAGAGCGACGGAAACACACCAAGGCGCTTAAGGCTTGCGACTTGATCCTCGCGAAGAAACTGACCGTGAATCAGAACTGGGCGGTTGCCAGGATCGCCATACTTGATCTGTGCCTCTTCGAGTGCAGCAATCAGCATGTCAGATGCCCCTTCACCGTTGGAATGCACGAGGATTTGGAAATCGTTGTCGTAACACCAATTCACCGCGTCCTGGAGTTGCTCCATCGTGATGGCTGCGTATCCTGCGTAGCCGGCAGCATAGTTCCCAACCGGATCATAATAGGGTCGATCCCTTAAAGCGGTGAAACCTTGCGGCGAGCCATCAATTGTAAGTTTACAGCCCCCGACCCGAACCCTGTTTTCGTAGCTTTTCGAAGTGTTCGCACCAATAAACTCTTTCGACTCAAGAACATCCGGGAAGGCTACTACATCGATTGGAAGAGCTTCTTCCGCAGCAACTTTCCTGAGAACCTCGACAATCTGACCTGATGATCGGCCTTCCTGCCCGGTCGTATATCCAAACTTTGCCCAAAGGTCGGTTCCAGCTCGGGCAAATGCTGCCAGACCCTCTTCACCCAGATTTCCCAGCAAGGGAACGAGAACAGAAAAGAACGCGTACTCCTCCAGAACACCGTTTGGCTCTCCGGCCTCATCGCGTTGGATCACCCCGCCCGGAGGTGCTTCGGAAGCCGCCGTTATACCAGCTAATTCCAAAGCTTTCGAGTTTGCGACACCTATATGCCCAGACTGATGAATAATGACGACCGGCAAGTCCTCAGACACAATGTCCAGCTCTTGTCGTGTTGGGTGACGGAGTTCCTTTAATTGAGCATTATCGTAACCAAAACCGATGATCATTTTGACCTGCTCAACGGCTTGCGCATTCTCCTCGGCCCAGTCAGTCAGCGTGGATTGCAGACTGGCGATATCAATGACATCCCCGTCCGGTGGCGCAAGAAGGTTAGCGGACAGGGCTTGCAGGCCGCCCATGACGACATGTCCGTGGCTATCAACGAAACCCGGAAGCATCGCGCGCCCTTCCAGATCATAGGTTTCGGTTTCCTCACCCTGATGCACCGACAAGTCAGATAGCGACCCGACCGCAAGAATGCGCCCGTCTTTGACTGCGACAGCTTCTGCGGACGGAGCCGTATCGTTCATCGTTACAATTGGCCCGCCCAAATAGATCCGATCCGCAATCTGTTGTGAGGACGCAGAGGTAGATGAGAAAGCAACCGCTGCGACAAGACAAACTGAACGCGCCCAAAAGTGCATCTTATGACCTCTTTCTAATTGCAATGTCTCAATACGAAAGAAGTTAGCATTACTGTTGGCTTAGGCAAAAACGAAAAAGGGCGCCCCGAGGGACGCCCTTTCTTTGTATATTCGCTTACGCGAATTACTCGATGATTTTCGAGACGACGCCGGCGCCGACGGTGCGGCCGCCTTCGCGGATCGCAAAGCGCAGGCCGTCTTCCATCGCGATCGG